>CAYNZY010000010.1:0-81393 GCA_964401805.1 uncultured Rhodohalobacter sp.
TATCATATTGTTTTTTGATACATAACCTCTTTAATAAAGACTTTGTCTAGGGCATATAGTTTCCCCACCTTCAATTAACGTTCTCATTCATTCTCTTCAGCATTCTAACTTTAATCGCAGACTTATGGAAGTGCCTGCCATGTGATCTTTAGCTGATGCAGCCGACGTCCAAATATTTTAACAGGCTTATTTTTGCCACTCCCTGCAAACCTGCAAGCGTTTTTAATCGAACTCAAATTTGAAAGCACTGTAGTCCAATCCCGTTACATATATAAAGGAGTTAAAATTCAATACTTTATATTTTCGCAATCTGCATATCAACTACCCCGGCTTGGCATTTTTAATTTTAAATATATATAATCTGAGAAATTAAATGCTATATCACGGGGGAGCTACCATGCGCGCAAAACTACTATTTCTGATCTTAATTCTGTGCTTTTTAAATCGACCGGCCTCGGCTCAATATATTCAGGAGTGGGGAGATGTATCAAACGAACAGTGGGAGATCAACTCGTTTGAAAATGATGAAAACGCCCACTCAATCATTCTATTCGATGTTGGTGAATCTTATGTCGACAAAAATATTGAGATTATCCACAAACGGCATAAGCGAATCAAGATTCTAAACCCCGATCAATCTGACTATACCGAGATTAAAATCCCCGTTTACGATGACCGATCTGTTCAGCAATTGAGAAATGTATCGGCTCAAACTATAAACAGGGGGGAAGATGGTGAAGCTGTAAGAATCGAAGTTGACAAGGATAACATTTTTACTGAAAACAGCGACAACTGGGAGATTACATCTTTTACATTTCCGGCACTGGAGCCCGGGTCTATCGTCGAGTACGAATATGAGATTATTTTCTCCAATCCGGCTGCTCTTCCGGGCTGGACCTTCCAGCACAGCTCTCCAACTCTGCACAGTGAGTACCGTGTACTGGTGCCCGATTTTCTGGAATTCAGCGCATATAACTATGGCTATCTTCCATTTGAGCAAACCGATGACGATAATGAACATATGAATAGAATGAGAAGGTATTACAACCTGGCTCCTTCTCTTGCCAGTTACACGTTTTTCCGAACGGTGCTCAAGGATGCACCTGCAATACGGGATGAACCTTATGTTACATCACTCGACAATTACAAAAACCAGGTTAAATACCAGCTTGCAGGCTACACAAACAATGAGGGGCTTTACCGGAGCTACATGAGTACATGGGATGAGATAGCAGATGAGCTGTTGGACTCATATAGTTTTGGCAAATCGATTACCACCAGGCGCAGTCTTCGCAAGTCAACTGAGGAGATTGTTGATGGCATTGATGATGATATGGAGAAAGCTCGTACCATCTATAATTATGTAGCAGAAAACGTGCAATGGAATAATAAATACAGACTTTCTACAACGGATCGTGCTGACAAAATCCTGGAAGATCTGAGCGGTAATTCCTCTGATAAAGCTATTTTACTGATAAGTATGCTTCGCAGCGCCGGACTGCAAGCCGACCCCGTGATCGTTAGTACAAGGTCGAACGGCAAAGTAGACTGGAACTACCCTACACCTCGTTCTTTTAATCACACAACTGTGCTTCTTCGGATTGAAGACACTATTTTACTTCTTGATCCTATCGATGAGATTATTCCCTTTGGCGTTTTAAATCCATCTTCAATAAACGGGAGTGGTCTTTTAATGGGCGATGAAAGTGCTCAAATTGTCGACATAACCCCCGACAATCTTAGTTCAGTTCGAACGGCATCGGTCCTAAACCTTGATAACACAGGAAAACTTTCAGTCCAGCTGCGATCAAACTACTATGGGTATGATGCCATCGTTCACCGATATCTTGCAGAGCAGGAAGATCAGCAAACCTACCTGGAGGAGAATCATCTGGAAAATGCTCCAGGTTCAGAAATTGAAGACTTTGAACTGCTCAATCTCGATGATTCTTCAAAGCCCTTTACCGTAAATGCAGATATTGTAAATGAGCAGTATGCCACTGTTGCCGGAGACATGATCTATATCAATCCCTTTTTCAAGGAAAGAATTTCGAAGAACCCGTTCAGTAATCCAGACAGAAACTTTCCCGTGGAGTTTAATTACGGAACCAACAAACAGGTTAAAACTACCCTTATTATTCCGGAAGGGTATGAGATTGTTGAAATACCCGAAAACAGTTCAGTTCAATTCTCCGAAAAAGCTGGATTTTCATTCATGCACCAGGTATCCGGTAACACCGTTCAAATGTTGCTGGTAACCGTTAATAATGAAATCAGGGTTGATACTGACCGCTATGAAGATCTTAGAAACTATTATGCTTTCCTGACTGAGTTTTTTAATCAGCAGATTGTACTGCGAAAGTCGGGTGATGAGTCTGATGTTCTCATGGAAAATGAAACCGGCCAATCCGGAAACTAAATCATCGTGGAATTTTTATGACGCACAGAAACTATTTCTTTCGAAGTGCTTTTATAATAATTTTGATGTTCTTCCCGGTTCATTCAGCCGCGCAGACTTCCAATTATCAGAATCCTGATCCGGCGGTGTCATCCATCAGTTTAGAACTGCTGGAAAATGCTGATGCAGTCGTTCGGCTACACCACAGAAAGATTGAGCTTGATGGTCCCGGTGAGGGGCGGATGTATGTTGAAAAAATGGTTACTATTCTTAATTCCGACGGTTTACCTCATGCGTCAATCCGGGTTCCCTACAACAGTTTTTCCGAGGTAAGCAAAATTAAAGGATCGCTTTATGACGCCGCTGGCAACGAGGTACGATCCATTAAAAACAGGGATTTTGATGACGAGTCACTTATATCCAGTTTTTCACTCGCCGAAGATTCCAGGATTATAAAGGGAGACTTCATGCACCCCGAATATCCATTTACAATTCATTACAGCTACCACATCGACTACTCAGGATTTATTCAGCTTCCGGCATGGATACCGATTTCAAGAGAAAAGACGGCACTTGAGTTTGGCGAACTGATTGTTTCTTTTCCTGCCTCTCTCGGTTTTGAGTATAGAAAGTTTAATTTACCCGACGACAGTGAATTTATTTATCGTGAGAACTATAAGTCAGGCTACCGATGGGAATTATCGGATTTACCGGCAATAGAAAGGGAGATCATGGGACCGCCTTGGTTTCGGCTGCTCCCGGCCGTAGTAATGAGAACCAACCACTTCGAAATGGAGGGAAATTCCGGAAATATGGAGTCTTGGTCGGCTCTGGGAAGTTGGTTTGGTAACCTTTGGCAGGGACGCGACGAACTCCCTGAGGCGGAAAAACAGACAGTGGACCGGATGATTGCTGAATATGGTGTAACAAAGGAGCTGATCAAAGCTATTTATTCACATCTTCAGAGTAGAACCCGGTATGTTAGTATCCAGCTTGGAATTGGTGGTTACCAAACTGAAACCGCGGCATTTACGGCAAACAATCTTTATGGCGACTGTAAAGCCCTCTCCAACTACATGCTGGCAATGTTGCGGTATGCGGGATTTGATGCACGGCCGGCTCTTATACGAAACGGCGGGTTTACATTCCCTTTTGATCCGGACTTTGTACATAACCCATTCAATCACGCAGTGATCGCCATTCAATTTGAAGGTGAAACCATCTGGGCAGAGGCCACGAGCAGCTCTTTTCCACTGGGATATCTGGGCTCATCAAACTCGAACCGGCACGCCCTCCTGTTCAACGAAAACGGAGGTGAACTTGTTGAAACACCCGAACAAACCACTTCTCAAAACTATCAAAAACGGAACGGCTCAATTAACCTGAATAGTGATGGCACCGCATCGATCTCCATCAAAACGGAGTATGGCGGAAAACAGCATGAACATATCCGGCAGCTAATGAGAGAGCCCACCATTCAGCAAGACCGATATATACGCAATTTACTTCCTTTCAGTCTTTATGAGATGCAAGAGTACACTGCTAAGGCTGATCCGGCAACACCGTCTGCTGAGTTACTATTAAATTTAGACGTGGAAACCTTTGCTAATAAATTAGGAAGCAGGCTTATGTTTCACCCAAATTTGTTAGAAAGGGGCCAAAGTTATGTTCCCGCAGATGAAGATCGGGAACAGCCGGTATATATCCGGTATGCGTATCATGATGTTGATGAACTCACATTCAATATTCCCGAGGGATTTTCCATAGAGGCAGCGCCCGACTCTTTAAATATTGACTTCGATTTTGGCAGTTACTCAGCAAAAATCACACCTTCTGATGATGGAAGATCATTTCACTACTATCGTGAAATTGTTATGACACCAAAAATTTTACCGGCCGATAAGTTTGAGAACTACAGGGATATCATGAACAAAATCTGGAAAAGTGACAACAGCCAGCTGGTTCTTGTTAAAAATTAGTGCTCCCTCATTACGCAACCGGCTTACCCCAACACTTGTGAACTTCTACAGCCTTGGTCATGATTCATATCGCTTTACATTTTGTTATACCCCCGCTGGTCGCACTCGTTTTCTTCCATAGTCGCTGGCGTAATGCTACGCTAATCATGATTGCGACAATGGTTGTCGATGCAGACCACTTGCTGGCTGACCCGATCTATGACCCTGCTCGGTGCTCCATCGGGTTCCATCCGTTGCACACAATACCTGCTATTGTGATCTACCTCTTACTATTCTTCATTCCCCTGATTGTGTGGCGGAAATCAGACGGTCAGAGTTGGCATAGCACCGCTTATGTACTTCACTTGGCAGGCCTTGGGCTTCTCATCCACATGGCGCTCGACTGGCTCGACTGCTTGTTTTAATATCATACACCAATAAATCCAGAAACCAACTACTGCATGCAGGGCGATTTAAATCGCGTTTAAGTGGGGTAATGCCGGGTATGTGCAGCCTGTTTGAATTTTTCAGTTTTGTAGTAGATTTTAAACGAATCCGATAATGTTTTAAACGACCGTTATAATCCACATAGCAATATGTAAACGTAGCACATAATGAATACGAATGGATATTAAAGAACTAAAAAATAGACCCGAGATAGACAGACATGAAAAGCTTAACGCTTCTTTTAATCAATTCGACAAACTTTTAAAGGAATTAAGAGCCAAAGAATTACCAAATGAAACTGTAAAATCTATTAATAGTGAAATAGACCGGGTTAATTCGGCTTCGGAATCTGACAATGATTTGAGTAAACAAATAAAATCAGCTCAATCTCACATTATCAAGATCATTGAGAAAAAGCATAAGCTTGTGACGAAAAATCATTATCGAAATACTTGGTTGGCAATTGGAATGGCGGCATTCGGAATTCCTCTTGGTGTATCTTTTGGAATTAGTTTTGGGAATATGGCCTTTTTAGGGGTGGGATTGCCTATCGGGATGGCCATGGGTATGGCCATCGGCACAGATATGGATAAAAAAGCATTTGAAGAAGGAAGACAGATTGACTTGGAAATAAAACACTAGTCAATAACAACCAAGAATCCATTGCCTATTTAAATTAAAAGAAATCCAGTTCAACTAATGTCTCACCAAACAACCTCTTCCCTCAATTTAATATCACGAGAGGAGTTACCTACCTGAACTTCATAGCTGCCTGATTCGAGCACCCATTTAAGATCTTCCGGATGGTAGTACATAAAAGCTGTTTCATCCAGCTCGATATTAACAGTAGCCGATGCTCCCGGATCAAGTTGTACTTTTTCAAAGCCTTTCAATTCCCGAACGGGTCTCTCTACCGAAGGATCTTTATGATGGACATAAACCTGAACCACCTCCGAACCTTCTCTGTCTCCGGTATTCGTAACCGTTGTCTGTACCATCACCTTATCCTCCTGTTTTGATACTTGAAGATCTGAAAATTCAAAGGTTGTGAAAGAGAGTCCAAATCCAAAAGGGAAGAATACATCTTTATTTTGAGTGTCAAAATATCTGTAGCCTACATAAATATCTTCTGCGTAGTCCACTGTTCCGTCGCCGGGGAACTCTCCAATGGAGTGCGAAGGATAATCTTCATGCGAATTGGCAAATGTGACCGGTAGTTTACCGGATGGGTTTACATCACCGAACAGTATTTCTGCTATAGCTGTACCGCCTTCCATTCCGGGATACCATGCGTGAAGATAAGCCGGCGTATCAGGCAGCCAGTTTTCCATTTCCACATTACTGCCGCCCAT
Organism: uncultured Rhodohalobacter sp.; assembly: GCA_964401805.1. GTDB lineage: Bacteria > Bacteroidota > Rhodothermia > Balneolales > Balneolaceae > Rhodohalobacter. Next base: position 6,156 of record CAYNZY010000010.1, read on the forward strand.
CAGCACTACGGCTGTCCGGTCATTCACACTGTTGATTTGCCGGATAAGATCTTCCTGGCCGAAAATCAGTTTCAGGTTCAGTTTATCTCGTGCCTCGGCGTCATATGTACCCTGACCCCACGGCATGCCTTCATGACCGTGAATCCATCCACCCACAAAAATAACGGCGTCAGCCTCTTCTGCGAGGTCTACTGCCTCCTGCATCAAATCTTCATTGGCCGTACGGGCCAGCTCTACATCCTGCCTGTTTTCTCTGGACTGAGAGGCCGCGTCACCTCCTTCTCCCCTGAAAAGACTCTCATCATAATAGGGTTCGTAACCTTCGGCAAATACCACTTCAACATCTTCGCCCACCAGATTACGAATTCCTTCGAGTGGAGTAATTTCGTAAAGCGCATTTACCTGCGAGCTGCCTCCTCTGCCGGCAAAACGCCGATTTGCGTTGTGACCAATAACCGCCAGTGTTTTTACTTCAGTTTTATCCAGTGGAAGCATTCCATCGTTTTTGAGCAGTACAATTCCTTCACGTGCTACTTCAAGTGCTTTCTGCTGATGTTCGGTCACATTTCTTTTACCCGGTCCGTGATCGGTTAATGCTGTAGTCCGGTGCATCAAGCGAAGAACCCGCCGCACTTTTTCATCCACAAAACGTTCATCAATCTCACCGTTTTCAATCATCTCCTTGGCTGGGTTTGCCAAATAAAACTCATCATAAACCGGATTATTGAAGTCTCTGAGTAATTCAGTTCCCATCTCAATATCGGTTCCGTACAGCAGTGCCTCGCGTGTATCTTTTACCGACGCCCAGTCGCTGACCACAACACCGTCATACTCCCAGTCACCTTTTAATACAACATTATTGAGATATTCATGATGCGTAGTATACTGCCCGTTTACTTTGTTGTATGCACCCATAATACTCCATGCACCACCGTCCTGTACTACATCCCTGAAAGCGGGCAAGTAAATTTCATGAAGTGCTCTCTTACTGATAAGTGCATCAATGTTGTGCCGATCCGTTTCCTGGTTATTGGCGGTATAGTGTTTGGGACAGGCGGCTACACCCTGAGCCTGCAAACCTTGTACATAACCCACACCCATAGCTCCGGTTAGAAAAGGGTCCTCACTGAGATATTCAAAATTTCTTCCATTCAGAGGACTTCGGATGATATTGACCCCGGGCCCCAGGAGAACATTTTTACCCCTCTCTTTTGCTTCATTACCCAAAACTTCACCATAGTCAAATCCAAGGTCTTTATTCCACGTAGAAGCAAGGGAAATTCCAACAGGAAGGTAGGTGGCCTCATCGTCGGCATCTTCAAGCGCATACCAGCCGCGGCCGTGCTCATGTCGAACGCCGTGTGGACCATCGGAAAAGACCAGTTCTGGAATATCCAACCGTGGAACCCCACCTGATGTAAAAGATGAGCTGGCATGAATAAGGTCTAATTTTTCATCTAATGTCATCTGATTAATTAAAGAATCGAGTTTTGCTTCAGAGACTTCTTCAGAGCCAGAATCTCCGGTTGCTTGTTCACTATCTGAATTACATGAAAAGAGAAACATGCTGCCTGCTATAATGCCTAAAATGAAAGTTGTGTACTTCATAGTAAGATCTTTATGGGTGATGGCTAAATAATATTAGATACGCTGCAGTGCTTATCCGATTTCTGTCCGGTTGTCGTTTTTTATGATACTCACCGTATTAGATTGTAAGTATTAGTCTTTTAACAACTTTAGCACTACCGATCAATATATCTACTTTTTTTCTCATTTAAATTTTTTTGCCAAATTAATCACTAAACCTGTTCTATCGACTCTCGATCTATAATTGTGAATGACCTAAACCTCTTACGATTACACAGTTTTTTAATCCGGATTAAAATGTTTGATTAGAATTTCTTAACTTATTAAAAGTTTACCATTTAAAAATAATTCAGTATTGAATTTTACAGATCAAACATACTGGGTTTGGGATGTAGAAGATCAAGAGATTAGTTGTGATAAGAGATTTCTGAATCAATTTGGACATGATGAGAGTGCTTCGGTAAGCCCTCTTCATTTTTGGGAAAACCTCATAGATCCAGACGATTACACACCTTTTTTGAGAGAAATAAAAGATCTTTTACGTAACCCGAAAAAATCCACATTCTTCATTCATACCGGCCTTAAATGTCAGACTGATGAATTTAATAGTGCCGATATATCGGGAGAGCTTCATAATTCCAACCGGATTGCAGGAGAGATCAAGCTGTATCATCAAAAACCTTTCGAAGATGATTCTTATTTGATGAAACTGCTAATGGATCACCTTCCTCACAGCATCTTTTTTAAAGATCAAGAAAGTCGGTTTCTGCAAATTAATAAGACATGTTCCGATAAATTTGGCCTCCGCAATCCCGATGATGCCATCGGTAAAACCGATTTTGATTTTTTTGAAGATGAACACGCCCGTGTGGCATTGAATGATGAAAAAGAGGTTTTAAAAACCGGAAAGCCAATTATTGATAAAGAGGAAAGGGAGGTCTTTTCTGAGGATAAAAGCGTAAGGTGGACCTCTACTTCTAAATTCCCAATGCACAACTCTGAAGGGGAGATTATCGGTACGTTTGGAATCACAAAAGATATCACAGAAAACAAAAACCGGCAGGATGAACTAAGAGAAACCATTGATATCATCAGCCATCAAAACAGCCGGTTTCAGAATTTTGCCCACATCGTTTCGCATAACCTTCGGAATCACGCCGGTAATATAACCATGATTCTCTCCCTGATTGAAACAGCTGACTCAGAGCAGGAGATGGAGGATTTTATGGAATACCTGGCTACTGCTTCAGATCGTCTTAATGAAACCATTCAGGATTTAAATAACATTGTAGACGCTCAGTACAATACAAACCTGGAGTTCAAACCGCTCAATCTTTTTAATAATCTTCAAAATGTGAAAGATATTCTCTCATCGGAGATCATGATTCACAATGTGAGTTTTAAAGAGTCGGTTCCGAAAGATTTAGAGATCGAGTACAACCCGGCTTATCTGGAAAGTATTCTGCTAAATTTAATTTCCAACGCCATCAAGTACAGCCACCCCGATCGTAAACCGGAAGTAGAGATTTCAGCAAATCATAACGGAGAAGAAACCATTTTAACAGTTTCAGACAATGGAATAGGGCTCGACCTCGAAAAATATGGGAATGACCTTTTCGGCATGTACAAGACCTTTCACTCCAATAAAAACTCGAAGGGCATTGGTCTCTACATCACTAAAAATCAAGTGGAAAGTCTTGGCGGCCGGATTGAAGTTGAAAGTAAACCCGGAAAAGGATCCAGATTTACCATCTATTTTGGTTCTTGAATCTTATTATTCCGAGATGCACGTTTATAAGACGAATCGCTCATTTCAACTCTGTTGAACCCTGCATCCATGAACAACCAAAGAAGTCAAACCCTGCAACCATTTTATAAAAGATGGAAATTCTATCTCTATCTTGGATTGGGTTTTTTTTCTGTTTTCTTATTTCTGTTTCTCTTTTCACTGATTGGGCTCCGGTGGATAAACCCGCCGGCCACAAGTTTTACGTTGCGTGAAAATTGGGCTGAACTCGAGGCGGAGCGCTATAGCCTCAGAGAGTATTGGGTTAGCAGCGAAGATATTCCTGAACAGATGAAGTGGGCCGTGGTTGCTTCCGAAGATCAGCTGTTTTGGGAACACAACGGATTTGATGTGGAGTCGATTCGTGAGGCATGGGAGGAGAGACAGAGTGGGGAGCGTATCCGCGGGGCAAGTACTATTTCGCAGCAGGTTGCCAAAAACCTCTACTTGTCACCGGCTCAGACTTTCCTTCGAAAAGGTGTTGAGGCCGGAATTACGGTCCTAATAGAGCTCTTTTGGCCAAAAGATAGAATTTTAGAAGTCTACCTGAACATAGCCGAATTTGGTCCCGGGATTTTCGGTATCGGTAAAGCTGCCGATCATTTCTGGGGGATCAGCGCAACGGAGCTTACACCCGAAATGGCCTCCCGGCTTGCCGCCGTACTTCCCAGCCCAAAACGGATGAGAGTTGAACCACCTTCACCGTTTGCTGAGGAAAGAAGCTTATGGATTTTACGGCAAATGACTCAGCTGAGTGGTGTGGCATACTATCAACCGGAGGAACCCGATAAAATCCCGACTGAATTTGATGAGATCGACCCATTCCTTTTACAGGCTGAAATTGACCTGGATGAATATTTGACTTCTGAAGAACCCGACACCACCACTGTTGACAGCAGTGATGTTAGAGATATAATTGAAGACCGGGAGCTGATAAAAATAGATTTGCCCGACTCTCTGCTTCAGCTAACCGAACCGGACACAACTTCATCTGTTCCCGATTCAGTAGATTTATTTTAAGATCTCAACAACTGTAGGTGCTTCACAGTCTGTGCAGATGATATCCTCATTGAGCTGTACTTCCTGCAGTGCAATTTCCCCGCAGCAGCCAATATCCCGAAAGAGTGCGTTTACATGTATCGTGTCTGCCGTAAGATCTCCCAAAGAAAGCAGAATGGTATCTGACACATCGCCAATTATCAGAGCAAGTTTTTTATCTGTAAATGTACTGTCGGCCGTAACAAAATATTCCCGGTTCGATTCTAAACTTACTGCTGATAGATCATCTATTGAATAGGAAGCAGCCACACCAAACAGAAGGTTTTCACCTGATTCCGCATCGATATAGTCCAGGCCAATCGTAAACATCGGGGCATCACAAATTACACCGGAGCAACTGTTATCCGTTACGTCCTCACACGACACAAAAAGCGTGAATGATAGCAACAGCAACGAAAGATGAAATCTGCATTTCATAATAGCTTCAATTTAATGAGGTCAATAATTCAATTGATTATTTGTTAGTTAAGATCAAATGAACTAGCTCGGGAAATCATAACAAGGTTAAACTTAAAATCCATAACCTCTTGAGAAATTATAAACTTATTGAGAAGTATCCGCCTTCGAAGGTCTGGACAAGGGAAGTAATGGGAATGATCTATTGTGACTCAAAATAAACATATGGGCTATGATCTTGATTGCGATCGTCATCCCCCTGCTCTCCCTCCCTACAGCAGTCGGGATCGCTTTCCCCCTTCGAAGGGGGATATCATTTTAATTCTCCAGCAGGCGCCGGTTTCGAGAAATCACCGTTTTTGATCTATCCTTAAGCAATTCAGTTGCATCCATCAGCATCTGTTCATTTCCGGGAAATGGTACCGCGCGTCCACCGATTATTTCCTCCGTCTCTTCAGACAGCGCCTCTCTATTCCCGGTAAATTCACCGTATCGATGTTGAAATACAGCTTCCACCGATGCAGTCTCCGTACGAATAAGCTGATCGGATCTCAGGTCAAAGATATCAAGTGAGCCGGCAACGAATGCTGTTTTTTTCTGCTCCGACTCCGTGATCTCCGCAGTTACCGTAACCATATTGGGTACCTGGATATCATTTCCGGTCGAATCTTTTTTCACGTTACCATTTTCGTCCAATTCATATCTTAACCCATCCTGTATTTCCTTGCTTTCAGAGTAGATTCTTCGTTCCACGGTTTCAGGTGAATAGGCGATCTCCGTAATATTCAACACCAGAAAATAGTCATAATCGGTATTTTCATTTTCGTAGGTATCGAAGTTAAGCCAGTGGGTATTCAGGTCTTTCAGTGTGGTTTTCTTCATCTCTATATCGAAAAACTCAGGCAGCACCATACCGGAGTTATTTTCAATAAAATAGAGCGCGTGGTTCATCCCCAGTTGATGACTTTCATACAGTTTTTGATCTACATCTTCATAGCCCGGGTAGATCTGAGCCGCTCTATCAAATTCGTTGTACGCCTGTCGCGCACTCATTTTATCTCCCTGTTCCAGGAATTCGATACCCCGTTTATACGACACTTCAGCGGCGGCCATTTTTGATTCTACAATTTCATTGTCATAGTTGTAGAAAGTAAACTCATTTCTGATTTGAGACGGTAGCCTGCGGACTTTATTCTGCCTCCAGTTCAGTTGTTCGTAAAGCTCATAAATTTCAACCCAGCTCTCTTCCCGGCCTTCCAGCTCCAGAAACTCAATTCGCTCTTTGTCGAACATATTGGCCAGCTCATACGCCTCTTTTAGAACACCCAGCTCTTTCGAGTTGTTAGGCTTTTTCATCAGTTTTTCTGTCGCCCGATCAATCGCCCTGTCGTACTGTCCACGCTCCAGCATCTTTTGTGAAGAGTTACAAGAGATCAGGAAAAACGAAATAATCAGCAGATAACTTAATTTTTTCATGAATATCACCGTAGAATTTAATTTGCTCTTAGGTTACTGAAATCACCTGCAAATGCCAACATTTTGATCGCCAAAGAGGGATTTATGTTCCTCTGTTAAAACAGTTTAATCTCACTTTTTTTCCGCACCAATCATCTTGTATATTGTTTAAAACAAATTCATGATGCAAGATAAGGTTCAGCTTTCAGTAATACTTACAACACATGCCCGGAAGGCGCATTTTAGAGATCTTCTTACCAAAACGACCGAATTTGGCATACCCGGTATTGAGATTATTATAATCAATGATGCCGCCGATATTGAAACATCTCAGTTCATTCATCAGACGCTGAATACGGCTAATAGCGACAGAATATATCTATTCGAACATGAATCTTTTACCGGACGCGGAAATTCTCTGAATGAAGGTCTTTTGGAGTCTACTGCTCCGTTGATATGGGCACCTTTGCAGGCCGATCGCCTTAATGAATCTCTTCTGTCGGAATCTATCCGAAAGTTCAAGTCTGATCCGGCAGGTATTTGGGTTTTGGATTATGCTTTGCCCAAAACTCCCCAAGACTGGATTAATGCCGCCACAGAGGGCGATTTACCATTAGATAGCTGCCTGATCTGGAACCGCAGCGTCCTAAAAAATTCTGAATTCTTTTTTAATCAACACCTTCAAAACTTACACGGTGCTGAACTTGCATTGAGATTACATCAGCATAATGCATGGCATCAAACCGATCCTTTCTTTGTTGCCTCAGAAAATCATCCCGTTCACGCATCCTCTTCCGATCTTCGTGAGTTTATATTTTCAGCCATTCGTATTACTGACGATAAAAAGGAGCAGCAGGTGTTGACAGACCTTCTGAAAAACATGAAATCGGATGAAAGCATCGCGCAAACGGATGAAGATTATTTGGTAAAAGCTCGTCAGCTTCTGATGCAGGGAGACGCCAATAAATCCCTGGATATTGTTAATAAACTTCTCAAGAAGGAGCCTGATCACTACGAGGCTTTCCGAATTAAAATTCAGTCTCTTGAAAAGCTTCGCCGTCACGTTGAAGCAGCTGAACTTAAGCACTCACTTCATCAGTTGGAAAAACGTCCACGACCTCAATCAGAGCTGTTCAAAGAAGAAACTGATAAAAAGGAGCCTGTTAAGCCCAAGGATATAACGCTGAGTATCGTCATTCCAACTACCGGTAGGGGAAAGGGGCTGTTGGAAAACACATTGATTCATTTGGAACAGATTACAGACCCGGTATCAACGGAGCTTATTGTTATCGACAACGCCAGTATTGACGACACGTTTGAATATCTTCACCAGCTTGAGAAAGAAAACTTTCTCAACATTAATGTGATTACAAATCCACATAATCGCGGATTTGGTGCGTCTGTTAATCAAGGTCTGGAAGCTGCCAAGGGTAAAAACATTTTAGTGATCCACAATGATCTGATTCCCGGCGAAAATTGCATTCCGGGATTGGTTGAGGTTTTTAAAAACCACGAAGATGCAGGAGTGGCGGCACCTGTAATACATTCCGGCGATGACGTTTCAGATCTTCCGGAAGAGGATGTGACTGAAGCTGATGTAGTGGATAGCTGCTGTTTTATGGTACAAAAGCAGTCAGGCATTCGATTTGATGAAGAGTACAGGCTCTGCCATTTCGATATGGAAGATTTCTGTTTCAAAGTATTGGATTCCGGTCAAAAAATTTACGTTTCCAGTCAGGCTACAGCCTCCCATCAAAAGGGAAAAACCATGGATATGATGGGAATGAGACTCGTCCCTCATCTGAAATGGCAAAACAGGAAACGTTACTTCGAGAAGTGGGATGGAGAACCTCACTTTTCGATGCCCAATCAAGGTCCGCATCCGGATCGTTTTGAACTGCTTGGAATGCCTGAAAATCCGCTTGAACCTGAACCGGAATGGATTCATATCGTACAGGACTACCTGACGGATGAAATTAAAACCGAAATATTACGCACCGAATGGAATCAACGCGAGCTGTTAACCATCGTTTCCGCACTGCTTATTGCCGATGAACGGGAACTGCTCCGCACGCTCGAAGACAGACTGGATGAACTTGATCTGCCTCCAGCTTTGCTGATTCTTTTTGTTCACTACTACTTTGATAAAAATATCTATTCGCGCTGCAAGCACTATCTGAGCAAGGCCGGAAATTCACATCCCGTATTTGATCTGTTCCGGCTAAAGATTCATGTAGCTGACAAAGAGACCGATCAAGCTGCTCCAATTCTTACCAAAATGCTGGAACGCTACCCGGCAAGTCCTGATCTTTTCTACTTAGCCGCTGAGCTCTATTCTCAAACCGGTGATAAAAAAGAGGCTGAGTCTTTTCGCACTATGGCTGCCCAACTGGATCCTTACCGTTTTTCTCAAGAAGAAGACACTATCGAGTTTACGTTGTAGATCGATATTTTTTTGATGGGACGATAAAGTTCGAGGAGTCTCAGGAATTCTCCCCTCGAGGGGAGTATCCCGACGGCATTTTGTCGGGAAGAGGGGTGTTTTTAGCACTTTGTCATCCCCCTTTATCCCCCTTCAAAGGGGGACACTTTTTAAAAGAGGCTTCAAAAACCTACCCTTTCAATTCAACCAGTTGGAGCAACTGCCGTAAATCCTTCACTTTTCTCTCCTGACCGGCTTTATTGTAGCTGTGGATCAGATTTCGAATGCATCTTGCAAGAATTTCTATTTCATCCGCTTTTCTCAGATGATCGGGCCGCGGTTCCACACCATTTTTTTTAAGGAAATAGTAACACTGATCGTAACTCACAATTGTTCCGCCATCAAACGGGTCTATGAGAACACCTTCGCTTGGAGTTTCATAAAGAATTAAAAAGTGAATGGGCATATTCACCCCATAAAATGGAAGGTTGAGTCGCCGTGCCAGAAAGATAACAACCAATCCAAGCATGATAGGAATACCTTTTCGCCTGTCAATCACACGATCCATCAAGGAGTTGTCAGATATGTGATAGTTAGCCGAATCTCCCCTAAATCTAAGTTCGCGAAAAACATACTGGAGCATAATGTGCATTTTTTCGCGAAGCGATGGTGTATACGCAATGTCTGAACTGATCTGTTGTGCCAGCTTATCCAGCTTTCGGGAATAGTCTCCTTCCCGCAGAGTTGGCGAACCAAACTTCGATAGTTTCATAACCGCCTTTTCCAGTTGGCGGCTGTTGTGAATCCCCTCTTCCATCAAATCCGAAAACTCTTCCATCAGCGAGCCTACGGTAATATTGTAGATAATATTGTTGATAAACTCTTTGTCAGACTCACCAACTGTCTCACTTTTATGCTGATCCAGCAGAGGTACGGCGTCTTCACCAAGCTCTCTAAATCTACTGTGTACACTGTTCTGTACTTCAGGATCGGGATCATCCAGCAGGTAAATCAGTGACTCTATTTCGGATTTTGTTGTCATAATAACTTCTAAACGTTCTTAAAACACTCATAATAACGGTTAAAACCGCATCATGATTCATCGAAAGATACTGTTCTTTAAACTCAATTTTTAGTGATACAATTATAAATACAGACAGAACGATCTCTCTATGATTTTTCATATCTTACACGCTTCAATTTTGGAATTAAATACAGATCATGAACGTAGGTATACCTTCAGAAATCAATCCGCTAAAAAAAGTAATTGTCCACACTCCCGGTCACGAAGTATCTCTTGTCAATCCGGTGAATAAAGATGAACTGCTTTTTGACGATATCATCTTTGAAAGTGATGCAAAAGGAGAGCACCTGGATATGCTCAAAATTTTCAAGGCTGCTATGCCTGAAGATGGCGAGGTGATTGAAATACTGGATCTCGCACTCACATGTTTTCAGGATGAGTCTGTACGGGAAGAGTTTATCGAACTGATGATTAAAGAACTCCCTTTTGAAAATATTCATACTGTTCAATCTGATCTGAAACAGCTTCCGGCTGAAAAACTCCTTCAGTTTGTAGTGGAGGGTTCTATACCGCCAAATCGTTCGTTCAACCTGAATCCCGCACCGAATCTTTTGTTTACACGAGATCTCTCTGCAGTGGTAGGAGATCATATCATTTTATCGCGTGCAGCAAAAAAAGCGCGGGCCCGGGAATTTCTTCTGATGAATATGATTGTGAAGCATCATCCGCTGTTTGAAAATGTGAAAAACAATACGATCAATATCACCGGTCAGCAATCCATCGAAGGCGGCGACGTGCTTGTAGCCTCAGAGAAAATTGTTCTGATTGGAATGAGTGAGCGAACCTCATTTAGCGGTTTGATGAATGTTGCTGAAAAACTTCTTAAAACCGGGGTTGAACACGTTCTTGCCGTTGATATTCCAAAACAGCGCTCGTCCATGCACCTGGATACAATCTTTACATTTGCAGATCAAAATGAGTGCATCGTATTTCCGCCTGCAATAGAACAACAGACCGAGAATGTAGTGGATCTATTCGCCTCGGGAGATCATGTGCAAACCCGCAGATGTAAATCTCTAAAAGATGCACTCGAGGAATTAACCGGCCGGAATTTTAATTTTATACGATGCGGCGGTGAAGAGCAGATCAACCAGTATCGTGAGCAGTGGACTGACGGTGCAAACGTTTTTGCTTTAGCACCCGGTGTAATTGTAGGATATGGCCGGAATACCAAAACATTTGAAATGATGGCTGAACACGGTTATAAACTGATGGATCAGTATGACTTTATTGATGAGTTTTCCAATAAACCATTCGACTACAAAAAAGAAGGAAAAATAGCGATTAGCTTTCAGGGACATGAGTTGTGCCGAGGGCGGGGAGGAGCTCGATGTATGACGATGCCGGTTCTTCGTTCCCAACTTTAATCGCAGCAGATACTAAATCTTTTAAAAGGCTATAATTTGTCATTTCCCCAGTACAACTTTTCTCAAGAACAAGATTCAGACTTTGAACCGGTTCGGAAGAACAACCCTTCTTCCTGGACCATGATCAAACACTTCCTGTTATTTGTGGCAACATTCCTGTGTGTCACATTTGTGGGAATATTTTGGGTTGGTCATACGGCAAACGTAGAATCCTATTGGGAGATGTGGCCGCAGGGCGCCCTTTTTGCGGCACTGCTTCTGGCCTTTTTAGGCACCCACGAATTTGGCCACTATTTTGCGGCTGTTCACCACAACGTAAAAGTAACGCTGCCTTACTTTATTCCAATACCGCTGGGCATTGGTACCATGGGAGCCGTTATTAAAATTGAAGAGAAGATCCGGGATACCAAAAAACTGTTCGACATTGGTGTAGCCGGGCCGATAGCCGGTTTTGTTGTTTCATTGATTATTCTTCTTTATGGATTTTCCACGCTGCCGGATCCCTCTTTTGTTGAAAATTTTGCCGGACATGAAGAGGTGATTGCCCACGTTCAGGAAACCGGAGCATATCCTGATGAAGCGCCTGAACCCCAATCGGAAGAAGCGGCCACAATTCTGATCGGAAACACACTTCTCTTTTCCTTCCTGGCTTCGTTTTTCAATAACGTACCGCCGATGTATGAGATGTATCACTACCCATTTCTGTTTGCGGGCTGGCTGGGACTCTTTTTTACCGCTTTAAACCTAACACCGGTTGGGCAGCTTGACGGAGGTCACATTCTATACACGCTGATTGGGTACAAAAAACATCAAACTGTAGCGCGTATCAGCTTTGGATTTATCACCTCGCTGGCTGGAATTGAAGCAATCCCTTTCCTCTTTTTATCCATCGAGGAGTGGTTCCCCGGCTATGGGTATACTTCGCTCATTATTTGGGCACTTGCTCTGTTATTTTTATTACGAAAAGGGTTTTATAAAGAACATAAATGGATTGCACCCGTTTGGGCTCTATCACTTATTGTTTCCATTTCTTATCTCTATTTTTGGGTGGGAAGCTTTACCCAGTCCGGTTCACTAATCTGGGTGGTATGGAGTTTCTTACTCGTTTATCTTATTAAAATTGAACATCCGCCGGTGATCTACGAACAACCGCTTTCACCGGCTCGAAGACGTCTGGGATGGATCAGTATGGTAATATTCCTTCTATGTATCAGTCCTACACCTATTTATTTTGTCAACTAAAGAACCTATCAATACAATGCTAAAAAAAATAATTACTCTTTTACTTCTGGCCACACTCATCTCTTGCAGCAGCGGAGAAGAGGATATTGAAATAGATCCTGATTTAACTCTATCTGAACAGATTGATCAGCTGATAGACCAAAACAGATATGAAGATGCTTTGGGTTTGCTGAGACAAGAAGATCCTCAGAATCCAGATACCCGTTTTTTACTGGAAAAGACACATCTGAACTACGGGCTACACAGCATGAATACGTTTGATCAAACAGAAATGCGTACCCGCATGAATAACGCGCTGCTTCAGTTTGTGGAAGTGCTCAAGCTCAATCCTGATAATCAGATGGCGCGCGATCAAATAATTCAGATTATGGATATTTACTCCACCATACCAAACCGTGAACCGGAACCTGAGGTGCTCGAAGCACTCCGGGATGTTGGATTTGATTACTGATCTGGTCTAATCTAATCTATAATCTTTGGTATCAAACCCATTAGCTGATACCTTTATCAATGTATTGTTTGTTTTAAATTTTAAAACAGAAGAAAACTTTGGCTAAAAAAGAATCTAAAAAAAGTGCACCTCCAAAAATTGAGAATCGTAAGGCTCGTCACGATTACCATGTGGATGAGACTTACGAGGCCGGAATCGTTTTAAAAGGGACTGAAGTTAAGTCGATCCGGGAAGGAAAAGCGAGCCTGAATGAAGCTTTTGCCTATTTTAAAAATGGAGAGATTTGGCTAAAGAATATGTATATCAAACCGTATAAATTCGGCTCTTACAGCAATCACGATGAGCGACGGGAGAGAAAACTACTCTTTAAGAAACGGGAAATCAGAGAGATTGATAAGAGTATGCATCAAAAAGGGTTTACTCTGGTTCCGCTTAAACTCTACTTTAAAGGAGGTTATGCAAAGGTTTTAATGGGTCTTGCCCGCGGTAAAAAGCAATATGATAAGCGGGAAGATATCAAACAGAAAGATGTACGCCGAGAATTGGATCGCAAAATTAAAGGGTCGTACAACGTAAACCTTTAAGATAAGTTCTCAGTAATTTGTATAAAAAAAGGCTGTTGTTTATCACAACAGCCTTTTCTGTTTAAACTCTGAATTGAATCAGCTTACTTATCCTTCGTTATCTTCAAGAAGAGCTTCTACACGTGCTCTCAGTTCCTGATCCTGCTGAGCCGCCATTACGATCTTTTGATATCGATCGGTGGTTAGACCGCTCTCTTCAATTTTAGCAACCATTTTTTCGTCTGCTTCAGACTGAATTTCCATAAGGGTTGGCTGGAGTGTTTGAAGTGTTGCCATCTCCTCATCAGTGATATTCACTTGATCTGCCATCTGTGGATTCTGCATGGCCATCATCATTTGCTGAAAGCGCTCAAACGTAATGTCTTCACCTTCTACGGCTTCCTGCATTTTCTCTTGAGCTTCAACTTGAATTGGTCCCAATTCATTAATTGCACTTGCAACCATTTCAATTTCTTCATCACTAACATCACTGTTGGATGGAAGATCAGGCATCTGCTGTTGCTGTGGCGGCGGCGTTTGTTGTTGCACCTGTGCAAACATTGAACCTGCTCCAAACAGGATTGCTATCAGTGCGATACTTAAACTTTTAAAAAATTTCATGTAGTCTGTCTATTATTTAGTATTGATTAATCTAGGTCTATAACCTAAGATATTGGTTTTTATTACCCATTGATTTATTCCACAAAATCTTCTTTTTTCGCTCCAATAACAAAAAAGGCTACCGGATAATACTCCAATAGCCTTTAAAGTTCGTAAAGATTTCCTGTAAGCCGAATTCTGTACCCCGATAAATCGGGGCGACAATCATTTGTCTAGGCTTTGAATCACTCCAAAGCTCAAGCGTTCTACCCGGCTGTATAGTGACGAGAGGCACACAGCCTGCGTGAACTTGCACCCCGTGAGGTTTACCCTGCCCCCCGGCGTTACCGTCGGGGGCGGTGAGCTCTTACCTCGCCTTTTCACCATCACCACGCCAGCGGCGTGGCTGTCTGTTTTCTGTGGCACTGGCTGTCCTCTGTTAAAGAGACCTTCCTGTTAGGAAGCACGGTTCTCGTAGGTGTTCGGACTTTCCTCATCCCGGCAAGCCGGGAAGCGATTGTCCGGAAATCTTCACTTTAAATCGATGTGTTGGTAACGTTTGGAAAAGCTATAAACGTATAACCATCAAAGACTCTTAACGAGTTTATATCTAAACTTTAAGTTGTTTTTTTGCTTCTTCAAAGAAGGAGGGATCTACAACAATACGACCGCTGTTCTCGTCAATAATAATTTTATTCTTTCTGCGAACCTCAACCTGTGTTTGAGGTGGTAAAGCCATTCCGTGAGCAGCTCCTCTGTCCATCGCTACAACAGCCATTCCGTTGGCAAGTCCATCTCTCAAGCGGTTATAACTTCTCACATAGCGGCTATCCAGTTCTTCTTCGAGCTCATCGCGTTTATCCAGAAGCTTCTCTTCTTCTTCTTTTGTACTTGCGACTACCTTGTCCAGATTTACTTTCTTTTCCTCATGGAGCTCTTCTGTCTCTTTCAACTTCTCTTTGTTCGATTCGAGCTCTGCTTCTACCTCTTCCTGTCGTTTTGCAATCTCTTCCAACCTGGATTCAGCATTTTCAACAAACGTTTTCTGTGCCTCAATCTCCTTGGTTAAAGCGTCGTACTCTCGATTATTACGAACTGAAAGCTGCTGCTCTTCATATTTTTTCGTCTTATCCAAAGACTCTTCAATACCTACTTCCAGCTTTTTCTTTTCAGATTTCAGGCTGTCGGCTTCTTCTTCAAGCTGATTGATACGAGCGTTGTATCGATTTATATTCGTTTCAATATCAAGAATTTCTTCAGGAAGATCGCCGCGAAGCTGTCTGATCTCGTCGATTCGACTGTCGATGTACTGTAAATTGGCTAATTGTTGAAGTACCTCTTGCATAGCTATATATAGAGAAGTTTAGATGTTTTTATTTTCAAAATCGGTTACGTAGACCTTCATTGGATTGGTTACCGTTTCGGTTGCATCTACGGATAGGTGTTCAAAAGCTTCAGAAAGTTCTTTTCGGATGGCTTCCACTACAGGAAATTCACTTTCGTAGTGTCCGGCATCAACAAGCAGGAAATCCTGCCTTTCAGTGAAATAGTCGTGATATTTAATATCTGCGGTAACAAAAGCGTCAGCACCGGCTTGAATCGCATTTTTCTTCAGAAATACTCCGGCACCACCACAAACGGCAACCTTTTTAATTCGATCAGATTTGCCTGAAAATCGTACAGCCGGTACATCAAGAGCCCGGCAGATCAAGTGTAGAAATTCGTCCATGGCAATTCCTTCTTCGGGATAATCGCCCATTACACCCATTCCAAAATTGTTGGATGGGGTTGTAAGCTCCATCTCCTGGAAACTTCCTTTTTTAAGTAATCCTTCCTGCTCCAAAGCGCCACGCAATTGACTCACATTCTGTTGATCTATTGTCGCTTCAAAACAGTATTGCCCCTCTTTACGGTTATCAACGCTAAAAAAGTGAGCCTCTTCAGCTGAGAAATAGTTCAGGAGTTTCAGCACAGCTTTCGTGTCATCAGTGCTGGTTACCAGCGAAATTTTCCGGCTAATATTATAATTCTTATCCAGAAACTGAAGATTGTCAAGGCCCAGGTTATTAGCCAATACAAATGAAACCCCATCAAGTGCAGCATCCAGATTTGTGTGAGCAGTCATAAGAGCAATGTTATTGCGAATCATCTTATATATGATCCGGCCCTGCTCATCTGTAGGGTTAATACTTGAAATTTCTTTAAAAATGAGGGGATGATGCGAAACAATAAGTTCACATTTTTTATCCAACGCCTCATCAACAACATCTTCTGTTACATCAAGACAAACCAATATCCTGGATACAGAAGCGGAGGGATCGCCAACTAAAAGTCCAACATTATCATAACTCATCTTTATGCCGGGAGGAGCCCACTGATGCATAAAATCTGTTATATGGCGAACCTGAGTATTCAAGTCTTAGAGCCTCCGTTTATTTGATGTGCTTTTGTCTTTACCGGAAGGAAAGAACCCGCTATACCCTTTATGTAAGATATTTGCTGATGTATCATAATCTTTATCACAGGCTTACAAAATACGATTATTTTTAACCCATTAAAAAACTAAATTCAGTTTTATTTGTGTTTTCAATTACTTTTTGAAATGTTTTCAAGCTTATCTTACTTATCAGTAGAAAGAGAAAAATGTTTTAGATAAAAATCACTGATATTTATGGACACAGATATTATTTCGCGTTTCGAACAGGTTCAGGAAAAAATTAAGACCGCTTGTAAAGAATCCGGTCGTGATCCTGATGAAATCATGTTGGTGGCCGTAAGTAAAACCAAACCGGATGAAGATGTTCTTAAGCTGATTGAACACGGTCATTACCACTTTGGCGAAAACAGGGCAAAGGCATTGCAGGATCGAATGGAATCTGTAAAAAACCCGGCAGCTGTCTGGCATTTTATAGGTAATCTACAGACCAATAAAATTAAGTATATGGTTGAGAGAGTGAATTGGATCCAATCCATTCACAAAAAGAAAGCTCTCAAGGAAGTAGAAAAAAGAGCTTCAGAAATCAATCGTGTAATCAATGTTCTGATTCAGGTAAATATCAGTGAGGAAGATCAAAAAAGTGGCTGCGACCCGGAACAACTTGAGGGTATGTTGAAATATGCTCAGGATCTTAAATACACCAAAGTGCGAGGCCTAATGGGTATGGCTACCTTTACCGATGATCTGGATGTAGTCCGGCCTGAATTTAAACTTTTAAGAAAATTGCGCGATGATCATCAACATCTCAGTAAGGGATCAGTAGATCTGAAACACTTGTCGATGGGGATGACCAACGACCTGGAAGTTGCCATCCAGGAAGGATCTACAATGGTTCGGGTTGGTACTGCCATTTTTGGAGAACGCAACTATTAAAAAATCATTCCGTTATAATGATACTCTCTGTCAGGGATTTATTATTTTAAATTAAAATATTTGTAATTATGGGTGCTTTTGGTTGGATTATAGTTGCTCTTGTAGCAATTATTGGTGGGTATATTATTGACTACCAAAAAAATAAACTGAAATGGCAGGATAAATCATCCAAAACAGCAGAAGATTTGGATGAAGTCCGAACGTTAGTTCATCAAATGAAAAAACGCATAGAAAATCTTGAAGCCATTGCAGCCAATGATCCTGAAGAATTTAAATCAAAATCTTCTGATCCTTTGGGTCGGATTGAAATGGATAGGGATGAACAGATCAAAAACGAGAACCAACAGAAAGTTTCTAATTTAGCTAAGGAAAAAGGTGATTAAATATGGGTGCAGAAGAAATTACGTTTTTTAGTATCATTTTTGGGAGTGTAATTGCTATTGTTTTTATAACAACTGTTGGCAGTATTATTAAAGCTGCCATTAAACGAAAATCCAGCGGGAGTGTAGCGGATAACAAAGAATTTTTAGCCGCACTTCGTGAATTTAAAGAGAAAACAGACAGGCGACTTCAAAATCTGGAAGCCATCGTTTCCGGTGATGATCCTTTACCATCAAAGAACAATAAAAAAGAAGAAAAAAAGACGGAACGCAAAAGCGCAATTGAGATAGAAATTGATGATGAAAGAAAAAAAGAGGACGCAAACAGAACGGATGGCGGTAAACTGAAAAACATGTTAAATCAGTAATCGTTATTTTCTTTAGGTATATCTGTTTTGCATACTCTTGAGTCTGTAAATTATAATTTGTACATCTACATCCAAACCAAACTATGGGATCACAACCGATGAAGCTCACCGCCCTTGAAATAAAACAACAGCAGTTCGAAAAATCACTACGCGGTTATGACACCGCCGAAGTACACGCTTACCTGAATCTGATTGCTAGTGAGTGGGAGCATATGGTTGGAAAAATGCGAGAGCTTGAAAATCAGATTGATAAAATGGACGACAAGCTAAAACATTATGAGCGTGTGGAAGAAGCTCTCCATGAAACACTTCAAACGGCTAAGGACAGTGCTGAACAAAAGTTGACAGGGGCCAAAAAAGAATCCCGCAATATTATAGAAAAAGCTGAGATGGAAGCTGATTCGATAGTTAGGGAAGCTCACCAGCAGAGACAACAGATACGTCAAAGTATATTAAGATTACTCGACAGACGCGAAGAGATCATCAGTGGTATAAAATCCTATTTAGATATTGCATCAGATTCACTCAGCCAGTTCAGTAAAGACGAAGCATCACTATTTCGTCTTCCAAAAGAACCGGAACTTGAAGAAACCGAAAGTGAAAAACGATTATCTGCTGAAAGAAAGAAGTTTGAATTTGACGAGTCTGATGAAAATGAAACATCTTCAACCTCTAAAGTACCCCAGTCTTTGGACGACATCTTAGATGAGCTGGATTAACTGCATCATTTTATCTGACTAATTTCCAGTTCAGACTACTATAGAAGCAGATCTTACTCCTTACTTTTCTTTTTTTAAAAAATTGAACACCAAATCATCAAGTCAAAATGGAATCAGTAGAAACATTTCGAAAAAATCGCGATGAAGCGCTGCAGCATATTCAGTCTAAAACCAAAATGAAGCCTGAGTATATGCTGATTTTA
This sequence comes from uncultured Rhodohalobacter sp., assembly GCA_964401805.1. Lineage (GTDB taxonomy): Bacteria > Bacteroidota > Rhodothermia > Balneolales > Balneolaceae > Rhodohalobacter. Next base: position 25,208 of record CAYNZY010000010.1, read on the forward strand.
GGAACCGGATTGGGTCAGCTGGCAGATGAGATGGATATAGAGACGGAAGTTCCCTACGATGAAATACCACACTTTCCTGTTTCCACTGTAGAAAGTCATGCGGGTAAACTTCTGTTCGGACACCTGGGAGGCAAAGAAGTAGTAGCCATGCAGGGTAGATTCCACTTTTACGAGGGATATACCATGCAGCAGATTGTCTTTCCGATACGTGTTTTAAAAGAGAATGGTGCCAATACTCTTTTTGTGAGTAATGCGAGCGGTGGTTTGAATTCAAACTACAGCCGTGGCGATATTATGCTGATCAAAGATCACATAAACCTACTGGGTGATAATCCGCTTATTGGTCCTAATGATGACGAACTGGGCCCACGCTTTCCTGACATGAGTGAACCTTACACAGAACGATTGGTAGATATTGCTCAAACTGTGGCTCTCGAAGAGAATATTTTTATGCATCAGGGGGTTTATGCAGCCATGAGCGGTCCTATGCTTGAAACAAAATCAGAGTATCGTTTTTTAAAGCTTATTGGTGCTGATGTAATTGGAATGAGTACCATACCGGAAGTCATTTCAGCAGTTCATATGGGTATGGAAGTTCTTGGTATTTCAGTAATTACTGATGAATGTTTTCCTGATTCGCTCCAGCCTGTTGTCATTGAAGATATTCTGGAAGCAGCAGCCATGGCAGAACCTAAAATGACCAAAGTTATTATTAAAGTTCTCGAAAAGCTTTAAACCTCTAATAATTATAGTCTTAATTAATTTATTTTAGACTAATAAGAAACTCAAATCCATCCCGTTCTTGTAGTTACTTTTAATACAAAAAGTCGTATTTTTATACTTGTATTTGACTCTGTTTTTTGATTAAATACAATAACCTATAATTCTTTAGCACATCACTGCGCATGAGCTTTCACGATTTTGACGACGGCCCCATATGGAACGAGTTTCAGTGGGAGTCTCACCTAAACGAGATCGAGAAAAGAAGCGAACAACTTCGCCGATTCATCACTTCAGATCCTAACGGTAACACCCCGCGCTGGCTTATTCTTCTCCAGGAGAGTATTGATGAGCTGGATGCAGTGGAAACCTTTATCGAAGAAGAGCTTCTTTTAGATGACGCCTATTTCCCTGAAGATGAAGACGACTGGGAAGATGAAGAAGATGAGTGGGATGACGACGATTTCTTCTTCCTTGATGAGGATTTTCCGTTTGACCAGGATGATGAAGACGATTATGAAAGCGGGGAGAGCTGGAAGGAATTAAGTGAAGATTATTCGATGGATGAATTTGGATCCATTGAGAATTTAGCTGTTTATAAAGAATCCAGAAATTTTGCTGTTGATGTGCTGAAATGGGGTGAATCCATCAACCCACACTATCAGTCGAAGCCTGTTCACGACTTTGTGAGTAATACACTTATTATATCCGCAAAACTCGCCGGTGGCTACTCATTTGGCTTCGATCTGGATGTGTTAGGCGGTAACATTGCCTACACTAAAAAAGCGCTCTATAGTGCAAATGAAGCCCTTCTTAATCTCCAAAGATTAAAGAATGGAAAGTTATTGGATAGCGAGCTTTATTTTGAATTTCATAACCGACTGTTCGAAATTCGAAATAATATTGGAATTTATGTGCAGGAGCTGAGAGATCGGTTTAACACCGGAATGGATTAATAGATACCCGGAATTCCCGATCAAAGCCATTTTACAACCGGTTAATAGATTCTCTTTTCTTAATTATTGAGAAGCTTTTGCTTTCTCAATCAACTCTTCCGGTGCATCAATATCCATACGTAAAAGGGTTGAAGCGTGAGTTTTTCCCTGCGCATCAAGTTTCAGGGAAACCGTACCACCGCCACCAAGGCTCTCATTCAGAATAAAGTTCAGTGCTCCGATATTATCCATTTCATAGCGCTCAACCTCACCTTTACAGATGTGCTTCATATACTTTTTCACCCTATCTGCAGTAAGCTCTTTTTTAAGGAATTCGTAAATGTCCGGATGACGTGCAATGATCCCAACATTACTTCCATTTCCTTTATCTCCGCTGCGCCCGTGAGCCAGTTCAAGTAGTTTTACAGTAGCCATATTTCCAAAATTTTTTATTCTCGTTATGGTTTAGACAGACGACGTCATTTTACAGAGCCAATCTCAAATATCTCTTCTCCAAGTTTTTCAGAGACCCTCTTTACTTCATTCAGTGAATCCGGACTTATAATTGCAATCAAACCAATACCTAAATTAAATGTTTGTCGCATATCCTCTTCATCCACGTTTCCTGTCTCCTGAATCAGATTAAAAATTGCGGGTCTTTCCCAGCTATTCCAATCCATCTCCATCGATAAACCGTCCGGTATCACCCGCTTTGTATTGCCAACAATTCCGCCACCGGTTATGTGAGAAAATCCGTTAACGCCTTCAACTGATTTTAAATCTGTAATTAGTGGTAGATAGGACTTGTGAACTTTTAATAACTCTTCTGCAACTGAACAATCCAGTTTACCGGGGATATCATTGATTTTATATTCACTGAATAGAACGTTTCTGGCAAGTGAGTATCCGTTTGTATGAAGACCATTGCTCTTAAAGCCGATCAGCTTATCACCTTTTTTTATTTTTGAACCGTCGATCAGTTTAGTTTTGTCTACAACTCCAACAATGGTACCGGCTAAATCAAATTCACCTTTCTGATAGATATCCGGCATTTCTGCAGTTTCTCCTCCAATCAGTGCAACTCCGTTCTCTTTACAGGCTTTTGAAAATCCTTTGATCACATTGTAACCAACGTCCTGTTCCAACTTACCGGTAGAGAAATAGTCGAGAAAAAAGAGAGGTGTTGCTCCACAAACGGCAATATCATTTACGCAATGGTTTACCAGATCCTGGCCAACGGTATCATACTTTTCTGCTTTAAAAGCTACAATCAGTTTGGTCCCAACACCGTCAACACTGCTAACCAGTATCGGTTCGTTGTATCTGGAAAAATCCGCATTAAAGAGAGCTCCAAAACCACCAATATTGGTTAATACATTTTCGTTATGAGTTTCTTTAACTACATCTTTAATCGAGTCAACAAGCTCTTCTCCTGCTTTTATATCGACACCGGAATCTTTGTAACTGAATGATTTTTTACTCACCGTAAAAGAGAAATTTTTGTGTTTAAACTATTTATCTATCTGATATTCAGAATTGTTTAAATATAGAAAGAATGAGAGAACTGATTTTGGATTATTCTGTTTGTTATCCACATGTATATACGAATAGAATGAGATTTTAATTTTGTCTTTTAATAGTAGGGAGTGTGGATATGTTTACAACTTATTTATTCATATCAGAGAAAATAAGTTTTGGTTTATGTGAATAACATTGTGGATAATTAAATAATAAAAAACAGACACTTAATAATCCTTTTATAAAGTAATTAACATTTTATACGTATCACACCTATCTTTATGGTTCGACTCTTCCACATGAAAAGTTATTCTTTTTGGATGTGTATAAACCTGAAATTTTGTTGATTGATGTGGAAAGATCTGATCAAATTCTAAGGTTCCTCTTTATCAACAACTTTAAACAGACTTATTAACAGTTTTATCAACATATGAAGATTGTAGTTCAGCGCGTAAAAAGAGCGTCCGTCACCGTAAATGGCAGTGTAACCGGAAGTATTAATCACGGCCTTTTACTTTTGATTGGCATCCATGAATCGGACAGTAAAGAAGAGATTGACTGGTGTTGCAGAAAGATATCAAAACTCAGAATTTTTGAGGATGATGAAGGCAAAATGAACCGGTCGGTACAGGATGTGGAGGGTGGAATTTTAGCTGTTTCTCAATTCACGCTTTATGGAAATACGCGAAAGGGTACCCGGCCAAGTTTTATTGAAGCGGCTAAACCGGATGTAGCAGAACCTCTTTATGATTATATGGTAGAACGGTTTAAGAAAATCACAAATTTAAACGTACAAGAAGGAAAATTTGGAGCTATGATGGACGTAGAACTCATTAATGACGGACCGGTCACGATAATCGTTGAAAAGTAGATGTCTGTACTATTTATTTTTATTGATGGAGTAGGGGTAGGGCGAAAGTCTGATTTTAATCCTTTATCTAAACGTAGCTTAAAATCATTTACTTATTTTACTGAAGGGGAAGGTCTTCACAGCGGCATTCAACCTTCTTTTAAAAAGGACAAACTATACTTACCAATCGATGCCAATCTGGATGTAGAAGGATTACCCCAAAGCGGTACGGGTCAGGCAACTCTTTTTTCAGGTGAAAATGCTTCAAAAATAGCGGGAAAACACTTCGGTCCGTTTCCCTATTCAAAAACTAAATTTCTTTTAAAAGAGAAAAGTCTTTTTCAAAAAGCATTAAAGGAAGGCTTCAAACCTCATTTTTTGAATGCTTATCCCGATATTTTTTTTGAAAAATCAAGGAAGAGAAATCGTTGGACTTGCACAACACTCATGACAAAATCTGCTGGTATTGAACTGAACGGGTTGGATACTGTATTGGATGGGAAGTCTTTGACTGCAGAAATAGTTCAGGATGCCTGGCGTAATAGCTTAAACCTGGATGTTCCTAAAATCACTTCAAAAGAAGCAGCTGAAAGAGCGCTAAACTCATTAAATACATTCGATTTAGTACTCTATGAATACTATTTAACCGATAAAGCCGGCCATGAAATGAACCGAGAGAAGGCAGATAAAGTGCTCGGGGTTTTGGACAATTTTCTTATAGAGATTATTGAAAATTTAAAGGATGGAGATACCCTGGTTATATCCAGTGATCATGGAAATATTGAAGATCTATCTACAAAAACTCACACTCGAAATCCGGTGCCGTTATTTGTAAAAGGTGATATTTCTGCTTTCAAAAAGGCATCCTCTATAATGGATGTGACTCCGGGAATAATCGAAACATTGAAAAAAGGGCGTAAATAAAAAAAGCTCCCGAATTCAGGAGCTTTTAAATGTGTAGTATTTAAATCTTAGTTAAGAGAGAGCGTCTTTAATACGGTTGAATATTTCATCAATGGAACCAATTCCGTCTATCTCTTGAACAGAACCTTTTTCTTTGTAGTAGTTGAGTACAGGCGCTGTCTCATTATGATAAACGCTTAGTCTGTTCTTTACCATTTCAGGGGTATCATCAGATCGGCCTTCACCACGGCTTAAAATTCTATTAACCAATTCATCTTCAGGAACAGAAAGCGTCAGAAAAGAATCGATTTTTTTTCCGTTATTCTCAAAAAATGAATCCAAAGCTTCAGCCTGAGCCACTGTTCTGGGAAATCCGTCAAGAATTACACCGTCATCATATTTTGATTTACTCAGCTCATCCTTGACAAGCTCTACAACGGTTTCATCAGGAACAAGTTCGCCGGCATCCAGGATTGATTTAACCTTTTTCCCTAAAGGTGTTTCATTCTTAATGTTTTCTCTGAAAATATTTCCGGTAGAGAGGTGAGGAATTTCAAAATGATTTTTCATTTTTTCAGCCTGAGTACCTTTCCCGGCTCCCGGAGGTCCGAAAATTATAATATTCATAATAGCCTATTGTGTTTATAGTTAGCTCAATGTCTCTCTGAACAGATCAGGAAGAGCTGATTAAAAAATGACACCAGATGTGTCAAAAAAAAGGCGATGCATCAGGGCATCGCCTTTTAAAAATAGAAACTACTTCTTTTTATTAGTAGCGTTTGTTGAATCTTTTTCACGGATTCTGGCTGCTTTACCTCTTCGATCCCGAAGGTAGAAAAGCTTAGAACGACGTACGCGTCCTTTTTTCTTAATCTCAATTTTTGCGATAAATGGTGAGTAAAGAGGGAATATTCTTTCTACGCCCACGCTGCCCGACATTTTACGCACGGTAAACGTTTTATTGGCACCACTTCCGCGTTCATTAATTACAACGCCTTGGTACTGCTGAATTCGCTCTTTATCCCCTTCACGAACACGATAGTGAACGTTTACGGTATCTCCGGCTGTAAATTCCGGTAGATCGTCGCGTACAACGGTCTGTTCTACAAGTTTCAATTTATCCATGATATTGTCCTCGTTACTGGGCTTTTAGTTTTTCTTATTAAATTTTTTGTATAAATCGGGTCGTCTTTGTTTGGTTCGTTCAATCGCCATATCGGACCGCCATTCAGCAATTTTCTTATGATCACCGGATCGTAAAATATCCGGAACTTTCATGCCTTCAAACTCAGCAGGCCTGGTATAGACCGGAGGCTCTAAAAGATCATCCTGAAATGAATCTGTCAGTGCACTTTCGGCATCACCAAGTACTCCGGGCAGAAGTCGTACTACTGCGTCGGTTATAACCAGGGCCGGAATTTCTCCACCTGAAAGTACGAAATCACCGATAGAAAATTCACCAGTGATCAGTTCGTCTCGAACCCGCTGATCAACTCCTTTATAGTGCCCGCAAAGAATGATAATGTTTTTTTTGAGTGACAGTTTATTTGCATCCTTCTGTTCAAACTTTTTTCCGTCTGCAGCGGTAAAGAGTACATCATCATATGTTCTTTCGCTTTGCAGTTTACGTATACAGGAAAAAATTGGTTGTGCTGTCATTACCATTCCTGCTCCTCCTCCATAGGGAGTATCATCAATTTTGTGATGTTTATCCTCAGAATATTCTCGCAGATCGTGTGTGTGAATTTCAACCAGATTGTTTTCTCTGGCCCTTCCCACAATACTGTGATCGAGAGGACTGCGAAGAAGTTCAGGAACACCTGATATGATATCAATTCTAAGCATTAACCTTCCTCAGTTAATTGATGGAGGTTTTTGCAGTAAACCGAACCATGCTCGTGATCAACCCGATCAATATATTCATCTACCATTGGAATAAGGAGCGAACCGGATTGATACTTAATTTCAAGAATAGGGTGGGCCGGATTTTCAAAAGTATCCAATACTTCTCCCACTACCTGATTTTCTGAATAAACGTGGTAGCCGATCAAATCTATTGAATCAGCTTCCTGTTTATCGGTGAGGTTTTCAAGCTCTTCGTTTACTACAAAAAGAGCTTTGTTCATAGCCTCATCGGCATCATCCCGGTTAGCGATTAAATCAAATTGTACAAAGAACGTATGTTGATTTCTTTTCTTTTCAACCCGGTAAGATTCAAGTCTTGCGGGAATTAGATCAGATCGTTCATTTCTCATGTAGTAGAGAGAGATCTGATCAAAAAGTCCATCAACAAATTTTTTATTTGGCTGAAAACGAATGTTGCCATCCAATCCTCTTGGCCTGCCAAAGCGGCCAATTTCGATAAACCGGTTATTCACTAAATTACTCATAACCGGCTTAGCTAATTACTCTTCCTGCTTGCTTTCCCATGCACGCTGAACCGTAACACGGTCTTCGTCTTCAGGAACAAACCCTTTCAGGTCGTCAAGCGGAGTGTTTTTAATATGATCAATTGCTTCGGTAGCATTCATATCAGTTGATACCTGCGAAGGAGCTTCTTCTTTTTCTTCAGCTTTCTTCTCCTCTTTTTTAGGAGCTTCTTCTTTTTTCTCCTCAGCTTTAGCAGGCTCTTCTTTGGATTCTTCCTTAGCATCCTCCTCTTTAGCTTCAGCTTTTTCCTCTTCTTCAGAGTCGTCAGCTTTTGCTTCTTCTTTAGCAGGAGCTTCTTCGGTTTCTTCTGCTTTAGCTTCTTTCTTCTCTTCAGCAGGTGCCTCTTCAGATTCTTCAGCTTTAACTTCTTCTTTTTTGTCAGCTTCAGCTTTTGAGGATTCGTCAGCAGCAGTTTCCTTTTCTTCTTCTTTTACTTCATCGGAAGTATTTTCTGCAGCTTCTGCCTTCTCTTCTTCAGCGGCTTCTTTCGCTTCGGCCTCAGCTTCTGCTTTAGCAGCCTCTTCCTGAGCTTTCTTTCTTTCGAGTTCTTTAGCTGCTGCGGCAGCTTTCTCTTCAAGCTGTTTTTTGTACTCTTTCTCTTCAGCTTTCAGAATTTCCTGCTGCTTAGCTTTTCGGCTAACATCGTCGTCTTTACTTTTCTCTTCGCGAGCTTTTCTCCACTCTTCGAGTGCAGCTTCAATCTCTTCGTCACTTTTACCCCATCGCATCAGGTGCATTTTGTAGAGGATTCCCTCTTTTTTGAAAATGCTGCGAACAGTGTCGCTGGGTTGTGCACCAATTTTAAGCCAGTGCATTACTCGTTCTTCATCATAAGTGAGTTCTTTACTTTCACTCACGTTATCAAAACGGCCAAGTTGTTCGATAATTCGGCCATCACGTGGAGAACGGCTATCAGCTACCACGATGTGGTAAAAAGGTCGTTTCTTTCTTCCTTTTCGTTGTAAGCGTATTTTAATCAATGATGTACTCCTTTAAGGTTTTGTTTAGTATATATTCTTGTTGATGTTTACCGGCGTCCAAAAGGGAGGTTTTTCAACCCTTCCATTGCGCGGCCAACTTTATTCATTTTGCTCATCGTCTTCATCATCTTCTTCATCTGCTCAAACTGTTTCATCAATTCATTGATTTCACGAACAGACGTGCCGGATCCTTTTGCAATTCTACGACGACGGGCTCCATTTAATAGTGAAGGATCATGACGCTCTTCCGGTGTCATGGAGTTGATAATAGCTTCGATGGGTTTGAACGAATCTTCGTCCAAATCCTGATCCTTCATAGCTTTGTCGGCACCGGGAATCATTCCAACCAGATCGGTCAGATTTCCCATCTTTTTGATCTTCTGGATTTGATCATAAAAGTCAACCAGGTCGAATTTGTCCGACTTGATCTTTTTCTGAAGTTTCTGGGCCTGCTCTTCGTCATACTCCTTCTGAGCTTTTTCAACCAGGGAAACCACATCACCCATACCCAGGATACGCTGTGCCAGTCGATCGGGGTAGAACGGGGAAAGAGCATCCAGTTTTTCACCGGTGCTCATAAACTTGATAGGTTTTTCAACAACAGAACGGATTGATAGCGCAGCACCCCCGCGGGTATCGCCATCCATCTTTGTTAATACAACGCCATCAAAATTGATTGTGTCATTAAACGCTTTGGCTGTGTTGACCGCATCCTGTCCGGTCATGGCGTCAACGACAAATAGAATTTCATCAGGATTTACCGCCTTTTTGATTTCAGCAACCTCATCCATCATCTTTTCATCCACGTGCAGTCGGCCGGCGGTATCAATAATCACGGTATCGAGCGCCAGGCTCTTTGCCATCGATACGGCTTCTTTCGCAACACGAACCGGATCTTTCTGGTTGATGGAATAAACAGGCACATCAATTTCTGAGGCCAGTGTTTTAAGCTGATCAATCGCTGCTGGACGATAAACGTCGGCGGCAGCTAAGATTGGGTTACGATTGTTATCATTCTTGAGATAACGGGCAAGTTTTGCTGTAAACGTAGTTTTACCGGATCCCTGAAGACCTGCGATTAAAATTACGGTAGGGGGTGTATTGGCAACAGCCAGGTCAGATCGCTCTTCGCCGAGCATTTTCACCATCTCATCGTAAACAATTTTGGTGAACTGCTGGCCGGGATTCACAGCGGTAAGAACATCGGATCCCATAACCCGTTCCTTTACATCTTCTGTAAATTTGCGGGCAACTTCCAGGTTTACATCTGCATCAAGCAGGGCACGACGAATCTCGCGTACGGTCTCAGCGATATTTACATCGGTGATCTTCGACTGCCCCTTTAAGGACTGTACGGCTGATTCTATTTTAGAAGACAAATCTTCAAACATTACACAGGCACGTTTAATTAGTATATCAATAAAAGCATCGATTGATGCAGAGTCTCAAATGATACGGACATTCCCCTGAATTATCAACACAGAATCAGTGAATATTTCTGTTTCTGATAAAAAAGTGTGGAAAGAATCAGGGTGAAAGAATATAAAAGTGTCTAATACCCGTTTAAAATGGCTTAAAAGAGGTGTTTTGTCTTTTATCTTTCTTTTATGCTCTCTACGTTTACCAAACCATTTCGAGTCATGGTGTCCAGTATTAATGAAGTTGTCCACGATGTTTCCACATCAGCCGGTTGTAATTGAATATTGTTCAGAGTGTGGGGCTTTAATGTAATTTTGATGTTCAATTCTGTATTGCTTGTTCCGGCATTATCTACACAAAAATAGGAGCGGTTTGTTGTATTGGCGTCCATGCAGGCTTCAAAAATTTGATCAAACGTGAATTCAGTGATGATCTCATTTTCCGTAGTATTCAGTTGGTGCAGCTCAGACGTTTGATATAGCTCATCTTGTGAATCGAATATATTTACAATCAATTCGTACTCACCGGTTTGTTCCCCGGAAATAGATGTGTGTAGGGAGAAAGCATCCTTTGAAAGATTTAGGAATTCAACGTTTTCTATTTCCATGAGATCAGATAGAATTCTATGCTGCTCTTGAAGTTCTTTTCTTGTTTGATCTGCCCTGAATTCTCCGATCCAGACAAATGTAATTGTCAAAATGAATACCAACAGAAGAACTGCGAGTGAGTTTTTTGAAAGTTTATACAGATCCGGATTCGTACGTGCTCTATATCCTATAGCGATAAAATAAACTCCGGCAGCGCTCATCATTATTCCAAGGAAAAAAATCGGTATATACCAGAAAATGAGAGAGGAGTCGGCCTCCCCTACAGAATGAACTACGGTATTTATGTAAAGCCCTGCTAATAAAAGCCCGCCGATTACAAGTAATAAACCTGCTATAACAGACAGAATGGGGATGAAGCGATTATGTATCATTTTAGCAGTTATCCAATATTTAATTACAAATATATGTTTTTAATAAGTTAGAATTAACGGCAGCAAATAGTGTAATATTCGTTGAATCTAAATGAATGAGTTTGCAAATATGAAAACAGTTGTACAAATAGTTCTTTATTTCACTTTATTACTTGTTGAGTGGAGCGTACCGGCACAGGGTCAATCAGAATTAAGAATGGTATCGTGTTGAAACGATTGAAGGCAACCTGATTTCCGAGGATGAACAGTCTGTAGTACTCAATGTTGTGTCTGTAGGTGAAATAACTATTCTGAGAGAGAACATACGAAGTATGAATCAAGTAGATACTGACCAAATAAAAAACGGAACTCACAGCTATGATAACCCGCAGGTTATTCTTACTGACTAAGAATTATTTTATTCCTGAAGCGGATGCAGGCGGAATTCTATCTGCCGGTGCACGCTGGACCACAGAGCAGTTTGCGGTCGACTTTGGACTCTTTCGCCCAACTGATGGCGGAGGAGATTTAATAGGAGTTCCCTGGGTTGGCGTGACCATACCATTTGGCAGGTGAATAGCTAAAAATTCTGTTCCAATCTATATAAATAGTTCTGTCTAAAGTAAGTAACGATCCTGTTTCTTCATACGAGGGAACATTTTGTGTTGAGTAGCTTACAATCCAACACACATCAACTGCTCGACACAAGATTGAATCAGGTTTATGAAAGTTTTAAAAACGGCACTACCCATTTTACTTTTTCTCACAGGGGCATGTGCTACTACTAATCCACCCACTCAGCAACTTACAGAAACAGAGACAGTTATTCGTCAGGCCGATCAAATAGGTGCCGGAGATTATGCACCACTTGAAATTCGTCAAGCCAGACAAAAACTGGAACAAGCTCGTGCTGCATACAATAAAGAAGATTATGAAGAGGCGGCAAGGCTGGCTGAGCAGGCAAAAGTGGATGCCGAGCTGGCTCAGATTAAAACACTATCCGGTAAAGCTCAGCTTGCGGTTCGGGAACTCCGGGAGAGTATCAGGCTGCTTGAGGAAGAGCTGAGTAATAGAGACGGTGAAAATTAAAAGTATCATAATATGATGAATATGCGACGAGTACTAATTATTCCCGGACTATTATTTCTGTTTAATGCCTGTAGCGGTCCGATAGCCATGACTCCGTTACTTGAAGAAGCAGAATCTGAATTTGAATCTGTTTCGCAAGACTCTTCTGTATTGGTTTATGCACCTGTTGCCCTGGTTGAAGCTGAAGAGGAGCTGGAGCGCAGCCGGACACTTTGGGAGGCTAAGGCTGATCGAACATTGATTGATCACCACGCTTATCTGGCCAAACAAAAAACGGCGATTGCCAGGGAAACAGCGAACCTGAATAAAGCACAGGTTGAAATTGAGAGAGCTGAACCGGACCGACAACGTATTCTCATCGATCTAAGAAGAGATCAGGCACTGCGTGCTGAACAGCGTGCAGAGCAAGCCCTTGAAGAGGCTCGGCGTGAACGTGCAGAAGCTGAACGAGCAAGGGAAAGAGCTGAAGAACTTGCAGAAAGAGTGAACGAACTGGAAGCACAGCAAACCGAACGGGGTTTAGTACTTACACTGGGTGATGTGCTATTTGATTTTGACCGGGCAGAACTTCAATCAGGCGGCCAGCGAGCTGTTGCCGAGCTTGCTCGCTTTCTGGATGAGTACCCCGAACGAAATGTAATGATTGAGGGATTCACCGACAGTGTTGGCTCGGAAGAGTATAATCAGAACCTTTCCCTGAGAAGGGCAAATTCGGTGCAGCAGGCATTGATTAATCGGGGGATTTCATCAAGCAGAATTGGAACAGTCGGTTATGGAGTGCGCTACCCGGTAGCAACGAATCAAACAGAATCGGGACGCCAGCAAAATCGCAGGGTAGAAGTCATTATTTCGGATCAATCCGGTTCGATACCCGAAAGAAGAAACTAATCTATATCATCACTTCTTATTGTATAATGCCCGCAGCCCAGTAATTGAATTCAGCGCGGGTTACACTATTTTTTCTTTTAAAAATTGAATACACCCATTTTAGAGTGAGGTTTCAAGAGTGCGTCGCTTTTTATATTTCGATGTGAGGGGCGAAGTAGTTATTTTCATCAAAATAACAGCAATCAACCTATAAATTAGTAGAACAGATATGTCTCAGGAAAAAGGATATGGATTATTAAAAGGTAAAAAAGGGATTATTTTCGGTGCTTTGGATGAGAGAAGCATTGCCTGGAGAATTGCCCTGGCCTGTAAGCGTGAAGGAGCTGATTTTGTACTGAGTAACGCCCCTGTAGCTCTCCGTTTGGGAACATTGGATGCGTTGAGTGAGAAGACCAACGCCAAAATTATTCCATGCGATGTAAGCAGTGAAGAAGACGTTGAAAAATTGATGGAAGAGACTAAAAAAGAGCTGGGCGGAGTAGATTTTATTCTTCATGCGATTGGCATGTCTCCAAATGTTCGTAAGAAGAAAGAGTATAAAGACTTGAACTATCAGTGGCTGAATCAAACACTGGATATTTCTGCAATTTCACTTCATAAAGTTTTGAATTATGCAGAAAAAACAGACGTAATTAATGACGGCGCCAGCGTAGTTGCACTCTCATACATTGGGGCTCAAAGAATTTTCTCGAAATATTCCGACATGAATGACGCTAAAGCACTGCTCGAAAGCATCGCCCGTAATTACGGCAGTCGTCTGGCTGATCGAGGCATCCGTGTGAATACAGTCTCTCAAGCTCCAACAAAAACGTCTGCCGGTTCAGGGATTAAAGGATTTGACAGCATGTATACGTTTGCTGATAAAATTGCACCTCTTGGCAATCCTACAGCAGATGAGTGTGCAGACTACTGTGTAACACTTTTCTCTGACCTAACCCGGAAAGTGACCATGCAGAATCTCTATCACGATGGCGGTTTTGTAACCAGCGGTATTTCAGAAGAGATGATTGACGGACTTGTGAAGCTCTACGCAGACGAAGAGTAATTTCAATACCAAGACATGGTATTTTATTAACAATATAGTTTATGTGTGTTGTTCAAAGCCGGTTTTGTTTCGAGGCGAAGACACTGCAAATTTAAAAATACCATGTCTATTCAATTTTTGATTTAAACCATCACGCTATGCCCATTAAAATCCTCGGTATCGACCCGGGTTCACGAACCACGGGATTTGCAATTCTTGAAGAGGAGAATGGAAAGTACCGGGCGGATATTTGTGATGTGATCCGAATGGCGAAAATGGACGATCACAACGATCGTCTGCAGTATATTTTTGATGAGATCACCAAACTGGTCAAAGAGCACAAACCTACCCAGTGTGCTATAGAAACCCCGGTTTACGGAGTGGACCCTTTGGCGATGCTCAAACTGGGACGGGCTCAGGCTGCCGCCATTCTTGCTATCACCAATCAAAAGATTCCTGTTTCGGAGTACTATCCCAAGGCGGTGAAAAAAGCGATCACCGGGAATGGAAATGCCAGTAAAGAGCAGGTAGCCTTTATGCTGGAACGTGTGATGACCTTACCCGATAAAAAACTTAAAGATGATGCTACGGACGCATTGGCTGTTGCCTGGTGCCATCACACTAAAACAGGCCATTTGCCTGCCGGTCAGATGAAGAAAAAAATGCATCAAAACAACAGCAAGAACAGCTGGGCTGCTTTTGTGGACGCCAATCCCGATCGGGTAAAAAAGCATTAATCCTTACCATCTAAACGTCAAACGATAAAGAACGCTATGATTGCCTTTCTGAACGGAATTTTACACAGTAAATCGGAAGAAGACTGCATTATTGATGTTCAGGGAGTGGGCTATCGCGTTGAGATATCCAATCAGACTCTGCAAACGTTGCCGGAAGCCGGTAAAGAGATCAGGATTATGATCTACCACCACATTACCGATAACGATCAAAGGCTGTTTGGTTTTGCTTCATCCAAGGAAAAAAATCTTTTTGAACGGCTGATTACCGTAAAAGGGATTGGCCCAAAATTGGGACTCACCATTTTATCGGGGATGCCGGCTGCTAATTTGATGGAGGCCATTGTAACACAAAATACGGCTGCTCTCTCAAAAATTTCAGGTATAGGCAAGAAAACAGCAGAGCGCATGTGCCTTGAGCTGAAAGATAAACTGTTTGACGAAACTCAGCCTTCTGTGGCCACCGGCTCAACAGAACAGCGGAGTAAACATGAAGAGGCCGTTTCTGCTCTTGAAGCACTTGGTTTCAAGAAGAGAGATGCCGAACAGTCGGTTCAAAAAATTGCAGCGACCCATCCGAAATTTTCGGTGTCCGATATTGTGAAGAGTGCACTAAGCTCCATGAATAGATAATATTAACTTAACACAGAATGGTTACTTTGAAATAAGTTCCACACCGTTATGTGGAGGCTGAATCGAAATTAAAACCAATTTGATTTGTCAAAACAAACTATTCTCGTTGTTGACGATGAACAGGACCTTCTCGACCTGATTGAGTACAATCTTAAAAAAGAGGGATACAATGTACTGAAAGCCGAAAATGGCATTCAGGGATTGGAAATGGCAAAAGAGCATAAGCCAAATCTTGTACTGCTGGATATTATGATGCCAAAACTGGACGGCATCCAGGTTTGTGAAAAAATGAGGGCGAATCCGGATCTAAAACCGATCCCGGTTATTTTTCTGACCGCCAGAAGTGACGAAAAAACTGAAGTGGAAGGCCTGGATATTGGAGCAGACGATTTTATTACCAAACCGATCAGCACAACAAAATTACTATCCCGAATTAAAGCCGTACTTCGAAGGTATGACGACACCGAAGAAGAGGTAAACCGCTTGGTGGTACACGATCTCGAAATTGACAAAGATCGCTATATCGTTACAAGAGGTGAAGAAGAGTTTCAGCTTCCCCGAAAAGAGTTTGAACTGCTCTACTACCTCGCCAGCCGAAAGGGAAAAGTTCGAGACAGACAAACACTTTTAAATAAGGTTTGGGGCGACAATATTTACGTTGTTGATCGTACCGTGGATGTGCATGTGCGGAAAATTAGGGAAAAGCTGGGCGATCACTATATTGAAACCGTAAAAGGTGTCGGTTACCGTTTTAAAGAATAAATAGCTGCATTTTTGAGGAAGAACTTATTTTCTGCCATATCTCTGCGAACAGCGAGTATTTCGTCGCTGTTTATAGCCCCGACCATTTCAATTCTGATGTGGTATCTAACCGGATTGGGATCTTTTGAAGCACTGCTGCTTTTTGTACTGCTTTTCGCAATCGTTTTTGCAATTACCTACTCTGTTTCAGCATATCTGCACAATTCCAGGCTGAATAAAATGACTCGCATCATAAAGAATGTTTCTAATAAGCAGTTTGAGGATTACGACGATATTGATGTAGAAAATATTGACGAACTGGACGAGTTGATTAAACAAACGATTCGCGCCAGCAAAATGGTAGAGAAGGAGCTGATTCGGCTCAACAAAATTGAGAATTACCGAAAGGAGTTTATCGGTGATATTTCACACGAATTAAAAACGCCCATATTTGCCATTCAGGGTTTTATAGAGACGTTATTGAATGGCGCGGTTCACGACGATGAAGTGAATGAGGTTTTTCTGCATAAAGCCATGAAAAATGTGAATCGCCTTACCTATCTGACGAAAGATTTGATGGAAATCTCAAGGTTGGAAACCGGTGAGCTGAAATCGAATATGCAGGAGATGTTTCTGCGGGACGTCGTTCTGGATGTGGTTGAAAATCTTCAGTACAAGGCAGAAGATGAGAATATTGAGCTCGTCGTTCATGATTTTGATAAAAATATTCAAATAAGAGCAGACCGGAACCAGATCAAACAGGTGTTGATCAATCTTGTTGAAAATGCGATTAAGTACAATAAGGAGAATGGCAAGGTTGAAATTGGGATGAAAGAAATTGGCAGCGGCAAGATAGAACTGTTTGTAAAAGATACCGGTATTGGCATTGATACGAACGATATAGAAAGAGTTACGGAGCGTTTTTTCAGGGTTGACAAATCCCGCTCGAGAGAGAGAGGCGGAACCGGCCTTGGCCTTTCCATTGTAAAGCATATTATAGAGGCGCATGGAGAGAAGCTTACCATAGAGAGCAAGCCGGATGAAGGCTCTGTTTTCCGTTTTACGTTAACCCCGGTTTCTCACGTTTCAGTTTGATCCCCTTTTTTCTACCTTTCTGATGATATTTTAATCAAAAGTAAATCAAGATCATCAGATATGACCTATGCAGTAATAATGGCCGGTGGATCCGGTACCCGGTTTTGGCCAAAAAGTACCAAAGCTCTACCCAAACAGTTTTTGAATCTTTTCGGTGAGAAAACCATGATTCAAGAAACGGTTAATCGATTGAAGGGCGAAATTGAACCGGAAAATGTATTGGTTGTTACTAATGATAATTATGTTTCCATTGTGGAAGCCCAGCTCCCGGAAGTTCGTAAGGATCATATTATAGGAGAGCCGGTTGCTAAAAATACAGCACCTTGTGTTGCCGCCGCTGCAGCCATTATTAACAAGCTGGATCCTGATTCTGTTATGGTGGTTCTGCCGGCCGACCATCAAATCTCAAACAGAGGAGCTTTTCTAAATATTTTAAATTCTGCGGTAGAAACTGCAAAAACCGAGAATTCGCTGGTAACGATAGGAATTGAGCCCAATCGTCCGGAAACAGGATATGGTTATATCTGTTATGAAGAGAACAGCGAGCTGGAAAAAGCCGGAAATCCGGTTTACTCTGTGAAAAATTTTACCGAGAAGCCAAATCGTGAAAAAGCAGAAGAGTTCCTGGATTCGGGTAACTATCTGTGGAACAGCGGGATGTTTGTATGGAAAACAGAGACCATACTCAAAGCCTTTAAAAAGTTTTTGCCGGATGTATTTAAGCTGACTGAAAAACTACAGGCATCCGATGTAACACAGGAAGACATCAATCAGTTTTACCGGGCATGCCCATCCATCTCTATCGATTATGGTATTATGGAGAAAGCCGAAACGGTTCATGTGGTTCCGGGAGAATTTGGCTGGAATGATGTGGGTAGCTGGACGGCCGTTCACGAGTTGTCCGACAAAGATAAAGATGGAAATGCGATTGGGAATGCCAAAATATCAATCGTTGACTCTACTCAAAACTTAATTCATACCGAAAGCGGCAAGTTGGTTTCACTGGTTGGCGTAGACAACGTTGCGGTGGTTGAAACCGACAAGGCAATTCTGGTTGTGAACCTGAAAAAAGCGCAGGGTGTGAAAGAAGTGGTAGAGGAACTGAAGTCGAATCCTGAGTTGAAGGATTTCCTATGATCAGATAGTAATCTCCATTTGATCGTAGGCCAGCTGCACGTGACCGGGGAGTTTTTTGTTAGACTCCTCATGGTCAACGTAGCCATTCATATGGATTAGGTACGTTTGAGGAATCTCAAGTTCATCAGCAATTTGTACAGCTTCAGGAATAGTTAAATGTGTAGGATGTTCGGGATTCCACCGCAACCCACTCAATACCATTACTTTGCTTCCTTTTACCAGCTCTTTTGTTGATTCGGGAATCTCCTTTACATCGGTCATGTAAGAAAAGTCGTTAATACGATATCCCTGCACCTGAATCTTGCCGTGATTGTATGGAAGAGGGGTGATATTCAGATCCTGAAATTTGGTTTCACTGTCAATTGAGGAGAGATCTACAGAGGTGGAACCGGGATATTTATTTTTGCCAAACATGTAGTCAAACCTCGTCTGAATCGACTCAAGTGCTTCTTTTGAGGTGTAAAGTGGAATGGGACCTTGCTGAGCGTAGTTGAAAGCCCGAAGGTCGTCCAGTCCGGCAACATGGTCCATATGTTCGTGTGTAATTAAAACCAGGTCGATTCTCTTTACACCGGATCGAATGGTTTGAATTCTAAACTCCGGACCGGTATCAATAACAACGGAAGATTGATTGGTTTGAATCCATACCGAGCAACGTGTTCGTTGATTGCGGGGATCCCCTTTAATGTGTTCTGAACCAAACCCACCGGCAACAGGCACTCCCATTGATGTTCCGGTTCCTAAAAACGTACACTTCATGATTCCTGAATTTCTTCTGTTACATCGTCATCTTTAAATCGATCAAGCCGTGTCCATATTTTTTCCAGCTCTTTTCTAACGGCAGGTTTAATGTAGGTGTCATCCGGACTCATATTTTTTAACACCTTCGCCAATATTGCGGCCTGAGATTCAGGGGGCTTGTTTTTGTTGATGACAATCAATTTATCTCCCTCTATGATACATTGATCCCCGCGGAACGATCCTCTCTCTTTACGAATGGTATATCCGCCTTTTTCACAGAGGGTTTCCAGTTCCATTAAAAGAGTTTCAGTTTTCATTAAAAAGTAATTCCTATTGAAATTGAGTGAGATGTATAATCGTAATCATTTTGGTTGCCGTCAATGTCGTAGCTTCTAAAGTCAAAATGGTAACTAAGAGCTAAACCTCTGTCTCCAATTACATTTTTGATAAGTAGTTGTGAGCTGCCGTCAAACCTGAATAGACTTCCGCCAAATAAATTTCCCTGAGAAAAACTGAATCCATAGTTGGGTGTGGCTTTTAAGGAGAAATCAAATCTTTCACTGAGTCTTGCTACTGTTCGCACTCCCGAACCAACAATAAATGAGCTCTGTTGGAACTCAGACTCAGTGTTATTGCGCTGAACTCTCATTAAATCTGTAGTGATTTGAATAGGAAGCTGGAAGATGAAGTTTCTTTCATCACTCATAAATATATTCAAATTGTTATACAGCCTGCCTAAAATATTCACATAGCTGTTGTCGCTCATACCGGTAATAGAGCCACCCAAACCCAAAGCCATATTCAGTCCGGGGGTATCGAGCCTTAATTTTACAATGTTGTCGTCAAAGCTATAGTCGTCAATATCAACCAGGTTACTATTTCTGTTTTCAAAATCGCCCATTTCCCAGCCAATGCTTAAGGTTGTTGCCGTGCCAAGCTGTTGTTGACGAACAGGTGAGGAGTCGTCAACTGAAAACATTTGACTATATCCGCTCAGAGGGATTAAAAATAGGAACAGAGATATTGAGATAAAGTTCTTCATGATATTTTAAATTACAAGGAATGATTCTTGAATAGCGAATGGTTCAACTATAAACAAAATGTAGTCATCTATGAAAACAATATCTTTAATAATTGGTTCACTATTATTTATGAGTATTTCAACCGACACGTCTATTTATGACTTTGAATTAGATTCTCTTTCAGGTGATGAGGTATCGCTGTCAGAGTTTGAAGGTAATGTTCTTTTAGTTGTAAATACGGCGTCTGAATGTGGATACACTCCACAGTATAAAGAGCTGCAAGAGCTATATGAAACCTATAACGACGAAGGATTCTATGTATTAGGTTTTCCTGCAAATAATTTTGGAGGACAAGAGCCCGGCTCGGATGAAGAAATTGCTCAATTCTGTGAACTTAATTATGGAGTAACATTTCCGATGTTCTCAAAAATTTCGGTTAAAGGAGATGATCAGCATCCGCTTTATCAATATCTGACACAAGCAGATAACCCGGATTTTACAGGTGAAATTGGTTGGAATTTCGAAAAATTTCTGATCGATCGGAACGGAAATATCGTCAGAAGGTTTAAAAGTAATGTAACTCCAATGGGTGATGAATTGACTGAGTCACTCAAAGATCTTTTGTAAGAACTTACATACATCCCATCACCATCCCGATAAAGGGCTACAGTTGAAACCTGTAGCCCTTTTATTTTTTAAGAAAAAGTTACATTCTTTCTTGACTTCGTATCGAAAGGCTCCCTATATTCAAATCTGTTCAAAAATGGAATAAGGTTCGCTAGTTCGATTTTTGAACCTTGTTAAGTTTTACTTTTTGAAATAATGGTCCGGTAGTTCAGCTGGTTAGAACGCCTGCCTGTCACGCAGGAGGTCGCGAGTTCGAATCTCGTCCGGATCGCAAAAGCCGCTCAATTCATTTTGAGTGGCTTTTTTTGTTTTAGCGTAGTTTTTAAAAAAAGAACGCCCGGCCATGTTTTTATGAATGAGGCTGCGAGTTTCCCGAAGGCTTTCGGGATCCGGATCGCTTCAAAAGCCAAGCACTTAAAAGCGGTTGTCTTTTGTTTGAAATGATTTTAAAAAATGTGAACACCCATCTTCGTTTTATGGATGGGATTACGATTATCTCGAGCACCCTATGAGTGGAGATGTGAAAGTAACCCATCAAAACCGTATCTCTGCGACTATTTCAAATCGCGTAAATTCAGATGATTCATTAAGGAATTCATTTTCTTGCCTGCTTACATCAAAAATTAGTTTTGACCGATTCTCCATTACATAGGCTATTCCACCAATCCACTGCCTGTGTGCTACTTGGTTAAGGTCTTGGTTGTAAAGATTATCATATCGAAAAGTGAAGTGTATGGGAGAGCGGAATGGGTCTGCTTCGGTAAAGATGCTCCACCCGCGAAGGTTATACGGATCGTTTGTATTTGGTACGATATAATTGCCTGCACTGTCGCCAAATGAATGTGCTCCCTGAAGCATCACATTGAGTCGGGATGATTCGAATGAGAGAGCAGATCCAGCCATTGAAAAATCAGGGCTTTCTGATAAGTTCCCTTTGCCATGTGCACCAAATAGAGATAACTGAAGCCCGGCTAATTGATCCGGAAATGGGCGAAGTGTAAGCCTGCCTTCAACAACTTTATTACTGTTCTGTTCAAGGCTGGCGTATCCGCCGCCGTTATATACACCGATGGCAAAACTTCCATACCGTGCCGGGTTTGAATTGAGACCCCGAGCAGATTCCCTTTCCAGATTTTCACCAATACCGGCAGAAAACTGGAGTCCAAAATCTGCAGATGAAATAATATCGGTTTGGTCAAGCATCATAGAGTTCTGTGCCCGGTAGTCATTGATATCCTGTTCAAAATCGATCCATGGGCGATGAACAACACCGGCCTCAACGTTGATTGATGTAAACGGGCCAATATCATTAAAAGAGTAGTTTGCTAAGGCGTATTTCAGACGAAGTTCAATGTCGCCGGCACCATCACCTTGTTGATCAATGGTAACATCTTGTGTAAAACGTACTTCGAGCCGATTTTTCACGTGCTTTCTGAACGTGATGTATCCTCTTTTGATAGAAAACTCGTTGATGTTTGTCTCTTGGGTCCGGTCATACTCGTAAGAGATAAAAAATTGCCCGTTAAAACCAACGTCGTTTAATGCGTTTTGAGCAAAACTTTTATGATTAATTGATAGAAAAAGTAATACCAAGCAGACACTTGTTAGGATCATGCGGTTCGTAGACCGTAGGCTATAGATGATGAACATAGGTTTTTATTTTGGGGTATTGTATAAGATTGCAACCGAGCCTTTATTCAGGCCCGGATGCGTTTGAGAGAAGTTTGTGGCTTCACTTAGTCGTCGTATGCTTCGCTGATGATCTCACCTTTGTCATCTATGAGAAGATCCAGATCGCTTAATCTCCGCGAGTCGAGTGAAACCAGGTATCGCGTTTCATCTCCTTCTATAATTCGCTCTGCATCGTCTATATTGTAGTCGCTATACTCAGAATCGATTTTGTCTCTTACAATGTCAGGCAGTTCGCGGTTGCGAATCTCCTCCTTATGATAGAGAAGTGTTCCTGATTCATCATATCTGGCTTCGTGGTCGCGGCCCCAGCCGGTTTCAAAATCGACCTCGAAATACCCGGATTCTCTTTCCCAATCAATATCCCTGGCATTTGAGAAATCCTCGGAAAAAGAGCTAATGACTGCGTTGGGAACTTGTGACACAGGAATATCCTGCCCGTTTACAGTTCCGAATATTGAAAAAGTCCATGCAAAAATTATGAGTAAATATTTCATTGTTCTATGCTTTAGAATTTAGTAGCTGCGATAAATTCATGATTACTTATTAACTGATAATCTCAGAATTATATCGCCTGTTTCAGTGTCTGCACTAAACATAAGACCCAAATTTTGAAACATTCTGGAATCAAAGGATGGACTGAAAAATTATTCTAAAAAAATTGCGGAGATGAGGCTATCCACTCAGTAGAGTTCTATCAGCGCTGAAAATGAGGGAAGTGGAGGGGATGTTTTCAAGTTACAGGATACAGAAAGAAATGAATAGAAGATTGGTTATTTCCACCGCGTACTACTTACTGCACGGTTACTTCAAAACAGTGAATACCATTATTAAATGAATAATTGATTTGATAGTCGTAGAGGTCACAAATCGCCTTTATAATAGCCAGGCCGAGTCCGTTTCCGTGCTTTGAACCGGGGTTCTTTGAAAAACGCTTAAATAGTTTTTCTCTGTCAAGTCTGTCCTCTGTAGAGCTATTACAGATCCTAAATGAGTTGTATCCGATAGAAATGTTAACATTTCCACCCGGTTTATTGTGGTTAATGGCATTCACCAAAAGGTTTTGGAGCATTACCTCGGTAAGATAGGGGTTAGCTTCTACATAAAGAGGCGCATCATCTTCATCGATCTGAATGGATATCTGTTTGTATGAAGTAAGATCTTCAAGATTTTCCATCAGGCTACGAATCATATCACCAATCGATATACGTTCGTTTTCTACAAATTGGTTATTATCGATTCGGCTAAGCAGGAGAAGTGATTTGTTTAGCTGATTTAGTCGCGATGTTATATCCAGAATTTCACCAACCGTGGCAGCATCCTGCTCACTTAGTTCTGCTTTTTCAAGTAGGAGCTCAAGTTTACTTGTAATGACAGCTATTGGTGTTTGAAGCTCATGGGCGGCATTTTCAGTAAAATGTTTCTGATTGATGTATGATTTTCTTGTTCTTTCAATCAGTTCATCGGCTACGCGTTTCAGCTCTTGAAACTCAGTTGTTGAAGATTGTATGTCAGTTAATCCTGAGCTCTGTTCAACCCGATAATCCTTTAGATCTTTAAGAACCGTGTAAAAAGGTGACCAAAGATTTTTCAGAGCCCAATTATTAATAAGAACGATAGTGAGAATAAGTGCAATGTAGAGCCAAATGATAAACCAGAACATGCTCTCTACTAAATCATCTTCCTCCACAGTAGAGGAGACCACCTGGTATTTGTAATATTGGCCATTCACCTGATAAGCCTCTGTCAGCATTCGAACCTGCTCAAGATCATTGCTGAATGGAAGAGGCATAAGCGTATTTCGAAATACTTCTTCCTGATAAACCAGGGCCTCCTCGTATGTAATAGGAGAGATTGAGAACATACCATCTTCAAAACTCGTGCTTTCCAAAAGGGAAGGGTCTTCTTTCACCCGTGAATCCAGCAGCTCCAGCTGATCTTCGAGGTTGTCATCAACAATGTCGTACACTTCATCACGAAAGCCGAAATAAAAGATGACTGACCAAATTCCGACTACCACTAAAATGGATACGGCCAGATATTGCAGTGATCGATTAAGCAGCCTCATGATTTTTCCAATTTATAGCCAACTCCGTATACGGCTTTAATTTCAACTGATGCTCCGGCTTCGTCAAGCTTTTTTCGGAGGTTGGTGATTTGATAGTATATAAAATCGAAGTTATCGGCTTGATCAATGTGATCTCCCCAAACGTGTTCGGCCAGACCGGTACGGGTAATCAGGCGGTTTTTGTTGATGAGAAAATATTTTAAAACGTCAAATTCTTTTCGGTTTAACGTGATGGGCTCTTTATTGATAGTGACTTTTCTGTTATCCGGATCAAGGCTTACATTCCCGTAATCTATAGTTGTTTTTCCTTCCAGCGTATTTCGTCGCAAAACAGCTTTTACACGAGCGGTAAGTTCTGCCAGGTGAAACGGCTTTGTAAGATAATCATCCGCGCCAAGTTCAAGTCCTTTGATTTTGTCATCGAGAGAATCCTTTGCAGAAATGATGATTACATTCTCAGTTTTACCTTTCTCATTTAATTGTTCAAGAATTTGCAGGCCGCTCCCGTTTGGCAACATTATGTCCAGCAAAATACAGTCGTAATCATATACAAACACCTTTTCCACTGCAGAAGGATAGTCGGAGGCTGTTTCCACTACATAGTGCTCTTTTTTCAGAGAATCTTCGATACTCTTCAACAGTCCGGGTTCGTCTTCGATAACTAAAATTTTCATGGAGGGAATATATCAGAAGAATTTTGAAACTTTCTGGAATCTTAAAGGATAATTACTCCATTAAACATGGATGTCAATAATTTTGAAAGGAATGTTTATGTATTCTTAAACTGCAGTAGTTAATAAACACTAAACTGATATACCGAGTTTATCTATTCTCGACTGAAACTGTTTGATTGCATAATTCAAAAACCACTCTTTTTCCAAATTAAATGGAATGACGTCATAAGGCTCAAAGATTTCGTGAATGATGTTGGTCGCATCATTTAAAAGAGTCGTAAGAAGGTCTTCCGCGGTCTTTTTGAATTCAGGGTTTTCATCAAGTATTCTATTGATCAAATACAGACCAAATGCAATGTGTCTGGATTCATCCTGTTTAAGATTATTCAGTCCTTTTCTAAGTCCGGGCATCAAGTCTCGATCCTCAAGCATGTTGTAGAATGCAGCATAACCTGTTTCCGCCAATGTTCCTTCAACAATCATATTATATGTAATGGAGGCTTTTAACTGGTTTAAAGGTGAAGGATCAATGTCTAAGTTAGTCAATGCTTCTGGTAGCTTTTCGTAAAAGATGGTTCTATAAAACGGGCCATGAAATCTTTCGGCATTAGGTATTCCTTTATAAACTTCTTGTTGATATAATGAGAAAAATTCAACGTGTTTCGCTTCCTCCCACAAAAATGATGTGAGATACATTTCCTCTTCCAGCCTTCCCTCATTGCTTATGACCTTAATAAGTGGAAGGAGGTCGGATGTAACAGCTTCTTCTCCGGCTAAAAAAAGAGAAGTTAAATGTAAAAGAATCTCTTTCTCCTCTTTGGTTAGTTGGGTCCATTGTTCACGATCTGTTGTCAGGTCTATATTTGATGGATTCCAGATTCCAAATTGTTTTGCCTTCTGAAAGAGCTTCATCGGAAAACTGTCGTGATCGATGCCTTTCCTTGTTGTTTTAAATGACTTTCTGTTTTTCCCGACAACTTTTTCCTGGCTTTTTGGTGCATTATTTATGACCTGACTATGCCCCAAAATGGGAGCTGCTTTAATGAGCTCTATTGCCGCTTTTCTCTGTATGGATAAAAGTACCAGGCTACCTTTTTCCATTGAGATTTTGCCGAGCATAATCAGTTTTGTAGGATCTCTGTCTCTTTCAATTAAACGAATCCATGCCTCTTCGGTGGCTTTTAATATTACATCACTTATAGGTTCATCTTCCGGAGTTGCATATCGTAACTCTTCACACTTTCCATATTTTAAATCCAGGTAAACGCCGGTTATATCTTGCTCTTTCAAATGGTTGATGGAAGGAGTGGTTATTTTTAGAATGATAGGCGCATTCCATCCTTTTCCCTGTTGGCGATAGTTTTCACTGTTGTTGATATTTTCTTTCCACTGCTTGAGCCACTCCTCAGAAAAATATCCGGTCTCTTTCTCTTTACTTTTTTTATTGAACCACATGAAGCTACTATTTTGTGAAATCTTTACTTGTTTAAATGCGTTTCTTCCATACAAATCTACAGAATTGTATAGTATTTATAATCTCCATAATTAACGGTATTTTAAAAGACTGTGTAAAATACTATAAAACATATTAAATACAATAAAAACAAACAGATATGAAAAGTTTATATCCCACATATGATGTCATTGTTGTGGGAGCAGGGCATGCAGGAAGTGAAGCAGCAGCTGCATCAGCGAAAATGGGTGCCAAAACCCTTCTCATAACAATGAACCTGGATGCTATTGCCAAGATGTCCTGTAATCCGGCCATGGGCGGTGTTGCAAAAGGACAGCTTGTAAGAGAGATAGATGCACTTGGCGGGTTGAGTGGTATTGTCAGTGATCAAAGTGGAGTTCAGTTTAGAATGCTGAATCGAAGTAAAGGGCCTGCTATGTGGAGCCCTCGATGCCAGAGTGACCGGTCACTTTATTCTAAGATAATGAGAGAGAACCTGGAGAAAATTGATAACCTCTTTTTCCGTCAGGATAATGTTGTTGATATCGTAACCGATAGCAGCGGAAAACAGATAAAAGGCGTGGTTACTCAAACAGGTCAAACTTTTGAAACCAAGTCTGTTATTTTAACCAGTGGTACTTTTTTAAATGGTCTAATTCATATTGGAGAGTCTCAGTATGGTGGGGGAAGATCCGGTGAACGTGCATCGATTGGAATTTCCTCTGCACTTGAGAAACTGGGTTTTGAAGTGGGGAGATTAAAAACGGGAACGCCTCCCAGAATAGATGGTCGTTCTATAGACTACACAAAGCTTGAAGTTCAGTACGGTGATGAGAATCCGAGTCCATTTTCTTTTATGACGGATGAGCTTCCCGGCTTGGATGATCAATTGACATGCTGGATTGGGTATACAAATGATGATGTTCATGAGATGCTCAAAACCGGTTTCGACAGAAGCCCGATGTTTAATGGCAGGATCAAATCAGTTGGCCCGCGCTATTGCCCGAGTATAGAAGATAAAATCAATCGTTTTGCTGATAAAGATCGTCACCAGTTATTCCTTGAACCGGAAGGGTGGAATACGTACGAAATGTATTTGAATGGGTTTTCTACCTCACTGCCCGAAGATGTTCAATATCATGCGCTTCGAACCATTCCCGGTTTTGAAGAAGCAGTCATGCTACGTCCCGGGTATGCGATAGAATACGACTATTTCCAGCCTCATCAGGTTAAGCGTTCTTTAGAAACAAAAATTGTAAACGGTTTGTTTTTTGCCGGGCAGATTAATGGTACTACCGGCTACGAAGAGGCGGCTTGTCAGGGACTCATTGCTGGGATTAACTCGGCTCTTTTTGTTCAGGAAAAGGAGCCGTTTGTAATCAAGAGATCAGAGGGATACATCGGAGTTTTGATTGACGACCTGATCAATAAAGGTACGGAAGAACCTTACAGAATGTTTACGTCCAGAGCTGAACATAGAATTTTACTGAGACAAGATAATGCCGATTTGCGTCTAACTGAATTAGGCAGAAAAATCGGACTGGTTGATGATGAGCGTTATGATCGGTTCTCAAAAAAGAAGAAAGAGATCAACGAGCTGTTCGATTTAATTGAAAACTACACAGTTCGACCTGAGAAGATGGATCCCATGCTTAAAGAGAAGGGTACATCAACACTTTCTCAACCGGTAAAAGCCCGAACTCTGATTCCGCGGCCACAATTGACCATCGATGATTTATTTGCGGCAGACGAAGAATTAAACCAAAAAGCATCTGAGATTACTTCAAACCGAGATGTTTTAGAACAGGTTGAGATTCAGATTAAATATGAGGGGTATATCAAACGGGAGTTTGAGATGGTTGAAGAGATCAGCAATAAAGAGAACGCTGCTATTCCTGAAAAGATCGACTACCATAAAATCAAAAGTCTCTCTTCTGAAGGGCAGAGTAAGCTCAGTAAAATTCAGCCCGAAACTATTGGTCAGGCTTCAAGAATAAGTGGTGTATCTGCCAGTGATATAGCCGTTCTCATGATTTATCTTAAAAACTAAAAAAGACTTGTTTCACGTGAAACATCAGATTGAAGAGATAAAGGTTGAAAAAGAAGTGCTTGCTAATGCAAGGAAGTTATACTCAAAACACAGTGAGCTTCTTGAGTCATATATTGATCATTTACTCGAGTGGAACTCAAAAATCAATCTTGTGAGTCGCAATGTTTCACGTGAAACAGTTCGAGAGCATGTTGTGCATTCGCTTATTCCCATTGAATTAGGACTTATATCGGACATTGATGAGTGGGTGGATTCAGGGACCGGGGGTGGTTTGCCGGGAGTTCCATTGGCAATAGTTTTCCCTGAGAAAAAGTTTTATTTGAATGACAATGTTCGAAAAAAAATGAAAGCGGTATCTGATATTACAAAATCACTCAGCCTTGAGAATATTGAGATTTTGGCAAAAAGTATATCATTGGTTGGGTTAAAAACAGGGGCGGGTATTGTAACAAAACATGCATTTAAGATTGATGATTTGCTGCGGCTCACAAAGAAAAAACCATGGAAAAAAGTTGTGATGTGGAAAGGTGTTGAGGGTGCTTATAAAGAGATGGAGAAAGTACATTCAAAAATTAAATGCACCATCTATTCTTTTCAGTTTGATGATGAATTTTATGAAGGAAAAGGATTGGTTGTTCTTGAAAAGTGACTTTCGTTTTTTAAGAATTGCCTGCATATTCAAGAGGCTTGTCGAGAAATTGGCAAGCCTTTGTTGTTTAAAAAGAAAATTTGAGGTTCTATTATGTCCAGGTTAAAAAGTTCGGAGCGGCGGCTAAAATTAATTTTAATGCTTCAGGATTCTAAAAAGAAGCTAACCGTGAATGATTTAGCGGAAGAATTTGGGGTAAGCCGAAGAACAATTTTCAGGGATTTTAATTTCCTTTCAGATATAAATGTACCGGTTACCTGGGATGAATATAGCGGGTACGGTGTGATTGATGGGTACAAGATTCCACCATTAATGTTCAACTCGCGTGAGCTGGCCACAATTATGGTCGGTTTAAATTTTGTGAAGTCGCAAGTCGATAAAAATCTTGTAGATGACGCAAATGGTGTTGAATTAAAAATTAAAAATG
Organism: uncultured Rhodohalobacter sp.; assembly: GCA_964401805.1. GTDB lineage: Bacteria > Bacteroidota > Rhodothermia > Balneolales > Balneolaceae > Rhodohalobacter. The sequence goes on from CAYNZY010000010.1 coordinate 54,662, forward strand.
TGCTGCCTGATGACTTGAAGCAGTTTATGGAATCTCTGGACGATAGAACAATTGTGGATCCGTTTTTACATTTTGGAGCTGACAAAAAAGAAGGGGGGAATTGGTATTTGTTAAGCAGCGCCATCTCTCAAAAAAAGAGAATCGAGTTTGTGTATGAAAGTAAAACGGATGGCTCGGTAAGTAGTCGTAATGTGGACCCGTATCTTTTGGTTTTTTATAGGGACCACTGGAATTTGATTGGATTTTCTAACAAAAGAGGTGCCGTCAGAAATTTTGTGTTGGACAAAATGAATGAAGTAAAAATTTTAGACGAAATTTTTGATGCAAATGAAGAAATTAACGTAGAGGGCTTAATTTTTAATTCTAACGAATCCGGGCAAAAAATAAGGGTAGATATCGATAAATCAGCAGAGCGAGCGTTTAAAGCAAATCTACCGACTAAAATAATTAAGTCAGAGAGGGTTGATAATAAAAAAATTAAAGTAGAGTTTCGGTTCGATAATTTAGACTATTTAAATGATTGGCTTCTACAATTCGGTAACAGTGTGAAAGTGATCAGCCCGGCGAGTCTAAAAAAGAAAAGAGAGAATACACTAAAAAAAATGTTAAACGAAATGAAGAGTTAATTATTGAATAGCGTAAAATGCTTCCTTTAAAAATTAGATTAAATATAAAAGGCTCCCAACAGAAGTCTTTTATAAATCTAAAGTGGTGAAGTTTTCCTAGCCTCTTGAGCGAAAAAAGATAATGATCTCCCTTTGAAGGGAGAAGCGAATGGAGTGAGCAGTGGGATGTCTATCTGAGACTTAAATCAACCTCTTGCTGGTTCTGTAAATTAAATGATCAACCCCGAACTCCCTTCGAAGGGGGACAGTCACTAGAAAATTTCAATCCCGAAATGAATAGCTAGTTTTTGATAAGAGTAAAAATTAAAGAAATAAAAAAGGCTCCTCAAAGGGAGCCTTTTTTTATATCTATTTGATGCCAGATATTATTCTACAGTAGGCGCGTCTTCTTCAGAAGTTTCTTCCTCATTGACAACGCGCGTTACGGCTGCAATTTTTCCATCCTCATCGAGACGCATAATTCTTACACCTTGAGTGTTACGTCCCATGGTTCTGAGCCCTTTGCATTGCATTCGGATAATCTTGCCTCTTTCGGTAATGACCATCAGATCATCTTTATCTGATACTTCCTTAAGGGCAATAAGATTTCCGGTTTTAGGAGTAACCTTTAATGTAATTACGCCTTTTCCGCCACGACTCTGTTCACGATAGTCATCCACAAGAGATCGTTTTCCGTAACCATTTTCAGAAATGGCAAGGACCGTTGCTTCGTGTGTATTTTTGATGACGACCATATCAACCAGCTCATCATCTTTATCCAGGTTCATTCCACGTACACCGGAAGTATTTCTTCCCATTTCACGTGCTTCTTCTTCGTGGAATCGAATTGCGCGGCCTTTCTTATTGGCCAGGATGATATTGCTTTCTCCATCTGTCAATGCAGCTTCAAGCAGACTGTCACCTTCCTTGATATTGATGGCAATAATTCCATCTCGGCGCGGTCGGCTGTAAGCCTCGAGTGAAGTCTTCTTAACCTGTCCCTGTTTTGTAGACATGATGATGGAGTGAGATTTTATGTACTCTTCATCATCCAGAGTCTTAACAGGCACAAATGTTTTAATACAGTCGTCTTTCTCAATATCGATTAAGTTGACGATAGCCCGACCCCTTGCTAATCTGGATCCTTCCGGGATCTCATAAACCTTCAACCAGTAACAATTTCCTTTTTCAGTAAAGAAGAGAATGTAGTTGTGGTTTGTGGCCACGAACAGATGCTCTACGTATTCGTCATCCTTCGTTGTTGTGCCTTTCATTCCTTTACCGCCGCGTCGCTGTCTGCGATATCCACTGACAGGCATTCGCTTAATGAAGCCTTTATTGGAAATGGTGACAACCACATCTTCATCGGCAATCATATCTTCGATATTGAAATCATCGGCAGAGTATACAATCTGTGTACGTCTTTCATCACCGTAACGATCTTTCAATTCGAGCAGCTCGTTTTTAATGATTGCATTCTGTTCATCACGGTTAGACAGAATATTTCTGTAATCGGAAATCTGTGATGCAATATCTTGATATTCTGTATCGATTTTATCTCGCTCAAGACCCGTAAGCTTTTGAAGACGCATATCCAGAATAGCTTTTGCCTGAATATCGGTGAGAGCAAACTTTCTGCGTAATTCCGTGTTGGCTTCCTGTGGATTCTTAGATGCCCGAATCGTCTTAATAACTTCATCAAGATTATCGAGGGCAATTTTAAGACCTTCCAGAATGTGTGCGCGAGCTTCGGCCTGATCTAAATCATAAATGGTACGACGTATGATAACTTCAACACGATGCTCAATAAATCGAGTAATTAACTCTTTGAGCGACATTACCTTAGGTCGGCCTTTAACAAGTGCAAGGTTAATTACACCAAACGTTTGCTGCATCTGCGTGTACTTGTAAAGCTGATTAAGCACTACTCCTGCATTAGCATTACGTTTGAGAATAATTACAATTCTCATTCCCTCACGATCAGACTCATCGCGAATTTCAGAGATTTCAGTAATCTTTTCGTCACCAACAAGCTGGGCTACTTTTTGGATCAAAGTCGCTTTATTAACCTGATAAGGTATTTCAGTAACGACGATCTGTTCCCTGGAATTTCTAAGCTCTTCTACATTTGCACGGGCACGCATCGTAATTTTTCCACGACCGGTAGAATACGCTTCCTTCACACCTTCATAACCATAAATAATACCTCCGGTAGGAAAGTCAGGAGCTGTGATATGCTGCATCAGCTCTTCAGTTTCAATATCGGGATTATCAATTACGGCAACAGTTCCGTCAATAACTTCTGTGAGATTATGAGGAGCCATGTTGGTGGCCATACCAACTGCGATACCGGAGGCACCATTTAACAGAAGGTTAGGCAGCATAGCCGGCAACACGGTAGGTTCGGTCAGTGTATCATCAAAGTTCGTTTGATAATCCACTGTCTCTTTATTGATATCTGCCAGAAGCTCTTCTGCAATGCGCTGCATTCGAACTTCTGTGTACCGCATCGCTGCAGCAGAGTCACCGTCAATTGAGCCAAAGTTACCCTGACCGTTAACGAGTGGATATCGAAGTGAAAATTCCTGAACCATTCGCACAATAGAATCATAAACAGCAGAATCACCATGTGGGTGATACTTACCCAAAACTTCACCTACAATACGGGCACTCTTTTTAAAATTCCGATTATGCAGCATACCAAGATCACTCATACCATAAAGGATCCGCCGGTGAACAGGCTTTAATCCGTCCCTAACGTCAGGTAATGCACGAGATACAATCACAGACATCGAATAATCGATGTAGGATGATTGCATTTCATCTTCAATTGAAATAGGTATAATTTTTTCTGTAGCCATGAATCAGTTTTATCAGATGAATATTTTCTTAGATATCGAGTTGGGCGTACTTGGAGTTTCTTTCAATGAATTCCCGGCGGGGTTCAACATCGCCACCCATTAATGTAGAGAACATTTTATCAGCAGCGGCAGCATTTTCTACCGTAACCTGTTGTAGTGTTCGTGTTTCGGGATCCATTGTGGTTTCCCAAAGCTGCTCGGGGTTCATCTCACCGAGACCTTTATATCGGGAAACATCAAACTTTTTCTTTGATTTTTTCAATTCCCGAATCAATTTGTCACGGGTATCGTCATCCCATGCGTAGTCGATTTGACCACGTGTAGATGTGATTCTGTAAAGAGGTGGGGTTGCAATATATACAAATCCATTTTCGATGAGCGGGTGCATATATCTGTAGAAGAACGTGAGCAACAGCGTACGGATATGAGAACCGTCAACATCGGCATCTGTCATGATGATAATTTTATGATAACGTAGCTTATCAAGCTCAAACTCCTCCTCGTGACCCACGCCTGTACCGAGAGCGGTGATCATCGCTTGTATCTCTTTGTTTTCCAGTATCTTATTGATCTTGGCTTTCTCAACATTCAGAATTTTACCTCTCAATGGTAGAATTGCCTGAAAACTCCGGTTTCGGCCCATTTTAGCAGATCCGCCGGCAGAGTCACCCTCAACCAGGTAAACTTCACTGTGTGCGGGATCTTTAATGGAGCAATCTGCAAGTTTTCCGGGCAGGCCACCACCGCTCATCACACTTTTCCGCTGGATAAGCTGACGAGCTTTCCGGGCGGCTTCACGTGCTTCAGCAGCAACAATTACCTTGTTCAGTATCTTTTTAGCAGTTTTGGGATTTTGCTCCAAATAGTCATTGAGTTTTTCATAAACAATAACCTCAACGGCGCTCTGAACTTCTGAGTTACCCAGTTTCGTTTTGGTCTGTCCTTCAAATTGAGGTTCGGCAACCTTCACACTCAGAACACAGGTCATGCCCTCGCGAAAGTCTTCACCGGAGACCTGAATTTTACTGTTTGATTTGATGATGTTGTTTTTATCGGCATAGTTTTTAAAACAACGGGTCAATGCTCTTCTAAAACCGGAAATGTGAGTACCACCTTCGCGCGTGTTGATATTATTAACGTAGGAGTGCACATTTTCGGAATAACCGTCATTATACTGTATAGCCAGTTCAACCGGTACATTTTCAACTTCTCCGGAAATATACATCGGCTCATTCATTAATGACTCGCGAGACTCATCCAGATACTGAACAAAATCTTTAACACCGCCGGCGAAGTGAAACTCAATATGGTGAGAGTCACTGTCTTCTTCCTCACGCTCGTCAATAATTTCAACAGTGATCTCAGGATTCAAAAATGCGAGCTCCCGCATACGATCCGCGATGATGTTGAACTTAAACTCAGTCGTTTGAGTAAAGATCTCCGAATCGGGCTTAAATTTTATTGTGGTTCCGGTAACTTTGGTTTTTCCGGCTTCCTGAAGTGGTTTGGTAGTAAAACCACGCTCAAATTCCATGACGTATATTTTGCCGTCTCGATGGATTTCTGCATTAAAAGTACTGGAAAGAGCATTTACACAACTGACTCCAACACCGTGAAGTCCTCCAGATACTTTATAGGAATCTTTATCAAACTTACCGCCGGCATGGAGCTTGGTTAGTACAACCTCAACGGCAGGCATGTTTAGTTTTGAATGCATATCTACAGGGATTCCACGACCGTTATCAGAGATGGTAATAGATCCATCATCATGAATGATTACTTTAATGTGGTCGCAATATCCTGCAAGTGCCTCATCAATAGAGTTGTCAACAACTTCGTTGATCAGGTGATGAAGGCCGCGCTGGCCGGTGTCACCAATGTACATGGATGGGCGTTTACGTACAGCTTCAAGACCTTCTAATACCTGAATATTGGAAGCCTTATAGTCAGATCCTTTCTTCTTTGCCATAAATGGGGTTGAGTGTGGTTAAAAATAGCCTCTTAGACGGTGGAAAATAGCGCAAGATCGGGCAAAATCAAAACAAGGAATGGGTATATGTGCCTTTTTGTAACATCTCCTTAAAATGGGCGATTTTGGAGAGCGTGACAGGCCATTTAATGAAAGAAAATGTGTCTTGAAAAGGCAGACAAAAATAATATGCAAAATAGCATTGAATTTAAAATGAATTCCCCTTAATTTTGGTGTCTATCGAAAAACCAGCTAAGTAATCAAATTATGGCACGTAAGGACGATATTACAGGACAAAAGCCGCTGAACGGTTATCGCTCTTCTAAGGCGAATAACAAAACGAAGCACCGTTTTCACTTGAATTTGAAAAAGCGGCGATTCTATATTCCTGAAGAAGATCGGTGGGTAACACTGAAGGTTTCAAATAAAACCCTCCGTACAATTAACAAGAAGGGAATTTCTGCAGTTTTGAAAGAGGCCAGAAAAAAAGGAACACTTTTAAAAGAGGTATAAACAATGGCGAAAGGTAATCGCATTCAGGTAATTTTGGAATGTACTGAAAAACCGGGCAGTTCACGGTATGTTACGACAAAGAACCGTCGGAATACAACAGACCGTCTTGAATTGAAAAAATACAATCCGGTACTAAGAAAGCACACAATCCATAAAGAAATTAAATAAACCCTACCATGGCGAAAAGACAAGCATTTGGTGAAGAAGCTCAAGCGCTGAAACAATCTCAGCGTAAAATGGCGAAGGTTATCATCTCTACAAAAAATGAGCGCGGAAAGTATGCGTTCAGAGAAACGATGATGGACCAGGATGACGTAAAAGAATTTATTAGTAAAAATAAATCGTAAAAGATTTATTACCGATTTTATAGAAAAGGTTGCATCCCGAACGGATGGAACCTTTTTTTTTGCTTACATTTGACGGTAGTTTCAACTTCAAAAAAGATGAGAACGGTTTATGAGTATTAAAGAGACTATTATGAACGATCTGAAGGAAGCTATGAAGGCCAAAGAGACGGATAGGCTTCGTGTGCTTCGTTCTTTAAAGGCAAAAATTCTGGAAAAGGAGATCAGTGAGCGTAAAGGCGGAGAGTCATCAATTACTGATGAACAAGTGACAGAAGTGCTGATGAAAGCGGCAAAACAGCGAAAAGAGTCTATTGATCAGTTTGAGCAGGGCGGCCGCGACGATCTTGTTGAAAAAGAAAAACAGGAGCTTAGCATCATTGAATCGTATTTACCTGAAATGATGGATGATGATGCCATCAGAAATGAGGTTCAAAAACAAATGAAAGAAATGGGTGCCAGCTCTATGGCCGACATGGGCAAAGTGATGGGTGTGATGATGTCCAAGCTGAAAGGTAAGGCCGAAGGTGGGGACGTCAGCCGTATTGTCAAAGAGGAACTATCCAAATAAAAAAAAGATGAATCTGCTCGATTTCTTTATCCTGATACCCATTTGCTATTTTGCGTATCGTGGTTTTATGAGCGGAGTTATTCATGAAGTGCTCAACATTGCAGGTATAATTTTAGCTGTTTTTATCACCTTTAAATACATGGATAAAGCAGCTCCCATGTTCAGGCCTTTGTTTGATAACCCGGACTATGCTGTTGTTGCAGCCGGTATATTTTTATTTGTGATCACGGTAGGTACCGTTCAGGCAATCGCCTACGCCACACAAAAGCTGCTCGAAGTGATAAAGCTCAATATGATCAACCGGCTTGCCGGCTTGGCATTTGGTGCATTAAAATCCGGGATTGTTGTCAGTGCCATTCTGCTTTTAATGGCCGGATTAAATTTGCCGGGTGAACAGAGCAGAAATGAATCAATTTCTTACTCTTACGTTATCTATATAGCTCCCATGGCGTTTGATTTGGTGTCAAAAGTATATCCGGGGGCTGAGAATTTTATTGAAACGATTGATCAGACAATTGAAGAAAATAATCCGATAAAATCATTACCAATATTTGAAGATTTAAGTATATGAGTTTTCCATCTGTAGAAGAACAACTGAATGTAATTAAAAGGGGTACAGTAGAGATTGTACCCGAAGATGATCTAATTGAAAAACTGAAAAAATCCAGAAAGGAGAATAAACCTCTGCGAATTAAGCTTGGCTGTGATCCCACACGGCCCGACTTGCATCTTGGTCACTCCGTTATTCTCAGAAAACTGAGACAATTTCAGGATCTGGGGCACCACGTGATACTCATTATCGGCGATTTTACCGCACTGATTGGCGATCCTACAGGCCAGAATAAAACCCGCCCGTCACTCACAGAAGAAGAGATCAAAGAAAACGCAAGAACCTACCTGGATCAGGCCGGAAAAATTCTGATCGGTGAGAAAACTGAGATCGTTTACAACTCTGATTGGCTGAGTGACATGAAGTTTCAGGATGTAATTTTGCTCAGTTCAAAAATGACGGTAGCCCGAATGATTGAACGGGACGATTTTTCAAAAAGATATAAAAACAATGAGTCTATCTCATTGCACGAATTTCTCTACCCGCTGGCACAGGGTCAGGACTCAGTTTATTTAAAATCCGATGTTGAGCTTGGCGGAACCGACCAGAAATTTAACCTGCTTGTTGGGCGTGATTTGCAAAAAGATGACGGTCAGGACCCACAAGTTTGCTTGATGATGCCACTGCTCGTAGGGACGGACGGATCGATGAAAATGAGTAAATCTTACGATAACTACATTGGAATAGATGAGCCGGCTAATGATATGTACGGCAAGTCTTTGTCTATTCCGGATGATCTGATGTATTCGTACTACGAACTGGTTACCGACATCTCTACAGATGAGCTGGAAACAGTTAAGGAGCGTATTGAAAAAGATCCTCGAAATACGAAGCACGACCTTGCATTTACCATCACCCGAATGTACCACGGCGAACAGGCAGCGAAAGATGCCCGTAAATATTTTGAGCAGACGGTGATCAACAAGAATATACCTGATGATGCACCGGAACTTACTTTTGAGGCCGGATCAACCCACAGGCTTTTGGATATCATTTCAGATGCGAATCTGACGTCAAGTAATGGTGAAACCAAGCGAATGATGAAGCAGGGTGGCGTTACATTGGATGATGATAAAATTAAGAGCCCGGGACATGAAATCACTTTTCAAGCGGGTGATGAATTTGCTCTGAAAGTAGGTAAAAGAAATTTTGCTAAATTAAAGGCAGAATAAACAATAAACCGTGGCCGGAAATAAATTTAAATTAACCGGCTTATTATGAACCCAACAAACCATGGGAACACATTTTTCCGGATCAAATTCTGAAATAAATACCCTGAATGCTTTTATCAAGATTATGCGGGCAACAGACTCGCTTAGCAACCGGTTGAATCGGCATCTTGCAGAGGCGAATCTTACAGAGAGTCAATTTGGAACTCTCGAAGCTCTCCATCATTTAGGCCCGCTTAACCAGCGATCTATAGGAGAGAAAATATTGAAGAGTGGCGGAAATATCACCATGGTTGTGGATAATCTGGAGAAACAGGGTTATGTGAAAAGAAAAAAAGATCCCAATGATCGCCGTGCAGTACTGATACACCTCACCCCATCCGGAAAGAAATTTATTGAAGAGTTTTTTCCCAAACACCTCGGAAAAATCAAAGAGGAGTTCTCTGTCTTTACAGAGAAAGAGAAAAAAGAGCTGGCCCGACTCTGTAAAAAACTTGGAGTTAAAGAAGAGGGCTAAAGAGATTTTGCAGATCTGTAAGGGAACACGCTTTCCCGTTTCTTACAGACATGAGTGGCTCAGTAAGATATCTATTTCCCACAGCTTCATACCCGGCACTACGGGTTATGATTTTAATGATGTTAGGGATTTCCTGCGGATACTTTTCAAGTCTCAACTTGTTCTATTCAGGTCTAGCATTTACTATAATTCTGCTGTTGTGGGTTATAACGGAATTTTTACTGAGAAAAGTAAAAATTACACTTTCATCTCGATTATCTACAATTCTCTACCTGCTCATAGTTTTTTCGGCTTCCTATTTATGGTTTAAAGTTGCTGAACATAACCTTCATAAAACAATCGATAAGGCAGCTTATTTAAAGCTCTATGCCTGGGAGGATATAGAGGTTGAAGGAACCGTGAAAGAAAAAGGGTATTCATCAAGCGGGAAGAGAGTTTATGTGGCTGAGATAGATGAAAGTAGATTGGAAGAGGGAGTTCTATCGACTGTAAATTATAGAATCAGGCTGTACGATAATCAAATTGAAACAAGAGATCTGCAAGCCGGTAGCTCATTCAGGGCAGTTGTCAGACTTTACGAATTCCCTGAAAGAAGAAATCCACATGAATTTGATTATGGAGGTTGGCTTCACGAACAAAAAATAGTGGCACATGGTGAATTAACGGAGCTGAATGAAAAGAGAGCAACGAATAGCATCTTTAGCTGGACTAAACTAAGGAGTTATGTTCAAAAAAATATAGACGCTCATTTTGATCCTCAAATCGCACCCATGGCAAAAGCACTGTTTCTGGGGTATAAGGAGGAGATCAGTGAAGACACGCGGAAAAATTTCTCAAGATCAGGGTTGTCGCACATTATGGCAGTATCAGGGTTACATGTGGGCTTTATTGTGGCTCCGGTTTGGTTCATAATACCGTTTTTATGGACCAGAAGATGGGGCAGATGGACCGGTATAATTCTACTGACTCTACTGCTATTTGGTTACTCAGGGTTAACCGGTTTCAGTGCTTCGGTAAGCAGGGCTTCACTCATGGCTTGGCTACTTACGTATGGGAAACTTTTCAATAAGGTTCGCAACTCTCTAAATCTTACGGCCGGGGCAGCCATTATTTTGCTTCTGATTAATCCATATCAACTGTTTGATGTAGGTTTTCAGCTTTCATTTGGGGCGGTTTTTACAATACTATTGCTCATGCCGGAAGCACAGCGAATAATTCCCGGTCAGTATCGCTACGGAAAAATTGGAGCATTTGCTACAATTGTGATTATTTCTGTGGTGGTTCAGGCCGGTCTGTTTCCAATTCTCACGTACTATTTTGGCGAGTTTTCAATTGCGGGTCCTATCGCAAATGTATTTGTTATACCGATTATGACCATTACAGTGCCTGCAGGATTGGTTATGTCTTTACTGCCTGTTTCACTCAGCCCGGTTTTAGAGTACACAGTAATACCTGTAGAGTGGAGCTTGATGTGGATTGAAACCGTGGCTCAAAGAATTGGTGGCAATGAGTGGAGCTATTTTTCAGTTTCAAATGAATCCCTCACAATTTTTCTGTTATGGGTTTTGGTTATTCTTTTTCTCGGGTCAATTAGAATACCGGAAGTTAGATGGAAGTTGCTAATTGGAGTTCTAATCGTATTTAACCTGTTTTTGTTTGAGCAAATCTTACAAAAATCTCAAACAAGCCCACTGAAGGTAACATTCCTGGATGTTGGACAGGGAGATGCCATACATGTTCAAACCCCATCAGATAAACATATTTTAGTAGACGTTGGCAGGTGGAGTCCCGGTTATGACAGTGGTTCGAGAATAATAGCACCTTACTTGCGGTATCTTGGTGTGGATAAAATAGATGCAATAATACTATCACATCCGCATGCAGATCATATAGGAGGAATCGTTTCGATACTGAATGAATTTGATGTGTCAGGTATCTATCAAAGCAGTTATGAATACGAAAGCCAGCTTTACAGAAACTATATAAAAACGGCTGAAGATTCGGGTGTGCCTGTTAAAAATGTTTTTGCAGGAGAGATTCTGGAAATTGACGATAATCTGCGCATTTACGTATTAGGTCCCATGACAAAAGAGACAAAACCATCGAGCCCAAATAACTATTCTGTGGTTGTAAAGGTGGTGTATGGTGATCGATCTGTGCTATTAACTGGGGATGCCGAAAAAGGACAGGAGGCAGAACTGGTAGAGATTTATGGAGATTTTTTAAGGTCAGATATCTACAAAATGGGTCATCATGGTAGCAGAACGAGCTCAACGGTTAGCTTTCTGGAAAGAGTAAATCCTGAATTATCTGTTGCATCGCTGGCGTTCAGAAACAGATTTCGCCATCCCAATTTTGAGGCAGTAACCCGCACAAGCAACTATAGTGAGAAAAATTACTATACAAGCCTGGAAGGTGCAGTTGTAATTGAGACAAATGGAAGAGATTTACAGAAGATAGATTGGAAATAAACCCACAGCTGACCAGAATATTTAAAAGTCCTTAAGTCTGTTTAAATAGTTTAGAACGATAATCTACCCACTTATTTCTTTTCGCAGATTTACGCAGATGAACCTGCTGAGCCTCGCAGAATATTTGCGTGAATTTGAGTTTAACTCTGCGACAATCTGCGAAAAAAGGAAACGGACGTTATTCAGGGATTTCAACCTCTCTTAAATTCATTAGTCATTTAGACATTTGTTAGATAAAGCACAAAAAGAAGTTTGACCGTGGGAGATCGATGGTGTAATTTCATCAAGTGAAAAAATTAAAGAATAAGCAATTATGTCAGATAAGGAACGACTGAGTTTCGAAGAAGCTTTAAAACAGTTGGAAGCAATAGTTGAAAAACTCAACGATAAGGAAATATCACTCGAAGAGTCTGTGGCCTTGTATGAAGAAGGTCAAAAGCTTTCTAAAATATGTTCTGAAACACTGGAAAGCGCTGCGTTAAAAATCGAAAAGATCGATCAAACCAATAGCGCACCTGAGAATGAGTAGCGGTATTTATGGAAACATACAAGCCAACTCCCGGCCCTTTATTAGCAAAAATATCATCACCGAATGACCTGAAAAAGCTCTCCCCGAAACAACTTCAGGAAGTATGTGATGAGTTAAGAGAGTATATAATCGACTCGGTATCCATTCATGGAGGCCATTTTGGAGCCAGTCTGGGCGTGGTTGAGCTTACGGTGGCGTTACACTACGTGTACGATACTCCCAAAGACAAATTGGTTTGGGACGTGGGTCATCAGGCTTACGGCCATAAGATTTTAACCGGAAGAAGGGAACAGTTCCATACGAACAGAAAGTATAACGGACTTTCCGGTTTTCCGAAAAGATCTGAAAGTGAATACGATGCTTTTGGTGTAGGTCATTCAAGTACATCCATATCGGCGGCGTTGGGAATGGCCGTTGCCTCCGATTTAAATAATGAGGGTAAAAAAGCAGTTGCTGTAATTGGCGACGGTGCAATGACCGGTGGAATGGCGTTTGAAGCATTGAATAATGCAGGTGCTCAGAAGTCAGATATATTGGTTGTTTTGAACGACAACAACATGTCGATCGACCCAAATGTTGGAGCTCTGAAGGAGTATTTGGCAGATATTACCACCAGCAAGACATTTAATAAAATGCGCGACGAGATTTATGATCTGCTGGGTCATTTTAAATCTGCCGGCGAAAAAATGCGCAAAGTGGCTTCCAAGCTCGAAAAAGCGATGACAGCCGCTATTACACCCGGCGCACTTTTTCAGGCGTTGGGTTTTAAATATTACGGTCCCGTTGATGGACACAATGTAGATGCACTTCGAAGGCATCTGGAGGATCTCAAAACGGTTTCAGGGCCTAAATTACTGCATATCGTAACCGTGAAGGGCAAGGGATTTGCACCGGCTGAACGAGAACAAACGAAGTGGCATGCCCAAAGCAGTCCATTTGACAAGATAACCGGTAATCCATTATCCAAACCCAAGTCAAAAGATAAGTTGCCGCCAAAGTATCAGGATGTATTTGGAGACACTTTGGTAGAGCTGGCTGATCAAAATGAAGATATTGTAGCTATTACACCGGCTATGCCGAGCGGTTCGAGCCTCTGGCCCATGATGAACACTTTTCCGGAGCGTTCGTTTGATGTAGGTATTGCAGAACAGCACGCCGTAACGTTTGCCGCAGGTCTTGCCACGGAAGGGAAAAAAGCATTTGCCGCGCTCTACTCTACGTTTTTGCAGCGGGCGTACGATCAGGTCATTCATGATGTAGTTATTCAGAAGTTACCCGTTGTTTTTTGTATCGACAGGGCAGGGCTTGTTGGGGCAGACGGTCCCACTCATCACGGGCTCTATGATATTTCTTATCTGCGAGCCATCCCAAATATTATCGTGTCATCACCTATGGATGAACAGGAATTACGGGATATGATGTATACCGCTTCTAAATATAATGATGCCGCCTGGGCTATTCGATATCCCAGAGGAAGGGCTACCGGAATGAACACCCGAAAAGAATTCCGGGACGTTGAGATTGGAAAAGGTCGAATGATTGAAGAAGGGGATAGCGTTGCAATTCTAAGTTTTGGACCGATTGGTAAATATGTGGTTGAAGCATCACAAAAGCTGAAAGAAGATCAAATCCGTGTAGGTCATTTTGATATGCGGTACGCCAAACCTTTAGATACCGAAATGATCGATTTTGTACTTTCGAAATACGATCACATAGTTACTTTAGAGGATGGTACAAAACTGGGTGGTTTTGGCTCTGCTGTAGCAGAATATGTTGCTGAAAAAGGTGCAGGAGTTCCTGTGAAAATATTGGGTGTACCGGACGAAATTATTGAACATGGTTCACAGAGAGAGCTGCACGATGAAGTGGGGATTGGACCCGAGGGGATCGAAGAGACAGTGAAAAAATTGCTTGGAATAAAAATTGCCTGATCTGAAATCCTTATCTTATTTTCTGAATTTATAAATAATCAGAAAATATCTACTCCATTGTCTTACACGCTCGACGACTTCGATTACCACCTGCCTGAAGAACTTATCGCTCAAAAACCGGCTACTCCAAGAGATCACTCCAGGCTTTTAATTTACGACCGTGAAACCGGCACTATAAGTGATGATTACTTTTACAATATTGGAAAATATCTTCCCACAGAAACCTCGCTGGTGGTAAACAATAGTAAGGTTGAAAAGTGTCGCCTGCTTTTTAACGATGATAAAATTGAGATTTTTGTAACCAAAGCTGTTGATAATTGCGTTGTTGAGGCGATGGTTAGGCCGGGTAAAAAATTTAAGCCGGGTAAAACAGTTAAGCTTGCAGATGGACTAAGCGCAAAAACCCTGAATATTGCAGAAGATGGGATTCGAACAATTGAATTAAGCCGATCTTTAGACGACGCCATTACGGAAAAGTTTAAGCACACACCGTTTCCTCCATACATAGAGCGGGATGAGTCGCTTGCAGACCGATACCAGACCATCTACGCAAAAGATGAAGGTAGTAAAGCCGCTCCCACCGCCGGCCTTCACTTTACACCTGAACTAATCAATAAGCTGGAAAAACAGGGTATTGAAAAAAAAGAGGTAACCCTGCATGTGGGACTAGGTACATTCGCGCCGGTAAAGACCGAAAAAATTGAGGATCATATCATGCACAGTGAATGGTATCAAATTTCTGATGCTCAAGCGCGGGAATTAAACCGTTCAAAAAGCATTACAGCCGTTGGCACTACAAGCGTGCGGGTTTTAGAATCGGCGGAAAAGATAGATGGGAAATTTGTTGCCGGCTCAGGAGAGACCGATATTTTTATCACTCCGGGATATTCATTTCAATCTGTCGACCATTTAATTACAAATTTTCATCTTCCCAAAAGTACGCTTCTAATGCTGATCTCTGCTTTTATTGGATTTGATGAGATGAAGAAAATCTATCAGCACGCTATCGAAGAGAAGTACCGATTTTACTCCTTTGGAGACGCCATGCTTCTTCTTTAATTAACTGTCGGAAGATTCTTTCTTGTACTGAGCATTGTAACCGGTTTTTATCTTCTGGTTCATATGCCGCTTATAGTTCTCATATTCATATTTTCGCACGGTAAACTCGGAGTGATAGGTTCCGTCGTTACAGTCCACATTGTATTTATTGGGATCATCTGTTTCTGAAATGACCACCTGAATGTTTCCAAGTTTATAGGAGTCTACTTCTTTACTCATTCTGTCGATATCTTTGTCGGAATTGTTTTTACTAAGATAACTGTTTTATGGAAGTGTATGCAGTTTGAAACCGCTTTAATTTCAATGAAAGCCTTAAAAAATGAAAAAACTGACTTACTTGATGTTTCCGCTATTTTTGCTGCTCGCTGCCTGCGGTGGAAATGGTGATAGTCAAACAGATTTGACGCCGCAATTACCTTCAGATACGCCTCAAGAGGCATTTTTCGCAAACTTGTTTTCACTGTGTGGAGAAACGTTTATGGGGGAATCTACATTCCCGGATGACCCGGATCACGATCTTGTGGATACAGAGCTTCGAGCGACTGTCGAAACCTGCACGGAAGAGCAGATCAAAGTGGATTTTTTGCGGGATGGCGATACATGGCACGCAACATGGGTTCTTGAAAAAAGAGAAGATGGATTGCACCTTTCGCACGACCATATTGGCGATAAAATGTATGAAGAGGGTGAAGAGCCGCAAACCGGATACGGTGGCTATGCAAATGACAGTGGAAGTGAATATCAACAATATTTTCCGGCCGATGAATATACGGCAGAAATCATACCGGAAGCAGAAACCAATGTTTGGATGATGCAGTACGATCCCGAAGAGGAAACGTTAGTGTATGCTTTAGAAAGAAATCAAGAGCCGAGATTTAGAGCTGTCCTGACAAAACAATAAATGCACAAAAGAAGGATGAAGTCATTGAAACCCTTCTTTTTAAAACCTCATCGTACAGGATATAATTATTCACAGAGTGGATATTTAAAAACTAAAAGCTTCCAAAATAGGCAGTAAATTCATCTCTGGTTGGCTCCCATCCAATTGAGATACCGATATCAAAGCGCAGGTTACTCAACCGGAATCTTGAACGAATACCGGCGCCGTAAACGGTTCGACTCGACTCGGCAACGTTTCTTCGGTCCAGGTCTGTCACCGTCTGTGAAAAGAGGACCAAATAAACATTCGAGAGATACGCAGGTAAAAGAAGTCCGCCATCATCCGGATAAATAACAGGTATGGTATAGCGGGTGTTAAAAATACCGGCATTATTGACGGCCGGAAGAGGCAGATCTGAGAAGTTATCTGAATAGAGAGAGGAGACATTGAAAACAGGCAGATCCGTTTGAGTAATGACCTGTCCTGTGAGCCGAAGTGACTGATTATATCTGGCAAGTGGCGCTAAAAACGTGGAAATATATCCCCTGAATCCCTTTCGGTCGGATAAATTGGCATCGACGTTAAACTCTTCAGACTGCACGTTCAGCGAAGTTCGATTCAGTCCATAACGGGATTCGGTGAAGAATACCCATCCCGCATTCGGTTGAACATCCCGAGTAAACTGTCGAACGTTAAAGTTTAAAACCGTTCGCAGTCCCAGAGTATGCCGAGTACCGAAATCGGAATATGCCCTGGAAGTACTGTTTGGGTTTAAAAATCTGAGTTGGTTGATAAAAAATTGTGGCTCAACAAGTAGAGACGAAAACCTGGCATTCCTTTCCAGATAATAACGGAATGGAATTTTTAAAGAAGCACCCCGGGATTGTTGCAGAAAAGGGACGATAAATTCCTGATCGTTTTGCGTGATCCGGAAAGAAGTAAGTGTAGGATCGTTGTAAACGTTAACTCTGAATCCGGGAAAAAAGCCTTTGTAGGTGTACTCAAAATCGTACCAAAGCCGATCCATATAATGCGAAAGCTCCATTTCGTAGCGTTGACGATTGAGCTGATCAACACTCTCAACGTTCACTGAGATTCGATCAAACCCGCTTTCCCTTTCATAACCGGGAATCCATAAACGTGGTTTTAACCAACCGGCACCGGTTCGGTAGTTTTTAAACTCCCAGGAAGATGTGTCAGGACTAAACGCCCGGTTCATGAGAGGTCTGCTAAACTTCTCAGAAATTCTTTCGTTCATCGAATATGATGAAGGATCAAGTGTAGCGTAGTTCTGAGAGTCGTTCAAGGTGTGTGTGAAAATCAGATTTTCGTTTCTAACCTGCTTTATAAATGCAATAGCGTTCCCGTTAGGTGAATAGGAAGGTTCAAAACGATTCGATATACCGTGTGTGATTTGCTTGACTTCCGCTCGATCGGTATGATATTCATAGATATTCATTGCGCCGGAGTGATCGCTTACAAAAAGGAAGCGATCGCCGTTTTTATGCCAATGAATGTCCATAATAGAGCCATTCTCAAAAACAAGGTCCGGCTCGCCGGACAAGAAGTTTTCTGTATTGCCGGTGTATTGTAACCAAACTCCTTGAACGCTGTTTATTTTACCGACAATGGCAATTTTACCGGGTTCGGCAGGGTTCGGTGCTACCTGGATAATGGTACTGTTTTCCGGTTTGCTAAACTTTTTTAGAATCTGCCCGCTTTCTTTATCAACCAGCACAGGTAATTGAGTATGAGCATCTGTTTGAAGCGCGAAAAGCAGATCATTCTCCGCCTGAACGGGTGAAAAAAGCCTCTCACCAAAAGTTAGCCGTTCGGTTCGCTGAGATCCCAGGTTAAACTGGTGAAGATCCCCCCGAAACACATTGTCGTAACGGGCGTCGGAATGATAGCGGCTAAAGAATATTTTGGTAGAGTCGCTGGAGAAATTGTAAATATGATCTTCTGTAATTTGAATCTCTTCAATCAGTTTGGACTCTTTGCTTTCTATATTATAGGTGTAGAACCCTGATGGCTTATTGCAAAAACGGCTGAAGTAAAGAATTGTATTCTCATCAACCCATAGAGGACGATTGGCTCTTCTGCAGGTTCCGTTTAATTCCAGAGGCTGTTCGATAGTAGATGAGGATAGCCTGTCTCTTCGATCTTTTTCAGCTTCAATGGATTGTTCGGAAAACTCCCGGTAAAGAACGGATGGCCATTTTCCTGTGGCTGACCTCAAGGCGATACCGTATCCCAGAAAAGGATATTTATAGTGAAACTGAATGGATTCATTTGCGGTATCATCTCCATATGAATTCTGAAGCCAATGGATAAATTCATACCCGCCTACGTAGTGCCTGTTGAATGGAAGCGTGTAATCGGTTGTGTGAAAGAGTTGCCCCATCGACCACTGATCTGAGGTATTCAGTAAGCTGTTAAACTGGTGTGTAAAATAGGGGTAGTTTCCACGGCCGGAGTTGGGAATGGTTCCATGGCTTTCGTACTCCACAGCTGTACCCTCGTGTAAACCGAGAGGAGCGGCAGCGTGAACAGATCTTCTTAGATCCGGTGAGAATAGGCCGATCATTCGCGTAAGCGCCGGAGGGTTAACACTGAAGTGGAGTGCATGGACAAGCTCATGTGGCAAAACAGATTCAAGCCAATCACCGGATTGTGGATTTAAGGCTTTTCCTCGTATAGGTGCCAGCTCAACTTCAGAGCGAAAGTTAATGGGGCTTACAAAACCGTTTGAGCGATCGTTTTCAGGATTTAATATAAATGGAAACTCTTGAAGTTCACCCCCGATATAATTTTTTATATCACTATACTCCGCTTCAAGGATGGAAAGGGAGCGAATGGCTTCATCCCGGTAATCTGCCGGGTAGATCAACCTGAAACGATCAGTCCGAATTTCCTGCCATTCCAAACCCGGCAATCGATATTGAGTTGTATAAACCTGAGCAGCTAAATCAGTGAAGAAAAAACCAAAAAGAATGAGCGCAAAAAGACTATTTTTCATGTATGAATAGGTTGTTGCCTGAACGGTACAAAATATAGTTGAAAGCATTCAGAAACAGAAAAGTTGAATGACAGAGGTCTCATTATAGTAATCGATTGAATCACGAATATAGTATACAGCACACCAGTTTGTGGAACCTTTATATTCAAAATTTTTTTATGTTTTTATAACAGTCATAACAAATAACCCAAAGTAATAGATGAGGTTAGGATGGTAAGTGAAAAAGAGATCAATAAGCTTGTAAATAGAAATGGGAGTGATTTGGTGACGATTACTCTTCCAACTCATAAAGCAGGTGAAGAGTCCAAGCAGGACCCAATTCGGTTGAAAAATCTATTGACAGAAGCGGTATCTATTCTAAAAGAGAACGGAAAAAAGGAGTCTGATGCTGAGAAGTATTTAAAATCAGCTTTTGATCTGCTTGATAAGCCGTTGTTCTGGGCTCACGCAGATAAGGGATTGGCAATTTATATCAGTGAAGATGAATCAGATATTTTTAAACTTCCCTATAAAGTGGATAGCGAAGTATACGTACATGACCATCATTTAATTACTCCGCTGCTTCCGATGTTAAGTATGGATGGTACTTTCTGCGTGCTTGCGGTAAGCCGCCAGGAAGCTAAACTTCTGAAGTGTACACGCGATGATGTGGAAGATATTACTCCTGCGGATGTTTCGGTTTCTGTGGCAGATTATCTTGAGGTGGACCAGGAAAAACAACTCCAGTTTCATACCGGTTCAACATCTCAGCAAGCAATGTATTTTGGGCATGGTGCAAGTGAAGAGGATAAAAAGGTTATCGTAGAACAGTTTTTACGTGAATTTGAGAAAGAAGTCACAAAGGTAATGCGCGAAAGAAATGACCCGTTGGTCATTATGGGGCTCAAGGACAATCTTTCTATTTATAAGAAGGTGAATAATTACGGAAGGTTAGTAGAGGATTCCATAGAGTTCAATCCGGATGGGCTATCTGATCAGGAAATACGAGACAAAGGATGGAGTGTTATACAAAAGCATTTCCTTAAAGACATGTACTCTTCTTTGGATAAATTTTCAGAACAAGCTGATGGCAAAGTGTCCAACAACCTGGGGGACATTGTTGAGGCGACCATTCAGGGACGCTCTCAAACTATTTTTATCTCTAAGGATGAGAAAAAATGGGGGGTTTTTGATGAATCCGAGCAAACCGTTCATTACAGCAGTAAACCTAAAAATGGTGATATTGAACTTCTGAACTGGCTTTCCATCACCGGGCGTAAAAAAGGTACTAACGTTTACATGTTACCTAAAGATGATATGCCCATGAGATCTACGGTGGCTGCTGAATTCAGGTTCTAATTTTCTGAGAAAGTCCAAGTGTTTAAAGAGCGGTGTTGGCGATGGCTGATACCGCTTTTTTTATGGAGTTAAAAATTGTTTCAGAAGGAAACGGGATTTCAAAGAGTGCACTTAATTGATTACTATATTGGCAATCTTTGCCATTTTGAATCAATAAACACGATCACATGAAATCACTATTACAATCTATTGCTCTTATTCTGATTGTGCCTGCCATTGCGTTTTCGCAGGTTCAATTGGACTACTATCTGCCGGAAGACGTTAGCTACAATCCCGATATCCCAACCCCTAAAGAAGTTGTGGGTCATGAAGTTGGTGAGTGGCACATTACACATGATAAACTGGTTCAGTATATGTATGCACTTGCAGAATCTTCTGATCGGGTGACCATCCAGGAGTATGCACGGACATACGAAAATCGGCCGCTGTTACTACTTACGATTACATCTCCCGATAATCACTCATCGATCGATCAGATTAAAGAAAATCACGCATTGCTGCGAGATCCAGCACGATCAGGAAACCTGGATGTGGAAAGCATGCCGGTTGTTACATATATGGGATATAGTGTACACGGTAACGAGGCCAGTGGGTCGAACGCTTCAATGTTAAGTGCGTATCATTTTGCAGCCGCACAAGGCGCCGAAATAGATGATATTTTAAACAATACCGTCATTTTGCTGGATCCCTCTTTTAATCCCGACGGGCTGCAGCGTTTTTCAACCTGGGTAAATATGCATAAAAGTTCGACTTCCGTAACGGATCCGGCTGCACGCGAGTTTGACGAAGTTTGGCCGGGTGGAAGAACCAATCACTACTGGTTTGATTTAAACAGAGACTGGATGCCTGTTGTTCACCCTGAAAGTCGTGGCAGAATTCAGATGTTTCATGAGTGGAGACCGAATGTTTTAACCGATCATCATGAGATGGGAACCAACTCTACATTTTTCTTTCAGCCGGGTATTCCCTCCAGAACCCATCCGCTTACTCCGCAACGAAATCAGGATATAACTTCAGCAATTGCGGAGTACCACGCAGATGAATTGGATAAAATTCAAAGCCTGTACTACACAAAAGAGTCGTTTGATGATTTCTACTACGGTAAGGGATCTACCTATCCGGATATCTTTGGTACAATAGGAATTCTGTTTGAACAGGCCAGCTCCAGAGGGCACGCACAGGAAAGCATTCACGGAGTATTGGAATTTCCTTTTGCCGTTCGAAATCAGTTTAAAACCTCGATTTCCACCATTGATGCTGCAAACGCCCTGCGAACGGATTTACACGATAACATGAGAGAATTTTACAGGGAAGTTCAGCAGGAAGCTTCCAGAAATTCAGTAAAAGCAATGGTTGTGGGAGACAGATACGACTCCGGGAAAAACTTCCATTTCGCCGATCTCATGAAACATCACAATGTTGAAATCTATGAACTGGCCCAAAACCTCGAGGTTGATGGAAAGCAGTTCGAAAGAGGCAAAGCTTGGGTGATACCGATGGAGCAGACGGAGTATAAGTTCATTGAGGCGATGTTTGAAAAAAGGACAGAATTTACAGATAGTCTTTTTTATGATGTGTCGACCTGGACGCTCACTTCTGCCTTTAATTTGCCTCACGCGGAGTTGTCTCAGCGTCAATTCAACAGTGAGATTATGGGGAATGAGGTAGAATCGCCGGAGATTCCTGCGGGGCAGTTTGTTGGGGGCAGAAGCAATTACGCTTATGCATTTGAGTGGGATGAATATTATGCTCCACGAGCCCTCTATCGCTTGCAAAATATGGGTGTTCGGACTCAAGCGGCATTCCAAACATTTCAAACGGTTGTCTCAACCGGAGTTAAAGAGTTTAACTACGGCACCATACTAATTCCGCTGGGTATACAGGATGTGGATGATGCCGATATATACAGAGCTTTGCAGGAGATTTCCCGAGAGGATGGTGTTGATGTATATAGTTTACGAACAGGTTTGTCGACCAGTGGAGTAGATTTGGGAAGTCCGAATGTTAACTCTCTTGAAAAACCAAGCATGGCCATTTTGGCGGGAGGCGGAGTCAGTAATCTTGAAGTGGGAGAGATCTGGCATCAGCTTGACCAAAGATACAAAATGCCTATTACCGTTCTTGAAAAAGATAGAGTGGGCCGAACAGATTTAAGCCGATACAACCGGCTGATTTTAGTCAATGGGGGATATGGTGATCTCAGTGAAAATGCTAAAGCAGATATCAAAACGTGGGTTAGTAATGGCGGAACATTGATTGTTCAGAAAAGTGCTGTGAATTGGGCTATCAGTGAAGGATTGCTGAGCGCTGACCAAGTGGAGCGTGAATCTTCAGGCGACAGGAGAATTGCTTACGAAGATCTTTCAGCTGCCCGCGGTGCTCAAGGTATTGGAGGATCCATTTTTGAAGCTAACGTTGATTTATCGAATCCTCTGCTGTTTGGTTATCGAAATGAAAGCATGCATATCTTCCGGAACAGCACGAACTTTCTTCAGATCACTGATAATCAGGCTGCTACCCCGGTCTATTTAACAGAGGAACCTTTGGTGAGCGGTTATATATCTTCAGAGAATAGCGAGCTCATTAAGAATACTGCATCCATCCTGGTAGGCAGTTACGGTTCCGGTCGCGTGATTGGCTTTGTAGACAATCCAAATTTCAGAGCATTCTGGTTTGGCACCAACAAGCTGTTTGCGAATGCCCTGTTTTTTGGTGATCAAATTAGCCGTTCTGCAACAAATTAGTTATTGATTATCAGCAATTTAAGCCTGCATCCTTAATTTTGGGTGCAGGCTTTTTTATTATTTCAGACAAATTCTTCCGAATTAACTTGACAAATAAGTTGGGCTGCCGTAGTTTAAGATTAAATACTCTTAATTACTTTTAGGATCATAATGCTGCTTTCAAAATCTTGTATTTACGGCTTACGGGCTTCACTTTATCTGGCTTCTAAAAAGACGGATGATTTTACGCCGATACGAAAGATGAGTGATGATTTGGAGATATCTTTCCACTTCTTAACTAAAATTTTGCAACAGCTGACAGCAGATGAAATCCTGGAATCTTTTAAGGGGCCAAATGGCGGAGTTCGATTGAAGAGGTCAGGGGACGAAATTACTTTTATGGATATCGTTATGGCAATAGACGGACCGGCTCTCTTTACAGAGTGTGCACTTGGATTGCCGGGTTGTGGTGTTGAAAAACCATGTCCGTTTCATGAGCAATGGGCAGAAACTCGAGACAATATTAAAGTGATGATGGAAGGAACCACCATAACCGAACTGGCCATAAAAGGAAAGGAAGAGAATTTACGGTTAACGGCAAAAGGCGGATTTGAAAAATTTCTATACAACGAGTAAATAAAAAATTTAACTATATTTAAGACAAAATAGTCTTCTAACCAAATACTTTGACCCATGAAATTACTGCTGACATTACTTTTCTCATTCACGCTAATATTCTCGGCCTGTTCAGGAGGTGAGTCCTCTCAGGAATCGCAAGCTTCATCAGGGACTGAGCAAGAGGAAGGATTGAGTGATTTTGAAATGGAGCATGGAATTGGCCCGATAACTGAAAAAATGGAAATCAGTAATGATATCGATGAAGAGATGAGGATTCGAGGCCAGGAGATATTTGAAATGAAATGCGAAATGTGCCATAACATGGAAGGCCGAATGGTAGGACCGGGGCTTGGCGATGTGGCAGAACGAAGAACTCCGGAATATATGATGAACATGATATTGAATCCGGGCGGAATGGCCAGGAATCATCCGGAAGGAAAGAAATTAGTTCAGGAATATATGTCTGTTATGCCTTTTCAAAATGTTGAAGAAGAAGACGCAAGAGCAATTGTAGAGTATTTGCGTGCCTACTCTATGAATAATTAACCAATAACTCCTCTATCAAATAAAAAACAATACTATGAATAAGAAGAAAAATAATAAGCTTCGAGGGTTACTTTTCGGGGCAGGGTTTGTAGCTTTAGCTGCATTTCTGTTTACAGGGTGTCCCTCAGAGCAGCAAATGTTGCAAAGCGGAGATGCAGCTCAAAAAGTATATGTAGCACCCGGTGAACATGATGAATACTACGGATTTTTTTCAGGTGGTTACAGCGGGCAGTTGAGTGTATGGGGGCTCCCATCAGCAAGAATGCTGAAGGTGATACCCGTATTTTCACAGGACCCTGAAACTGCGTATGGGTATTCTGAAGAGACAAAACCACTGTTTAATACAAGCTATGGTTTTATACCATGGGATGATTCTCACCATCCGCATATATCCCAAACTGAAGGAAATGCCGATGGAAGATGGATCTTTATCAATGCGAATAATACACCTCGTATTGCCCGTATTGACCTGAATACATTTCAAACAAAAGAGATTCTGGAACTGCCAAACACCGGCGGGAATCACGCTTCATCCTATGTGACATCCAATACAGAGTATGTGATTGGAGCAACCCGATTCAGTATTCCTTACGAAAAAGATCTGGATGTACCGATCGACAGCTATAGTGATGAATTCAGAGGAGCACTCTCTTTTATCCAGGTAGATCAGGAGACGGGCATGATGGAGGTGGACTTTCAAATTGTAGTTCCACCATACAACTACGACCTGGGGAGAGCCGGAAAAGGTATATCCAGTGACTGGGTTTTCTTCACTACATACAATACTGAGGAAGCACACACAATGCTCGAGGTGAATGCATCCAGAAACGACAAGGATTTTATCGCTGCCGTGAACTGGAAAAAAGCAGCAGAACTGGTACGAGACGGTCATGGCAAGACCATGGACGCCGAGTATTATCACAACCATTACAATGGCAAAAAACAGGGATACGCTATATCGGAAGTAAAAAATGAAGTAACAGTACTTGATACCAGAGAGATCGACGAAAACTTTATCTACTATCTGCCAACTCCTAAGTCGCCGCACGGCGTAGATATAGATCCAACCGGAGAGTACATAGTAGGTGGCGGTAAGCTGGCAACAGTAATTCCGGTTCACTCTTTCTCCAATATGCTGGAAGCCATTGAAAACGAGGATATTGATGATTACATCGATGGAATTCCTGTACTGAACTATGATGCCACCATTGCCGGAGAGGTTGAAAATCCGGGTTTGGGCCCGCTGCACACCGAATTTGACGGTAAAGGATTCGCATATACGTCAGTATATATCTCATCTGAAATCGTGAAATGGTCTCTGGAGACGTTTGAAGTGGTAGACCGTATCGATTCTTACTACTCTATTGGTCACCTGATGATTACCGGTGGTGATACAATGGATCCGGATGCTCAATACATGGTTGGTTTGACTAAAACCGCAAAAGACCGATACCTGCCAACAGGTCCAAAGCAGAATCACCCGGCTCAGTTATATGATATATCCGGTGATAAAATGGAGCTGTTATTAGACTTCCCAACAATCGGTGAACCTCACTATGCACAGTCCATCAAGGCTGATAAAATTGTAGATCAGATCGCAAAGATCTATGAAATGGAGGAGAATGACCACCCGGATGCTCTTCTTCGAATGACTGAAAACCGTGTAGAGCGAAGAGGAAACGATGTCCATATTTATATGGGCGCAACTCGAAGCCATTTCCGTCCCGATAATATTGAGGGAGTTAAGGTGGGTGATGATGTATATGTTCACTTAACCAACATGGAGCAGGAATGGGATGTTGTTCACGGTATAGCAATTAAAGGCTCTCAAAATACTGAGCTGCTTGTGCCACCGGGACAAACAAAAACAATCAAGTGGACACCAACAAGAACGGGTATCTATCCATTCTACTGTACAGCTTTCTGCTCAGCTCTCCACCAGGAGATGCAGGGTTATATTCGCGTGTCTGCACCTGACTCTGATGTAGAGTTAACGTGGAGTACAAACGAATAACTAAAGAGCCCCTCGTCCCGAGGAATAATCGGGACTTATGATCCAGAACCGGGTTCGGTTAGTTACCGGGCCCGGGATCATAAAATGAAAAAGTATTTAGTTGATGACGGGGTTTGGTTCAACAATCAAACCCTATCATGAACTAAACGAAATAATCGGACACAGGGAAAATGAAAAATCAATCAAAAATAATAATGGCATTGGCGGCCCTACTGCTGATTCCGCTCTATTTTATGCCATTTTGGACCATTGACATGAATGCACCTCAGTACCCGGAGGGAATTGGTATGCATATTCATATTAATGATGTAACCGGCCATAAAAAGCATGATTTGAAAAGTATTAACCAGCTTAATCACTACATCGGGATGAGTGAAATACATAGAGAGGATTTTCCTGAATTTAAAATTATGCCGTGGGTTTTTGCCGGGATGATTGTTCTGGG
>CAYNZY010000011.1:0-5698 GCA_964401805.1 uncultured Rhodohalobacter sp.
TTTGAATCACAGCTCATAAAGATAGGGCATTTTCAAGCTAAATAGAAAGTGACTTTTCTATTTTTCCTCTACTTTTTCTCCTAATATCTGTCGGGATGAATCGGTTTTTCGTAGTTTTGCGTTGAAGGATATCAAATAAACGAGTGCACTCGTGGCACAACTCAAAGGCGTGCCACGAGTATTTCAAATAAAACCCAGAAAATCCATGACAAACCAGGACGTAGCCGAAAAACTCCGTGAAATTTACAACCTCATGCAGCTGGCCGGTGAGAACCGGTTTCGGGCCATCGCCTTCGACCGCGCCGCACAAACCATTGAGGGGCTCAATGATGAAATTGCCACGCATATCGAAGAAGGGACACTTACAGATATAAAAGGAATCGGGAAGTCGATCGCGGAGGACATCCAGGCATATGCGGAGACCGGAACCATGCCTGTACTGGAGGATCTTAAAGAGAGAGTGCCAAAAGGGTTGATTGAGTGGCTCAATATCTCCGGACTCGGCCCTAAAAACATTGTGAAGATTCACCAAAAACTGGGTATTACCGAAATCACCGAATTGAAGGAGGCGTGCCAAAGCGGAGCCGTTGCCGATCTACCCGGACTCGGTCAAAAGTCAGCCGACAAAATTATCAAATCGATCGAATACCTCGAGAAGTTTGGAGAACGGGCGAGGCTGGATCAAGCACTTGAAATTGCTGAGCCTGTCTTTGAGTTTGTCAAAAATCTTGATGGCGTACAGCAGTGTGAAGTCGCTGGATCACTTCGGAGATCACGCGAAACCATCGGAGACATCGACATATTGGTTGCAGCCAATTCCGAAGTCGCTGAATCCATTTTTGATCAATTTGTGAATCATGATCTGGTAGTGGAAGTTCTGGGCCGAGGTGATACAAAGAGTTCGGTTCGAACCGAAAACGGCCGTCAGGTGGACCTCAGAATTGTTAAACCTAACCAATTCGCCGCAGCACTGATGTACTTCACCGGCAGCAAGGAACACAACATTGTATTGCGCCAGCGTGCACGTGAGCGCGGCATGGCGCTCAATGAGTATGGACTCTTCAAGCTCAACGATCAAAATGAAACCGACTTTGATCAGCCGGTAAAAACCTCTTCCGAAGAAGAAATTTATCAAAAACTGGGGCTTAATTTTGTACCGCCTGAACATCGTGAGGACCGAGGTGAATTTGAGTTTTATGAGGAACACAAAAATATGGAGCTGGTTTCGGAGTCCGATATCAAAGGTGTAGTGCACGCCCACAGTACATGGAGTGATGGGAAATACACCATCAGGCAGATGGCCGAGGCGTGCATGGAACGCGGGTATGAATATTTGGGACTGACTGATCACTCCAAAACAGCAGCCTACGCAGGCGGACTGACAATTGATGAAGTAAAAGAGCAGTGGGAGGAGATTGACGAATTGAATGAAGAGTTTAAGTCTGAAGGCAAAAACTTCAAGATTTTTAAAGGAATGGAGTCGGATATCCTGAGCGACGGCTCTCTCGACTATCCTGATGAAATTCTTGACGGTTTCGATTTTGTGATTGCCAGCGTCCACAGCGGACTCAGCATGTCGCTCGAAGATATGATGAAGCGTTTTGAGAATGCTATCAAGAATCCCTATACACGGATTGTAGGTCACCCAACCGGACGACTTCTGCTGAAGCGAGAAGAGAGTAAACTCGACCTGAACCGGCTGATTGAGCTCGCTGCAGAGCACAACACCGTTATCGAGATTAACGCCAGTCCATGGCGGCTCGATCTCGACTGGAAATTCGGAAACAAAGCTAAAGAGGTTGGCCTGATGACCTCCATCAACCCTGATGCTCACTCCGTTGAGGGAATTGATGACATTCGCTACGGTGTGATGATCGCGCGGAAAGCGAAATTTGAACCGTCCCGGGTGTTGAATACAAAATCGGCTGAAGAGTTTGAGAATTGGTGTAAAGAGTAGATGTGAGATATGAGATTTGAGTCTTGAGTTTTGGACCTGTCAGCGTTCCCAATTCTGAGACTTCAGGTCGGGATCCTGACAGCGGCTGATTAGCACATCTTTCAACACACCCCTCGCTCGACTGAACAGCGCTTTGCACTTTCATTCGAACCTTTCCCCTCTCAGCCTGCCCCGAGAATTCGGGGAGAGGTGAAAAAAGTGCATTGAGCGTATAGCGAACAAGCGAGGGGTGTGTAAAAAACGCGCCCTCACCTGAATCTTTTCCCCTTCAACACAAAATTAAACAGGAGGCTCCGATGGAGCCGCTCTGCATTTTCCTTAGCTAATTTCTATATACAGCAAACTCCTACGGAGTTCAGGTGAGTTTGAAGATTTAAAAAATGATGAGCAGTACTTTAAACATTCCACTCTGTACTGTGTAATTTTCTTAGCGAACCACCGTGAACTGATCCGCGTAAATCTGCGAAAACCTAAGCTAAGCCCGGGCTAAATTACTCGATGCTGACAGGTCTACACTCTCAAGACTCAAATCTCATGACTCAAGACTAAGTTTTCATATATTCCCCAAAACCTGAATCTCACTCTGAGTCAATAACATGAGCGAATCCAAAAGCCTGACTTATACATCCTACCTGAAAGTAAAAGAGCTCCTGGAGCTGCAGCAGCCGGAGTCAAGCCCGGAGGAGCATGATGAAATGCTCTTTATCATTATCCATCAGGTTTACGAGCTTTGGTTCAAACAGATTATGCATGAATTTGACAAGCTTCGGACAGATCTGGAATCCGGCAACACCTGGGGTGCCACCAAAACGATGCGGCGGGTTCTTACCATTTTAAAGACGATGGTATCACAAATTGATATCCTGGAAACGATGACCCCGCTTGAGTTTAATAGCTTCCGTGGATTTCTGCAGAGTGCAAGTGGGTTTCAGTCGGTTCAGTTCCGGGAGATGGAGATCGTTTGCGGCATGAGATCAAAGCACATCATCGACGTCCATAAAGACCAGCCGGAGCTTCAGCAAAACCTCCTCGATCGGGAAAAAGAATCCACTCTTTGGGAAAGTTTCTGTGAATATCTACGGGAGCGCGGACACAGTATTGAGATGCCTGAACGTGTAAATGAACAGGGCTTGGTTTATGAACCAAACGAGCAAAACCAAAAGGAGCTTGTACGAATCATGAACAGTGATCCCGAAGCTGCCATGCTCTGCGAACTCTTTGTAGACTATGATGAAGGGCTGATGGAGTGGCGCTACCGCCACGTGAAAATGGTGGAGCGAACCATCGGAACGAAGAAAGGAACGGGCGGCTCGGACGGTGCCGGATATCTGCATCGGACGCTGAATAATCCAATTTTTCCGGATCTGTGGGAGATTCGATCGAAGTTTTAAATTGATTGGCTAGAGGCTAGATGCGAGAGACTAGTTAACCCTGACAGCATCCAGCGAAACTGATATGTTCCAACACACCCCTTATGATTTCTCCCGACTGCTGTCTGGATCCACCATCTGTCCCCTCTCGAGAGGGGAAATGTGCAGTGAGCGTTCAGCGAACAAGCAAGGGGTGTGTACAGAAAGACGCTGTCAGAATCAGCCTACGCTGAACGCTGACAGGTATATACTCTCAAGACTCAAATCTCACGTCTCACATCTCAGAAGTTAATCACCCACCAATTCGTTTCAGCAGCTTACCCAAAAACTTCCCTCCGTACACTCTTTCCACGTGATCCATATCGGCAATCACCACCAACTCTTTACGGCTTCGTGAAAAAGCGACATTCAATAGCCGAGGAACACTTAATCCATTTCACCGCTCATCACCGTATCAAAAATAATGTAATCCTTTTCACGCCCCTGAAAAGTATGAATGGTTCCCACTTCCACATTTCGGATACCTGCTTCATACAGCCGATTCCGAAGATCATAAACCGCACTTCGAAAAGGCACAATCACTCCGATATCCTCCATGAATATACCGCGGCCACCCATATTTTTCAGCAACCGTTCAACCACCTCCTGATGAACCATATTGATCGGCTTGAATCCACGCTCGCCGGATTTCTGCTCCAGAAATGGACCGTACTTTGAGGTGTTGACCAGATGAAAGGCGCGATCTGAAAATTCACCCAAAGATTGCCCTTCATCGATCTTCCCGGTTTTCAATCGTCCTTCATAAAACACCGTACTGATCACATCAGCAAGTGATTCTTCCAAACGATACTGTGTATCAAAAAAGGCGGTAAATTCGGGATGTTCGTCATGCCATCTGAAAAGTGCTTCAGACGAGTCCGCTCCGGAAACGGTGGTAAAAATATCTTTCTCCAGAAATTCGCGGGATTTCCGGTCTGAGGTAAGGGCAATCGGGGGAAGCTGCATCGGGTCGCCCACAACCACCATATGCCATTTGGCGTGAGCCGCAAGAACCATCATATACGGCAGATTGGCCATTGAACTCTCGTCCACAACCACAGCGTCAAACTCCAGATCGTGAAATAGATCAGACGTACAGACCTTTGCAAGCGTGGTAGCCACGAGCTGTTTCTTCCAAAGCTCGGCGCGATCATTCACCTGATTTAACTCCTCAAGTTTTGCTTCAAGCTCTTCCAGTCCGCCGGCGTCTTTGATTTTCTGATCAATCAGTTTCATTTCCAGCTCCTGATTATTGGTCGGCTGCTTTCCGTTTCGCAATCGTTTTTCGACAGACTGAAGTGCTTGTTTTCTGCGCTCCAGCAAGCCTATCCACTCTCCGGCCTGCTCCTGACGATTTCGAATGGTTTGCTCAAGCTGATTGGAAAAGAGGACCGGTTCCAGTTGATCAGCATCCAATGCAGCCTCGCCAAAACGAGTAATTCGATTTCGTGAAATATTCAGTCCAATTTTTTGAATTGCATCAAGCGCGCTAAGCAGTCCTACGTCCACGGCACGATTGGTGTTGGATGCAAAGAGTACCTTTTTTCCATTCTTGAGGTAGTTTGCAATAATATATCCCAGCGTTGCGGTTTTTCCGGTTCCGGGCGGCCCCCAGATAAACGTCGCCCGTCGATTCATCGACATTCGGATCGCCTCAAGCTGGGCTTCATTTCTCATGCCGTCTTCATCCACTTCATCAGGCCCGGGAATGGCCTGACCATTCGGCTCAAAAAGGTGCTCCAATCGTTCCAGGTCACTCTTTTTCCGCCCATCCAGCTTCACAATTTCTGAAAGTGTTCGTTTAAGGATAAAATCGTTCTCCCACTCTACATGTACTTCAGAAATGGTTTTTCCAACGTCCTCGGGAAACTGTAGGGTTATCTCTTTATCCTCATAAGATACAGGATGAACCGTCCAGCTCTTTTCGCCGGACATGGCTTTAATCTCCTCTGCAAAACGGATGGCAGGTTGATGTGACTCAAACTTATAGTTCACACTTTCTGAAGCGGTAATTTTGTCTCTCTTCCCGTCAAAAAGTACATCCGATGATGGTTTTTCCCGAACCGTTTCAATCTCCGATTCGAGGGCGGTAATGGCTTGATCGAGTAGTTTTTTTATATCCATTTTTTGAGGCAAAACGCAAAAGTGAAAAGGCAAACGTGAGACATGCCATCCTGCGAACCATAATTCATTGATGACAAGTCTTATAAACTAATGGTTTTGAGTTGTACAATCGAGCTATTTTTAACCAAATTTTAACGGTCTTTCACTTTTCTGTTTTGCCTTTAAAAACTATTGATCCCACATTTCAGATCGTATCATCTGGGCACTT
>CAYNZY010000011.1:5798-69798 GCA_964401805.1 uncultured Rhodohalobacter sp.
TTTTGCCTTTAAAAACTATTGATCCCACATTTCAGATCGTATCATCTGGGCACTTTTTTCAGAAATGATGTATTCGAGTTTTACTCGCTTCATCTCGGACACTTTCTGTTCCACGAGTCGGGCACTTGCGGGCGTATAAACGATTAAATCGGTATTTCGCACAAATAACGGAAGAGATTTACCATAGGTTGCGCCTGCTACAAATGCTCCCTCAAAATTCATCAGTGTTTTTAGCTCATCAATAATTTTTGAGATCGACTCTTCTTCGGCCGTAACCAGTCCAATCGCTTCGATTCCCGAGCGGTCCACAATAGATAGAAGTACGTCGGCATCGTAATGGAAGACCACCGGCAGCAGGCGAATGGTACTGCTTAACGATCTAAATTCACTCACCAAGTGTATCGGAACAAAAAGAGCATCATATCTTACCAATTCATCATAATCAGTTGCCGAAATAGGCACGCTCTTTACACCGATCTGATTTTTGATGGAGTCTGACAACAGCTTTGCCAGTTCCACAGTCTCTCCCACCGTTGCAATACTTTGAATACGATCGGGCCACTCCATATAGCTGATCTGCTCTTCAAAAATCGCTTCGATCTCTTTTTCATCCAGCCCATAACCGATCAGCTCTTCAAGCAGCTCCTGCATCTTTTCGGTTCCCATCTCGATGCGTTCCGTTTTATCGAGCGATGTGCTTTGCCGGTTCACTACAAATCCGCGGCCCTGTTCCGGAGTGATCAGCCCTTCATCGGCAAGCTGGTGATACGCCTTTCGAACCGTGTGGAAACTGGCCCCCAGCTGTTGTCCCAGCTGACGGGTTGAAGGCAGCAGCTCCCCCACCTGAAACTGCTTGGTGGCAATCATCAGGCGAATCCGGTCGGAGATATGTTTGGCGGAGTGTTTCATTCCTGGTTTTTCACCAAACGCTTCAGCTCGCTCAGCATGAGCATCGCTTCGATGGGTGTCATACGATTGGGGTCGGCAGCATCGAGCTTATTCAGCAACGTCTCCACGTTTGGATCGATTTGGGAACCAAATAGAGTCATCTGAGGCAGTGAAGCCTGTTTTTCTACCTCTTTGGTTACTTTCTTTGCGGCCTCTTTCTTTTTCGCTGATTGAGAAAGCGCTCCGTTTCCATCGTGACTTACATCCAGAGTGTGACTCTCCAGATTTGATAAGATTTCCTTTGCACGATTGATTACAACTTCCGGCAGTCCCGCCATATTGGCCACCTGGATCCCATAGCTGTGATCGGCACCTCCGCGAACCAATTTTCGCAAAAAGATGACTTTCCCGTCGTGCTCTTTAACCTGCACGTTAAAATTCTTAATTCGCTCGTAGCGGTCTTCAAGCTCGTTCAATTCGTGATAGTGTGTGGCGAAGAGAGTTTTTGCCGCCACTTCCGGTTTATTATGAAGATACTCTGAGAGCGACCATGCAATACTCAGTCCGTCAAACGTGCTCGTTCCCCGTCCCACTTCATCCAGCAGAATCAGAGATTTTGGTGTGGCGTTGTTCAGAATGTTGGCGGCTTCGTTCATCTCAACAAGAAAGGTACTCTCACCCGCTGCAAGATTATCGGAAGCCCCTACCCGGGTAAAGATTTTATCGACCAGTCCAATCGTCGCTTTGTCAGCCGGGACAAAACAACCAATCTGAGCCATCAACACCAGTAAACCGGTTTGACGCAGAATGATACTTTTTCCGGCCATATTCGGCCCGGTGATCATCAGAATTTGAAATTCTGTGTTATCCAGATAAATATCGTTCGGGATAAACGGCTCTCCGGCTTCGAGTGTTTTCTCAACCACCGGATGGCGTCCTTTCTTTACATCAACCGTGTCCTCTTCATTGATCTCCGGTTTCACATAGTTATTTCTAAATGCCACCTCTGCAAAACTTTGAATGCAGTCGAGCTCAGCAATTGCGCCGGCTATCTGTTGAACATCTTCAGCGAATTCGGCTACGTATAATCTTAACTCCTCAAAAAGTTCACCCTCCAGGGTTTTGCTCTTATCTTCGGCCGAGAGAACCTTTTCTTCCACCTCCTTCAGCTCCGGCGTGATGTAGCGCTCCGAGTTAACCAGTGTCTGCTTCCGAATAAAATGCTCAGGCACTTTATCTTTGTGCGTGTTGGTCACTTCAATGTAGTAGCCGAATACTTTGTTGTAGCCAATTTTGAGCGATGGAATCCCGGCTTCTTTGGCCAGCTTATCCTTAATCTCAGCGATATACTTTTTCCCGTTTCGGGCAATCTCCCGGAGTTCGTCAAGATTTTCGTTAAATCCTTCGTCAAACATTCCTCCATCGCGAATACTCGCCGGGGGATCTTCAACCAGCGCTCCGTTGATTCTCTCCTGAACATCTATCAATAATTTTAATCGGCTGTTGACCGACTTAAGCAACGTACTCTCACACTGACCTATAATTCGCTTGATCGCTGTAATCTGAGCCAGCGAAAGCTGAAGCTGTTTTAAATCTCGCGCATTGGTACGGCCAACGCTGATCCGGCTGATGAGTCGCTCCAAATCTCCCACTTGACTCAGTTCATCACGAAGTTCTTCCCTTAATGGATGATTGTTGACCAATTCATCTACTGCTTCCAAACGATTCTCAATTGGCTCTGCCTTTTTGAGAGGTCTCATGATCCACTTTCTCAATAGCCGCCCTCCCATTGCCGTTGAAGTAGCGTCCAGAATTGAGACCAGTGTCCCGTCCGTTCCACCTTCTTGCATGCTGGATGTCAGTTCGAGGTTTCTTTTCGTAGCGCCATCCAAGGACATATACTCACTATTTTCGTAAGCATAAAGCCGTTTCAGGTGACCCAACGAAGATTTCTGAGTCTCCTGCATATAGTGAAGCAATGATCCGGCTGCCGTATGGGCAATTTCCAGATTTTCTACACCAAACCCCTTCAGTGAATGCGTTTTAAAGTGTTCTGTCAGTATTTTATAACCATAATCTCCTTCGTACACCCAGTCTTCGATATAGGTGATGTTGTTATTTTTTAGCTCTTGCGGCACGCTGTTTTTGAGCTTTTTTTGAAGAAGCACTTCAGACGGCTGCAGCGACTGAATCAAGCTGTCCAGCTCTGATTTGCCCACCTGACTTAACCCAAACTCACCCGTTGAGATATCCGAAAAAGCAACTCCGGCAGTTCCTCCTGCCCAAAATATCGATACAATGTAGTTATTGCGTTTATGTTCGAGCAGCTTATCAGACATCGTGACACCGGGCGTGGTTATCTCCGTCACTTCCCGGTTTACAATCTTTTTACCTGCTTTTTTAGCAGTTTCCGGATCCTCGGTCTGTTCGCAAATCGCCACACGGAAACCGCGCTTCACCAGTTTTGGCAAGTAAGAGTCTAAGGCGTGATATGGGAACCCGGCAAGCGGAGTTTGGTCTCCACCGTTGTTACGCTTAGTTAATGTAATGCCAAGCTCTTTGCTGATTAAAACGGCGTCGTCGGCAAATGTCTCGTAAAAATCCCCCACCCTGAACAGAAGAATCGTACCCGGATGTTTCTCCTTAATCTCAAAATATTGCCGCATCAGCGGCGTATGTTGCTTCTTTTTCTTACCCATGAATGTTGATTACATGCATCAATTAGATTTGCAGACGTGAAAGGTATTGAATTTTCCTCTTTTTTTAAGATTTGAACACCTATGAAATTATCATTTATCATCAATTAGAGGTCAATGTTTTTCTACACTGATTGGCATTCATCTTATTTAGGTTTATTTTTCTATTATATGCAGGTGTTGGATAAACATAAATTTCGGGCATTCTGGAAAAAGATTTGGGAACTGGTCACAAAGAAGCATGTTTTTTACAATGCTTCTGCGATCACGTTTAACCTGATTATTTGTTCCATCCCTTTTACGTTAATTCTTATCTCTATTATCGGTTTTGTTCTCTCAATCGATGCAGCTTTTGAAGAACTCATTCGATATGGCAGGGAGCTACTCCCCAGCCTCAGTTATGAAGGCCAGACCGGGGATATCATAGGAAGTGCCGTAACGCTTGAAACCATTATTCAGCCACTGGTCAATGCACGAACTATTTTTGGTGTTGCCGGTATCGCTATTCTTATGGTTTTCGCTCAGGGACTTTTTCACACGATGAAGCACGCTCTTTTTGAAATATTTGATGTTGAAGACAGAAAACACCCCGTAATGGAGCTGGTATATAACTTTTTTGCATTTGGCGTAATTGGCGGTGTTTTTCTCTTTTTCAGTATTGCTATCTCAATTATCTCACTTTTTTCCTTCAGCGAAATTGCTATTCCATATACAGAAATTGTAATTGAACTTGGCTGGATCGCAGATTTTCTCACCAATGTGATACCGGTTATATTTATGATACTTCTTTTTTACGCCATTTTCCGCTATATCAGCGAGCGCCGAATGCGTCCTAAAGTAGCCCTGTTATCTGCTTTCACATACACCGTTCTTTTTGAAGCGGCAAAATATGGAATTAGTTTTTACCTGGAGTACGCATTGAGTTCTTATCGTTATTTCTACCAGGGTTATACGGTTTTGATGATCATCATCTTCTGGGTTTTTTACTCAGCAGTACTATTTATTATCACCTCGATTATGGCAAGATCGTACCAGGAAGTATATCTTCATGAGCCTGTAACCGATAGAAATCCATATACCGACATCTCCTGATGTTTTCTGAAGAAAAAGTTTTACCACTCCAATTTTATTCCAATCCAAATGTTGTAGACGTCGCTCAGAATTTGTTGGGAAAAGTATTATGCAGCAACATTGATGGTCTGTTTACCGCAGGTATAATTTCCGAAACAGAAGCCTATTGTGGCAGAAACGATAAAGCATGTCATGCAAATGATGGAAAGCGTACAAATCGTACTGAGGTGATGTTTGGGAAACCCGGAAATGCATACATCTATCTATGTTACGGGATCCATCACCTATTCAACGTTGTTACCAACCATGAAGGCCTGGCCGATGCTGTATTAATACGGAGCATCATTCCGGTTGAAGGTCATAAGCACATAGAAGAGAGAAGAGACATAACAAACAAGAAAAATTTAACTGATGGACCCGGCAAACTGACTCAGGCATTGGGAATTACTACAAACCTGAACAAGACTAATCTTACCACTCCTCCGGTTTGGATTGAACATCGCGACATAACCATCCCATCAAATGAGATTGTCCCTTCCAAACGAATCGGTGTAGAATATGCCGGAGATCATGCAGACCGCCTCTGGAGGTTTGAAATATCAAAAGAACGGAGTAAGAAGTTGTAAGACCACCACATCTTAACACTAAATTAACTCAACGATGAAACGGTAATACTGCCGTAAGCATTAGAGTGAATACAACAAAAATCTTTTTCTGCAGAAGTTGGAACTTCCTGACAGAGTATTTAGTTTAA
Source organism: uncultured Rhodohalobacter sp. (assembly GCA_964401805.1). GTDB lineage: Bacteria > Bacteroidota > Rhodothermia > Balneolales > Balneolaceae > Rhodohalobacter. The sequence goes on from CAYNZY010000011.1 coordinate 11,208, forward strand.
TGTTGAACAAATTACAACCAAAACAAATAACAATCATGTTTAAAAAAGCAACTTACTTAACCCTTGCAGCATTCTTATTTACAGCCTTTGCTGCATTCACCACTGTAGACAGAGATGCAACCAGCTGGCAAGTAGATAAAGCACACAGCACCATCAAATTCTCAATAACACACTTTTTCACACCTGTTACAGGTACTTTTGATGAGGTTGATGCTACTATTAATTTTGATCCGAATAATCTGGCTGAAAGTAATATTGATGTAACTATTCCGATCGAAAGTATCAATACGAGAAATGATCGAAGAGATAACCATTTACGCTCAGAAGATTTCTTTAACACATCAGAATGGCCAAATATGAGTTTTGTGAGTAACTCTATTGAGCAAACCGGAGATAATCAGTTTGTCGCACGCGGTGAACTCACAATTCGAGATGTAACTCGCGAATTTGATCTGCCGTTTGAGCTCAAAGGTGTAATGGATCACCCCATGCAAGAAAACACTCGCGTTGCAGGTATTGTAGCTAATGCTGAACTGATGAGAACAGACTTTGGTGTTGGTGTTGGCGACTGGGCTGCAACTGCTGTTGTTGGCGACCAAGTAGATATCGAACTGAATCTTGAGCTTACCACTTCTATGTAAATTAGATTTTGGTTTAGGTTGACAAAAGCCCCGGTTATCGGGGCTTTTTGTTTTTAAGACCGGTGCACTTACTGATTCAATCACCTCACCTTGCTACTCCTTGACATCCCATCTTTATTCTTTTCAGAAAAACTGATTTCACATTCACACTTTTGCATTTCAACTGTTATATTTAACCGTTGAATCCAAAGGCTATTAAACACATGAATAAAAAGACTTTTTACATAATATCCGGTTTTATACTATTTGCAGCTCTTTCCAGACTGTTGCCGCACGCATACAATTTCACCCCAATCGGAGCAATTGTATTGTTTGGCGCTGCATATTTCAAAAACAAAAAATGGGCTCTGATTGTACCCATAATTGCCCTCTGGATTAGTGATCTACTTCTCAACAATCTCATGTACTCTGCATATTATGAAGGCTTTGCCTGGTTTACCGGTGGTTTTCTTTATATCTACGGTAGCATCGCAATGATTGCAGTTTTAGGTTACTATCTCATGAAGAAAGTAACCTTAGGGAGAGTAGTTGGCGGAGCTGTAGGTGCATCTGTAATCTTTTTTATCGTGAGTAATTTTGGCGTATGGCTCACAAGTCCGCTTTATCCCCTTTCTACTGAAGGACTAATCGCCTGCTATACGGCAGCCATTCCATTTTTCCACAATACACTGGGAGGAAACCTGGTTTACAGTGGAGTACTTTTTGGCGCATATGAGTGGATGAAAGTTCAATACCCTTCGCTTCAACCGGTCGAATCTCAAGTTTAATCCTCAGTTGAGTGAGTAAGAAAATGATTATCATCGGTGCCACATCCGGCATTGGTGAGGAACTTGCCAGACAAGCTATCCAGAATGGATACAGAGTCGGCGGAACCGGCCGAAGAGTTCATCGTCTGAAAGAGCTCAAAAATGAACTCGGAGACTCATTCTACTATTCAAAAATGGATGTGTCTCAATTTGATGAGGCCAAGAATGCCCTCAAATCGCTTATTGATGAGATGGGGGGAATGGATATCATCGTGCTAAATGCAGGTATTTCCAACTATCCATCTTCTTCGATTACGGGCATGGAACAAAAGGTGATCGATGTAAATGTAAGTGGATTTGTTCAGCTATTTGGCGAGGCCTTCCAATATTTCAGAAAACAGGGGCACGGACAGATTGTTGGAGTTTCGTCCATTGCCGGTCTTTTTGGATCCTCCAGGGCAGCACCCTACAGTGCCTCAAAGGCATTCATTTCTACATACATGCAGGCATACCGTCAGCGCTGCAACAGAATAAAAGAAGATATTACCGTAACGGATATTGTTGCCGGTTTTATTAAGAGCGAGATGACGGATGGGAAGAAAGGTATGTTCTGGGTTTCTGAAACAGAAAAAGCTGTAAAACAGATACTCACCTCTATTGAAAAAAAGAAACCGGTTGCTTACATAACACGCCGGTGGCGTTTGATTGCCTGGCTAATTCATCTCATCCCTGATCGGGTCATTGACCGACTTTGGTAGCCTTTATCTGAATTACATTAAAAGATAAAGCAGAAATAGGATGAATGGGAGTGTAAACACCCAGTCTGAAGAACGATATTTTGTTGATTCTCTCACTTCCATAATTTTTCTTATTCTAATCGAAAATAACTGTTTTTGTTTCACCATCTGATTAAAACCTCCTAACCGCTGATTAAATCATCCTAACCATCCCTCCCTGTCAAGACTTCTATACTGAATTGCCTCTGCTATATGATTCGCCTGAATGGACTCAGATCTATCCAAATCGGCAATTGTTCTTGATACTTTTAAAATTCGGTCGTAAGCGCGGGCAGATAGTCCAAGAGTATTCATCGCTTTCTTAAGCATCCCCTCTCCGGCTTCATCAATACGACATATTTTTCGAGCCATTTTGGTGTTCATCTGCGCATTAGAGTAAACACCTTCAATTCCCATAAACCTTCGGCTCTGAATTTCTCTTGCTGCAATAACTCTCTCACGAATTTTTGCAGAACTTTCTCCCTTTTTTTTGGCCGATAATTCATCAAAACTGACTTTTTCAACATCCACGTGAAGATCAATCCGATCAAGCATCGGACCGCTTATCCGATTCAGATATCGCTGCATCTGCATAGGTGTAGCTCCATTTTCGTCATCCGGATCATACCAGTCGCCCGTTGGTGAGGGATTCATTGATGCCACCAACATAATTCTGCTTGGATAATTCACACTCATTCGTGCCCTTGATATGCTTACATTCCCATCTTCGAGCGGCTGCCGCATCACCTCCAGTGCACTTCGTTTAAACTCCGGCAGTTCATCCAGAAAAAGTACGCCGTTATGTGCCATAGAAATCTCGCCCGGCATGGGTATACTTCCGCCCCCTACCAAAGCTACATCTGAAACCGTATGGTGCGGGCTTCGAAATGGGCGATGAGTAACCAGAGACTTACCGCTCTCTAATATTCCTGCTACAGAGTGGATTTTGGTTGTCTCCAATGCTTCGTCGAGAGTCAAAGGCGGCAGAATCGTGGGAAGTCTTCTGGCCATCATCGTTTTACCTGACCCCGGTGGCCCCACCATTATTGCATTATGCCCACCCGCGGCTGCAACCTCAAGTGCCCGTTTTACATTTTCCTGCCCTCTTACGTCTTCAAAATCGAGCACATCTGCCTTGCCGTTCGTACTGAAGAGATTTTTTGGATTGATCACTAATGGAGATTTACTCTTTTCGTTCTCAAACCATTTCATTACTTCCCTGAGATCCGAAAAAGGTAACACCTTGATTCCATCCACCACTGCCGCTTCCGGTCCGTTCTCTTTTGGAAGGATAATGTATTCCAATCCCTGATTCTTCGCTTCCACAGCCATTGGCAGAACACCTTTAACCGGACGAAGTTTTCCGTCGAGGGCAAGTTCACCCAATATCAGACTTTTTTCTAGTTTCTCAATTTGAATTTGTTCTGATACGGCAAGCAGGCTCACTGCGATGGGAAGATCAAAAGCGCTGCCCTCTTTGGGAAGATCGGCCGGAGCCAGATTTACGGTAATTCGGCCACGAGGGAAAAAAGCATCAGCATTTTTAAGTGCAGCGTCAATTCTGTCTTTCGACTCACTTACCGCACGATCGGGCAATCCTACTAAAAAATACTTTGGCAATCCGCCGCTCCGATTTACTTCTACTTCAATTAAGCGGGCGTCTACTCCTATGGTCGATGCGCAATAAACTCTTGATAGCATAATTCTGAATCTTTTAATCCTGTTTCTCGTAGTATGAAACAGGAATCAGAACTTCCTTACAGTTTTAATACAAAGTGATGGAGATTAATCATGGAAAAGACAGAAAAAACAATTCTTGAAGAGATTCAGGGAACCGTTCAGGAAATTATATCACAAATCAAGGAGCTAATTCGCAGAGGTGATGCAAAACGCGTCATTGTGAAAAATAAAAAAGGCAACGTTTTACTGGAAAGCAGATTGACACTGGGAGTTGCAGGTGCCGTTGTTCTTGCAGTTTATGCTCCACTTTTTACAGCTATTACAACTCTTATACTCTACGCAAGTGACGTGCGGGTATTTGTAGAGCGAAATGTTGATGACTCTTCAGATGAATACGAAGTAGATGCTGAAGTGATTGAAATCGAGGACGAAGAGGATAGCAAAAAAGAGGATAAAACTGATAAAACGGTAGGAAAAGAATAAAAAAATCGGCAAGCATCAATGACACTTGCCGATTTAAATGTGATTCATCAAAAGCTATTACTTCCAGTGCTTCTGGGCAATCGCTTCTTCACTGTCTAATGTATCAGCTAAAAAGCGCTCAGCGTCCAGTGCAGCTCGGCATCCTGTACCAGCTGCAGTAACGGCTTGACGATAGATTGGGTCCATCGCATCTCCGCTGGCAAAAATTCCGGGCAGATCCGTTTCTGTCGACTGTCCTTTTGTTTGAATATATCCCACGTCATCCATCGTGAGCACATCCTTAAACAGATCTGTATTTGGTTTATGACCGATTGCGATAAACACGCCGGTCACGTCTTCCAAAGTGGTCACCTCACCACTTACTCGGTTTTTTACTTTTATACCACCGACAACCTGATCACCTAATACTTCTTGCAATTCAGAGTTCCAGATAAACTCAATTTTATCGTTGTTAAATGCACGATTCTGCATTGCTTTTGAAGCGCGCAGTTCATCACGCCGGTGAATGACAGATACTTTTCTTGCAAACTTTGTCAGGAATAGAGCCTCCTCCATTGCGGTATCGCCACCGCCAACAATAACCACGTGCTCATTCCGAAAGAAAGCACCGTCGCATGTTGCGCAGGCGCTAACACCTTTCCCTCTCAACCGCTGCTCACTTGGCAGATCCAGCCATTTTGCAGATGCGCCGGTTGCGATAATTATCGCTTTGGCATAAATAACAGTCTCTTCATCCACGGTTAGCTTGTAAGGACGATCACCAAATTCAATATCAGTTACATAACCATATCGGCAGTCTGCCCCAAAACGCGTTGCTTGCTGACGGAAATCTTCCATCATCTTTGGTCCCATGACTCCCTCTGGGTAGCCCGGATAATTGTCCACTTCAGTGGTCTGCGTCAATTGTCCCCCCGGTTCGGGTCCTTCAAACACAATAGGGTTTAAATCGGCACGCGCAGCATATATTGCAGCCGTTAATCCGGCAGGTCCACTGCCAACTATAACTACGTCAAATGTTTTTCCTTGAATGTCTTCCATCTCCATAAATTAATTTCTTTTTCTTTATCTGAATGTAATAAATATTGAACTCATTTTTGGTCAATCTTGTCTATCAGATGTATAGTCAACAACAAATATTACGTTCATCCAAACTTAAATTTTTTCGATTTGTTCTCTGGCAAAATGAAATTGTCAGTTGCAAATTGACAAAATTTGGATAAGTTTAGGCAAACTAACTAAAAAGGTGTGCTATGATTGTCGCCGTTTGCAAAGAAACAGAGGCTTTAGAGAAACGTGTTGCACTCACTCCGGAGGGGACCGAAAAACTATCCAAGATGGGTCTTTCCATCTATGTTGAGAGTGAAGCCGGATTAGCTTCAAGCTACTCTGATCAACAGTATATTGATGCAGGTGCAGAAATTAAAAGTCGTGATCAAATCCTTTCTGAGTCTGACCTGCTTTTAGCTGTTCAGGCTCCACTTCCAAAGGATGTCAAAAAACTAAAAAAGAGTTCTGCCCTCATTGCTTTTTTATGGCCATTACAAAACAAGGAGTATGTTAATTTACTTCAAAGTACCGGCATTACAGGAATGGCCATGGATACTATTCCCAGAATCAGTCGTGCACAATCGATGGATGCGCTCTCATCGATGAGCAACATTGCTGGGTATAAAGCCGCGCTTCTTGGTGCCAATCATTTGGACAGGTATCTGCCGATGATGATGACTGCCGCCGGCACCATCCCGCCAGCAAAAGTACTGGTTTTAGGTGCCGGAGTTGCCGGACTTCAGGCAATCGCTACTTCAAAGAGACTTGGGGCCGTGGTTGAAGCTTTCGATATTCGTCCGGCAGTGAAAGAACAGGTGGAAAGCTTGGGAGCAAAATTTGTAGAAGTACCGCTTGAGGAGGAATCTGAAACCAAAGGCGGTTATGCCAAAGAGTTATCTGATACGAATAAAGAAAAGCAGAAAGAGGTCATCCATCAGCATGTTAAAAAATCTGATATTGTAATAACCACGGCACTCATCCCAGGGAAACCCGCTCCGACCCTTATCACCAAACAGATGGTGGAAGATATGTCAGCTGGGTCTGTAGTTATCGATATTGCAGCAGAACAGGGAGGTAACTGCGAAGTGACTGAACCGGGAGAAGTGATAAGACATAACGGGGTCATTGTTGATGGGCCGCTGAACTTGCCAAGCACGTTAGCCTATCATGCCAGCAAGCTTTACTCCAAAAATATTCTATCTCTGTTAGATCTGTTGATCGAAGACAGCAAGCCCAATTTTAATTTTGATGATGAAATCCTCGCCAATGCCACGGTTACACACCAAGGCGAAATCATCTCCCCATTTGTGAAGGAGAATAGCTAACGCAATAAAAAAACGATCTATATGGAAGCTTTTATCTTTAATCTGTTCATTTTTGTACTGGCCTCTTTTGTAGGCTTTGAACTGATCACAAAAGTACCTCCCACCCTCCATACTCCACTAATGTCCGGGGCAAATGCCATTTCCGGTATAACCTTGATTGGAGCGCTGATTATTGCCGGTGGATCTGATTCATTATACGCGCAGTGGATCGGTTTCGCAGCGATTATTTTTGCAACCATTAATGTAGTAGGCGGTTTTATGGTAACTGATCGTATGCTTGAGATGTTTAAGAAAAAGGAGGGTGAGAAATGAGTCAGTTCCTTCCAGAAGCTCTCCAGTCATTTTTACCCAACCTCATTCAATTACTTTATCTGGTAGCCACAGGTTTTTTTATTATCGGTATCAAACGATTAGGTTCACCGGCAACAGCACGATCGGGGAATCAGCTCGCTTCACTCGGTATGCTGATTGGCGTAGCGGTTACCCTTTTTGACCGTGAAATTATCGCATTTGAGTTTATCATTGCCGGTGTAATTATCGGCGCCTTAATTGGGGTTTTTGCCGCTAAAAAAGTGCAGATGACCGCTATGCCCGAGATGGTTGCAATATTTAACGGATTTGGCGGTGGCGCATCCGCCTTGGTTGCCTGGGGTGAATTTACTCGACTGGCACCCGCAACATTTGATACTCAGGGCTTGGTTACAACAGGCCTTAGTATTCTAATCGGGTCTATTACGTTTACAGGTAGTTTTATCGCATTTGGCAAGCTAAAAGGATTTATCGGCGGGGGACGAATTGCTCTGCCCGGTCAAAATTATATCAACTTACTTCTAACTGCAGTTGCTTTAGGCCTGGTTGGATGGTTTGCTGTTGATCCCGAATATCAGCTTGTTTTCTGGTTACTCTTTGGCCTGGCGCTATTAATCGGTGTTTTAACGGTTCTGCCAATTGGAGGCGCAGATATGCCGGTTGTTATTTCACTGCTTAACTCCTACTCAGGGATTGCAGCTTCCATGGCAGGATTTGTACTTGGCAACAACCTTCTCATTATAAGTGGTGCACTTGTTGGAGCTGCCGGTCTGATTCTTACCAACATCATGTGTAAAGCTATGAATAGAACGCTGTTGAATGTTCTTTTCGGGGCTTTCGGAGGCGAATCCAGTGCAGCTGAATCAGACGATGGTGATAAATCATACCAACAGACTTTTGCTGATGATGTTGCAATTCAGTGTGCCTATGCTTCCAAAGTAGTCATCACACCAGGGTATGGACTTGCCGTTGCACAGGCTCAGCATACACTCAAAGAAGTGGCAAATATGCTCGAAGAGCGAGGAGTAACGGTAAAATACGGTATTCACCCCGTTGCCGGACGGATGCCCGGACACATGAACGTCCTTTTGGCTGAAGCGGACGTGCCTTACGATCAGCTCTACGATATGGATGAGATCAATCCCGAGTTCAAATCAACAGATGTAGTCCTGATTATCGGTGCAAATGATGTGGTTAATCCGGCTGCAAAAACATCTCCCGGAAGCCCGATTTACGGTATGCCTATTCTGAATGTGGATGAAGCAAAACGAACCATTGTGTTTAAGAGAAGTATGAGTCCCGGATATGCAGGCATTGATAATGACCTGTTTTACAGTGATAAAAACCAGATGTTTTTCGGTGATGCTAAAAAATCACTGCAGGAATTGGCAACAGCACTGAAAGAGCTTGATTAAATTCAAGATATAGTAAGAAGATCTTTCCATATAACTCATCAAAAAAATGTCGATGTGCGCTATTAGTTGGAAAAAACTTTTCCATGGAATAATTGGAGCGGCTATCGGTGGTGGCTCCGTAATTCTATATCTGCTGGTACGCGACTATTTCGGATTGAATCTTCCATCTTGGCCACTATCAATTCTTAGCCTAATTATTGCACTATTTGTATCTGTATTTGCACATGAACTTGGCCATTTAATTGGCGGGATATCTCAAAAATTCCGGTTTTATAAGTTCACTGTTGGACCGTTTAAATTGGAAAAAATCAAAGACGATCTACGGGTAGGTTTAAACCTAAACTTGAACATTGCCGGCGGACTTACAGTAATGCTCCCTCCATCTAATAATTTTGACAAAAAAAAGCTCGCTTGGTTTATTGCGGGTGGTCCCATCGCCTCTCTTTTACTTTTTATTATTCTCGCCTCTTCAGCTTTTACTCTACACACTGTTTACGGTTCTAACGGAGCAATAAACTATATCATCTATTTTTGTTGGATGACAGCTGTCATTACCCTTGTTCTCGGCATAATGTCTTTGATACCCGAAGAGGAAACCGGCCTCGAGAGTGATGGGCTACAACTCAAAGATCTTTTGACGGGAGGTGAAAGAGCTCTGATCAAACAATATGTGATGCAACTTTCCGCGACATTATGGAGTGGTACTCGCCCGCGGGATTTAAATAAAACTGTCCTTACACATTTAAATAAAATGACTGAAGGTCAAATTGGATCTCACAGTATTGTTACTAAACTTCTTTTCTATGTTCACTGCATGGACAACAGTGAAAAAGAGTATGCTGAAACTGTGTTAAACGAAGGTGTTAAAATAGCTGAGGCACAGGATAATGATTTGCTAAATGCCACTATTTTTCTCGAAAAATCTTTTTTTGAAGCTTATTGTAATCAAAATATTGAAAAAGCTGAATACTACTACAATAAAGGTGAAACTGGTTTTTCCGAAAAAAGCACATTAAAACGGGCTGAAACAGCAATAAACATATTGAAAAAAGATATGGAGTCTGCAAAAGCAGCAGCAAGAGATGCGTTTAAACTACTCGATAATTCGCACGACAATGGTGGGGCTATTTGGGAAAGAGAAATTCTTAGTCAATTATTGGAGATGCACAAAATTTCAGTGCCTGAACATTAAACAAACTTTTCTGAAAAATAAATATAATTTCGTTATGTCTGATCACAGGCTCTGAAAAGGTCTATTAAATAAAAAAACCCGAAGAACTATCTTCGGGCTTTTAAATGTCATTCGCTAAAAAATTAATTATTTGCCGGCAGAATTCGATTTAGCGTGCCATTCGATTCATTAAGAAAGTAGATATAACCGTCTGGCGCTTCAATTACGTGGCGAATACGACCAATTCCTTCTACCAATCGCTCTTCTTTTACAAACTGATCACCATCCAGTTCTACTCTTGAGATCAGTTGATATGCAAGAGCACCAACCAATGCATTCCCTTCCCAACCGGGATATTTATCTGATGTTACAAACGCCATACCTGCAGGGGCGATGGAAGGAGTGTATTGATGCACAGGCTGTTCCATTCCTTCGCGATGGGTTTCATTGGTAATGGTTGATCCATCATAGTTGATACCGTACGTAATTTCAGGCCAGCCGTAATTTGCACCGGGCTTGTCATTAACATTAATTTCGTCGCCACCACGTGGTCCGTGCTCGTTTGTCCATACGATTCCGGTTTCAGGATGTACAGCCATTCCCTGGATATTTCGATGGCCGTATGAGTAGATTTCATCCAATCCTTCACGACCAACAAATGGGTTGTCCTCGGGAATTGTACCGTCATCATTCAGTCGAAATAGACTCCCGTTGGACTTGCTCAAGTCCTGGGCAGTATTCATCTCTCCCCGATCACCAATTGAAAAATACATGTATCCATCGTGATCAAACACAATACGGCTTCCAAAGTGGTGCCCGCGACTTGTGAATGGAGTTCCAACATAGAGCTCTTCCATATCTGTGAGAGCGTGTGCTTCTTCATCATACTTTGCACGCACGATTGCCGTCATTCCCTCTCCATTGTTCGGCTTAGAGTAGCTTATGTAAAGCCATCCATTTTCGTCATAGTTAGGATGAGGTTCAATATCCAGCAGTCCTCCCTGATTACGCGCAAATACCTCGGGAACGCCACCAACCGGTTCATCATGCATTACACCATTTTTGATTTTTCTGAGCGTCCCATCACGTTCTGTAATGAGTACCAGTCCCTCAGGCAAAAATGCTGCTGCCCAAGGCTGATTAAGACCATCCACTACGGTTTGAACATGAAAGTTAAATTCTTCTGATTCATATTGATCACCTGGATTATCCGGCAATGCAAAATATCCCTCGGTAGTTTCTGTATCAGTATCTGTATCGGTATCTCCTCCATTATTGGATTCCGTCTCCAAAGCTTCCGCACATCCCACAGCCAAAAACAGAAACAGAGCTGTAAAAAGCGACATTAATTTTGTTGTATTTAGAACTGTCATAGGATAGGTGTTTATGGTTGATTGATTTTTTAAACTTATCTACTGCACTACTTTAACGAAAAATCTTTACTTATCAATCCAGTGTGTAACTGCCGGACAGATCAAATGGGAAAGACTGACCATTACGAAAACCGTCCAGTTCTGCAGAGATATCCGCTGAGCCCTTTAAATCGTAGTTAAAGGTAGATTCTCCCCTCATAATATCCATCAATGCAGAGCCCATCTGAGACGAACTCAACCGAATGGGTATGTTAATTGTTTGACGTTCAGAACCGGCTACACGAATGGTTTCACCAAGTGTTGTATCCAGCCACTCGCGTCCATTTACCGTTAACTCATACGCTGCATTTGCTATGGAAATTGCAAATGGGTTCGGATTCTGAACATTAAATGAAACTTCCACTTCAGCGCCGCTAAGAGAAATTTGTTTTACCTCAAATTCTCCCATCGAAATCCTGGGCACTTTTGGAATTGGCACTTCACCCGACGTACGCACAGGCACTTTCCGGCTTCCCAATACCGGGACATCAAATTCTACTTCCGTCGAAAGAGCATACGACAGACTATCTTGCCGCACAACAGAACTGAATGTTTCATACACTTCAGAAAAATTCAGGGTCACAGGCACCTGGATAGATTGGGTCGATTCGCTGCCAATGGAAAAAGGCTCTTCCTGTAAACCGGTGATGAATGATTGCTCATTGATAAAAAATTCGTAGCTGTACTGCTCTGCCGAGACCCCAAATCTGTTTGGGTTATCGACCTCAAAATCAAAAAGGAGCGTCACGCCATCGAAAGTAATCCGGTCGATGGACATATTCTGAAAGGTAACGCTGGGTTCCCGAATATCCGCCGCATCACGGATTGTACTGCATCCCAGCATCATGAATATAACTGTAACTAAAATAAATGTTCTTTTCATAGTCTTAATATCAACTTTAGTTGAAATAAATAAAGTCTTTTTTATGTAAAAAGTTTCAATTCAAGCCGGCCATATCGGCAAGCTGTCTTCGAAATTTGGGGGCTCCTCCATTTGCCGGATGACGAACACCAATGTACTCAATTCCCAGTTCAGATAAACTCTGCTCACACTTTCTGCCAACAGCTACAATTTTTGGGTTATTAAACAAGCTGATAAACTTTTTTAAATGTTTAAGCCCGGCCTCCATTTCACCGGCCAACGGAGTGCGGTTACTCAACATTCCTTTATCGGGATTGTATGGATGCCAAGGTACAGCATTCCACAAGACAACTTCATACGGGTCGATCCCTAAATCCGTCAATGCTCCCCACATAATTGTGGCAGTCGGCTCACTCATCCCTTTCTCAATCAGATCCGGTCTGCTGGTACGGTTGGGTTGCTCTGTTTTAAAAACATGTTTGGGTTTTACACCGTACTTTTCTTCCTGGAAACCCAGCAAAATTCGTTCGGACGTCATCGCAATACCGGTAAAGTGTCCGCCCTGATAGCCCAAAGCCTCAGCAATAAAAAGGTACTTCGCCGAGTGCTGTCTCTCCTTGAGATATGTTTCGAGCTGTTTCCTTCTGATGTCAGGTGCATGAGGAACCAGGTCGTTTTTTTTATCCTGATGATACCACGGATTAAACAGGCCGCGAGGGGTTCGTTTCAAAGATTCAACAAACTTCGAAATCATAAAAGAGCTGTCACAATTTTAAAAATTATGTTTAAGAGGATCTGTTCTCCGCCAGATAAGCCAGCTGAAGGACACGAAGTTCACCGTAGTCCACCGTTTTATCAAGGTCTTCGTAGACCGGCTTCAGAATGTCGGCTCCCACTTTATCCATCGATTCATAGACCTCATCAATTTTTCGCTGCGAAAGTGAAGACGCTTCCAGAATTCCATCCGGTTCAATTTTATTCCCATCGTCCAGGTACTTTTTCAAATTACTCAGAATGGTCACTTCTTTCACCCCAAACTGTTCGGCAAGGTGCTCAACAGATTTGCCTTGATTGAACTCTTCACCTACCAGTTCATACTTTTTCTTCTCGGTGGTCTTTTCAACTTTCTTCTTTATTGCTTTTGTCTTCTCATCAACTTCGTTGTTTTCTGTAAACTCCTTGATAATTGGAAGAAAGTCATCACCATATTTTTTGAGCTTGACTGATCCCACTCCATAGATAGCCATTAAGGATTCTTCATCCTGTGGAAAATAAAATGACATCTCCATCAGTGTGGTATCCGGAAAAATAGCGTAAGGTGGGATTTCCTGCTCATCCGCTAGCTCTTTCCGTTTTACACGGAGTTTCTCGAACAGATCAACATTGTGTTTATTCTCCACATCGGTGCTTGTACGAGAAGGTTTATCTTCATCAGATGTTGCCTGAGTCCGGTCCAGTATGCCCTCAACCCGTTCATTACCCTTCAGTACTTCCGATGAAGCTGAAGTCAGTTTCAAGCTTCCGTGTTCGGGATCTTTCGCCAGAAGGTCTTTCCTCAGCAGCAATCTGGAAAGCTGAATCCATTGATTTTTCGTCCACTCCTGACCAATTCCATACGTTGATAACTTATCATGACCATTTTCCAGGATTTTTTTCTGTTTGGAACCCCGTAAAATATCAGCGATGTAGTAGGCTCCGTACGTCTCTTCCGTCCGGGCGATGCAGCTCATATATTTTTGAGCCTGTTCGGTATAATCCTGCATATTGTCTTTATACTTCAAACAGTTGTCGCACATACCGCATTCATCATGCTCGTACTTTTCACCAAAATATTCAAGCAGTGGTTTTCTGCGACAATCGTCGTACTCCATAAAGTGCAGAAGCGCATCTAAATGCTGTTCAGCAATTTTTTTCTCATCGCCTTCTTTCTGGTTGATGAAGTACTGAATTTTCTGTTTATCGGAGTAACTGTAGAGAAGCATACAATCTGCCTGAAGGCCATCTCTGCCGGCCCGGCCAATTTGTTGATAGTACGATTCAATATTCTGAGGCATATCGTGATGGATCACAAATCGCACATCCGGTTTATTAATGCCCATTCCAAAAGCAATGGTTGCAACTATGATCTGAGCGTTATCGCGAATAAACGCCTCCTGATTCCGGGTTCGCTGTGCCTCAGAAAGTCCTGCATGGTATGGCAGTACCGAGTGGCCTTCGTGCTTTAAATCGCTGTAGAGTTCATTTACCTGGCGTCGGGAAAAACAGTAGATAATCCCTGACTGTTTCGGGCGAGTGTAGAGAAAGTCGAGTATCTGCTCCAACGGCTCCTGTTTGTCCACAACCTGAAGCAGCAGGTTTTTACGGTCAAAACTTGCAACGTACGTTTCGGTTTTATTCATCTCCAATGTAGTGCGGATATCTTCTCGAACCCGCGGCGTTGCCGTTGCCGTCAGCGCCAAACAAACAGCATTTGGAAAATCCTTTCTGACTGTTGCCAGCTGGCGATATTCCGGCCTAAAATCGTGTCCCCATTCTGAAATACAGTGTGCTTCATCAATCGTGAAACAGTCCACAATCAACTGGTCCAATAGCTCCCGCGTATTTTCCATCATCAATGTTTCGGGTGCCAAATAGAGCAGTTTTGCCTCCCCATTTTTCAGCTTTTGAACATTCGCAGCGTACTGCTCGGGAGTGAGTGTACTATTCAGAAAAAGAGCGGGAACGCCAAACTCATCGAGCTGCTCCACCTGATCCTTCATCAACGAAATAAGCGGGGAAATAACAATCGTTAAACCATCAAAAAGAATAGCAGGAATTTGATAGCAGAGTGATTTCCCACCGCCTGTGGGCATAATCACCAATGTATCTTTTTTATTGAGAACGTCGGATATTACATCTTCCTGAAGCGGTCGAAACTCATCATATCCAAAAGTCTGTTTCAGAACCTGCTTCGCTTGCTTAATCATATCTGTGGATTATTTGTGCTAAATTCTATTTCTCGCCTGAATCGTATCAAGATACCGGATATAACACTTCCTTACATATTTCAATTCACAAAATCTGAAAGCTGTTTTCAGAGCTCCTGATATTTCAGTAAAAGTTCTATTTTACTTTTGCCGCGGGATCAGATAAAACTCTTCCATTCTTCCATCAATGTAGTTGGTCTCTTCACCATCAAAAATGGCATCTTCCTCCAACATTATCCGAACGGATCGATCCCACTCCGGAATAAAAACTTCGGCGTTCAGTTCTATTGAGTGAGCCGTATTTGGGTAGAGCGGGTAATCTCCTTTTCCGGGCACACCACCCTGCTGATCCCAAAGCCCGATTGTTGGACCGGCACCGTGACCTTGATATCCTATGGGGTGTGTATAAATCGTAGCATTGATATTTTCTGATTCTGCTCTGCTCAGTGCCGCCGCAAGAATTTCATTTCCGCTTCGTCCGGTTCTGAATTCGCCGGTAAGAATATCCTGCAACCGGTTTCCAGTTTTCAATGCATCTTGCAATCCTTCAGGAGCTTCTGTTTCGCCCGGTCGAAGCACATAGGCGTGGCGCTGAGTGTCTGTACTCAGCCCCAAATACTCAATACCAAAGTCCATATGTATAAGATCACCGGGCATAATAACGTCGGCGCCTGCTCGACTTGAAAAATCCCCGTCATGTTCGTCAGATTCACTTCGCTGAACTGAAACAGAAGGGTGAAACCATGCTGTCAGATTCAAATCCCGGATTCTCTCTCGGTACCACCACTGCACATCTTCGGTGGTTGTAATTCCGGGTGTAATTACTCTTTCCGATAATCCTTCGGCAACAATATTGTGAGCAATACGATTAATTTGTCTGTAAACAACTTTCTCTTCTTCTGTTCGGGTCTCCAGCCAGCCGACAGCCAGGTTTTCTGCAGAAACAATTCTTTCCTGAAGTTCAGAACTCAAACTGTTTCTTAAATTCGTGTAGTCTGTATGGCTAATGCCATCAGCCAGTGCAAAGTCATCAGAAATATTAATCGCTATCCGATCCGGATCTCTTTCGGCAACCACTTGCCCAAATCGTTTCCATTGATCCGGCTCTTCATCGGGAAACCATTGGGTTTCAAAAAAGCCGATATCGTATCTTGCCACGGCCAAACGCTCTACCGGTTCTCCGTTACCCGGATCAAAAAACATCAGAATAGTGGTCCTGCGCGAAGACTGCCAGGTTGCCGGTAGCATTGTTAACAGTACCGGATCCTCATTATACTCCCGCGCAACCAATACCCACATATCCACCCCTTCTCTTCTCATCAATTCCGGCACAAGATGGTCCAGACGATGTTCTGTCCAGCGATCCATCACTTCGGCTCTATCACGCATAGAGAGGATATCCGGAGTAATATCATTGGTCGATTGCGCGTTTATATCGGAAACTATAAAACAAATAAAAACAGTTAAAAGAAATATCTTATTCATGGCTTGAACCAAAATTATTTAGAAGTTTTTGCCTACGTCTTACAAAAATTCCTGTTATCTTTAACAGGATTGAAAGTAAATGAACAAAGCATTATGAAAATAAGCATTACCGAAACAGATCAAAGCAGAATTTCTGACGTTGATTTTGACAACCTGCAATTTGGCCGCGTATTTTCGGATCATATGCTTGAGATGGTATATCGTGATGGGAAATGGCATCAGCCAGAAATCAAACCTTACGGCCCCATTCAATTTACACCTTCCATGCAGGCGCTGCATTATGGACAGGCTATTTTTGAAGGCATGAAAGCCTACCATGTAGATGATGAAACCATTCACCTGTTCCGGCCGAAAGATCACCACCAAAGACTGAACAATTCGGCTCACAGGCTTTGCATGCCAAAAGTTGATGAAGAGGTATTTATTAAAGGGCTTGAGAAGTTAATTTTACTAGACCATCAATGGGTTCCAAAAGTACACGGACACGCTCTCTATGTTCGTCCTTTCATGTTCGCCTCTGAGGAGTATCTGGCGGCAAAAGTATCCAAAGAGTACCATTTTTATGTAATCACCAGCCCTGTAGCGGCATACTACAGCGAAGGGTTTAATCCCGTTAAACTCACCACTTCCGAAAAGTTTGTCAGAGCCGTGAGAGGCGGAACCGGGGAAGCCAAAGCCGCCGGAAACTACGCCGGAAGTTTTCTGCCCGCTCAAAATGCCCAAAGTAAAGGGTTTACACAGGTTATCTGGCTTGATGCATTGGAAAATCGTTACATCGAAGAAGTTGGGACTATGAATATCTTCTTCCTCATTGATGACAAATTGGTCACCCCAAAACTGTCCGGATCTGTACTTCCCGGAATTACACGACGATCTGTGATAGCCGTTGCCAAAGAGTGGGGAGTAGAAGTTGTTGAACAGAGAGTAGCTATAGACGAAATCATTGATAGTTATAAAGAAGGAAAGTTACAGGAAGTTTTTGGATCGGGCACTGCGGCGGTAATATCGCCGGTTGGTTTGATTCATCACAATGGAGAAACCATTCAACTCGATCAAGAAAAAATTGGTCCGTTTGCCAAAAAAATGTTCAACACCATCACCGGAATTCAGTACGGAAAAGTTGAAGATAACTTTGGCTGGACTCACCCCATTACCCTGGAAGAATAAACTTTATAAGTAGTTGGTTTTCTCACCAATAACGTAGTATCGATCAGTCGTTTTTACTTTTTGATCGTCACCATTGATATTGAGATCTATGCGTCCCAGGCGAACCCCGCCATGTCCCATTTGAGTGATCTGGGTTACATTTCCTTCCGGATTCATAACTCCAACCGGATAATCCAGAAAAGTGTGTGTATGTCCGCCGATGATCAAATTAATCCCGGATACTTTTTTTGCGAGAGTTAAGTCATCCATTCGGCCGTTGTTGTATCGAAATCCCAGATGACTCAAGCAAATGATGAAATCACACTTGTGGTAGTCTCTCAAACTGTTCTTCATACCGTTTGCCCAAGCAATTGGGTCTCTGTGTTTTACATCACCATATAGTTCAGGTGAAACAACTCCGTCAAGTTCAATGCCAAGCCCAAATATTCCGACTCGAAATCCATCAAATTCACGTACAATCAAACGCTCCAAGTGAGAATTCATTGGAGTACCGGAGGCATCGTAGTTTGCTGCAAGGATCGGAAATTCCGCTTTTTGTGCTGCTTCAGCAAACCCATCCGGGCCGCGGTCAAATTCGTGATTACCCACAGCCATCGCATCGTATCCCATCTCACTCATCAGTTTCAGATCTATCTCACCGCCGTACACATCAAACCATGGAGTTCCCTGGAATACGTCTCCGGCATCAAGCAAGAGAACATTTTTGCTTTGTGATCGAATCTGCTTCACGAGTGATGCACGACGAGCAATCCCACCCAGTCCCGCAAACTCTACGGCATTATCTGGAAATGGATCTAAACGGGCGTGGGTGTCATTTGTGTAAAGAATGGTTAAGTCAGCTGGAGTTGCGCCAAACAACTTCGATCCGAGACCCATAGGCACTATCGAACCTGCAGCTAAAAAAGCACTTTTTTTCAGAAACTCTTTTCTGCTAATCACGATCGAATCCTCCCGTCGCGATTTGCGTGGATATTCCGGCGGCTCTTAAAATAGTCGATATAGAGTTCTCTGACATTCACATCATGCAGGTCAATTCTGTCGGAATAGTCCCAAAGTGCAGGGAACTGATCTCCCCCATTAGCTGCCCAGCTTGTGGTAGCCACTAAATACTCTCTATCAGAACTAAGAGTTTGAGCATTAATCAGTACGCCGCGTGCACGACCGTCCACAATTCTTAATCTCATCCCGCTCACCGGAGCTCCACCCAATTCAGCAATTTGATTTGCCAGTTCAAATATTTTATCACCTTTTAATCTCAAAATGACCAGGTGATTTTCATAGGGCATGAACTCCATCACGTCTTTACGCGTCAGTTCTCCGGGAGTAAGATAGAGGCGAAAAGAAGAGTCTCCAATTACGCTCAAATTTACAAAGCGCTGTAGTTCGTGACCGGCTCTGTATCGGAGGGCATCAGCGACCAAATTCCCAAGTGCACTTTCGGGTTTACTGAAACGCAATGTGTCGTGTACCGTTGCAATCTTTTCGCCCATTTTATCCTGAAGGGAACTTCTATACGTATCCAAAATGGACGAGATTTCAGGATCCGGCTGAGGATACATGATCGGTTCTTTAGGCTCAGGGGAGGAGTGTTTCTCCGTTGAAGAAAATAGTGAGCAGCCGGCAAAAAGTGTGATGGAAAGCAGAAGTATTGTAGCAAATCGAATGAACATCCGGAATAGGTTACCTCCTCTGTCTGAACATACTCATCATCAGATCACTAAGTCCCAAAAGGTTGACATTTGGGGAAAGCTCCGTAAGCGAGCGATCAAAATCACGACTGTTCACAGATAAAGCTTCAGCTTTAAATACTCTCTGATTTCCGTTAAATCCTTCTATTAGAAGCGGGAAACTGTTTGGATTCATGATTAACTCAACCGGTAAATCCTGATCAAGCTGTTTTTTTCCGGTCGTATGCCAGGCGTCATTGAGTAAGCCCCAGCGTACCTTGATTTCGTCGGTCAGCCAAACCGATACATGTCGATCTTCTGAATCCTCTTTTAGTACAAACTCTTTCACTGTATAACCATGCAGCTGCTGGGTACGGCCTGTCTCTTCAACTCTGTTATCCCAATCGAATCCCTGTTTTTGATCATTTTCAGCATTACCCGAAACGCGATTCATCAACTCAACCAAGCGGTCAATATCATATTTTGCAATTTGAAAAGCTTCATCTTCTCCGGTATTGAAAACAAAATCCTGTTCATCGTTTCGAACCAGAATTCCATTAGTACTTAAACCGGACATTACATTTAAAGAGCTGCTCGACCCTATGAAAATACGCTCTGAAGTAAAGACCATATTCAGATCGGTCTGCTCAGTCACCCCACTATCAACATTTAAAATGCGATATTGAACCTGACCTTCAAACTGAGCAGAAACAGGTGCAGCTATAAGAATAGCAAAAAGCAGTAAAAATGAGGTTATAGTCGTTTTCATATAAATGATTTCAGTGTGGGTTCACCACTGTAAACGATGTTGAAGAATGTTTGTTTCACCTTGCAAGTTCTGCAGGCTCATTGATCTCAACATTCACTTTGTGTATCCAGCCGCCGGCAACCACATCGTCCCCTTCGTAACAAACTATAGCTTGCCCCGGTGTAATTGCTTCTCGTCCGGCCGGAAAGTGCACTTCAACTTCATCATCCGAAAGTTGTTTAATGACTCCCATCGCTCCGTCATCATTGTAACGGATTTTTCCGGTAATCTCCATCTCTCCGTTCGGAATTTTATCATATTTAACAAGATTCAATTCCTTTGCGCGACAAGTGGTACTGATCAAATCCTCTTTTTCACCGATGGTAATTACGTTATTCTCTGCATCGATGTGAGTTACATACACCGGCTTGCCCAGCGATAGATCTAATCCGCGCCGCTGGCCAATCGTGTAAAACGGGAAGCCTTTGTGTTTTCCAACTATATTTCCTTTCTGATCTACAAACACACCGCCGCTTACGCGTTCTTCAAGATCGTCTACTTTGTCTTTCAGAAAGCGATGGTAGTTGTTATCGGGAATAAAACAGATCTCATACGAATCGGGTTTTGTTGCCACATTTAACAGGCCATAATCTTCGGCCATCTGCCGGATTTCTGTCTTATGATATTTTCCAAGTGGAAAAATAGTACGTTCCAGGTGTTTCTGCTCTACACCCCACAAAGCGTACGACTGATCTTTATTATGATCTTTTCCTTTAGATATCACATATCGGCCGTTCTCTTCTCTCACGTTCGCATAGTGGCCGGTGGCAATATAGTCACAACCCAAATTGTCGGCCCGTCTCAAAAGCGCCGCCCACTTGATATGTGTATTGCACAGAACGCATGGATTAGGTGTGCGCCCGCTGGTATAGTCATCTACAAAACGGTCAATAACCCAATCCCCAAACTCATCACGAATATCCACAATAAAGTGCTTAAATCCGTACTTCACAGCGATATGGCGGGCATCATTCATGGACTCTACCGTACAACATCCCGTCTCTTTCCCATCATTACCTCCGCTTCGGTGGTAATCCCAGGTTTTCATTGTAATTCCGATCACATCGTATCCCTGTTCCTTCAGCATCACTGCGGCTACAGATGAATCCACTCCACCACTCATCGCAACAAGAACACGTCCTTTGGTACTCATAACTGTCGTTTTGATTTTTTATTAGACTAGCTAAAATACGGAATTTCTATGTAAATCGTATGAAGCTGACATACGATTTTAATCCGTACATCTCACCTCAGTAACTAAAACCAACCAGGTTTATTACATATAAAGGTATGGCTTCCAGTGTTCCTGTACGCCACCCATCAGGTTTTGAAAAAAAGTGATATGAATGGGCCTGTAGGGTGTGGTTTTGAGCGGCATTCTCGCCTCATCAGGTGTTCGGTTGCCCTTCTTTACATTACATTTGTTACAGGCAGTCACCAGGTTTTCCCATGTATCCTTCCCTCCACGACTTTTAGGCATCACGTGATCGAGGGTCAAGTCAGACTTTACTCCACAGTACTGACATATATGGCGGTCTCTTTTCATAATGTTCTTGCGGGTGAGAACAATTCTGGAATAGGGTAAACGAATATAGTATCGAAGCCGAATAACGGACGGGTAGGAAAATTCCTGGTCTACTGTACGTATAACCTTTTCCGGGTCTTCATGAAGCATCTCCGCCTTGTCGAGAAAGAGCAGCTTTACAGAACGCTGTACAGAGCACACACTCAGCGGCTGATAGTCCTGATTTAATACAAGTACATTGGAGTTCATCGTATTGAAAATTTACACGCCTGTATGATTCATTTAGTAAGGCATTTAAACGCCTATTCAGTATGAATTATTTTGATGTAAATTTCAACCGAAAATAAAGCTCACGAGTTCATCCCAGATCATTGGATTGATTGCAATAGCCAGAATGATCGATATAATTAACCCAATCATTGCATAGCTGGCATCTTTAAAAATCAACTTTATCGATAACCACATGGGGCGCCCTTTCCCTTTAGAGTCTGTCAAACTCATGGCGATTTCGCGCCCGGCCAGTAACCCGATAAACACCCAGGTTGTACTCATGGGCACAGTACTAACCCCCTTGAAATACCAAAGTACAACGGCATAAACACCATCAATTACCGTTGCTGAACGTACGTCTGTAACGTCAGATTTTTCTGTTACAATCTCCTGAATTTTATCACCCCGTAAATAGAAAAGTACACCTAACCCCAGAAAGATAAATCCAACAAAAACAAGAAACGCATTTACGGACAGTGATCGAGGCAGATAAACCGCAATATTTGCGGCATCCTGCATCAGCCAAACAGCCCATAGCAATCCGCTTATCACCCATTGAATCGGCCCCCAGACAGGGTGAGGTTCGCCTTTAAACCACTTTAAAAGTTGACGATTCAGAATCAACCAAACGATTATTGCCACGGCAAACGCAACAAAATAACCGGATAGACTCTTTTGAAGCACCTGCGTTATCCCTTCCGGTTCAGTCGCAAATGCACTTAGAAGCAGAAATGTGGTAGAAACCGGCATCTTCAGCCGGGTAATAATTAACAAAAAAAGTGGAGCGGCAATCTGCAGAAAAACAAAACTTTCCGGAGCCTGATCAAATCCTTTGGACGTGAGACGCTGGTAGGTTACGTCTCCGTCGTAGGTGAACCAGCTATAACTGACGGTAATTACAAAAATACCGCCAATAAACAGCCATAAGATCCACCATTTTTTATCTGCGTTGGACGCCAGAAATGTTCCTATCGTCTGAATACTATCATTCGCTATCGCCGAATAGGCCGCAAAGAAAAATCCGACCCACATCGCTATTTGTGGAGTTTCGTACGTAGCTCCGGCGATAAAAAAGAAAACACCAATCAAAATAAGAAAGCGACGCTCACTCTTGATCAGGTCCATCCAGCCGGTTGGAATCAAACTCTCCAGATAACTGATCATTATCTGCCCGTTGGATTTTTTAGAACTCTTGGATCCCTTTTTCTTTTTAGACATTAATTAATAACGACAAATCAATTTATTTTGAACATAAAAATTAACCACTCAATATTAAGAGAATATTACCCCGTCAGAAATCTTTACCAAAAAAAGAGTTTCTACTTGTAGAAAAAGCCGTATTTTTCACATCACATTTTCTATCAGATGTGATCAAAATAAATCAAGTTCTACCATAACAACGAATATATGTCATCAAAAAAAGATAGTTCGAACTCGAATTTCTATAAGGAACCGGGCCCAAAGTTAAGTAAAGAATCACCATTTGAATCGATGATGGAGCGATTCCGCTTTGCTGCCGACATCTTAAAGCTGGATGAAGGTATGTTTCAGTATTTGGCGAGTCCTGTAAAACAGGTTATTGTTTCAGTACCTGTAGTAATGGACAATGGAGAGATTAAAGTATTTGAAGGATACCGAGTAATTCATGATAACGTTTTGGGTCCATCAAAAGGTGGTCTTCGTTTTGCACCGGACGTCAATCTGGAAGAAGTGAAGGCCCTCGCTTCCTGGATGACCTGGAAATGTGCGGTTGTCAATGTTCCATTCGGCGGAGCAAAAGGTGGTGTTCGCTGTAACCCTAAAGAACTTTCAAAAACCGAACTTGAACGCCTGACTCGTCGCTATACCGCCAACATGCTGGAAATATTTGGACCGGACCGAGATATTCCCGCTCCAGACATGAACACCAATGAGCAGGTGATGGCGTGGATTATGGATACCTACAGCATGAACGCAAAAAGAACTGAAACTGCCGTTGTTACCGGCAAACCTATCATTTTAGGCGGTTCTCAGGGAAGAAAAGAAGCAACAGGCCGTGGTGTTGTTACAGTTACGCTGGCGGCATTAAACAAAATGGGTTTGATGCCTAACAAAACAAAAGTTGTTGTACAGGGCTTTGGTAACGTAGGATCTGTGTCCGCACAGTTAATGTACGAGCAAGGCGCTAAAATCATCGCTGTGAGTGATGTATCCGGTGGCTATTACAATGTAGATGGGCTGGATGTTCCAAAAATGATTGAATATTCTCAGAACAATGATAATTCACTGGAAGGATACGGTGGTGCTGAAAAGATTTCGAATGAGCAGCTTTTGGAGTTGGAATGTGATGTGCTAATCCCCGCCGCAAAAGAAGATCAGATCAGTAAAGAGAATGCTCACAAAATCAGAGCTAAAATTATTGCCGAGGGTGCAAATGGTCCCGTAACGGCAAACGCAGACTCTATCTTAGAACAAAACGGTGTGATGGTAATTCCCGATATTCTGGCTAACGCCGGTGGTGTTACTGTTTCATATTTTGAATGGGTTCAAGACAGGCAGGGATATTTCTGGACAGAAGAACGGGTAAACCGTCGTTTGAACAGAATGATGCGAAATGCTTTTGATAACCTTTACAGCGTGAGTGAAGAGTACAACATTACACTTCGACAGGCTGCTTATGTTTACGCTATCAATCGTGTAGCTACTACCTTGAAACTGCGCGGCATTTACGCATAATCTTTCATATTAAATCGGTCAGATGGCTGACTATACATTTAAAACCTCACTCAAATCGACTCATGAGGAGGCCACTAAAGTTCCAGACTTTGTTTCTGACATACAAGGTAAGGCATCTCTGTCTGACGATGAGACGTCCACGTTTATGCTTCTATTGAGCGAGGCTGTTGACAATGCCATAGAACATGGAAATCAATATGATGCTGAGAAGAACGTATCTGTGGATATTGAAATTTCTAAAACTGAGATTGTGGCCAGAGTATCTGACGAGGGGATAGGATTTGATACAGAAACGTCCACATCAAAAAATCCTCTGGATGATGAAAATCTGTTAAACACCGGAGGGCGGGGGATATTTATAATTAAAGAGCTCTCCGACTCTCTGGAGTTTTTAAATAACGGCTCCACACTCCAGTTCAAAATCCATCGAAAATCCTGACCTTCGATTACTATAACTGTAACCGGTCCCGGCCCGATTAAAACATCTGCTCCAACTCACCCGTCAATTGAAGCAATTCTGTTTCAGCAACTTTGGCCTCAAACTTGGCATTAATCAAACGGTTCTCTGCTGCTAAAAATGTGCGCTGAGCTTCTCTGAACTCCAGTGAACTGATAGATCCTAAACGAAATCGTTCAAGTGCAATATCAAGCGTTTCTTCTGCATTTGCCAAATTATCCTCTTCAAGATCCACCAGTTCAATACTGTTTTGATAGGTCCTGAAAATGGCCTGAAAATCAGACTCCAGTCTCAACTTTTGAGCCTCCAGATTTAGCTCTGCATTTTTTTTCCGTATTTGAGCATTTTGAACACGTCTCTGCAGGTTAAACCCATTGAAGATATTGATACGAGCTGTAACACCCACGGAAAATCCTGTCGTTTCATTAAACTGAAAAAAACCGCCGTCATTTTCACTCCGATTAAAACTGTAACCGGATGTAAGAGAAATCTGCGGATAACGTTCACCCTGAACTTCTCGAATCTCAAGTTGTGATACTTCATTTTCGAAACGGGCGATCGCCAATTCTGCATTTTCTTTCATCAATCGCTCAAAGAGTTCCTCTTCCGGCAGAAAACGATTTACGTCAATTTCTGTAGTTACATCAAAATCTGTCTGTGGATCACGCGATAGAAGCTCATTCAATGTAATTTTGGCTTCATTTAGCCGGTTTCTCTCACGAATAAAAGCAGCACGGTCTGCGTTCAAATCAGACCTGGCCTGGAGCAAATCATATTCTGAACCCGACCCCAAATCCACCTTAGTCTCTTCAATGTCTATGCGTTCAAGCGATACTTCAATATTGTTCTCCAATACCTTCATTTGCTCACTGATTCTAATCACGTTGTAAAACGATAACGCAATCTGACTGACCGTAAACTCCATATCAAACCGTAGCTGCTCATCACTGATCTCTTTTAGCAGCCCCAGCCTGTCGTACCTGGCAAATGAAGTTAGACCATCAAAAACCGTCCAATTCAAGTTTAGTGAGGCATTCGTGTTTGTACTTCTGGCCCCTTCATTCGTGCTCCCGGCTCCATCTGCAGATCTGAATTCACTGTCTTCAATACTTTCTGTTCGGCTACCGGTCAGATCAACCATAGGGAGGAAGCCGGCGTTACCCAGCGAACGGTTATTTTCTGCCTCCTTTTGAAGGTTACGGCTTATTTGAAGGCCATAATTATTTTCCAGACCAATTTGAACTGCCTCCTCCAGGGTTAACGTTTGTTGCGCCTGAACGGTGGAAGAAAGCAGTAGAAAAATAAAAATGGTAAGTGTCAAAAATCGATTTTGCATCATTATTAAACGCTGGCAGTTTCTAATTTTTCAGCTTCTTTCGCACGTTTTTCAATCTCTTTCGTTTTACTTTTTTCTGAAGCAAAATAAGAATAGATAGCCGGTATAATATAGAGTGTTAAAAAGCTACCGATTAAAAGTCCGCCAATTACAGCAATACCCATTGAAGATCGGCTTTCAGAACCGGCTCCAAATGCCATAGCAATTGGAAGAATACCCAGAATCGTTGAGATAGACGTCATCAAAATAGGACGGAAACGAACAGCCGCCGCATCCATAATCGAATCCCGGATTGACATCCCCTGTTCCTGCCGTTGGTTAGCAAATTCAACAATCAAAATGCCATTTTTAGCAACCAATCCAATGAGCATAATGACCCCGATTTGACTGAAAATGTTCAGTGTTTGGTCGAAATACCAAAGGGATACGAGTGTTCCAAAAATTGCCAAAGGCACCGTAAACAGGATAATAAGCGGATCACGGAAACTTTCAAATTGAGCTGCCAAAACCAGATAAATCAAAACGAGAGCCAGTGCAAAAATAAACAGAAGGCTGGCGGAGCTTTCAGCAAAATCCCTGGACGGGCCCGTTAAATCGGTGATTATAGATTCAGGTAAAACTCTCGCAGCGATAGCATCCATGGCCTCAATTCCCTCACCAATCGTATATCCGGGTGCAAGCTGAGCAGAAACCGTTGCAGATTTAAATCGATTGAAACGATAGAGCTGTGGCGGACTGCTACGCTCTGATACCGTTACAAGGTTATCGAGCTGTAAGAGCGACCCATCCTGACTTCGAACATAGATCGTTTTTAAGTCAATCGGTTCATTTCTGTATTGCCGGTCCATCTGACCGATCACCCAGTACTGCTTGCCATCCATAATGAAAAAGCCAAACCGGCTTCCTGAAAGTGAAAGTTGAAGCGTCTGTGCAATATCTCTGACCGATACACCAAGAGTTCGGGCTCGGTTTCTGTCAATTTCTACCTGAAGTTCAGGTCTGTTAAATTTTAAATCTACCTCAGCAAATACAAAAGCGGGATCCTGATTCGCTTCTCTCAAAAACTCGGGAATCACATCCTCAAGCTGCCCTAAGGTCTGAGCCTGAAGCACATATTGTACAGGTAAACCTCCTCGCCGATTACCTATGGATTGAGGCTGCGATACAAACGTTTGTGCGCCGGTAAGGTTTGACATAAGTCCGGTGAGCTGATCAGCAATCTCCTGCTGTGACCGGTCTCTGTTTTCGGCTTCTCCAATATTTAAAAAACTAAATGCAGAGTTGATAGATCCCGAAGCTCCGAAGCCGGGAGAAGTTACCGTATTCATCGCTACAAGTTCAGGCACATTCTCCTCAACAGTAGAGATCATTTGATCCACATAGGCATCCATATATTCAAATGACGCACCCTCAGGCGCCGTTGCAAACATTCGAATTTGTCCGCGATCTTCCCTCGGAGCCAGCTCTTCAGGAATGTTTGAATAAAGAACTCCAATGAACACACCGGCTGCAGCTAAAACGACAAAAGCCAGCCATCGGCGCTTCATGAATGACTCAAGTGAATTTTTATAAAGTTGATTTATCTTTTTGAAAAAAGGTTCCGTAGCCTGATAAAATCTGTTTTTCTCCGCACCGTTTTTCAAAATCTTCGTTGCCAGCATGGGAGTCAGCGTCAGTGCAACAAATGATGATATGATTACGGCACCGGCTATAACTACCCCAAATTCTCTGAATAGTCGACCCGTGGTCCCCCCCAGAAATAGAATTGGCATAAACACGGAAACCAGTGCAAGTGAGGTGGCAACTACAGCAAAGAAAATCTCTTTGGAACCCAGAATACCGGCTTCAATTGCGGGTAATCCCCTCTCCATTTTTGCATAGATATTCTCCAGAACAACAATGGCATCATCCACTACCAAACCGATCGCCAGTACAATCGCCAGCATCGTCAATACATTAATGGAAAATCCTGCTATGTACATAATAAAGAATGACCCAATCAGCGCAATCGGGATTACGATGATGGGAATAAAGGTAGTTCTGAAATCACGCAAAAAGAGGAAGATCACCAAAATTACCAATCCAAGAGCCAGAAAAACCGTTTGCTGAACTTCATTGATCGACTCCTGTATGTATTCGGTTGTATCAAAGCCCACCGCAAGATTAATATCTTCAGGTAAATCGCGCTCAATTCGATCTACCCTTACAAAAAACTCTTCGGCAATAGAAAGCTGGTTTGATCCCGGCTGTGGAATGGCCACAACTCCAACCATAGGTATACCATTTCTTTTGAGGACCGTTCGTTCATTCTGAGCTCCCAATTCTGCATAACCTATATCCTGAAACCGAACTTTTCGTCCTTCATCTTCACGGATGATCAGGTTATTAAACTCTTCGGGCGATGTAAGACGCCCCATCGTTCGAACCGTCAATTCTGTGGTACTACCCTCAATCCTGCCCGAAGGGAGTTCTACATTCTCCCGGCTTAAGGCTTGTTGGACGTCCAGTGGTGTTACGCCGTAGGCGGCCAGTTTGATAGGATCCATCCATAAACGCATTGCATATTCCCTGGATCCCCATATCCGAATTTCACTTACGCCGGGAATAGTTTGAAGCTGTTCTTTAAAAATATTTTCGGCAATTGAGGTTAACTCAAGCAGGTTCCTGCGATCGCTATTCACGTTCAAAAATACAATCGGAGAAGCATCAGCGTCGGCTTTTTGAACCGTTGGCGGCTCTGCATCCGGTGGTAAATTTCTCTGAGCACGCGATACACGGTCGCGTACATCGTTCGCCGCTGTTTCCATATCTATCTCCAGATCAAACTCCACCGTAATGGTACTCTGCCCCTGGCGACTTGTTGAGGTAAGGGTCCGAATACCTGCAATCCCGTTTACAGATTCTTCCAGCGGTTCTGTAATTTGAGATTCAATAACATCGGCATTTGCTCCTACATAACTTGTTGATACAGTTACAATAGGTGGATCAACGGACGGATATTCACGAACTCCCAGGTAGAAAAATGAAATCACGCCGAATAGTATAATTACTATCGACATGACCGAAGCCAGAACCGGGCGGCGTATGCTTAAGGATGATAAACTCATAATTCTGAACTATTACTTAATTTCGTGATATCCACCTCACTACCCGGATTAACCTGTAGCAAACCGGTGGTAAGGACGGTATCGCCTCTTGCTACACCGCTGATAATTTGCACTTTTTCACTTGTACGTATCCCGGTTTCAATTCTTGCCTGTTCAATTACTCCGTTCCGAACCACATACACTTTTTGCGAATTGAGTTCAGGAACAACAGAGATTGTTGGTACCATTAGCGCATTATCAATTTCATCCAGAATAAGAACAATATTGGCAAACGCTCCCGGGTAGAGAAGTTGATCATCATTTTGACTCAGCGCCCGAATTTGAAGAGTACGAGTTTGCAGATCAATACGAGGCTCAATTGCATAAACTTCTCCGGTAAATGTGGAGTCTATCCCCTGTACGTCAAAACTTATATTATCGCCAATGTTTACCCGGCTAATGTATCTTTCCGGAACAGAAAAATCGATTTTTACCGGATCGATCTCTTGTAGTGACGCAATCCGGGTATTTGGGCTGATATAGCTTCCCACGCTCACATATTTTAAACCGATTTGTCCGGAGAACGGTGCCCTAATCTCTGTTTTTTCAATTTGAGCATCAATAAGGTTCAGCTCAGAACGCAATACATTTACTTCATTCAGGGTTGCATCGTAATCGTCTTGGCTAATCCCTCCTCTTTCCAAAAGTCTTCGCTGTCTCTCCTCTCTCTGTTCTGCAAGATTTAAACGAAAATTTGCCCGCTGTTTTTGAGCCTGCAGTTCACTGTCGTTGATTTTAATCAAAAGCTCACCGCGCTCAACCTCACTGCCTTCTTCAAAAAAGATTCCGGTAATAATTCCCGACGACTCAGAACTCAGTTCTACAACTTCGTTAGCCTGAATGGATCCACTGGAAAAAATTCTATCCTCAATAGTTTGCGGCTCCATCACGACGGCTTCTACCTGCAAAAGACTTCCGCCACCACCCGGACCGCCTTGAGCTTGTGCACTATTTGACTGAAAAACGGGTTTAAGCTTAGGATAGGCTATTACACCCAGTACTACAGCTGCTACTGAAAAATAAACAATACGTTTTGTGACTTTACTCATGTCGAGATTTAAGAAATTTATATATCTGCCTTAACGAACTAAATTAACGGTTAGTTCTATTCTATTCGCTTCTTTTATGTAAAAACTTGTTGATCGAAAGAGTAGTAAATGATCTTTTTTTTCGTGAGGAAGGGGCTTAAATACAGGATAATTGCAAATAAAAAAAAGGCGCTCTGAATATTAAATCAGACCGCCTTTCTCCTCTATCAAATAAACGATTTATGCCAATTGGGCATCTAAATGCTTTTTGATCTGCGGTTTTGGTACAGCACCGATAATCTGGTCTACAACTTCACCGTCTTTAAAAATCAGGAGTGTCGGGATACTTCTAATTCCGTATTTAACGGAAACTTCAGAGTTATGATCAACATTTACTTTTCCGACCTTAACTTTACCTTCATACTCTCCTGCAAGCTCTTCCACTACCGGGCCAACCATTCTGCACGGTCCGCACCACTCTGCCCAAAAATCAACTAATACAGGGTCAGAAGAGTTTTCTACTTCGTCTGAAAAATTATCGTCTGTGAATTCAATTGGTTTACTCATATCAATGTTTTCTTATTTATTTTATTTACTTAAGATCTGAATATTTACGCAAACTAACACATATCAATTCATTATAGGTTGCATCATCAAAACTTATCTTATAGTTACACTCCGTTAGTACCATTGGTCCTGATTAATTGAACAGATTCCTTATCCAGAATCGTTCTTAACCCATTTAAAAGTTCATTATTCGGTTCCACCACATATTTTCTAACATTCATGCGAAGAGGTTTTTTTGCTTTAAGACTTCGAACTTTTAGCTTAATGGGCGTTTCACCTTTATGTATACTAAACAAAGTTGCCATCTCCGTCAGATCATCTTCTGAAACTTCAGCTGTTTTCAAATCGATGTTGAGCTGAAGCTGTGCTTGAAACTTTTCTCGAAGGTTCTCAACCCGCTCCATAGAAGAAGCCATAATTTTAGGCGGTTCATCCCTTTTCGATATGTTTCCTTCCAGCATCAAGACGGTATCCGGAGCAATCAATCCCTGATGGCGATCGTACACTTCGCTAAAAATGAGGACCTCTGTGCTTCCTTCAAGGTCTTCAATTTGGGCAAAAGCCATCGGACGCCCTTTTTTATCACTAATTCTTTTAACTGATGTGATTATTCCTATCACTCTTACTTTTTCACGATCTCCCAATTTGGACAACTCTTCCACATTCAGCGAATGGGAAGCAAATAGACGCACATCTTCCTTAAATTTATCCAGTGGATGACCACTCAGATAAAACCCGATCAACTCCCGCTCTTTGTTAAGCCGTTCAATATTGGTCCACTGCGGACACTCTCTCAGGTTAGGCTCTCCGCCCATTCCGCCACCCGATGACTCACCAAACAAACTTACCTGATTGAGACGCTCCTCCTCCTGTTTACGGGACGCGTAGTTAATTACATCGTCAATACTGGCCACAAGCTGTGCCCGGTTTTGATGCATGGAATCAAAGGCGCCGGCCTGGGCAAGACTCTCCATGGTTTTTCTGTTACAGACCCGGGTATCGATGCGAGCTGAAAAATCAAATATGGAAGAAAATTTTCCTTTTTTATCCCTCTCTTTCACCAGTTCATCAATAGCATTGGAGCCAACACCCTTGATCGCCAGCAGCCCGTACTGTACCCTGCCGTCCTTAGCCACAAACTTCCCTTCTGCAGAATTAACATTGGGGGGATCAACCGGAATTCCAATTCGCTGACACTCCTCAATGAAGAAGCTCACCTTCTTGATGTCGTTCATGTTGTGGCTTAGAACTGCGGCCATATATTCTGCGGTGTAATTCGCCTTGAAATACATGGTATGGTAAGCTACTACCGAATAAGCAGCCGAGTGCGATTTGTTAAACCCGTAACCGGCAAACATCGCCATCTTATCGAAAACCTCTTTGGCAGTTTTCTTGTCATACCCTTTTTCTACAGCCTGCCGTACAAATTTCTCCTCCTCTGGTGGCAGCAGTTCCGGCTTTTTCTTACCCATGATCCGGCGGAGTACATCCGCTTCACCGAGTGAGTACCCGCCCATTCGCTGTGCTACCATCATAATCTGCTCCTGGTAGATCATAATTCCGTAGGTCGGTTCCAGAATATCGATCAGATCTTCGTGATCATATTCAACATCCTCTTCGCCGTGCTTCCGCTTAATGTAGTCCGGAATAAACTGCATGGGACCGGGTCGGTACAAAGCGTTCATGGCAATCAAGTCATCAATTTTAGTCGGCTTGAGCTGTTTGAGATATTTGCGCATTCCGTCCGACTCAAACTGAAAAATCCCGACGGTAGATCCTTTCTTGAACATCTCAAAAGCATTCTCATCATCCAGCGGAATATCATCCAGATTGTACTCTTTGCCATGATTCTCTTTCACATAGCCAATCGCCGTTTTCAGAATGGAGAGTGTCTTCAACCCAAGGAAGTCCATCTTCAGCATCCCGGCATCCTCAATCACTTTTCCATCAAACTGGGTCACGTAAAGTTCAGCATCCTTGGCTGTTCCAATCGGGATGTAGTTGGTCAGCTTATCGGGAGCGATAATCACACCCGCAGCATGAATCCCGGTATTTCGAACGGACCCCTCCAATGTTTCCGCCATCTGAAGTGTCCGGCCTTCCAAAGAATCGGATTCTTTCAAATCCCGAAGTTCTTTCACCTCTTTGAACGCATCTTCCAGGGAAATCCCGATGGTTTCGGGAACCAGTTTGGCCAATCTGTCGGCATCAGCTAGCGGCAGATCGAGCACACGGGCAACATCGCGAACCGATGATCGCGCGGCCATTGTACCAAATGTAATAATGTGCGCTACCTGATCTATTCCGTACTTATTCACCACATAATCGATCACGCGCTGACGGCCATCATCATCAAAGTCAATATCGATATCCGGCATGGAGACCCGTTCCGGATTGAGGAAACGCTCAAAAAGCAGATCGTACTTCAGAGGATCGATATTGGTGATTCCTGTACAGAACGCCACCACTGAACCCGCAGCGGAACCTCGCCCGGGCCCCACATAAACGCCCATCTCTTTAGCTTCGCTGATAAAATCCTGAACAATCAGGAAGTACCCGGCAAAACCCATGGTTTTAATGATGTTCAACTCATGGTTGATTCGATCCATCACTTCATCATCCAGCTCATCATAATGCTTTTTAGCACCTTCTACGGTGAGATGCCGCAGGTAATCGTCTTCTGTTTCAAAACCTTCCGGAAGTGTGAAATTGGGGAGAATTACATCCCGCTCCAATTTGATCTCCTCAATTTTATCCACCACTTCCTGCGTGTTTGAGATCGCCTCAGGTACATCTGCAAAAAGGGCCTTCATCTCTTCCTGGGTCTTGAAGTAGAACTCATCATTCGGAAACCCGAAGCGTTTCTCACGACCTTTTCCAATCGGCGTTGAGATCGACTCATTGTTGTCGATACACAGAAGGGCGTCGTGTGCTTTCGCATCTGCCTTCTCCATGTAAAACGTGTTATTGGTGGCTATTACTTTAATTCCGTACTTCTTGGCAAAATTTAAAAGCACGCTGTTTACACGCTCCTCCTCTTCAAGACCGTGACGCATCAGCTCTATGTAAAGATCATCACCAAACAGCTCATGCCACCACTTCAAAGCCTCTTCGGCCACCTCTTCTCCACGGTTCAAAATCAGGTCAGGTATCTCACCTAAAAGTCCTCCGGTTGTAGCAATCAGTCCCTCACGGTATTTCTCCACCAGCTCCCGGTCAATTCGCGGAAATTTGTAGTAATACCCTTCGATGAATCCGAGAGAACACATTTCTGCAAGGTTCCGGTAACCCTGCATATTTTTGGCAAGAAAAACCTGCTGATACCGCTTGTCTTTATGATCGCGGGTAAATTTCTTTTGATGGCGATCTTCTACAAAATAGGCTTCCAGACCAATAATCGGTTTTAATCCTTCAGCATACGCAGCTTTCGTGAAGTGAAACGTGCCGTACATATTTCCAAGGTCGGTCAATGCCACAGCCGGCATACCGTCCTCTTTTGCCTTTTTCACCAGGTCCTTCATCCCTGAAGCGGCCTGAAGAACTGAAAATTTGGAGTGATTATGCAGATGGGAGAACAGTGAATCCACTTTCTCACCCGCTGCCTCTTTTGGGAGGTCGATCGCAGAGGATTGATCGTCCTCTTCACCCGTTACACCCCTGCGGCGTAGTTCCTCCACCTTGGGCATATAGTGCGACTCATCAATTTTTTGAGCAGGATTTGCCGGAGATTGCGAAGGATCCTGTGGATGATTTGGACGAATCACTCCAATGCGGATCAACTCCAGAAACGCCCGAGCTGTTGCATCAACATCAGCCGCGGCGTTGTGCGCTTCTTCAAAACCAATTTCAAAGAGTTTGTCGTGTAACTCGGCAAGAGTCGGCCACTTATATCGGCCGCGCCCGCCGGGAATGGCACAAAACTCTGTAGACTCATCCTTCGTATCGATCGATACTTTTTTGGTTAGCGGATTCTCCCGCTCCATCCGAAGGTATTCCGATCCCATAATATTGAGATCAAATTCCAGATTGTGCCCAATCACAAAAGTGCACTTCTCCAGTTCGCGATTAAAAATGTCCATAACCTCATTCAGAGGAATTCCCTCTTCGTGAGCTCGCTCTGTAGAAATGCCGTGAACTTTTTCGGAGTTAAATGGAATCGTAAACCCATCAGGTTTCACGATATAGTCTCCTGAAGAGATCAATTTCCCGGTAACGTCATGAACTTGCCAGGCAAGCTGAACACAGCGTGGCCAGTTGTCGAAATCGGTCAGCGGTGCCGAGTAGTTCTGGGGAAGGCCGGTGGTTTCGGTATCAAAAATCAGATACATATATGGGGTCTCTGTCAAACGGTTTGGCTTACTACTTATCGTTTGAATATACTAACCGGACAGGGAAGTTTGAATTAGAACCCTACAGAAATTCAATCCTTTTTGGTTCTATTTTTCTTTAGTGTATTCCCTTCATAGTCCGATTCGCTATTAAACCGCTATCCATCAAGAAAGTAGTGATGACACGGCAGAACCTTAACTACTTTTCCATTTCGTTCAAATCGATCGGTTTGGCTTTGGGTTATGATGAATCCTTCTTCCTTTTCAAAAAAAGCAAGGGCTTCGAACAATCCATTCAGTTCCCGGTCCAGGTTATCCGGTGTTAATTCGTAACAAACCTGTACCAATTCAGCTGCCTCTTCATTATCAACGGTTACGAAATCGCATTCACCTTTTTCAGAGAAATAATAAATCTCCTTATGTTTTCTGCGAAGATGGAGATATACCAGGTTTTCTAATATCCGTCCATAATCGCCCGAAAATGATTTGGAATTCACATTCACTAAACCTGTGTCTATGGCATAAACTTTTCGGGGATTGATAGATTGCTTGCGAACCGAATAACTAAATTTGGGAATAAAATGCAGCAGCCAAGTATGCTCTAAGTAAGAAAAATATTCCATTACCGTGCTTGTAGCACCAATTCCAAATAGACTCCTCATCTTATTTCCGGTGACCAAGTTACCTACATTCGATATTAAATAGAGAGCCAGACGTTGGAGTGTTTTCACATCTCTGACTCCATATCGAACGGCTATATCCCGAACAAGTATATCCTCAAAAAGCTGATGTAAGATATCTTCATTCTCACTTTTCACATACTCCGGGAAACCACCTGTTTCCATATAGTTCCTTAATAATTCTTCAGAAGGTTCTGTTGATTTAAACTCACAAAACTCCTTCCAGGAAAATGGAAATAACTCTTTGGTTATATGCCGGCCTGTTAACTTAGTACCCAATTCACTGCTAAGAAGCGATGCATTAGAACCGGTTACGATGATCTCAAAATCCTCATCCAACTTCTGACGTATATACCGTTCCCAACCTTCTACAACCTGGATCTCATCAAAAAGAAGTGCTGCACTTTCCCTTTCAGCAATAACTTCATCGAGTCTAGTAAAATCATTCAACTCCAATTCATACAGCCGTGGGTCTTCAAAATTCAGATAAAACCCATTCTGGTACCGCTGTTTAAGCAACTGATGCAGAAGTGTACTTTTCCCACACCGCCTAATGCCTGATATAACCAGGGCGTGTGAAGTCAGTTCAGGCATATTATCCAGTTTATGCCTCCTTAATCCTGTATTTAATTTTAACAGGTTTTCTTTTTGTGCTTCAGCTACTTCTTTTAATACTGATTTTAGTACCATAGCAATAGTGTTTGATACCAAAATAAAGTTTTGTTGTTTAGTAAACAATAGATTTGTTTTTTACTAAACAACAAGTGTAAGGCGATTACTACTGTAATGTAATACTGATCTACTATAAACAGAGAGATTTAAACTACAACCCAATAGATATTCATTCCTATCCGGTTCCCTATTGATTCGACTTAATAACCAATCAATTCATACCTAAAGAAAAGGTTAAAGCCTTATACACCCAATTCTGAGTCAACGCTTCAGGCCAACAGATTCGCAAATCAAGCAGCAGGCTGAAGATCTGCTACAGGCATTCTTTTCACCACACAATTCTCTTTCATATTCCACTGGATAATTCAAATAAATAAGACACTCTACCTGGAAAGTGAACTCTTCAAGACTTTCAGACTTGATACTATTGATGGGTCTCATTAAAACAGGACGTCGTCCCGGGCTGAGTTGGATAAGGCTTACAGCCTTGCAATATGGACGGGCAAACCGGAGACGCAAGCAATCTATCCAAAAGTAATACAGGAGCCGTAGTCGACACTACTGACTTAGCCGCTCCAGAAACTCCTTCCAGCTTCGCTTGATCGTATTATTTGATGTGAAAAAGAGATCATTATGTCCGCCACGGAGCGGCACAAATGTTTTCGGTTCTGAGGCAGCTTCATAAAGCGCTTCACCGTGATGGAAGCCGGCAATTTCATCATCCCTACTGTGCAATATCAGTATTGGCGTACTCTCAATACTTTTGAGATAATCAATGGCTGAAAAGTTATATCTCACTAAAAATGTCGGTACAATTGGATAAATATCCGAGGCCATCGTTTTCAAATCTTGAAATGCGGAATCTAAAACCAATCCTCCAACATTAAACTTTGAGGCTCCGTAGGCAGAAACCGCACCGCCAAGCGAACGGCCATACAGTATAATCTGATTTTCAGGGTAATTCTTCTGCTCTTTCAAAAATCCGATAACAGCTTCAATATCCTTATAGAGTCCTTTTTCAGATGGGCGGCCTTCACTTTTCCCATAACCCCGATAGTCGTACATCAGAACGGAAACCCCCAAATCTAAAAGCATCTCCGCAATCTCCAATCTACCGCTGATATTTCCTGCGTTACCGTGTGAAAGCAACACCACTTTTTCGGCTCTCTTTTGATTGAAAAACCAGCCGTGAATCTGTTTTCCATCACTCGTTTCAACCCACACATCTTCTGCATTTAGACCTATCGATTCTGGAGATCGGAAGTGCTCCCTTTCCGGCAAGAATAACATCTGCCCCTGAAACAAAAATAGAATCAGTATCAAAAATAGGTAGATGCCGCCCAGGGCAATCAGGATTTTAAACAGCATATTCATGGTTTTTTATTCTGTTTTGAGTGGAAATGTTCTTACTGGCAAATGCTCCACACCGGCTTTTGATTGCCTGCTTTCCATCAGCTGATATGACTGAACTTTACATGCATAGCTTTCCTCAATTTCGGGTAATAGGTGGGCAACTTCACTCTTTTTTATTCTATCCTTCATCCGCGCCAATGTTACATGAGGAGTAAAAGAGTATTCGTTCATCTTATTTAAAACTTCAGTAACCGCTTTGTCAGCACGGTTTTGAAGATCCATCAACAGGGGTGATTTCTCCGCACCAAGCCAGATAACACGAATCTTACCCTTTCGCGGAAAGTATCCGATCTCATTTAGCCTGAGTGTAAACTCCGGAATATTGATCCTTGATAACTTTTCTTCTATCTCTGTTAATGAAGCGGCATCAGCAGATCCAATAAATCTCAACGTCAAGTGCAACTGACCTTGGTCGGTCTTTTTCCAGTTTCTGTTTTCAGGAAGTATCTGATTAACCCTTTTTTGTAGGTCAGACGGAAGTGTTATGGATATAAAATATCTGCTCATGAATCAGTGTACCACTCGAAACGTTTTCTCCTTCTTATCAGGATTTTCTGTCTCTTCAACAATATTCACATTCTCAACACGGGCAGGCAATGGTCCGCTTTTTAACTTCTCGAGCATTAATTCCAGCTTATCCTCAGGACCTTGTATGAGTGCTTCAACATCTCCATTATCAAGATTTCGAACCCAGCCTTTGACCCCGAGATCACCGGCATTTGTGCGTGTAAAGTGGCGAAATCCCACTCCCTGAACTCTTCCGGAGATCATTAATTTCATTTCTTTGAAATTCATATATTTATCCGTCACCATAGTCTGTTTGGTTGGTAATGATCATCTTTTATTTGATCTTATAACAATATCTAAGCAAAAGATAATCCATCTGATTCTACCTGAAAGATTTTAAATCCATGACGCTTACACAACTCTCTTATATTATAGCAGTAGATAAATATCGGCATTTTGCAACGGCTGCGGAAAAAAGCTATGTCACACAGCCAACTCTCAGCATGCAGATTCATAAACTTGAGGATGAACTTGGAGTTACCATCTTCGATCGATCTAAATCGCCCGTTATTCCTACTGAAATAGGAGAAAAAATTATAGCTCAGGCAAAAATCATCCTTAATGAATCCAAACAGATATCCGACATTGCCAACTTCAAAGAGGATGAACTTCAGGGAAAGTTTAAGGTGGGCATTATTCCAACCATTGCTCCCTACCTGGTTCCACTTTTCATTCGGTCTTTTATTAAAAAATATCCGAATGTAGACCTCGTTTTTGAGGAACTGATTACCGGAGAGGTACTTGAAAAACTTGGAAATGACCAGTTGGACGCAGGTATTATTGCTACTCCTACTGACAAAAGCTTCATCTATACAGAAGATCTCTATGTTGAACCATTTGTTGGATATCTGTCGCACAGCCACCCTCTTATTGATAAAGAGAAGTTGACCATCGAGGACCTCGACTTAGCAAACATTTGGCTGTTGAGCGAGGGACACTGTTTCCGGGATCAAACCGTACAACTCTGTAAAGAGATCAAAGATCACAAGGAGCCTTCCATTGAGTTCAAGAGTGGAAACCTGGAGACGTTAAAACGTCTTGTTGAACAAAATTTTGGAATGACTCTCCTTCCCTGGACTGCTATCAGTGAACACAAAGATTCCTGCTCAAACGCAATTATCAAGGAGTTTGAAGCACCGGTTCCTTCCAGGAAAGTTCGGCTGATCTACGGCCGAAAACATTTAAAGAAAACGATCATTCAGGCCTTTAAAGAATCGATCTGTAACTCCATACCTTCCGAACTAAAAGAAGGAAATGAACGGGTTTTGATTGAATAACCCTCAACTACCCCTGCTGTTTGGGACGTTTTAGAATCTTTTTGGCATGGTCGAGCTCTGTTTTAGTTGCCAGCAAAAGCAACTTATCCTCTGCCTGAATTAGAGTTGTACCCTTCGGCACGATAAATTTCCCTTCACGATTGATCAGAACAATCAAGACGTTTTCGGGCAGATGCAGATCTACAATTTTTTGCCCCACTATTTGAAACGCATCCTGAACAACAATCTCCTTCAGTACACTTTTTGTATCGACGTCCGGTTCAAATTGAATTGGATAGCGGGTTTGTTTGGAAAACGGCATATTGACATGGAGCCACCTCGCAACAACGGGAATGGATGTGCCCTGAATGAGAACCGACGTAAGCACCACAAAGAACACAATACTGAAAATAAGATCTGCATTATTCAATCCGGCAACCAGTGGGAATGTAGCCAGGATAATGGGTACAGCACCTCGCAAGCCTATCCATGATACCATTAGCTTAGCCCGGCGGCTGTATTGAGTAAACAGCAGCGAAATGAATACACTTAGCGGTCGTGCAATAAAAATCAGCACTAAAGCAATAAGCAAGCTAACACCGGCAACAGGTAACACCTGACTTGGAAAAACCAATAGTCCAAGCATCAAAAACATCACGATCTGCATGAGCCAGCCTACTCCGTCAAAAAAGTTCGTTAGGCTGCGCTGATGTACAAAGCCCGAGCTTGACATCACTACCCCAACAATATACACCGCTAAAAATCCACTGCCGTTTACAAGGTCGGTAACCGCATAGACAAATGAGATTAGTCCTACCATCAAAACGGGATAGAGTCCGTCGTAGACTAAATCAATTTTGTTGACCGTCCATGTAAACAGTTTTCCAAAAAGAAAACCGAAGAGAATGCCAAAACCCATCTGAGTAATAAACAACAGTATAAAATTGAGCCAGTCTGCCTGGTCATTCCCTAAAATGGATATGAGTCCGATCGTCAGGAAAATCGCCATCGGGTCGTTTGTACCCGACTCCAGCTCAATCAGCTCTTTTAAGCGATATTTGAAGCCCATTCCGTTCGACTTCAAAACCGAAAATACAGCAGCAGCATCTGTTGAAGAAACAATCGCCCCAAGCAAAAGACCTTCAATCCATGAAAAATTCAGTAACCAAACTGCACATAATCCGATTACGGCTGCACTTATCAGGACGCCCAGCGTGGCCAGGGAGAGCGCTGGATTGAGAACGGGGCGAATTCTTTTCCAGTTCGTATCCAACCCACCTGAGAACAGTATATAGGCAAGAGCCACAATTCCCAGCGACTGGGCTAACTGATGATCATCGAAGTAGATCCAATTTAGTCCATCTGAACCAATCGCCATCCCAATTCCCAAAAAAATAAGAAGTGACGGTATTCCGTAGCGAATAGAGAGTTTGCTTGCCAGTACGCTTACAATCAGCAAAACTGCTCCAACTAACAGGTATATATCTGTGACCATGATTACTGCTTGTTCGGTTAAAATGCATAAAAGACTTAAAGATATAAATTCAGCCCACTTTTTCTGTGAAAGCAATAAATATTCTCTACATTTATACCCGATTACAGAATTAAATCATTTCACTCGGAAGCAGTACATGGAAAACTTCTCAACACAGTGGTTTCTCGCTTTTTACGTATCCCTTGGCGCCTTATTGATAAGCTATGGAATTTTTCTCCTTTTTAAGACAGATCGCATCAAAGAGTACCTCCTTTCTGCTGCAGAGAATGATACCCCTCCACCTTCGTG
Organism: uncultured Rhodohalobacter sp.; assembly: GCA_964401805.1. Lineage (GTDB taxonomy): Bacteria > Bacteroidota > Rhodothermia > Balneolales > Balneolaceae > Rhodohalobacter. Next base: position 52,911 of record CAYNZY010000011.1, read on the forward strand.
GAAAAAAATATTAAAGTACCTTTTACTTTTTACCCTGCCCGGGCTTATTCTCTCCTTCTTTCCTTTCTCATGGATCGAACTCTTGTTTTCGCTTTGGGCTCTCCTGATCATATTTGTCGCCGGTCAGCTCATTTTAGTCTGGCAACATACGTCTCAGGCAATTCTTGAAAACAAAGATTCATTGAAACGGAAAATTCGGTTTGTAGCTGCAAACATGATGTCGATCGGAATTGTTCTGTTTTTATTGAGCTATGTACTTCTTGAACGTTCCGATATTTTATCATGATTATTAAAAAAACCGGCTATCACGGACTCTATTTTCCTGAGCTTGGCGTCTCCCTCGACGGCTACCATCCCGAAGCAGATTACGCTTTTGTGAGCCACGCTCATGCCGATCACATGCCGCGAAATAAGAACACCAAAGCCTACGCCACAGGTGCCACTTTGGACCTGATGGAACGAAGAGGGTTTAGAGGAGAAAAAAACGAATTAACATTTCATGAAAAGTTTGAATCCGATCGTTTTCGTGTCACTTTATATCCGGCGGGTCATATTTTAGGATCTGCCATGATCTATCTGGAAACCGAGCAGGGCACGCTTTTATATACCGGCGACTACAAAACGCCACCTTCGCCGGCAACTGAGGGATTTGATGCCCCCAAGCAGGTTGATCTGCTGATTACTGAAGCCACGTTTGGGCTGCCAATTTATCGCTGGGAACCGATTGAAAAACTAAAAAAAGACATTCAGGATTTTGCCGTTTCATCTCTTGAAGATGGTTATACTCCGATCTTTCTGGGATACAATTTGGGCAAAGCGCAAGAAATTATGCACATGCTCGCTCCATTAAACCTCCCGGTGATGATTCACGGAGCCGGGTTCAAGCTGTGTGATGTTTACGAAAAACACGGTATTGATTTAGGTAACTACTCTACATATGTCCGTGAAGAGTGTGAGGGTAAGATTCTGGTCACGCCTTCATCTGCTCTCTCCAAAGGTTTCGCTTCAAATTTGTCGAAGACAAGGGTGGCCTACTGTTCCGGCTGGGCATCAAATGAATCCCGGAGAACTCAGCTTACCGCAGATAAACTCATTCCACTCTCCGATCATCTCGATTTCTTTGAGTTAATCCGGTTCTGTAAGGAACTGTCACCAAAAAAGGTTTACGTGACGCATACTCCAAACCCGGATGTTGTTCAGCACTATTTGGAAAAGGAAGGAATTGCCAGCTCTTTTATGAACTTTGAGTATGATGCCGAAGATTAGATATTAACGGGTCTGGTCAACATGGGCTCTTTCTTTTTTGCCTGAATGATTGGCAGATACTTCCGTTTCATCAGAATCCTCTTCTGCCAATGGAAGTGTAAAGAAGAATGTAGTGCCCACTTTATATTCACTCTCAAACCAGAGATTACCCCCGTGTTCCTCGATATACTCTTTACTCAAATTGAGCCCCAACCCGCTGCCTTTTTCGTTTTTCGTACCGCGTGTTGTAAAATGTTCATTGCCAAACAGTTTCGACTGATCTTCAGCCTTGATTCCCATACCCTCATCAATAATTTGAACTTCAGCATACTCTTCAGACTTGCCTGCACGAATCGTAATCGTGTCATTCTCTTTGCTGAATTTAATGGCATTGGCAATCAGGTTTCGCAAAACTAGCTTCACAATATCGTAGTCTGCTTTTACAGTCAGATTATCAACAACCTTTGTTTCGATTGAAATACCCTTGTTTTCGGCTTGAAAACGAATTTGTTCAGTAACAGCTTTGGATGCCTCCGCCAATTTAAAAACACGTTTGTTTAGCTGAACGCCGTTCATTTGAGCTTTTGCCCAAGCCAGAAGGTTGTCCATCATGTTGGAATTATCCTGAATGTTTTGATCCAGTGAGTCGAGGATATTATTCCTTTCCGATTTAGACAGATCATGCTCCCTGATTAGGTAGATCAAACTTTGGAGTGAGCTCAACGGGCTTCTTAAATCGTGGGCGATAATTGCGAAAAGCTTGTTCTTAACCTGATTGACCTGCTCCAGTTCGTCATTCTGCTCTTTTACGGTCTTGTTCACTTCTCGGATTTTTTCATTAGACTCCTCGAGCTCAGAATTGACATCTTTCACTTTCCGGTTTGATCGAACCAGAACAAATGCAACAACCATTAAAAACCCTCCTAACGAAAAAGCAAAAACAATAAGCCATTGCTGCAGATTCACCCTTGCCTGAATTTCCTGCTGACGAGCTTCAATAATCTCGGCCTGCTGTTCCCGGGTTCGAATATTGAAAAGTGTTTCATATTCCGCCTGTAGTCTGAGTTTCTCTTCAGTTGCAAGCGAATCTTCAAGTTCATTTAAGCGCTCCAGCCACTGTAAAGCCTGGGTTGTGTTCCCCGCACTTTTATAGATCTCATACAGTTTGCTATAGGATTCCGTTTGAAAACCGTTATACCCTCTCTCTTCTGCAATAGACTGAGCTCTGGCATACCACCGGGCCGCTCCTCCATAATTATTCCTTTCAGCCTCCAGATCACCTAAGCTGATGGCACTATTATATTGTCCTTCTATGCTTCCTAATCTTACACTCTCCTCCAACGTAAATTGGAATATCTCTTCAGCCCTGGCAAAATCACCTCTCTGAGCTTCCATTCTTGCTAAATTATAATAGATTCGAACTTCCGCTAAGCGGTCGTTAGCAGCCTCAGCCAGGTTCAACCCCTCCGTATAGTACTCTTCCGCCAAATCATACCTGCCTTGTCCGGAGTAGAGATTCCCTTTATTAACAAATACCCTTCGCAAATTTACTTGATGACCAATATCCCTGCTGATCTCTTCTGATTTATCAAGGTAAAATTCGGCCTGTTCATAATCTTCCATTTCGTTAAAAAGATTACCGATGTTATTGGATGTGATGGCGATCAATACTGAATCCTTCGTATCCTCGGCAAACACAAGTGCATCGTAAAAATTTCTGAGCGCTTCAACCTCTTCACCCATTGATGAGTAAACAGATGCAAGGTTCATTCTCAATCCTGCTACCTGATCCTCTCGACCCAATGAGTCTGCTATTTGTATTGCTTCTTCATACAGATTTGAAGCCAGCTCGAGCTGACCGGACATTCGTAAAGCAACCGCCTTCAGATTCTTTTGTGCGTTCATACTTTCATCAGGAACATCCAGATACCCCGCCTGATCGAGCATAACCAGTGCTGAGTCAGGTTTCTCTTTGGACAGATAAAGTGATCCCAAGCTAACAAGCGTTTTAAATTGAGCCAGTTCTTTCTCTTCTCCCAGCCTGTCTGCAACCTCAAAAGCAAGAAGGTGCCACTCACGGGCCTCAGTAAACTCACCCCTCATCACCAACTGCTCTCCCAGTTCATTGATGGCCTCTACAGTTTCCATAGTTGATATAGCGGGGTTCACTACAGAACGCAAGCTGTCCAAATCTGCTTGCTGGGCACTAACCTCAATCTGTAGAAATTGCAGAAAAAATAATATGTTCAGGCAGAGCAATACCCTCATTTCGCGAAAACTTATTTACATTAGATACTTTTAATATAATAGATTTATTGTAAAATCAGCATATGATACAAAAAGAAAATAAATTCATGGTTATTCACTTTTTTTACTGAAATAAAACGATGGGTTATTCCCCTGAATAAGCCTCTCCTTCTCTACTCTTTTTTTATACAAACGTTCAACGTCTTTCAAGGTATCCGCGTCCTCGGGTTTTAAATCCCATCTAATGCGCTTAAAACGGGGCAAACGAAGTGTGTAACCAGCCTTGGTTCTTTTGTTTTTCTGAATGTCATCAAACTCCAATTCCACCATCAGCCCGGGTATCAAACCCAGCGTTGGACCATACCGTTCTACCGTAAGCTTTTTAATTTCGGTGTTCATCTTTTTCAGCTCATCATCCGTATACCCGCCGTAAGCTTTTCCAATGGGGACAAACTCTTCTTCATAGCGCTCATCATTTTTGACTGAAATACCTAAAGTAAAATCAGAATATAAACCACCTCTTTTGCCACTTCCGGCGTGTGCGTACATCATTACCGTATCCAGGGTACCTCCAGGCTTTTTAACTTTTAACCACGACTTACCTCTCTGGCCATATTCATAACCTGAACCCCGTTTTTTAAGCATCAGTCCCTCGTTCCCGTGAGCAACAGCACGATCAAACAACTCATCCAAAACATCAGAATCATTCAGCTCAAACTGATTCGATAAAGGTATTCTATGTCTCTCAGACAGTGTTTCAAGTTTATTTCTACGCTGCTCAATCGGTAAATCAAATACCGGATTTCCATCTAAGTAGAGAAGATCGTAGGCAATGAATAGAACCGGTAAATCTTTCAATATTTTTTGAGATGGCTTTTTCAGTCCCATTCTCTTTTGAAGAAGTTGGAATGGCTGAATCTTTTCATCATAATAGACACAGATTTCACCATCCAGTACAATTTCCGGAACGGTCCTCTCCTTGAAAAAAGTCTGGATTTCAGGAAATGATTGAGTAACCTCATTTAGATCTCGTGAGTAGATCTCTACTTTTTGCTCTGAATGGTGAACCTGCGCCCTCATACCATCAAACTTCTCTTCGGCGATGTACTCGGAAAGAGTGTCCACCGAACGGCTCTCAATCGGAGAGGCAAGCATAAACGAGAGTGGATGGAAAAGTTTAAATTCAGCCTCATCTAAACGTTCATCCCTGGCCAGTACAGCCGTCTTACCAATGCTTCCGGTAATCATATGCGCATAGCGAACACTCTCTTTTTTGTAGCCAAATGCTTTGGCTATGGATGCAATCACACTTTTTGTTTCAAAACCTATTCTGAGTGAACCCTGGCCAAGCATGCGGATGGAATATTTAACTTCAACCGGATGCATTTTTTTCCACGTTTTCTGGAGCAGTTCAATTTTATCCACGCGGGAAGAAGCTTGGAGAAGCTCATGAAACTGCTTACTCACCTCTTGCAAAGATAAATTCAGCGGGTCCCTTTTTTCAATAGCTTCCGGAATATTCTGCAGTAGTCTCTCAATCGCTTCCGAATTACTGCCCGTTGCGGTTCTGCACGGTTTATAAACCTCGTCGTAATCAATTTCACAAAATTCTGAAGCCGCAAGACCCGCTGTTCGGCTGCCCACTGAAGCCCTTTTCCCACTGATGGCCGGGAAAGCGCCTTCACCAATAAACTGCGCGGCAAGTTCTACATCTTCTGTACTATCCATTTGAGATAAAAAATCAGCCAAAATGGTAATTTTAGCGTTTGATCCTCGGGTTTCACGTATCTGCTGAATGACATTACATAGTTCAAAAAACGAGGTACTCATAGGCCTAACTTTTGGAGAGCAGATCCACAATTAAAAGATCTGCTATTTTCAATCCTTCCGATGTAAACCTCAAAACATTCCCATCAGTTTTTAACATTCCCTGTTCTCTTTGATACTCCATCCACGATTTTTGCTTCCGGTTCAGTTCGTAGTTATAACGGGTTTTGAGTTCATCAAACCCAACACCCCACTTGGTACGCAGGCCAAGCATTAATCTCTCTTCTGCAAGGCTTAACATCGATAGTTTTTCAGGCTCGGTGGAAATACCATCGGATATACCATCTATATATTTCTTGATATCTGATCGGTTTTCCCATCGTAGACCACCCTCTTCAAGAAGCCAGAATGAATGTGCTGATGGCCCTAAACCAAGATAGTTTTCGTGCTTCCAATAGTTGCTGTTATGTAGCGCCTCTTTCCCGGGTTTGGAAAAGTTGCTCACTTCATATCTCTCAATTCCGGCATCGCTAAATCTTTTCGTTAACAAATCGACATGTTCTGCCACCAAATCATCTTCCGGTGGAGAGATTCTACCCAGCTTCACCTGTTTCCCAAGGCGCGTCTGAGGTTCTACTGTCAATGAGTAGGCTGAAATGTGTGGAGGGTCAAATTGAAGAAGTTGAGAAATGTCATCATCAAGCATTTCAAGCGTCTGCCCGGGATTCCCATAAATAAGGTCGGCGGTATAGGTTGGGAACCCTGCTGTTTGTAAGCTTTCCAATGCATTCAGGGCTTCGCTTTTAGTATGAGCCCGGTGCATAAACTGCAGCAATTTTTCGTCAAACGACTGCACGCCCATGCTCGCCCGATTTATACCCAGATCCAGGAGCGATTTTAAATAGTCCGGTGTAACATCGTCAGGATTCATCTCCATAGTTACTTCAACCGGGTGTAAAGAAAAAGATTCTCCCAATGCATCAAATATGCGATTCAGCTGAGCCTGAGAGAGCTGAGATGGAGTTCCACCGCCAAGATAAATCGTTTCAATATTCTCATCGGAATATGTGGTTCCCCGGTACATGTAAATCTCTTTAATTAACGAATCAACAAATGGGTCGATCAGTTTTTTCCGGGTAATAAAGTAGAAGTCGCAGTAGCTGCACGCCTGTTTACAAAACGGTATGTGAATGTAGATTCCGGCCATGCGTGGAAAAGAAAAGAGGCTGTCTAAAAAACGATTTAAATAACGCTTAAATAATTTAGGGTTTTCTATCAGACTCACCCCATTTTCCTCTCTATCAAATAGAGAGGGACTTCAACGTCCAAATTATTTAAGCATTTTTATGTGATTATTCACATTATGAACAGCTTAGTGGGTTTCAAAATTTACTGCTTCGGGGTATAGAAAGGATTCTCATCGTACGTATCAACCTGTCGGTAAGTACGCTGGTATTTTACATAGTTATCGGCTGACTTTTGAATTGACGCAACCTCTTCATCTGTCAACTTCCGATGTTTTTTTGCTGGAGATCCCATATACATATAACCCGATTCCAACACCTTACCGGGCGGTACCAGTGTTCCGGCAGCAACAATCACATCGCTTTCAATGACCGCCTCATCCAAGATAGTAGCATGTATGCCAATTAAAACTCTGTCCTGAATTGTGCAGCCATGAACCATTGCGTTGTGCCCTATGGTAACGTCGTTGCCTATTTTGGTAGGACCGGTCTGATTCATCACATGGATGGATGCATTGTCCTGAATATTGGAACGTTCTCCAATTTCAATCCAGTTGACGTCGCCTCGTATGGTTGAGTTAAACCAAACCGAACTGTCTTTGCCAATGGTCACGTCCCCGATAACATCTGCACTTGGCGCCACAAATACAGACTCTTCGAATTGAGGAGATTTATCTAAAAATTGATAAACCATTATTTATGAGCGATACATATAGAGTTCAACCATAGACTTGAATTGGTCGTAGGTCTGTGGATTTTGTCGCAACCGCTGTCCATTGAAGAAAAATGTAGGAGTTGCGTTTACTTGCCGGCGAATTCCTTCCTGGCGTTGACTTTCAACACGCTGATGAATCTCTTCAGATTCAAGGTCAGCAGCGAACTGTTCCATATCCAGCCCAATCTCTTCCGCAAAGTCCATAAAATGGCCGCGTGCATCTCCCTGAGACCATACTTCCTGATACTCAAAAATCATATCATGCATCTCTTTAAAATTGCCTTGTTCCCGTGCTGCTTCAGCGGCGTAGGCGGCTAATGCAGCAAACTGGTGCCCACTTAATGGAAAATGACGATATTCAAATTCAACCATATCTCCGTATTCTCTCTCGATCTGTTCTTGAGCAGGAATATAAGCCTTACAAGCCGGGCATTGATAATCACTGTATTTTAGGATATGAACTTTCTGAGCCTGCCGTTCAGCATTAGCAGTATCATTACCGGAGTTGTTACTCAATCCATAGTAAAGAACGCCGCCCGCAATAACTACAAATGCAATCAGGGCAATAATCTGTATATTTTTCTTATTCATAATATCTATTGAAGTGTGTACATATTAAAGTTTCAAGGCCTGTTAACGCAGAATATAAGAAGAGATTATCGAGAGTACTCTATTAAATTAGTTAGTTGTTTGCTGTAATTTGGCTTTATAAGCCATTGCGTAAATCTTCATCTGCTTAATCATAGAAGCAAGCCCATTTGAGCGTGTGGGTGAGAGATGCTCCTGCATTCCGATTTTTTTTATAAAATCGGGATTGTTAGAAAGGATATCGTCAGGAGTCTCATTGGAATAAAAACGGACCATCAGAGCAACCAGACCTTTAGTTATTGCCGCATCACTGTCTGCTTTAAAAATGACTTTATCGTCATCAAGCTCTGTGTGAAGCCACACTTGAGATTGGCATCCACGCACTAAATTCTCATCTGTTTTGTATTCATCATCAAGAGAATCCAGTTTCTGCCCAAGCTTAATAATGTACTTGTAGCGTTCGGGCCAATCGCCCAGAGCATTAAATTCTCGTATAATCCGTTCCTGTTTTTCCTGTATTGTCATAGCTTTTTCTTTATTGAAAAGATACAAAAAACAGGCGAACTAAAAGATTTGGATCTTTTTTCAGTTTGAATTGTACTCAGATGAAATTTCTGTTGATGTAGCTCCTTTGATGGCCTCAACCGCAGTACGATCCGCATTCCATTCCGGTTTAGCGTAATCGATCACTTCAACATAACCGCCATCTTTACTCTTAATGCGAAACTGTTCTGTATTCGGTTTGCCTTCAAGCACAATATCTAAATGATCGAAGAATGTTTTCAGATCATCTTCATGAATAATATCAGATACATTTAACGTAACGGCTTCATCCGCTGTGATACCTGTAATTTTACTGAAGCTGTCAGAGACATACTCAAACAGATACTCATCGCCTGCAGTTTTGATCAGTTTGTAATTAAAATCTTTATCGCGTTCAAAAACTCTTTCGAAGTCTGCATTTCTCTTTGAAAGCATTGCCATGATGCGTTTCTGAAGAGATTTATTTTCAAAAGACATTCTAACAATCTGCTGTCCATGAACGGTCAATATTCTTGCCGAAGCCTTCACTTCCACAGGTCCGCCTTTCTTATTTTTGATGACCATTTCGTAGGATCGATCATTAAAGTCGCTTGGCTTGAACGAGTCAAACTTATGCTTGTAAGTCTCGATAAGTTCGTCTTCAAGAATTTCCCAGAATTTGAATTTCTTTAACTCTTCATCAGCATACCCTGTAAGATCGCGGAATGCCTTATTGGTAGTTACAATATTGCCTTGCTCATCTACATCAATCAGTGTTTTCTTACTCTCTTCCCTGAGTTTATCAAACTCCATTTCGGAATCAACAACTTTCTTCTCTGATCTTTTCCGCTCGGTAATATCGTGTTGATAGGAAACCCAATGAGTAATTTCGCCTTTATCGTTTGTAAGCGGATGGATATCCCACTGATTGATAAACTCTGAACCGTCTTTTCTATAGTTTACAGTATGGCCGAAGAAAGCCTTACCCTCCTTCAGTCGCTCTTTCAATTTATCCAGAACAGCTCGGTCTGTTTTCTCTCCCTGAAGCATACGGGGAGTTTTACCCAAAGCCTCTTCGCGAGAGTAGCCGGTCATTTTCGTAAAACCATCATTTACATAAACAATTTTAGGACCCGGCTTTTCAAGCCCAAGCTCCGTAATCACAATAGAATCGTAATCGCTTTTAATTGCTCTCTCAAGAAGCAACAAATGATTTTTAAATTTATCTCTCTCTTCTGATACGTCACTAAAGAGCTCCTTCAATTCCTTTAAAGATTTTTCATCTTTAGCGAGCGACTTTAACTTCTGTTCTAAATTATCCATCAAACTATACTATTTATCTTACAGATTCTCTTCCTTAATACAAGAAAAGCATTTTTCGTTCATATTTTTTACGAGTCAACTTCAAACAACGGTAATCCCATTCAAAATCATTCCAATTATTCAATAATTTTTCAAGTTTTTCAACTGTGCATCAAAACTCTTTGTCCAAAAACAAAAAAACTGCGAGAGAATTTCCCGCAGTTTTCAATATTCCTTTTTACTCCTACTATCCCTCTTTCAGGATAATTTTTGCAATGGTGGCAAGCTGCATATTTGATGTACCCTCATAGATCTTACCAATTTTAGCATCTCTGTAATATTTCTCAACAGGATACTCTTTCACATAGCCATATCCTCCATAGAGATCTACCGCCATTGAACTGACTTTTTCTGCCACTTCTGAACTGTAGTATTTTGCCATTGCCGCTTCTTTCAAAAATGGTTGACCGGCTTCTTTCAACCGGGCTGCATTATAGACGAGCAATCTTGCCATTTCTAACTGAGTTGCCATCTCACTGAGCTGAAACTGAACACCTTGAAAATCAGCAATAGCTTTGCCAAACTGTTTTCTCTCCTTCGTATAAGCTACAGCTGCATCAAATGCTCCCTGCGCAATTCCAATCATCTGAGCCCCAATACCGATACGCCCTTCATTCAGCGTTTCGATTGCTACCTTATAACCTTTGCCAACTTCACCAAGCACATTCTCTTTCGGAACCCGGACATCTTCGAACAGCAGCTCACAGGTTGAACTCGCTCTGATACCCAGTTTATTCTCCTTTTTAGAGACAGAAAATCCTTCCATTCCACGCTCAACAATAAAAGCTGTGATACCTTTGTATCCTGCAGATGGATCCACTGTAGCGAATACCAGAAAAATATCTGCTTCTTTCGCGTTCGTAATCCATAGCTTGGTGCCATTCAGCACATAGTCGTCACCGTCTTCTTTAGCAGCACATTTCAGTGCAAATGCGTCACTGCCTGAACCGGCCTCCGACAGGCAATAGGCTCCTACTTTTTCTGTAGCCAACTGAGGTAAAAACTTTTTCTTCACCTCATCTGATCCCCAATTTAAAAATGCATTGTTAACCAATGTATTCTGCACGTCCATAAAAACTCCGACAGATGCATCCACCCTGGATATCTGTTCAATGGCAACAATACTCATAAAAAATGATCCGCCACCACCCTGATACTCCTCCGGGATTTCTATACCCATGAAACCCATATCAAAAAACTGCTTAATCAAACCGTCATCCAATTTTGCAGCTTCATCCATTTCATGAACTTTTGGCTTAATCATCGTATCTGCAAATTCAGCTGCAGCATCTCTCAGCATCTGCTCATCCTCAGTCAATTGTGTGAGCGGACCAATTTTGTTTCCTGTTTCTGACATAGTCGTTCTTATTTAGTTATTCGATATTTTTTCCGGTACAAATATAGCAGTTTGTAAGCGCTTTTCCGTACTCAATTTCTGTTTAGGTTAGCTAAACAGAGTACTCCTCATTATTTTACAAAGAGATTATAAATTCAGAATAAATTTAACCGCTGTGAAGAAGCAAAAAGAAACGAATCTTTTTTCAGAATTTGAACCTGTAAGTCGTGAGGAGTGGGAGGAGCAGATCAAAAAAGATTTAAAGGGAGCTGACTATAAAGAGAAGCTGAAGTGGGACACTCTTGAGGGATTTTCAGCTTATCCATTTTATCGCACTGACAATCTAAAAGAATTGGAGTTTTATTCCCCTGACACCATCCGGACTAACATAAAGTCCACATGGAAACGATGTGAACTGATTTCAGAATCTGATCCGATTCAAGCCAATACACAATTAAAGCAGTCTGTGAAAGGAGGGGCTAATGCGTTTCAGATAAAATCTGACATTGCATACAGCGATGGAGCTATTGGCGGAAATATGATTGGGACTCAGCTTCAGTCTCAGGAAGACTTTAATGAGTTGGTCGCCGGTATAGATCTTTCTGAGTTCAATCTATTTGTCAATAGCGGCATGAATACCCCTGCACTTCTGGCCATGATTCAAAATTCCGATGCTGATATTCGGGACGCCTTCTTCTTTTTTGATCCATTTACATATACTGCTGAACATGGACGAGAACCGTTGCCGCCCGGAAAATTAAATAGCACTATCCGGCAGATTGTAAATAAAACTGATTTCAAAACTCTCTGTTCAGATGGCCTTTTCTACCATACATCAGGTGCTACCATCATCCAGGAGCTGGGAATTTCACTGGCTATTGCAAGCGAATACCTGGCTCGCAGCAGCGATGAAGATCTGAATGATACTGCAAACACCCTGTTTTTTCGCTTAAGCGCCGGCCCACTCTATTTTCCTGAAATTGCAAAGTTCAGAGCCGCTCGGATTCTGTGGGCGAACCTGATCAATGCCTATGAAATTGACAACTCACTTCCACTTCATATTCATGCCGAAACCACTCCGCAGAATCAGACCTTTGCAGATCCTCATAATAACATGCTGAGGGCAACAACTGAGGCAATGTCGGCTGTAATCGGAGGCGTTGACTCTCTCACAATTCAACCACACGATAGTCAGTTCAACAGCACAAGTTCCTTCTCATCCCGCATTGCACGAAACATTCACCACATCATTGCTGAAGAAGCACATTTTGGCAAAGTTGATGACCCGGCAGCAGGCTCTTACTATGTTGAACAGCTTACTGAAGAGATTGCCCAAAAAAGCTGGGAGTTTTTCCAGCTCATTGAGAAACAGGGTGGATTTCTCGACGCACTGAAAAACAGAATCATTCAGTCGGAAATCGAGACTGCCAAAAACAGAAAATTACAGGCATATGCGAATGGAAAGCGCACTTTAGTTGGTACCAACAACTACCCCAACAGCGATCAAAAAATCGCTGATACTATTATTGAAACTGATTTCACCAATGTTTTAAAAACCACGGATCATTCACCATCCATCGATTCTTCAAATCTGATTGATTCACTCTCTGAAAATCTCGATAAAAGTCAGCTTGTGGGAGATCTTTTTAAATCATATTTAGAGCCTCAAAAAGTACTTTACACTTCTCTTGAGCCATTTCGAGCTGCTGACATATTTGAATCGATACGTCATCGAACCCAAAAACACACCCAATCAACCAACAAGAATATAACTGTTCAGCTTGTACCTGTTGGCAATCATAAGTGGAGAAAACTCCGCTCTACTTTTGCATCCAATATGTTGGGATGTGCAGGATTCAGCATAGATTCACCGATCGGGTTTGAATCCGTTGAGAGTGCATTTAAAAAGCTGAAGTCTGAAAGTTCTGATATCTATGTACTATGTGGATCAGACGAAGAGTATCCTGAGTTGATCAAACCGTTTTGTGAGTTGTTCGTGGAAAAGGGAGCCCTTCTCTTGGCCGGCAACCCACAAGACAAAGAGGATGATTTCAGAAAGTTTGGCATCGATCACTTTATCTACTCAGGTATGAACATCCCTGAAACACTTTCTGAAATTCAGGATCAAATTTTTAATTCAGAAAAAGCATCATCATGAGACCCGATTTTTCAAATATTGAACTAAAGCCCGGTTTATCTGCAGAAAAGTCTACCAGTGATGGTGAGTCTACGCAGACTAACTGGACCACGCCGGAAAAAATTGATGTGAAGTCCAGATATTCAGAAAGTGATATTTCAAACTTGAATCATCTCGATTTTGCAGCCGGAATTCCGCCCTATCTCCGCGGACCGTATTCTACGATGTATACAGTTCGTCCATGGACCGTTCGCCAATATTCTGGGTTTTCAACAGCAGAAGATTCCAATGCTTTTTATCGAAAAAATTTGGCCGCCGGGCAAAAAGGACTGTCAGTAGCTTTTGATCTGGCTACACACCGTGGTTATGATTCCGATCATCCCAGGGTTTCGGGTGATGTAGGGAAAGCGGGTGTTGCCATCGACTCCATTCTGGATATGAAAATTCTGTTTGACCGGATTCCGTTAGATGAAATGTCTGTTTCCATGACGATGAACGGAGCCGTTATTCCGGTCATGGCATTTTACATTGTGGCAGCAGAAGAACAGGGTGTTTCTCCGGAAAAGCTTAGCGGAACCATTCAGAACGATATTCTCAAAGAGTTTATGGTTCGCAACACCTACATCTATCCGCCGGAACCATCCATGAGAATTGTGGGTGATATTTTTGAGTATACATCCAAAAATATGCCGCGATTTAACTCGATTAGCGTGAGCGGATACCACATGCACGAAGCCGGAGCGACTGCTGATCTTGAACTCGCCTACACGCTCGCAGATGCCCTGGAATATGTGAGAGCAGGAATAAAGAACGGCTTGGATGTTGATAAGTTTGCACCCCGTATCTCTTTTTTCTGGGGTATTGGAATGAATCATTTTATGGAAATTGCAAAGATGCGCGCCGGGCGAATGCTTTGGGCAAAATTGATGAAGCAGTTCAATCCAAAAAATCCAAAATCACTTTCGCTTAGAACACACTCACAAACTTCCGGGTACAGCCTAACAGAACAAGACCCATTCAACAATGTGGCCCGGACTGCAATTGAAGCAATGGCGGCCGCGCTCGGACATACCCAATCGTTACACACAAACGCATTGGATGAAGCGATTGCAGACGGGAATAACCAAGGCGATTGACCCCTGGGCCGGGAGTTACTATGTGGAAAGTTTAACCGATCAGCTGGCACGAAATGCACTTGAGCTCATTGAAGAAGTTGAAGAGTTGGGCGGCATGGCCAAAGCTATTGAGGCCGGTGTGCCAAAAATGAGAATTGAAGAGGCCGCAGCCCGCAAACAGGCTCGAATTGACAGCGGGAAAGAGACGATTGTCGGGATAAATAAATATCGGCTGGCCAAAGAAGAACCGATCGATATCCTTGAAGTGGATAACGAGAAAGTGCGACAGTCTCAGATTGAGCGACTTAAAACATTAAAGGCGGAAAGAAATCAGGAAGACGTTGATGCTTCGCTTGATGCACTCACCAAATGTGCTGAATCCGGCGAGGGTAATCTGCTGGAATTGGCCGTTGATGCGGCGCGGAAGCGAGCTACATTAGGTGAAATTTCCGATGCGATGGAAAAATCATTCGGTCGTTATCAGGCAACCATTAAATCCATATCCGGCGTGTATTCATCAGAAATAGACAATAACGAAGAGTTTAAAAAAGCCCGTGAACTGGCAGACCAATTTGAAGAGAAGGAAGGGCGCAGACCTCGAATTATGGTTGCAAAAATGGGACAGGATGGCCACGATCGTGGAGCCAAAGTGATCTCCACCAGCTTTGCTGATCTGGGATTTGACGTGGACATTGGCCCTCTCTTTCAAACACCTGAAGAGGCTGCCCGGCAAGCCGTGGAAAATGATGTGCACATTCTTGGAGTATCAAGCCTTGCGGCAGGTCATAAATCGCTCGTCCCAAAAGTTATTGAGGAGCTGAAAAACCTGGGACGTGAAGATATTATGGTAATTGTTGGCGGTGTGATACCCAACCAGGATTATCAGTTTTTATATGACCAAGGTGTTGCAGCAGTCTTTGGCCCGGGTACCGTAATCGCCGAAGCGGCCCAGAAGATTTTGAAAATCTTGATGGATTAGTAATCTCCCCTCGAGGGGAGTGGCCGCGTGAGCGGTCGAGGGGTGTTAAAAATACGTCTAAGTAAATCATGCCTAATAAAATTCTTCCATACAACCCAAAGTTGAAAAAACTTGCCAGAAAACTTCGCAATAATATGACATACGGAGAAGTATTATTATGGCAAGAGATTCGAGGAAAAAAATTAGGGCATCAATTTCACCGACAAGTACCAATAAAAAATTACATTGTAGATTTCTTTTGCCATGAGCTTTCTTTAGCAATCGAAATTGATGGCTCATACCATGATCATCCTGAAGTATCCATTTCAGATTTAAACAGGCAACAGGAAATTGAAAAAATTGGAGTCAACTTTCTTAGATTTAATGAGTCTGAGATTCGAAAAGATCTTTCCAGTGCTGTAGAAGACATAAATAATTGGATCAAATTGAATCATAATCAAAATTCTTAACACCCCTCCCCATCCCGAAACAATTCGGGATGGTACTCCCCTCAAGGGGAGAAGTATTATGCCTAAATCCAAAAACAAATCACTTTCAATTAATAAAGGTGCTGATGTGACCGAATCCATCAACCCAAATTATCGGACCAAAAAGCTTTCTAAAAGATCTTTAGAGGAATATGTTGAAGGCGTAAAAGAGGGCAGCAGAACTATTTTGTCTCAAGCGATTACGCTGATTGAAAGTTCAAAAAATGAGTATAGAGAGTTTGGGCAACAAATTCTTGAGGAGTGTTTACCGGAAACAGGCAACTCCGTTCGAATTGGAGTGACCGGCGTTCCGGGTGTAGGAAAGAGTACATTCATTGAAGCCCTGGGAAAGCACCTTATCAATGATGGACATAAGCTGGCCGTCTTGACCATCGACCCAAGCAGCAGCAGGTCAAAAGGAAGCATTCTCGGAGACAAAACGCGTATGCAGAAATTATCTACCGACGACAGGGCATTTATCCGCCCATCCCCCACTTCAGGCACACTGGGCGGAGTCGCTCAAAAAACACGGGAGACCATGCTGCTTTGCGAGGCAGCCGGTTACGACACAATTTTCATTGAAACTGTTGGTGTGGGACAGTCTGAAACCACCGTTCATTCCATGGTAGATTTCTTCCTTCTTCTGATGCTCGCCGGTGCCGGGGATGAACTGCAGGGTATTAAGCGTGGAATTATGGAAATGGCTGACTTGATTGCCATCAATAAAGCGGAAGGAGATAATATCACTGCTTCAAATAAAGCAAAAAAAGAATATGAAAATGCATTGTCTTTATTCCCTCCGTCTCCATCGGGCTGGAAACCTAAAGTTTTGACTTGTTCTGCACTTCACTCAAAAGGAATTGAAGAGATTTGGGAGGAAGTTCAGAATTATCTCTCCTTAACACTCAAAAACGGTTTTTTTGAAAAGCATCGCAAGGAACAGGCTGCATACTGGATGTATGAAACCATTAACCGGGAGTTGAAGCAGAAATTCTATTCGGATTCTGGAGTTAAAGAAAAGCTGGCTGAATTTGAAAAAGATGTTCAGTCAGGAGAACTCAGCTCTTTTAAAGCAGCTAAAGATCTTTTAGAGCTATTTAACATGAATTCAGAATAAAGTGATTGGATTTGGCAAAATGAGAAGTCCCCTCATTTCCAAGGAGG
>CAYNZY010000011.1:69898-74670 GCA_964401805.1 uncultured Rhodohalobacter sp.
ATCTAAACAATCAATTCATTTCAAGATCGGCTTTCTCTGAGCTGAAACCCATACTATCACCCTTGTCTTCACCAAGAGACTGCTCCATTTCGGTGCGTAGTTTTTGAATAGACAATCCGCTCGTCAGTGCTCCATTTTTTGCGATCGATATCCGTCCGGTCTCTTCTGAAACCACAACCACAAACACATTGTTTGTTTCACTGACTCCCACAGCTGCCCGGTGACGGGTACCAAATACCGATGAGATATTGGGATTTTGAGATATTGGTAAATAGCAGCTTGCGGCAACTATCCGATTGTTTCGAATGACAACTGCGCCATCATGAAGGGGTGTATCTTTTTGAAAAATTGTTTGTAAAAGCTGCGCGTTTACCCGTGCATCCAGCTTCACACCCACATCAACCAGGTCTTGCAAAGATGAGCTACGGGCAAATACGATCAACGCCCCGGTTTTAACCTGAGCCATATTTTTTACGGCATCAATTACCTCCTCGATAACATTATCAGCTCCCGAGCGGCCGATGAACCGGTCGAATGCTGTGTTTTGGCCAAGGCTGTAGAGCAGTTTGCGAATTTCTGGCTGAAAGATGATGAAAACGGCCAGCACACCTACATCCAGAATACTTTTCAGCATAAAGTTAAGCGTTGTAAAACCCAATAGACTCACAACACCGTTCAAAATAATTACAAAAAGAAGGCCTAATGCAGCCTGTATTGCAAATGTACCCCGTATCCACCTATACAGATAGTATAGCACCAGTGCAATCACCAGTGTCTCCAGCAGGTCTTTGAGACCAAACTCTAAAAATCCTATCGGTATCACAGTATTTTGTTTTGAGGTTTATCTGCTATCTGTCTTCAGCTGATACTATTGCGTTGAATACTTGAATTGAGTCGCTTGCTTCCTGTACATCATGTACTCGTAAAATCTTAGCACCATTTAATAAACTATGGTAATGTACGGCCAGTGTTCCAGCCAGTCTGCCATCTGCCGGCCTGTCTTCTAAGATTTTTCCAATCATCGATTTACGGGAAGCGCCCATCAATACAGGGTAGCCAAATTTAGTGAATTTATGAAGTCCGGAAATGATTTTCAGATTATGCTGAAGGGTTTTTCCAAATCCTATACCGGGATCCACAAATAGATTTTCTACGCCTTTCTTTTCCAAAATTAAGATTCGGCGGGCAAGGAAGTCTAATATATCTGAGACAACATCCTCGTATTTCGGACTCTCCTGCATGGTTTTGGGGTCTCCCTGAGAATGCATCAAAACGTATCCGGCATCAAATTCCGAACTCAACTCAGCAAACCGGGGCTCTTTCTGCAATCCGCTCACATCGTTGATGATGTGTGCTCCGGCCTCAAGAGCAGGTCTTGCAACATCATACTTTGTTGTATCAACCGAAAAGAAAGTATCCGGGAATTTATCGATGGCGCTCTTAAGAATAGGTAACACCCTTGACGCTTCTTCATCAATTGTAACAGGATCTGAGCCCGGCCGGGTCGATTCACCGCCAATATCGATAATCTCAGCGCCCTGAAGAATCATCTCCTCTATCCGCCGGAGTGCGGCTTCTTTATGATTGTATTCACCTCCGTCAGAAAATGAATCGGGAGTAGCATTTAGAATTCCCATCACTTTTGGAGTGCTTAAATCAAGCTCTTTATTCCTGATTCGTAAGATGTGATGGGATTCTGCAGTTTTACTCAATGGGACAGATAATCTTTAAAGAAAGTTTTAAGAGGACAGTTGCGGGCGTCTTGGATTTCACTAATCCCAATCTTCCTTTAAAAACTCAAGTTTATTCTCTTTTTCAGCCCACTCATCTGCATCCGGGAGCGCGTCAAATGTTTCATTAATAATCCGGTCTTCCCATTTTTCAGCAAGTCGCTCATTCAGTTCTATATAGTGCTCCCACTCTTCGGGTACTTCATCATCGGGATAAATTGCCTCAACCGGACATTCAGACACACAAGCATCACAATCGATACATTCAAGAGGATCAATGGTTAGGAAGTTTGGGCCTTCACGAAAAGCATCAACGGGACATACCGCTGCGCAGTTCGTGTATTTACAGTTTACACATGGTTCTGTTACTACGTATGCCATTTATCTGTTTAACTATTGTTTGGATTTTTACACAAGCATCAATTGCGTATGGTATTTTATATTCGGCTTAGATGCAATTCAAAAAACGAAAATTACGTATCTAAACCTTATCATGAAGTACTTTTGATCTATTCTTTTAAAAACTTTTTAACTCCATCCAGACTTCCATCGTTCTCTGCGGGTTCAATTTGCAGCAGATATGAGATCAGCTCATAGATGTTTACAGATTCAACGGGGCTCTCCGTTTGGTTAACTTTAAATGCCGGGCCTTTTGCCGCAAAAAAGGTAAACATTTCCGGCTCCATGTTATCAAACCCATGCATTCCGGGCACCACACCCCGTTCTTCAAAATTATCACGACTGGTAATCGTATAACCCATGTCCGCAATCATAATAATTTCCGGGATCCGATAGTGGTCGCTGAAATGAAATCGCTCCGGCATTTCATCTTTTAAGTAAACTCTGTAATTCTCTTCATTTTCTTTTAAGGCAGAGTAAACCTCATCTCTTTTACCCTCATCCGGTCGAATCATCGCAACCGGCGACCAGTCGATCATATCCACGTCGTCCAGATTGATTATCTCATCCAGGAAAACCACTTTTTCCTCAGACTGTGCGGCCATTCCGTGATCCGACACCAATAGCACGTTAATCTTATCTGACAGTCCAACCTCATCGAGTCTCTGCATAAAATAACCGAACAGTGTATCCATTTCTACAACTGCCTCATCCACTTCGGGTGAGTCGGGGCCATACCTGTGTCCGCGGCTATCCACAAAACTGAAATAGAGCGTGCCAAAATCTGCCTGAACGTCACCTTCAGGATTAAACCAGGCAGCTATGCTGTCTATGCGGGTGCTGTCCGGAATTGAGCCGTCATAGTCCACCCATTTGGTGGATTGTAAACCATCAAATGTAGCTTCAGACCCGGGCCAGAAAAAGTTAACGGACGTCTTTCCTTGTTTTTCAGCAGTGACCCAAATCGGCTCTCCTCCCCACCAGCGCGAGTCATGTTGCCCATCGGGAGCTCCGTAACTAAAGCGAGCGTCAAGCTCATAGTCGTAAAAACTATTTGAAATAATTCCGTGATTCTCCACGTATAACCCCGTGGCCAATGTCCAGTGATTTGGAAATGTTTTGGTTGGAAATACCGGAATCATATACTCGGCCTGAACCCCCTCAGATAAAAACCGGTCGAAATTTGGCGTTTCATTGCGTTCGATATACTCATTCATCAATCCGTCAATAGAAATCATCAGCACGGGATTCGACTCACTTTCTGCCTGATCTGTGTCGGGATTCACACAACTATTCAGACTAAAAGCGAATACAAGTGCCGTTAACAGATAAAGAGCGTTCCTTTGTAATATATGTAGCATGATAAACTTGAGTTGAGTGTTATTCCTTTAAGATATGAATTAATGAATCAAGACTCCCGTCATTGGGTGACGGTTCGAGATTTAACAGATGAGCCATCAATTCATAAAGGTGAATATTTTGAAAACCCGGAGTTCGTTCTCCCTGTTTGAATGATGGACCGTTTGCCAGGAAAAAACTGCGCATTTCCTGATGTTGGTTGTCGTAGCCGTGCGCTCCTCCGGAAATACCGTACTCAGTGAACCTTTCCGATGTTGTTATAGTGTAACCTAAATCAGCAATCAGAATAATTTCCGGCACCCGCCGATGATTTTTAAAGTGGTACCTTTCCGGCAAGTCCTCTTTTTTGTACACGCTGTAGTTTTCTTCATTTGATTTTAACTGATCGTAAATCACTTCCTTGTCAGTTTCATTTTCCGGATTGATCATCGCGACCGGGTTCCAGTCTACCACATCCACTCTTTCCAAATCGATAATCTGATCCAGCAAAATAACTTTCTCTTCGGATACTTCTGCCATTCCATGATCGGAAACGATGATCATATTCAGGCTTTCTGCTTTTTCCACTCGTTCAAGCTCCGACAGCAAATATCCAAGCTGTTCATCTACTTCCTGAACTGCGGCAGCAGTTGAATCAGAGTTCGGTCCGTACCAATGTCCGTATGTGTCCACTTTGCTAAAATAGAGCGTCATAAAATTGGGCGCCTGTTCTTCGTCCATGGTCATCCAATGGATAACAGAATCCACACGTGCGCTGTAGGGTAGATCATCGTCGTATGGATACGAGTAGGTCGGGTAACTACCGCCAATCGGTGCTTCTGAACCGGGCCAGAACATCGGAGCAGTTTTGACACCCTGTTTCTCAGCAGTAACCCATATCGGTTCACCTTCATACCAACGGGAATCCTGTACAGCTTCTCTGTTTCCAAGACTGTAATAAGAGTCTATCTCCGAATCGTACATATTATTGGCAATCAGACCACTGTTTTCCGTATAGAGTCCGGTAGCAATAGAGTAGTGGTTTGGGAAAGTCTTTGTAGGAAAAACCGGGATCATAAAGTCTGCAAGAACACCGGATTCAGCTAACCTGTCAATGTTTGGTGTCTCATACTGCTCTACATAATCCGGATGGAAACCATCAATTGAGATCAACATCAGTTTTGGTACTTCAATACTCCGGTTTTGCTCACTGCCACAAGAATATAACATTGGCAGAAAACCCATTAAAGCAATTAGGAATAATCTAAGTTCAAGTCTGTTCGGCATAAAATTAATTTAGAGTAG
>CAYNZY010000012.1:0-4945 GCA_964401805.1 uncultured Rhodohalobacter sp.
AGCTTGTCAGCCAGAGGGTACAAAGTATTGCAGATCAACTTCCTGAAGGTGTTGATACTCCGCAGCTGGGACCCATTTCTACCGCGATGGGTGAAATTGTACAATACGTGGTACGAGGGGAGGGATATTCCCTTACGGAACTCAGAACGATACAGGACTGGATTGTAGCGCCTCAGCTAAAAACCGTCCAGGGGGTAACCGAGATTAACTCTTTTGGTGGCTTCGTAAAACAGTATGCTGTACTCATTCAACCGGGGAAATTGAGAACGTTTGGAGTTGGGTTGAACGAGGTTGTAGAAGCCATATCGAATAACAACAGTGTCTCGGGTGGTAATTTTCTTGAGCATAATCGGGAGCAGTATATTATTCGCGGTTTTGGACAAATCTCCAGGTCAGAAGATATTGAAAACATCGTTGTAGCGAACACAGGAGACAGACCTGTCTATATTCGGGATCTGGCAGAGGTAACGCTTGGCAGACAGCTCCGCCAGGGTGCCGTTACGCAAGATGGCAACGGTGAAGTTGTTACCGGTATAGTAATGATGCTGAAGGGCGGTAATGGCCGGGAAGTCATTCAGGATATTGACGAACGAATAGAAGATGTTAACATGAGTCTTCCTGAGGGGGTGCGAATTGATAAATTTTATGACCAGGCTGATCTTGTTGACCGTACCACCGATACCATTACAACAAACCTTGTTGAGGGTGGTTTCTTTGTCATTGTGGTTCTGCTATTGCTGCTGGGTGAGATTTCCGGTGCACTAATTGTAGCTTCGGTTATTCCGCTCTCGATGTTATTTGCATTTATTGGTATGGATCAAATTGGGCTCGCTGCAAACCTGATGAGCCTGGGGGCTATCGACTTTGGAATGGTAGTTGATGGTTCCGTGGTAATGGTTGAGAATGTGGTTCACAGACTGCATCAGGATGGTGGAAAGAACAAAAAAATTGATGTAATCAGAAAAGCCGCACACCAGGTAGCGCGGCCGATATTTTTTGGAGTATTAATTATTCTGATGGTTTACGTTCCAATTATGACCTTTTCCGGAATGGAAGGTATCCTATTTCGCCCCATGGCAATAACAGTGGCGGCTGCAGTATTTGGATCGTTAATTCTGGCGTTAGTCTATGTACCTGCAATGACTGCTATTGTATTCAGAAAAGGTGTGAAAGTCAGAAAGAACTATATCATAAACTGGTTAAAACCACGCTACCAGTCATTTTTGGAGAAAAGTTTGGATCATAAGGGTATTACAGTCGGGGTAGCGTCCGCTGTTTTCATCATCTCTTTGGTGATGCTGCCTTTTTTGGGTACTGAATTTTTGCCGGAACTTGATGAAGGATCTATTTTGGTTGAGCAGATTCGCATGCCATCGGTGACACTTGAAGAATCGGTAGAGAACGCAAACTGGCTCGCCGGTGAGCTTATGGCAAACATTCCTGAAATCAAAACAGTGGTTCCAAAAACGGGAAGGTCTGACTTGGCAAACGATTGGATGGGGGTTCATCAGACTGATGTTTGGGTGGTATTAAAGCCAACAGATGAATGGCGTGATGGTGTATCCAAACCGGATATTATAGAAATGATACGTCCATATCTTGAAACCGAACCCGGTCTCTCTTATAACTTTACCCAGCCCATTGCAATGCGTGTTGATGAACTAACCAGCGGTGTTAAGTCAGATATAGCTGTTAAAATCTTTGGAGAAGACCTGGATGTATTAAATAAGGTGGGAGAGGATGTTGCTTCCATTCTTGGTGGTCTTCCCGGCACAGATAATTTCTTATTAGAGCAAACAGTGGGTCAGCCCTATCTCAATATTGAAATAGACCGGGAAGCGGTTGCTTCTTATGGATTAAACGTAAACAATGTTCAGCAGGTTGTTGAAACCGGTATAGGTGGTTCTGTGATAGGTGAAGTTTTTGAAGGGCAAAGACGATTCGATATTGTGGTACGCTACCCCGAAGAAATGCGAAATTCGTTTGCCAACATTATGGATGTTCCTGTTCAGCTTCCCGGTGGGGGATTTATTCCGTTAAAAAGAGTGGCTAATATCCGTGCCGAAGAGGGACCAAGGGAAATCGCAAGGGAAAATAACTGGAGAAGGGTTATTGTAGGAATCAATATTAGTGATATAGATATTGGTACCTATGTTTCAAATCTTAGAACCGCAGTAAATGAAAATATTGACGTTCCGGCCGGCTATTTTTTACAGTACGGAGGGGCATTTGAGGATCAGCAGAGGGCAATGCAGCATCTCTATGTAGTGGTTCCGCTTTCACTTCTGATCATCGTTGGTCTGCTATACCTGATGTTTGGATATATTCGGTTTGCGTTTCTCATTTTCCTGAACTTGCCTATCGCTTTGTCAGGTGGAATATTTATTCTTTGGATGAGAGGCCTCTATCTCTCTATTTCTGCGAGCATAGGATTCGTTGCACTCTTTGGCGTGGCCGTTCTAAACGGTATCGTTCTCGTTTCCCATCTTAATGAGCTTCGACAATCTGGTAAACCACTTAGGGAATCCGTATTGGAGGGTGCAGCCGATAGATTGAGACCAGTGTTAATGACTGCTCTTGTAGCAAGTTTAGGATTTATCCCTATGGCTTTTAATACCGGGCCCGGTTCGGAAGTTCAGAGACCGCTGGCATCAGTTGTAATTGGCGGTCTTGTCACGGCAACATTACTTACGCTTCTTGTGTTACCTACCGTTTACCACTGGATGGAACGCAATCGAAAAGTTCCGGCAGCTGTTGATGCAAAGACTCTATTCAGCAGTGAGGACAGATCGGAAAATGAATCTGAAGATTAACTTTCATCAAAAAAGGAGGTAACGTGGACGCTGTGCATATTCACTTAGTTGTTAATCATATTCCGGTAATTTTAACGATTTCAGGCGTGGCGCTGCTCCTGTTTTCATTATTCAACAATAAGAGAGAGTATAGAAATGTAGCCTTTGCGGCTTTTCTGATTGCGGCTGTTTTTACGTTGATCTCATTTGCATCAGGTGAAAATGCAGAGGATGTTGTTGAAAATCTGGCAGGTGTTACTCATGATGTTATTGAAAATCATGAGCATGCTGCAGCTACGGCACGCTGGTTTATGCTGGTTATTGGTGTTATGGGGGTTTCAGGGCTCACATATTTTCGGGATGACCAAAAGAAAGGGTATCGATTCTTTTTCTATACATGCATTTTACTTGGTTTTATATCAATCGGGTATTTGGTTTATACAGGCTACCTGGGAGGCTTGATCAGGCATACTGAATTGGTTTCATCATTGCGTTGAAGGAATGTACGTCTTTAATTATCTGTTAAGAGACGTATGAAAAATTTCAACAGCCATCGCGTTTTCAAACGAAATCAAAACCAGCCAAATCCTGAGGGAGAGTACGTTCTCTACTGGATGCAAATCAACCGGCGCTTCCACTATAATTTTGCACTGGAATACGCTGTCGGTTGGGCAAATAAGCTGGATAAACCTCTGCTGATCCTCGAAGCCTTTTCGTGCGATTATCCATGGGCAACCGACCGTTCTCATACTTTTATGATGCAGGGGATGAAAGAACATCTGGATTATGCTACAGACCAGGATCTGAACTATGTATCATTCGTTGAGGATAAGCCGGGACAGTATAAGAAGCTACTGAAAGATCTGACTTCAAATGCATCACTGCTGGTAACGGATGAATATCCGGTGTTTATCATGCGTAAGCGAAACGAGGAGTATCCGAAACAGATGGAGATTCCCTATATCACCGTAGACAGCAACGGGTTGATTCCTCTTGGCTTGACCGATAAAGATCCCTACAGTGCATATTTCTTTCGAAAGATTATGCAGAAGAACTTTATTGAAGCATATACAAATCCTCCTAAAAAGAACCCTCTCGAAGAACTCGAAAAAAAAGATCGTGTTGAAATACCGGAAGAGATCTTTAAAAACATTCCGGATGCAGAGAAAGCATTAAATGACATACCGGGATTTATATCAACATTGGACATCGATCACTCTGTGCTGCCTATCGACTGGCAGGGAGGCCGTTCTGCGGCATTGGGAATGATGGGGCAATTTATTAAAGATGGCCTGAAAGTGTATGATGAGAAACGAAACGATCCCGATGAAATGAAAACAAGTCAGCTTAGTCCGTGGCTCCATTTTGGAAAGATCTCGGAGTATGAAATTGTAAAAGCCGTATTGGATCATCAACCGGATGGTTGGGACCTGAATAAAATTACTTTTAACAAAGGCTCCACCGGTGGTTTTTTTAATGGTGATCCCAATGTGGACGGATTCCTGGACGAAGTAATTACCTGGAGGGAGGTAGGCTTCCATTTTGCCCACCACAGGCCCGACTACGATCAGATCGACAGTTTGCCCGACTGGGTGCAGAAAACCATGGACGAGCACCGTGACGACCCCAGAGAGTGGATCTACAGCTATGATGAACTAAAGAATTCACAAACGCACGACGAAATCTGGAATGCTGCACAAACACAGCTGCGAGAGGAGGGAATCATTCACAATTATCTGCGGATGCTTTGGGGTAAAAAAGTGATTGAATGGACTCCGGATTATAAAACAGCAGCTCAATACCTTATTGATCTGAACAATACGTATGCCATAGATGGCCGTGATCCCAACAGCTACTCCGGTATATTCTGGTGTCTGGGCCGGTTCGATCGGGCCTGGCAGGAGAGACCCATTTTTGGAAAGCTACGCTATATGACCAGTGAAAGTACCCGTAAAAAAGTGAAGCTGAAACAGTACCTTAATCGCTATGGTAATCAGAAAAGTCTACTTTGATTTTAAAATAGCATAAGTTTGATATAAGGTACCGACTCGAAAAATCCCCCTTAGAAGGGGGAAGAGTCCCGACAGCAGTTGGGGCGAGGGGGATGACCTGATAGATTAATTTAGCTTGAAAACTCATCATTTGGCATTGAA
>CAYNZY010000012.1:5015-72297 GCA_964401805.1 uncultured Rhodohalobacter sp.
CCTCTTTACGACTTTCTGCGGCAGCCTTTACTTCAGAGTGATCCAGTTTTTGGTTCAGCACACCCGCGGCCATATTGGTAACCAGTGATATGGCAGCTGCAGGCAGCTCCAAACGCGAGGCTTCGATCAACTCCGGCGCCGTACTCATCCCTACAACATCCGCTCCCATTATCCGGAATGCCCGAATCTCAGCTTTTGATTCGTAACTCGGACCTTTTGCAAAAAGATAAGTTCCCCGTTGAACTTCGAGTCCAATGGACGCTGCAATGGCTCGAACTTTGTCGGCAACCGGGCCAAGATTGTATCGGAACGGTTGACCGGGTGCAGGTGCTACTTTATGAAAAACCCTGAACACGTCATCGATAACCATCAAATCCCCAACTTTAAAATTGGTATTGATTGCACCGGCTGCATTGGAAACGATCAGTTTTTTTGCATTAAATGCCTTTGCAAGGTGTACCGGCAGAACCGTTTTAGAAAGTGGATAGCCCTCGTAGTGATGGAATCTACCTGAGAATGCGATAATGTTGTGTCCCCCGGCTGTTCCCGTGAATAGCTCACCGGAGTGTCCCTGAACTGAAGTGTGAGGGAATTCCGGTATTTGGTTGTATGGAATTGAGAAGGGTTCATCAATTGTTGTTGAGAAATCTCCAAGACCGGATCCCAAAATTACAGCGGCTTCAATTTCATCGGGGAATTCATTGTCAACTAAATATGATTTGATACGGTTTATGTTATCCGGCAGTTCCATTATGATATATTTTCAATTGTATATCCTTTTTTCTCGTCGTAGTCTGTCAGCTTAAAAATTGGGTGATCAGACTCATGATATGTCATGATAGCATAATCTTTTTCATAGGCAAGTTTTTGAAGATCATTTCTCACTTTTGAACTCTGTTTAGGATCATAATCAAATTTAGCTTCGAAAGACCTGTTAACAGCGCTCCGTCGCCCTAAAACGTCTCCTGCCATAATGTAACGATCTTCCCCATTTTCATAAAAGAGTGCCTGGTGAAATTCGGTATGACCACCAATTTTCTGTACACGCACATGACCAACCCGATTCTCCTCCTCGTCATCTAAGAAAGAGAGGTCCGCGTGAGCATCGATAAAGTTATAAAAATCTTTTTCGTCATCACTCACTTTCTCAAGGGATTTACCCAATTTTTCCCAACCTTTTTTTGAAACCCAAATATTTGCATCCGGGAAAGTAAGTTCCCAGTATCCGTTATTGCGATTTGCCAGTCCCCCGATATGGTCAAAATGGAGATGACTCGCAAAGATGTCGGTAATTTCAAAATCTTCGATCCCTTCATTCTCAAGGTTCTCCAGAATGGTATTGATCGACGTGTTTTCTCCTAAAAGATCCCCAAGGCCTACGTCAAACAGAATGATTTTTTCCTCATCCTGTATTAAAAAAGGATTGATGGATAATTTAAGCGCACCTTTATGTGGCGGGTCATCCCGATTAATTCTTCTGAAATTTTTGTCCAATCCAACAGAAAAAGTTCCCTCGTACAGAGGTTTGACGTTAACCTTTGTCATAGTTTAAAACGGCTAATATTTATTAGATAGGTGAGCTCTATTTGTTCTCAAATTTTTCGTAAGCATCGATGATATCTCGAACGAGCTTATGCCGTACCACATCTTCCTGGCTTAGGTAAACAAATGAAATACCGTTGATGTCTTTGAGAATGTTCTGGATCGATATCAGTCCGGACTCCTGCTTTTTGGGTAAGTCTGTCTGGGTGATATCTCCTGTAATAATTGCCCGGCTGTTAAAACCGATTCTGGTCAGAAACATCTTCATTTGGGTATTGGTCGCATTTTGTGCCTCATCCAAAATGACGAATGCATTATTGAGAGTGCGTCCGCGCATGTAGGCGAGTGGAGCAATCTCAATAGTATTTTTTGCGAGCTGAAACTCAAGTTTATCAAACTCGATCATCTCTTCTAAGGCATCGTATAGTGGACGCAGATAGGGGTCAACCTTTTCTTTAAGATCTCCGGGCAGAAAACCGAGATTCTCTCCGGCTTCTACTGCAGGCCTTGCGAGGATAATTTTTTTTACTTTTCGTTCTTTCAGTGCTTTCACCGCAAGAGCCACAGATGTGTAGGTTTTACCGGTACCTGCCGGGCCTATCGCAAAAAGAATGTCATTATTTTCGGAAGCCTTTACAATTTCGCGCTGACCGGGAGTCTTTGCTGAGATTGCTTCTCCGGTGTGAGTATGGATAATTACATCGCCTTTATCTTGAGTAAATGGTACTCGCGAAGACGGTGACCGACTATCCCCCTCGGTTTTATCAGCCAAAGCCAGTAGTGTCGAAACATCCTGAGATCTAATATTACCCGTTTGCCTCCCAATCGAAATCATTTCACTCATGATCTCTTCAATGGCACTGACTTCATCTTGAGGGCCTAAAATTTTGATTCGATTTCCCCTGGCTGTAATCTTGGTAGAAGGGAAGGCACGGTCAAGTTGATTCAGATGCTCATCACTAAATCCCAGAATTACGACCGGGTCGAGATCTTTGATGAAAATCGTTTTTTCAATAAGTTGTTGAGAGGTTTCGATAGAGGTCAATATTTTAAGTTTAGTATTTGGCTAATGATAAGATTTTTATGTGAATATGATTTAAACCACTTTCTCCGAACCTTTTATGGCGAGTTTGTTTAGCTCATTGATTCGCTCAGGAATGTTATCTGCTTTAAAAACACTGCTGCCAGCCACAAGCACATCCACACCTGTTTTAACAAGTTTAGAGATGTTTTTGGTTCCAACGCCACCGTCAATTTCAATCAAATACTCCGTATTCAGTTCACTGCGAATCTCTTTGAGTTCCTGAACTTTTTGGTAACTCGACTCAATAAATGACTGCCCTCCAAAACCGGGGTTAACACTCATGATTAGTGCTAAATCTACATATGGCAGAATGGGTTTAAGCAGTTCCGTAGAGGTTGCCGGATTAATAACCACACCCGCCATACAGCCATTTTGTTTAATATTCTGAATGGTTCTGTGAAGGTGTGGACAAGCTTCGTAATGCACAGAGATCAGGTCGGAGCCCGCATCGGCAAAATCCTCGATATAGTGATCAGGATTTTCGATCATCAGGTGAACATCGAGAAATGAATCCGGAACAGCCTCCCGTACGGCTCCAACAATTCCAGGCCCGTAACTGATATTGGGTACAAAATGGCCATCCATAATATCACAGTGGAACCAGTTAATTCCGGAATCCTTGCAAGTCTGAAGCTCTTCACCAAGTTTTAAAAAATCAGCGGCCAGAATGGATGGTGCAAGTATTGGGAGATCAAAATTCATGGATGATTCTTTTTTTAATTGTTTTCAATTTGTGTCGTATCAGGCGGTGTTGTGATAATGGTATCGTCAATAACTGCTCCGGTTTCAGACTCTTCGCGGGCATCAAATCTCTCTGAAACGACAAGCTGAATCGATTCGCCTTCCGTCAGTTCCGGACCCTGCGGACTATATGATAAAACAGTATTTGGCGTCACATCTCTTGCCGGTTCAAACCGAATTTCTCCAACTCTAAGACCGGCTCTCATGATTTGTTGTTGTGCTTCAGACAGACGTAAACCTTCAACATCAGGTACCTGAACCATTCTTGTTCCCAACCCGTCACTAACAACCAGGTTTACTGCGGTTCCACGAGCGACGGTATCTTCAGCAGCAATGGATTGTCTTAAAATAGTATTTCTGAATCGATCCGATTCATAACTGGTCGATCCGACGGTAAGCCCATGGTTTTCCAGTTGCAGCCGGGCGTTCCTGTATGAGAGGTTAACTACATTCGGAACCACTACTTTTGGAGTAGACTCTGTATTAACGGTTAGGTAGACTTTTCGGTTCGGTTTAACCAACTGTTTGGCGGTCGGAGATTGATCAATCACATAGTTGGCAGGATATGCAGAATGGGCTCTGCGGTCGTGAACTTCAAAACGAAGTCCATATGAGGTCAATAAACTTTCTGCTTCATCCAGAGAGAGTTTTGTTACGTCGGGTACCGTTACACCTTCATTATAGTTGGTGTAGTTTGGCATGATGATAAAATCCATCAGAAGGGCTATGATAATACCTGTTGTTATCAAGCCGGCTAATGAAATATAAAGTGTTTTACTTTTAAGCAGCGCGAGTAATGTTTTCATGGTGTGAAAATACGATTTTCAATCAGATGTTAGAAATGAACAGTCATACTTAATTGTCGTCCAGGGACAATACTTGAAGTCGCTTCAATCCGGTTTTGTTTCAATTGAACACTGAAAAGTGCATCAAAAGCAGAAGCAACGTGATTTGCAATCAATAGCATTTGGAATGTTCTTCCGGTTCTGTATAGACTGTTAAAACGGTCTGCATCGTCTGCAAATTGCCAGAAAAGTGGACTCGCATATGCACCGTTACGGTCAAAATAGTAGCGCTGAAGATAATCGTTGCCGGTATGACCAAGCTGATCATGATAGTCGTGATAATCCTTCCACCCGGCTTGATATTGATAATATTTTGCGATCAGTTCATAATATTGCTGTGATCCATAAGCCGGAAGTGTGTGGGAAAAGTTGTTTGCAGTTTGATCATCGGTCGTAATGTAACGTGTATTGCGTTCTGCATTTCTAAGTACGCTTATATCTACTGCATCCCAGTCAATTTCTGTATCGAATGTGGGCGTTAATCCGGCAACTTCATCACGTAAATCACTGATATAGGGATTAGGTAAATTATGCGCGATATGATATTCAGTTAACCACTGCGCATACTGGACAACACTCCAGTTTTGGTCAGCATCTTGCTCATAAAGTCTTTCATGTCTTTCAGCTCGATTCTGATAATCAACAGCCAGGATAATGGCGGTTGCTTCAACTGCGGCAAAGAGTCCGGTACGGATCCAATTTTCATTCATAGCCTGTGCAGAACCGGGCAGAACAGCTGAGCTTAGAAATGCAAGTCCCGGTTTTTCCCGGACAGACTTAATAAAAGAAAAATTTTCAGCACCGTATGAAGAGATGGAATATGAAGGCTCAATCAGGTCAAATTTCGTAAAGTTGGGTGCTTCTACCAAGTCTTCACTTTCCATTGGCTGTGATAGCACTATAGAAGGCAGCATGAAAAGAACAACAATCATAAAGATTTTTTTCATAGCAGATCAAAATCAAACGTTAATCCAAAATAGAAAAGAATCTCTCCACCGTACCGAACAGTTTCTCTATCCTGAGTCGTAACAAATTGCGACGGTAAGT
This sequence comes from uncultured Rhodohalobacter sp., assembly GCA_964401805.1. Classification (GTDB taxonomy): domain Bacteria; phylum Bacteroidota; class Rhodothermia; order Balneolales; family Balneolaceae; genus Rhodohalobacter. The sequence goes on from CAYNZY010000012.1 coordinate 10,275, forward strand.
TTACATCAAAGCGGTTAAGACCGTATGAGGTGTTGATGAAAAATTTCATGGGGAAAAGATAAGCATTGTTGAATGCAAATCGCAGTTCAGCTCCAACTCCGGATTTAAGGTTATTTCCAATACCAAGCGGACCACCCCATCCGTTTCCGGTTTCTGCAAAAATGTGTGCGTAGAGTTTGTCGAGCGTGTAAGCACCAACTTGTCTATTGATATGTTCAACTAAAGGAGTGATGAACGAGGTTCGAATAAATGCCGTTCTCTGTCCGCCAATAGCAAAAAACGGGTATGAACGGAGTCCGCCAAGACCACCGCTGTAGTCCAGGTAGAAGTAGTCATCAGGATTATTCAAATATGAAAACGCTCTGGAAGTAATGAGTCCTGTTGAGCGATCTGTAATTGAGAAACCATACTGGCCTTTCCACTCAATCGAATGATTTTTTTCACTCTCATAAATGGGTGATAATGAACCCTCATCAAGTTCAAAACGGTCGAGAAGCCGGCCCGGCTGGAATTTGTAAATGAAAGAGCTTTTTACTCCTTTGGGGGCTATATCTGAATGTCGGGTAGGTTCAATAAGTTCTGCGTGGTAAGCGGCAGTAAAGGTGGCGCCTTTAAAGTAATCCGAGGTGGAGCCGGGGATGAATTCCTGGTACTCTTCAGAAAAAAAGCCGTCACTCGAAACAGAATAAGGTGAATAGGTAGCTCCTAACTCCAGCAGGCTCCATCGGTTTAACTTGCTGCGGAGAAACAGATTGGCTTCCCATATTGAGTAACGTGTGTCTACCTGACGGGCCTCCGGAAGACATGAGGTACATCGGAATTCCTCGAACTCGAGGCCGTTCTGTACATTTCGTTTTAAGTTGTACAGTTCAATAGAGACGGTGGGTGACCAACTTCGCTTGATAAAGGGGAGACCCCGATGTTCAGCGATAAAAAACAGGTCTCTATCCAGATTGTTGATTCTGGCAGGAGTGAAAAAATCACCAATCCCATCGGCAGGTCTCGACCCAATACCTAAAAGAGCTCCTGCGAATAACGAAATATTTTCTGTCACATCCCTGGTGGAAAAGTATGCACCTACCTTTAGATCCCGCCATAAATTTTCAGATAAAGAACCCAATTCACCGGATCGTATTAAAGCCCCGTTGCCGCCATTTATTTTTGAATAGTTGTCAAATCGTACAACAGGGAATACAGATAGACCTGTGGTTGTTTCACTATAGGCTTCAATCTGCTGTGTTGATGTTGGTTTTGATGTTATTTCATCATTGTAAGCAAGAAATTCTGCCTGAGAAGTTTCTGACTTCATGTATCTATTAAAGAAATCTACAGGATTACCCGACACAGGAAATCTTGTGATTTTGTACCCATCGTTTTTGTATTCAGAAGCGTAAAGTTGAGCTCCTTTGACATGAGGCATAAAAGTTCCACCCAATACGTTCGTCATCTGCTCAATTTGATTTGTGTCCAAATGCACTCTGTAAATATTAAAAATGCCGGTTACATCAGATGAGAAGTAGAGATAATTTCCATCTGAATCTATCCATGGGTCTCTGAAATCGACAAACTTGCTTTCAAAAACGGGAATAATTTCATCCTCATTTAAAGAGTAATAATAGATATTTCTGTTAGACTGAATTGCAGCAGCAAAGTAGATTTTACTGCCGTCTGAATTCCAAACAGGGGAGTGAATCGTTTCTCCGTACTGAAAGTTTGTCAATGCAGTGATATTTCCTGATTCCGGGTCAACCAAAACAATATTTTGGGTCCCGTTTGAAAATTGTACGGCTGCAATATTTTTTAAGCTTGGGTGCCAGTTAGGATCCTGTATTCTGGCATTTGATGTTATTTGTTGGCTAAGCTCATCGTGAATGTCGTAAATATAAAGGTCATTGTACGTTTCACCGACCCGATTCTTTTCAGCCCGACTGTAGATGATTTTGTTTCCGTCGGGTGAAAACGAAAATCTGCTGCTTATGAAATCGAGTGCGGTGTTGGATGAGAATCCGTGTGAAAGTTGATAGTTCTGACCGTCAGATAGTGTTTGTGTGGATCTCAGATCATCTACCTCAGTGAGCTCACCGTCCTGAACCAAGACCAATGTATTGCGCGCATAATCACGGCCCCGATTAGAAAGGTAGGCGAACCGTTCTCCTTCAGGGCTAAACTGTGGATGAAAATTGAAAAATCCCTTTGATTCTATATTTGTGGATGTTGACGTACCTAAGGTTTGATTTACTTGATCGTATTCATATCGCTTTTCATCGATCCACTCCTGAAATAGCTGTTCACCGGAGTAACCGGTTACAGACTCTATAGTTTTGCTAAAGTTACCATGTTTGCCACCAGCGGAAGCTGATGTGATTTCAGCTAATACATCTTCACCGAAACGACCGGCCAGATAAATCGTAAATCCAAAGCCTTGATTGTAAACAAATTCTCGTTCAAGACTACTCTTTGAACTGAAATGTCCCATCTCAGTAAAGCTCAGGTAGGAATTTGATAGAATCGATGTTCGAAGCAGCATGTCTCGATGGCTATCCCAATAATCGTTGATCAATCCTGTACGCTGAAACTGAGCTGTCCCCTCAGCAAACCATGCGGGAATACTCAGGCTTGCGAAGGGCAGAGTAATCACACCCTTTGGAAATCCATATAAAACATCCGGACGCCGGACATCTTCATACGATAACCATTGAAAATAGATTGCCGGTATACTGTTCTCCCTTTTCATCGATGCCCCGAGCTGAATCATGTGTGTAAACTCATGGGTAATCACATTTTCAAGCCAATCATGCGTGCCTCTTAACGGTGTGTCTAATGCGGGAGTCCATATTTCAATTTTATTATCAAAAAAGAACGCTGCACCATTTGAAAAATCTTCTCTGTCTCTCAAAACAATGCTGATTTTTCGATCGGGAGTATAATTATACAGATCGGTAATCGGGGTATAAATGGAATCGGCTACTGTTGCCGTATGCTTCGCACTCCACTCACTTCCTTCCTGAAAATGGATGGAAAAGTATTCGGTTTCGATAGTAAACCACGGCAAATGATTATGTGGATAGTCGTAAAATTGAGGGGACGTCTGTGAAATCGCGATATTCCAGCTACCGAGTATCATAAACATGGAGATAAACCACGCTGACATGAATCGATATGTTCCGGAATTTTTCATCTATTTAGTGATAGCAATTTGTACGAGTTTGCTCTCTTTTTGGCCGTCTTTTTCTGCCGTTATAAGAGCAATATATCCACCGCTGGCCCATGAGGATGTATCTACTGAAATTTCTTCTGCAGCATCTCCTCTGCTCTGTAATGTTCGACTGTAAATCGTTCGCCCACTTAATGTTGATACTCGAATTTTCACTTCTGCAGACCCGTTCGTTTGAAAGCGAATGTTAGTTTCATTCTGAGCCGGATTCGGCCAGTTATAGGTTTCGGTTTTATTCAATAAGACAAAATTGGGATTCTCTTGCTGGCTGTTGCCGACGAAGCCTGAGCTTTTATTGTTCGGTTCATTACCGTACACCGAGGCCCATCTAATATCCGTCATTTGAGGAAACTCCCAAACTTTTAAATCACCTGCGGGACTTACTGCTGCAATGTATTGGTCAAATTTCAGAGGGCTGATAATTCGATCAGTGGAATTTTGTATTCCACCGACAAGAAGTGGAAATCCTTCCAAAGGGTTACCATCCGGATCATATGCGTACAAATTTAAAGCAGATTCCGACAAACCTGGAACTAAGATGTTTAAATTTCCGTCTCCGTTTAAATCTGAAATTAATGGCGAACCGGTAAAAGTTACACCCTCTGGAGCCCTTATAGGAAAGTAATCCAGTAAGGCACCATTTCTATTGATACCTACAAGTGCGTTTATTTCATTATCGATAAAAAGAAAATCAGGGGTCCCGGTGTTTGTCAGATCGGCAACTGCCGGCCGGTTAATAGATGAGCTTCTGTAAAGTGGATAAGCTTCACGGTATTGATTTTCAGAAGAGAATAGTTTCAGTGAATTTCCTTCAACAAATAAAAAGAAAGGAGATTCATTTTCAATTTCAATGATGGATAAAAATCTTTTTTGAAAATAGTCTTCTTCAAAAATAGAGATTACTGACGAGTCACCCGGATAGTTAATGGTAATATTTTGTGAAGATATTTCAGCGGAGTATCCGCCTCTGATTTCAGTTCTGAAAATGACTTGATTTTGAGTTGGCTGAACGATCTCAGCTTCGATATCAAACCGGTTTGCTGCACCATCCAGATCGATAATATTCGATTCTGTGATACTCAAATTACCTCGGTTAGCGGGAACCGTAAACTGATCTGTAGTTTCAAGCTCAGATTGAACCGGATCAAGAGAAATTAATGGCATGAACTCCTGAACAGTCGTGGGATTTGGAGCTGCATAAAGCAATTCATTATTTGTGTTGTAAACTGGCTGCTGATAGCTCTCCAGATCTATTAACGCATTGGATAATTCTTGTGTTTCAATATCCAGTTTCTGAATGCCGTTGTTGCCCGGAATAATCAGAAATTTATCACTGCCTTGCTCAATTGGGAAAAGTGAGAGGGGATAAGAGGTCCAATAATTATTGTTGCCGGGTGTAAATGTCTCTATACCTAAATCGGATCTATTGATTCTTAGTTGAAATAGGTCAGAATAAGGTTCAGTGGGTCTGACACTGAAACTCGCGTTTGGCAGATTATCAGAGAAATCAAACAGCTCAAAAGAAGCTATTGCCCCTGAATTGCTTTGATTGGCAGGTGTTGTATCGGGACCAAACCGATTTTCATAGAGTGTAATGTTTCCGGTTTGAGTGATCACGGTAGCATTATTGCCATTCCACCAAAAATCAAAAGGAGATCCATTCGATTCGTTTTGGAAAAGCCCAACAGAAACCGGTCTTCCAATATCCTGAGCTCCATCGGCTTCAATAAGTTTTACTCCCTTTTGGTCGGATATACTGTTTATGCCAGTATTTCGGTTGAGTCTGTTCTGAATAATTGATTCATCAATGTGCCAGATTAAAACACCTCCGTTCAGTTCGCGGTCGCCTTCTTCATCCAGGCCTCCGGGAAGTGCAAAATCAAAATTGCTTACATTAATGACTACTCCGGGCTCCAATAGCTCATCAAACCCACTTTCTTGATTTGTAAAATCCGTATTAATATTTGAGAAGTTCTGCTCTACGATAGATCCGTCAGGTTTTTGAATCGTTAAAGTTACTCCTTCATTCTGAGGATCTCTGTGACGGTTTTCAATCAGATAGTATTCAGTTGATGAAAGTTCTACCTTTGCTAAACTGTTTGTACGCTGCTGAGACACAGCCGGCAGGGATACGCTATTTTCTTGATCTGAAGAAATGGTGACCGGATCAGACCATCCGAGGTAATATTTTTCCCAAGCCGACATTTCAGGAGGGAAAAGCCCATTGTATGCAAAGATTCCGGCTCCGTCCATTAAGCCAAAACGACCAATGCCGGATTCACCGGTTTCCGTGTTGAAGAGGTCGGGGAGTCCCAAATGGCTTCCTATTTGAGCTGTAAGCATTCCGTTAATGGAGAGCGGGAGTACATATCGATTACCAGTAATATCCTCTCCCGATCGACTCAAAGTTCTGGGGATGATGAGGCTGTTCGTTACAAGTATGTCTCCGTTCTGTACCGGAAAGCCACTAAAAGAGGGATCATTCAGCATATTTGAGAGTGCTTGCCGGCTAAGATATACCGAAGGAATATCCTGGGGTGTTCTGTCGAGGGTGGTGCCGGATAGCTCTATATCCCGGCCAATTCCGGCGTGAAAAATCACAAATGCGATATTATCCCCGGGCTGTACTGTGGGAATTTGGATATCCATTTCTGCGACAGTTTCCCATACGTCTCGGGTTAATTCAGATAGCGGTGATAAATCCGGATCTTCTCCGACAGGCGAATAGTAGGCCATATCTTGTTCAAGGCGAAGAATATCTGGCAAAATGTAAGACTCGATATCCAAAGCACCTTCAGACATTCTATTAAAATAGTTTTTACTGAATTGAAGGTGTGCTTCAAAATATTGCCGATTGTGGGGTAGAGCGTCAATTGTTGTACCGGGGTTTTCTAAGTAGGGAATACTGCCTGGCTCAAATGTTCCATTACCCGATGTAAATCGATTCGTATCAGGTTGAAATTCCACCATCACACCTACGATGTGAAGAGTCCCGTCAACAGGTTGGGATAAAAGGGTTTGAGAAGATGAGCGATATTCTTGAGAATAAGCGGATGAGAAAAGCAAAAAACATAAAAAAAGCAGTGATATTAGAAGTCTACCACTGCTTTTGAAATGTATATAAGTCATTCACACAGCCATTACTGGAAATTTACCAAAAGACTGAGTCGGATAGTATTTGCCAAAGGGTGATCTTCTTCCAATGTGTAGATATAACTGAAATCCACACCAAAAATATTGTACCTCAGCCCCGCTCCGAGTGTAACAAATTCACGATTACCGTTATCAGGATTCTCGTAATAATACCCCGATCTCAGCGCAAAAAGATCGTTGTACCAAAATTCCAGACCAAAACCCCACATTAGTTGTTCAGCAAGATTTAGTGATACGGTTTCACCCTGACCTGTGGTACGCTCCAAACTGCCCCAAGAGTTAAAAAGTGCTTTTCCAACACCCATTGGCTCAAAAGTTTCATCACCATTTCCGTCCACAGTTCTTTCAGTTCTAGCCATGATTTTGGAAATATCATTGGTAAAAGTAATGCTATACATTCCCATGTTATCTAAGTCCATGGTGTAAGCCCAACCTAAGCGTAAAGTTGTTGGAAGTGGGTCTTTCTGTGCGTTATCTGTGTACTGCATACCGGGGCCGATATTTGCAAGATTAAAACCTGCACGTATTGAGGCGTTTCGGTTTGCCACTTGGAATTCGTTGCTTCTGTAAAGTGCTGCCAAATCAACGCCTACACTTGAGCCGGGATTAATTTTTTGTCCACTTACTTCTCCATCAGCTAATGAGCTGTAGATATAGCGTATCCCGGTTCCTAAAGAGAAGTTATCAGATAATTGATACCCGTATGAGAGTCCGGCAGCGATTTCGTAACTGTTGAAACGTCCCAGGTTTTCGGCAAATTCGTCAGTTCGTACTTGCTCACCTAAATTTAAAAATGTGATATGTCCACCAATCGTACCAATTCCTTCAACATGGTAAGTACCTACAAGATAGTCGTAAAAAAGATCTGCGTTAAATGCAGGTAACCAATTAGCATGTGTTATACTAATTTGGTTTTGATTTTGAAATGCAAGGCCTGCAGGATTCCAAAATATGGCGGAGGCGTTGTCTGCGATTGCAACACCTGTACTACCCATTCCCGCTCCGCGAGAATCAGGTTCTATTTGCAGGAAAGGAACAGCTGTGATCCCAACCTGTGCTTGTGTTGTCGGAACAACAAAAGCGATAGTAAATGCTAAAACGAGTAATGATAATGCCTTTTTCATGATAAGTATGCCTTGTTTTGCTACAAAAAATAAACGTTGATAACCGGAAATAATTTTATCTGGTAAATAGATCTTCGTAAATATACGATTCTTGAAGTTGTTTCAGAATTTTGATGTTTTATTTAATAAGAAATACAGAGAAGTACAGTAGCAACTTTTGAATAGGCGAATTGTTTCTTGAAGTGAAAAATTTATTCAGAATAATACGTAATGAAGATTCAATAATCAGATGAAAATATTATACATCCGTCACCCCAAAAATGCAAAAAATTTGTAGTGGGCGACAGATGTATTTGTTTAGTGTACTTAAATCATTTCTACAACCAGTGCAGAAGCTCCGCCTCCGCCATTGCATATGCCTGCACATCCGTATTTACCACCGGTTCTCTTCAATGCATGAAGCAATGTAACAATGATTCTGGCACCTGAACAACCTATTGGATGGCCAATACTTACAGCGCCACCGTGGATGTTAACTTTTTCAGGATCAAGCTCAAGAATTTGATTGTTTGCCAGTGATACAACCGAAAATGCCTCATTGATTTCAAAAAGATCAATATCCTCTTTGTTAAGGTTTGCGCGCTTCAAGGCAATAGGAATTGCATCAGAAGGAGCTGTAGTGAACCACTCGGGAGCTTTAGCCGCACTTCCATGGCTAAGTACTTTAGCGAGTGGTTTGAGGCCAAGCTCTTTGGCTTTTTCCTCACTCATTATTAAAACTGCAGCGGCTCCGTCGTTAATGCTGCTTGCGTTTGCTGCGGTAATCGTTCCTTCCTTATCGAAAACGGGTCGCAGTTGAGGCACTTTATCAAAGTTTACTCTACCGAGCTCTTCATCCTGCACAACCTCAGTTACATTACCTTTTCGATCTTTGACTTTTATTTTAACAATCTCATCCGAAAAATAGCCTTTTTCAGTAGCTTCAATTGCACGCTTGTAAGAAGTAATTGCAAATTCATCCTGTTCTTCACGGCTGATGTTACACTCTTTTGCACAAATTTCTCCTGCATTTCCCATATGGAAATCGTTATATACATCCCACAACCCATCTTTAAGTATGCCATCTTCGGCCTGTGTGTGCCCCAGTTTTGAGCCAAATCGTTGTTTGGGGAGGTAGTAGGGAACATTACTCATACTTTCCATACCACCGGCTATCATTATATCATTTTGTCCCAAAGCAATTTGATCGGCAGCAATCATAATCGCTTTAGTGCCTGAGGCACATACTTTATTAACCGTTGTGGATGGAGTTTTTTCAGACATACCGGCCTTTAAGGCTGCTTGACGTGCGGGAGCCTGTCCAATTCCTGCAGTGAGTACATTACCCATTACCACTTCCTGTACATCATCCGGCTTGATCCCTGCTGTTTTTACAAGTTCATTGATGACGGCTGCACCCAACTCCGGGGCAGAGAATGATGATAAACTTCCACCAAACGATCCTAACGGCGTTCGTTTGGCAGCGACAATTACTGCGTTCTTCATAATGTTATGGTAGTTTTAAAATGCTTGATTTAAGTCGTCTATTAAATCGTCAACATCTTCAATGCCAACGGATAGTCTGATGAGTGAGTCTTTTAATCCGGCTTTTTCCCGGACATCTTTTGGTATGGAACCGTGAGTCATGGAAGCCGGATGGCTTATCAAAGACTCAACACCTCCTAAACTCTCTGCAAGTGTAAATATACCGGTTTTGCTCATAAACTCAGAAGCTTTTTCAATAGAATCATCCTTCAGGCTGAATGACACCATTGCGCCAAAGTCGTCCATCTGTTTTGCTGCAAGTTTGTGTTGAGGATGACTTACAAGCCCGGGATAAAAAACCTCAGCAACTTTTGGATGTTCAGATAAATGGGAAGCTATTTTCTTCGCATTTTCAACCGATCTTTCTACACGAACGGACAGTGTTTTAATACCCCTGAGTATTAGATAGCAGTCCATTGGTCCGGGTACTGCACCACAAGTCTTAATTTGAAATCTCAGCTTCTCAATAAGATCCTTGTTTGATGTAGCAACAGCACCGCCGATGACATCAGAATGCCCTCCAAGATATTTAGTAGTGGAGTGCATCACAGCATCTGCGCCCAATGTAAGTGGTCGCTGAAGGTAGGGGGAGGCGAATGTATTATCAACAACACTCAGTATATTCCGGCTTTTCGTTAATTTGGTAACAGCTTTTATGTCAATAATTCTTAGCAGTGGGTTGGTTGGAGTTTCCATCCAGACCAACTTGGTGTTTTCCTGAAGTGCATTTTCGACCTCATCGATATTTGTCATATCAACAAATGAAAACTCAATGCCGTAATTTTCGAAAATCTGAGTAAAAAGTCTGTATGTACCTCCATAAAGATCATTTGTAGAGATGACATGATCGCCGGGACGCAAGGTTTTCATGATGGCATCAATAGCCGCTACACCACTTGAAAAGCAAATACCTTCATCGGCCTCTTCAAGTCCTGCAATCAATTTTTCCAAAGCCGTTCTGGTTGGATTGCCAACCCTTGCATAGTCGTATCCTTGATGATCATTAGGCGCTTTTTGCGCATAGGTAGAAGTTTGAAATATCGGAGGCATTACTGCACCCGTCGTCTCTTCGGTTTTTTGTCCTGCGTGAATGGCTTTGGTGTTAAATTTCATGGCTTAAAGATTATATGATCTTTTTATTGATTCAGCTTCTTCTGTCATTCCAAGTTCTACATACACATCGTAGAGATTGCGAATGTAGCTGATGTTATCGGGATTGTTTTCGGAAAGTTTCTCCCAAAGTGTCATCGACCTGTTTAAGAGTTCCAATCGATATTCTTCAAACCGGTTGCCGGTAGAATTTGAGGATAGATCAGCCAGGTAACCGGCACTGTTTTTTAAGTATGCAGCTTTCCGGTATGCATTCTCATCAGATAGAGGAACCGTAGAATCTATTTCATTGTAGAGACTGGTAATCTCATCTAATTTTTGTAGAAAATCATCTCTGTCCGTTTCAGAAACAGAACGGCCTGAGTTGATATATTGCAATGCTCCGCTTCGAAATTTGAAATAAAGCTCACCAGCCAGCGACTCTTTATACTCGATTCTGTTGGGATATTCTTCAATAAGCCCTCTTAGTACCGAAATTGCTGAGTCATGCTCGTTGTTGAGCATATATGCATTTGCAAGGCCGTGCCTGACCTGTGCTCTTTGCGGATAATCATCAACCAAATTTTCGTAAACCCGGATTGATGAATCAATATTACCCGACTCTAAGTAGAGGTAAGCAAGTTTTTCTCTGATTTCTGAGGGGTCGGGCTCAATATTCTCCAGAGCAGTTTCTAAAGTTTGTATGGCCTGATCGTATCTGTTTGCCCTGTAATACGTATTTGCAAGCAGGTTGTAAGTAGTTAAACTGTCTGGATTTACAGTGATAGCGTTTTTAAAATGAGATATAACCTCGTCAGTTAACGGCTCATCCATTCCTGAAGGATTTTGTTGCAGTAGCTTCACACCTTCAGTTTGTTCAAAAGTCCAGGAATCCTGGATATGTTGATCAATCTCTTGCTCAACATTCTGATCTGAATAATTTACATCAGCCATGTCCCGGAGATTTCTGTAGTATGGCAGCCGTTGCGAGGGCGGGTTTATTTTTTTTGAAATCTCTGCCAGCAGGGCGGCTTTTTCAGTTGTCAGAGAACTGTTTTGTACGTCATTCTGCAGTCGACTATCCAATTCGGCAAGTCGATCTTGGAGTTCTTCGACTGTAAGCTGATCTGAGGTTTGTAAATTGGTTGAATTATTTGATGTAGCGCAGGAGAGGGTAAAAAAAATCCCGAAGACAAGCATGAAGCTTGTCATTCGGGGATTAAAATTATGCATATAGTCTGTTTAAGAAATTGAAATTACATTCCGGCTTTTTCCATGGCTTCTTCGGCCTTGTCTTCCATACCTAAGATGGTATAGACTTGAAAGAGTGATTGCCAGTTTTCTGGATTATCCGGGTTGATTTCAGCTGCACGTTCGTAATATACAAGAGACTCTTCCAGATTCTCGCGAGCCATCTCATCATATTCTTGTGCTTCCTGGTTGTCTTCCGTATTGTTTCGTCGATCAAAAAGGCTTGCGGCTCTGTTCTGATAGATAATTCCAAGAATAAAGTTAGCTGATTCGTCATTTGGTACCAACTCAGTAACTTTCTTCATTTCACGAATAGCAATTTCAACTAATTCGTCGGCATCTGTTTCTTTACGATTAATGAGAGACTGTAGTTCATCGATTTCACTTTCAATCTGCTCTTGTTCAGAACCGGAAGCTTCTCTCAGGTCTTGACGTAACTCAAATATCTCTTCGTAGTGATTGCTTACTTCATCATTCAGTTCACTGACGATCTGATAAATTTGCGTACCTAAAACTCGTCTGTACTGAGGATTTTCCGGATCATTTTCAATCAGTCCCTCAACCAGTTCAATAGCTTCATCACGCTGTCCTGATTGTAGATAAGCATCGGCCAGAAGCTGGATGAAAATATCTTCATCCGGATACATTTCCAATCCTTCTTCAGCGTAAGAAATGGCGCGTTCATAACTTTCATTGACCAGAAGAATTCCAACCATATACTCGTAATCGGCAGCTTCCGGAGTTTCCAGCATACCCATGGCTTTCTCATAAGTTCGTACTGCATCCTCTATATCATTCTCATTGAAATATGCAGAAGACATTACCTGGTAGGTAAGTGCGCTGTCGGGCTGTATGGTTGCAGCATTTTCAAAATGAGCCAGTGCAGTATAATTTGGATCGGGAGTAGCAGCGCGTGTGCTGTCGTCATTCAGAATATTTACCCCTGCATTAAACTCATCTGCCCAGTAAGATGTGACTGTATCTTCAAGCTCCTGATACTCAGCCGGTTCTTCTTCAAGAGTAGACATGATCTCCTTGGCACGGTCGTAAGATTGGCGAGCTCTTTCGTAGAGTTCCTGCCGATCTCTTGGGTCTTCAAGTGTTTCGGCCTGTGAACTTAAAACATACCCTTTATAATAGTGAGCGACATAATTGTTCTCGTCTTCAGCAATGGCGTTATCAACGAGAGTGAGTGCTTCATCGTAATTACCTGTTAGAAGCTGAACCTGAACATCATTCACTAATGGGCTTGTAGATTCACAACCCCAAAGGATCCCCGCGAACAGAAAGATGAGTAGTAGTGGTTTAAGACTTTTCATGTGTATTTTTCTATCAGTTGTTGATTATATTCGTTAATAAGAAAGTAACCATATATAGAGCTTTCCGCAATAATGCGCTAAGATGATTTACTTTTGTTTAAAGTAGGATCAATTGTATCTATATAATGTACAATGAACCAATAATGTTTCAATAAATTCGAAATGAGTCATAAAATAGTTTCTACAGACAAAGCACCTGCAGCTATCGGGCCTTATAGCCAGGCAACGGTACATAATAAAATGGTTTACTGTTCCGGGCAGATTGCACTAGACCCGGTTACAAACGAGATCATTGAAGGAGGAGTAAAAGATCAAGCCGGACAGGTAATGGAAAATTTGGGTAAAGTATTGGAGGAGGCCGGTTCAGGTTTCGATAAAGTGCTTCGATGTACAATATTTCTTGATAATATGGACGATTTCCCGGTCGTAAATGAAGTTTACGGGAGTTACTTTCCCGGAAAACCACCGGCTCGAGAAACCGTTGCCGTAGAGACACTGCCCAAAAATGTTCTGGTTGAAGTTAGCTGTATAGCTTATATCTGATTAAGGATTATAGCGAATTTCAACAGTTTGGGAACTTACATTTCCGACTCCGTCGTAGATACGATAATCTATGCTGTTTACGCCTTTCGGTTCAAAATCGGGATTGTAGTAGATCAGATAATTTTCTTCAGGATCGTATTCGGCAATACCGGGTTGGTCGTTAACCCTAATGGACGATTCTAAGTAATCAATTCCCGTATCGCCATCTTTTACCGGTATTTTGACAATGTGCATACCGGCCAGGTTTTGTGAAATTTCTGGCCGACCAACCCACGGAGCGATTCGATCTTCACGAATTCTTAGATTCGAAATGTTGTCAATGTTTGCCCGAATTAGCCCTGAAGAGATATCCGCACGTATAAAATTTTCACGGTTCCTTGTCGGATCAACTGAAAAAAGAGCAACCTGGTTACTTTCTTTAAATGCTTCAGGCAGGATATAGTTGAATTTTGCCGGTCTGCTTAGTGGCAGCTCGGTCGGGGAGATTTTAAAGTCAATTTGGTCTGCTGTTTCGATCACTTCCATATGTACGTTAAGTGTATCATAGAGAGAGCCGCTGGGAAACTGGATCCATAACTTCTGATCAGCTGTGTGAAGCAGATCCAATTTATTTGGACTCAATGTTTTTTTAAGAGACTGTTTGCCGGAATAGTAGAACTTGGCGTTCTGATAATCCGGAGACACCAGTTCGGGTCCGGCTGATGCGAGTAAAGACTCTTCCGGAACCACGGTTGTTTCAAACCAATTATAAGATTTCCTGTTAATTGAAGTGACAGGAGCCGGATAGGACGCAACGTAAGTGATAGGCTCCCTTTTTTTTGAGCCGTTTACGTTAAGATTTGCAGTTGCTACCGATTGATTTCCATAAATATCCGTTGCGATAATTTTGACCGGATACATTCCGTCATCCAAATGCAGAACACCCTCATTAACTGTTTTTGGATAAATAGACAGTCGATTTCCATGAACTTTGTATAATCGCTGAAATCCACTTCCGGTCTGTGATAAAATGGGGTAGGAGCGATCCAGAAACATATCAACGGAGTGATTAAACGAAAAACTGTTTTTCACTGAATGGAATAAAGTGTCAGCTTCAAGTGTCATTGTCAGTGAGTAGACGGCGTACGAATTTGGGGTTCGATTGGCCTTATCGTGCACATTGACGGATAAGCCGATAGGTCCCTCAATTTCGATTTCACCGAAATCAAATTCACCATCGACGGTTGAGGCAGGAAAAAGCTCAAAATCTTTATAGCGATAATTGTCCGTTTCCAAATACTCAACACCCAGTTGGGTGAAAATGGGGGGGATTGTATCTGAAACGTAGCTCCTCAAGTTAGTTAAAAGAGGATTGACGGGATTGAATAAGGGATCTCTGATTTCGAAATGTAAATGTGGCGGACCGACTCCGGTAGATCCGGTAAATCCAATAACCTCACCCTTTTTATACTTAAATTTTTCATTTTCCAGAGTAAGATCTAATTCAAATGAATAATCCTGTAACCGGATTGAATCGGCATAGGATTGAAGGTCCGGTTCAAAACGGTTTAAATGAGCATAGACGGTGTATGACCCATCGGAATGTTTTAAATAAATTACGTAGCCGTAACCCTGAGGGCCAATTCCAATTCTATGAACTTCCCCATCTCTTGATGCAAATACCCGGTATCCTTCCTGTCCCCAGGTTCGGATGTCAATTCCCGAGTGAAGATGTGCTGATCTGGTTTCACCAAAAGTGGAAGAAAGATATTTGGTGGCATCAGTTGGCCAAGCATACTCTGTGGAGTCACTTAAAAAAGCAATTGGATTCTCTTTCTCTTGTGCCCGCAGTGAGAACGGCCAGGCAAGTATTGTTAGCAGTGTAAATAGTAAATATGTTTGGAGCTTAGGATACATGAACCTGCAAGGTTGAAAGACCGTTACCGAGTGTAGCTTTAATTAAATCACCTTTTTCCACAGCAGAGACTCCCTCCGGAGTACCGGTAAAAATTAGATCACCGGCTGTTAAAGTAAATTGTTTGGATAAGTATGAGATTAGAGTAGGAACGTTGAAAAGCATGTCAGACGTATTTCCTGATTGCCTTTTCTCTCCGTTAACGGAAACAGCTATGTTTAAGTCGGATAAATTTAGTTTGGAATGATACTTCACCAGGTTGCCAAGCGGTGCGAAGGTATCAAACCCTTTTGCCAGGGTCCATGGAAGACCTTTCAGCTTAGCTTCAGACTGAAGATCTCTTGCTGTCATATCCAAGCCGACTCCAACTCCCAACACAGATTCCAGTGCATTTTCAACCGATACATTAGTCGTTGTTTTACCGATAAGAACCACCATTTCAACTTCATGATGCACGTTTTTTGATTGAGCAGGGATGTTGATAGAATTGCCGCTAAAGATGAGGCTGCTTCGTGGTTTCAGAAATACTACCGGTTCTGCAGGGACTTCATTTTTTAATTCCTTTGCGTGCTTCGCATAATTTCTACCGATACAGTAAACTGAACCAAATTGGTAATCAGGGAAGTCGGGGATAAGGTGAGTCATAATCTTTCTGTTTTGAGATAATCTCTCATGAAGATAAACAATGAGCCGAGTGATATCTCAAAATAAAAAAAGCTCCGATAAAACATATCGGAGCTTAGAAAATAGTTTGGTAGTAATAACCTTATACCTGTTCGATAGAAACGTATTTTCTTCCGTTTCCTCTTCTTCGGAAAGTTACTTTACCGTCAGAGAGTGCAAAGAGTGTATCATCACCGCCACGCCCAACATTTTCACCGGGGTGAAACTTGGTACCGCGTTGGCGTACAATAATATTTCCGGCTTTAACAATTTCTCCGCCGTACTTTTTTACACCTAATCGTTTCGATTCTGAATCTCGTCCGTTTCTTGTGGAGCCTTGACCTTTCTTATGTGCCATTGGTATACCTCGTCGTCGTTAATTACGAAATTTTGTCAATTTTAATTTGGGTGATTGGCTGTCTGTGGCCATTCTTTACCCGATATCCTTTACGTCGTTTCTTTTTGAAGACGATCACTTTATCACTTTTTAAATGATCTACAATGGATGCTTCAACTTTCGCACCTTTCACTGTAGGCTGGCCAATCTTAACTTTTCCTTTTCCGTCTTTTACTAAAAGTACATCTTCAAATGTAACTTGTCCTTCTGCTTCAGGCAGCCTGTTAACAAACAGTGTTTGTTCTTCAGAAACTTTGTATTGATGCCCGCCGATTTTTACGATAGCGTACATAGGATTAAATAATTTCTTTGATTGCAATTCAATTTTTGGATAGAAACCAAAGATAATGCTTTTTCTATAATTCTAAAAGTGTAATAGCAATGTTTTTCACGGAATATAATAGGTATAAAAGGTCGATCTGAAAAAGTCGGCCTCTTTTTTTGTATCATATGTAGATTTTAAAGGCGCATTTATTAGAATTGTGTTACTCTTTATAGTATTCGGTGAAGAGATTTAAAACTTCTGTTGGATATTTTTGGACTCCAACGAACAGAAACCGTTTTTCTAAATAGAAGAGTTACCGTATTTTACAAAGCAAAAAGACCGACTGATATGAAAAATTTACCTGATCTACACAAACAAGCATTTAAATACAAAAACCGTAAACGCCTTCAGCACGATGGCGGAAGAGCGTGGATTAAGGATTCACAGCTTTTTGAATCTCGAAAAGGGGCGAACGGCCATCTCGAAACGGTAAAAGAAAAACAATCTGAGAAACCGACAGAGTAAAACATACCTGTTTTACGTGTTCATATAGAGATAAGGCGGTATATTCATCACACTAAAAAGCTTTGTGTATTCCGTTTCGGTTTACGTGACCTATATATTTGCCGATTACCCGAACCTCTTCAAATACATCCGGCTCAACATGTATGGTTTTATATTCATCATTGGCCGGTTCGAGACGCAGCCCGTTTTTATCATAAAAAATTCGTTTCAGGCTGGTCTCTCCATCATATAGAATAGCACCAATGTCACCATCCTTCACATCGCTGTCCATGAGCAGTACAAAGTCGCCATCGTAAATGCCGGCATCCTTCATACTCATTCCTGCTACACGAAGAGCAAACATCTGATCCAAGTTTGGAAACAGAGTATCTAAGGTGATTTTACCAAGATCTGCTTCAACAGCTTCCTGCAAATATCCGGCAGCAATGACTCCACGTACTTCAATTCCATTGCTTTTTATACCCAGAATTTCTTCATGATCCGGATGAATATCATACTCATCATCCTCACCTTTGATCAAATACCCTTTTTTAAGCAGCGCTTGAATATTTTGTGTTACACTGTTTGGAGATTTATAGTTAAACTCATCAGAGATCTCACGATAAGTCGGCCATACATCATGCTCTTTTTTATATTCCACGATGTAATCAAAAAATTCTTTCTGTTTACGCGTCAGCTGTACTTTATCCATAACTCATTCATTTACTGTAAGAAATATGTGTAAGAAACGGACTTCTGATTCAAAATTCAATTTCATTTATCTGAAACCGTATAATTTTTTTCTCCTCTCTTTGATTTCACTCCTCTTCTGGGGCTGTTCGGAAAATGAGAAGTACCTGCACAAATCTGATGTTGTGCAAACGGTATATCCTGATATAACCCGTCAGGTTGCCAATCGTAGTTTCAATGGTTTGATGGAATATGTAAACCATGATAATCCGGATGTCTCAAATCTTGCTTGGAAAGCATTGGCAAAAACGGAGCTGGAAGAATCTGATTTAGACCAACTTGTTGAAGAAGAGGGTGGTTTGCGGTCAGTTTTCAAGAGTTGAACGATGAATTGATGAATTCTATTCGAAGTTCATTTCGATCTGGAGAAATTAAGTCAAAAGCTGTTTGTAATGTATTTTTCAGATCAGGGGAACTTGAAGATCTGGAGTATCTGATATCCTCCATGGATCTGATTGGTTCGGCTGAGTGCTCTAAGGCAATCGGCGGAATGATGTCTCGATTGGAGGTTCCTGGGTCTCTAAACGAAACGGTAATTCAACTTGCCTTTGAAAGTGAAGATCCCGAAATACGTCGAAACCTACTATATGGCTACTATCGCGCATCAATGAACAGGCCGGAGCCCGATTCATTTACAGCTTCACTTACTGAAAATCAGTGGAGAGAGTTTGGCGTTGGACAGGACCAATTTGTGGATATGACCGCGGTGAGAATGTTGGGGAAGAGGGGTTTACACATCGCAATGGACCAGCTTTCAGATCAGGAACTAAATGAAAGACTCGGGCTTTCTGTTGATTTAGCGTCTACATTGGGTCTCTCTCTTCCCACGACTGAGGATGTTGACCCAATCTTCAGGCTTCTGCATCATAAGAATAATCATGTGGTAGTTCAGGTTTTAACCTCACTGACTCAGCACGAACGGCTAACTCCACCATTTCTAAACAGAATCGAAAAAGAAATTACGATACCAACCCGTGATCCCGAAATTTTTGTCACTTCTCTGGATCTATTTTTAAGAAATGGGTTAGGTGTCTCGGCCCATCGAATTCGCCTGGATGAAATGGCAGGAAAATACCCCTACCTAAAAGAACAGTTTTTGATCATTTACAGCGCTTTGGACTCGGACGAGGAGTATTTCGACAGGTTATCCGATCATATTAAAAGTGGAGGAGTAGAAGCCCTGCACGCCGGTCGTATGATGACTCGTTTTCTGCAAAGAAGAGGAATTCCAAACCGATTCAGGGATTCTGTTGAGGAACTGATTGCTTCTGTTTTGGAGGATGGGAACCGAAGTTCACTGGATGGGTTAGCGGAAGTGTTTTTAAATGACCGGGTGCTTTCGGATGATTCCTATGAAATGCTCAGTGATGCTTATGAACGCTATGTAGAAGTTGAAATGATAGAACAGGCTCAAATTTTACAGAGAGTTCTGGAAGAGAGATTTCCCGAACGGTTTGAGCCCGCTGAGGTTCAATTTGAAAAACCATTCAGATTGCCGAACATTGATCGCTTATACCAAATGGGAACTCGTCCATTTTGGGAGTTGATTACAGAAAAGGGAACCATTGTTGTCAGTCTTGATCCACTGTCAGCTCCGTTTACTGTTTCATCGATTGACAGCCTTACCAGGGCCGGCGCCTACGACGGTGTGGTGTTTCACCGTGTGGTGCGAAACTTCGTAGCTCAAGGCGGTGATTTTGACAGGCGGGACGGTTTTGGAGGGCCGAATTATCGAATTCCCACCGAACCATCTTTTAAAACGTTTGAGAGGGGAATGGCCGGCATTGCCAGTTCAGGCACGGATACCGAGGGAAGCCAGTTTTTCTTTATGCACCGATGGGCACCTCATCTGGATGGCCACTACACTAATTTTGGACATATAACCCGTGGAATCGATGTGCTTGATAAGCTGCAGGTAGGGGATAAAATTATTGAAGCAACGATCTATCCGGAATAGCTGTCAGTTTCTAAAATTTTAAAATTCGATCACTTTTGTACAAATCGACAATGGAAAAGTGGAATATGTATGTCACTATAATATCATCTTTTTCTCGCAGATTATCGCTGAGATCACCGCAGATTTACGCAGAGTATTTGTATAGTTCAACGATTAAGAACTAAGGGATCACACTCGCTCTAAAATTACAGCGTACCCCTGCCCAACTCCAATACACATGGTAACCAGTGCGTATTTCTTATTTTGCTTTTGCAGT
Source organism: uncultured Rhodohalobacter sp. (assembly GCA_964401805.1). GTDB lineage: Bacteria > Bacteroidota > Rhodothermia > Balneolales > Balneolaceae > Rhodohalobacter. Next base: position 30,178 of record CAYNZY010000012.1, read on the forward strand.
TCAATGGCTGCGGTTTGCAGGATTCTGGCACCGCTCATTCCCAGCGGATGACCTAACGCAATAGCTCCGCCATTCGGGTTGATTCTTGGATCATCATCCTCCAAACCCATTTTTCGGGTACATGCCAGAGACTGCGCTGCAAATGCTTCATTAAGCTCAATGATATCCATATCATTATAGGTAAGCCCAGCCTTGTTCAGTGCGATCTCTGAGGCATACACAGGACCGATTCCCATAATTCTTGGTTCCACACCGGCAACACCGGACGATACAATCCGAGCCATTGGTTTCAGTTTGTGATTTTTTGATGCTTTCCCGGATGCGATTAACATAGCGGCGGCACCATCATTCAGCCCGGAAGAATTACCGGCAGTTACACTTCCGTCCTTTTTGAATGCGGGTCGCAGTTTCGCTAAAACTTCTGGTGTAGTGGTTGGACGAATAAACTCATCCTCTTCAAAAATGATAGGATCCTGCTTTCTGCGCGGGATTTCAACCGGAATGATTTCTTCGGCAAGTCGACCTGATTCTCTTGCTTTGGCCGCTTTTTGTTGAGACCAGGATGCGAACTGATCCTGAACCTCCCGGGAGATCCCAAACTTTTCTACGAGATTTTCTGCCGTATTTCCCATCCCGTCTGTTCCATAAAGCTCTTCCATTTTTGGATTGATAAACCTCCATCCAAAACTTGAATCATGCATTTCTGAATCATTGCCAAATGGTTTTGATGACTTTGAAATAACCCATGGTCCGCGTGTCATATGCTCAACGCCACCGGTAATAAACAGATCACCGTCTCCGGCTTTGATCGCACGATTTGCGTGCACTGCGGCAGACATACTGGATGCACATAGTCTGTTTACTGTTTCTCCGGGAACCGTAAACGGCAAACCGGCAAGCAAAAGCGCCATTCGGGCAACATTTCGGTTATCCTCTCCGGCCTGGTTGGCGCACCCCATAATCACATCGTTGATTGAGGCCGGGTCGAGGTCAGAGTTTCTCTCTATCAAAGCTTTGATGACGTGAGCGGCTAAATCATCTGTTCGAATGGGGGAGAGACTCCCGCGGAAATTTCCGATTGGTGTTCGAATGGCATCAACAATGAAGGCTTCTTTGTAGTCAGACATGAGACAGGTGATGTGAGATTTGAGATGTTATTAAATAGATAATGTAAGGGTGAAAACAATTTTGTGCCTTATATGAAAACAACTCGAATATAAGACATAGAGGACCAAGATGAATAATTTTAGAAAACTAAAAATCTGGCAGAATGCAGTACAATTTGCGACAGAAATCTATCAAATGACTAATTCGTACCCTTCACATGAAAAGTATGGTTTAGTTTCTCAAATAAGACGCTCAGTAGTATCCATAAGTTCAAATATTGCTGAAGGAGCGGGAAGGAAAGGAACCAAGGAGTTCTGTCATTTTTTAAGAATTGCATATGGTTCGGCATGCGAGGTAGAAACTCAACTAATTATTTCAAAGAATCTTAAATTTATTCAAAAAGATCAGTTTGATGAACTATTTCAGATGTGTGATGAACTTCAAAAAATGATTTATGTACTTCAAAGGAATTTATCGGGTGAAGAATGAGATTGAAATAAATCTCGTGTCTCATATCACCTATCTCAGATCTAAGAACATCTAAATCAATTCTGATTATTTTCAATGTATCGAATATACCTCGGCGGCAGCTCAAATGGTCGCTCCTCCGGGATAGCTGGAAGCCGTGGAATTTGGATCAGTGGCCTTTGGGGTTTCTGTTCCGGATTCCATGAAAAATTATCCAGTTGCCGATTCACGTTCTCCGGCGATTCAGGAAGATAAGAGCCGTCAATATTTCGTTCGGCTTTGAACAGATCAAACTCACCGTCAAGAAAGTACATGGTAGAAGATCCCTGAGCAACCAATTCAATCAGACCATCCGGTTCGTCATCTTCATCACGCTGATGGAAAATAATTTCACTCTGATCAAAAACGACAATACGTTCAACAGTGCCTTCATTAAAATAGGCATGCAGAGTATCGCCTGCCATCTGATGTAGCCGCCCGGTCACAGTATCTTCCTGTACGGCAATAGGGCGAGGATAGGATGATAAAAACCTGATATCACCATTTTCAAGGTTCGCTTCAATAGTGGGGCCGGTTAACTGGATGTTTTTCTGCCAGAGTTTTGGATTTGATCTCAACTCAAATTTCTCCTCATGATCCCGATAAAGTGCGGTGTCAGCAATGGCTGAGAATTTTGTAGACCAAATCCTGACGTCTTCAAATGCGTCCATCGTTGAGGTGGTATCGGTCTCTAAAAGCTCAATTTTTTTAGCTAACAGGTGTGTGGTATCCGCTTCATTTTCGCTCAATTCCATCAGCCAGGCATCGTCGCCTGTAAGAAGCCGGTAGCCGGTAGAATCTGCATAGAGGTAGTCTCCTGTGAAGATGACATTATCTTCAAAATCTTCGGCATAAACGCGGCCATGGAGTTCATACAGGTCATCTTGTCGATTCATAAAAAGGGAATCCGACTCAAGATACTGAGTACTATCAGCCAGCTGCACGTTCCCGCGAAATGCGGCACTGTCTACATCCTGGTAGTAAAGGCCAGACTCTGCCAATAGAGTACCCCGCTCGTCTTCAAAACGTACAGGGTCACTAAATATAATGAGCTCCAAAGAAAGAGCTGCGTCCATATTTTCACTAAACACTGTATTATTTTCAGACTGTACAATTACTCTTCCTCTCAGCTCACTGTAGTCAGTTAATGTATTGTAGTAGAGCGTGTCGGCCCAAATCGTTTCAGATTCCGTTTCTATCTGAATGTTGAAAGCATGCAGCATACTTTGTTCTGAAAAATCATAAACACTGTCTGCTTCCATAACCATCTGCTCCGTTTCCAAAATCACATTGCCGAGCAGTTTTCTCACAAATTGTCCGTCCACAACTGCACCCTCTGCTCTATCCGCATCCAGAATGTTGACCCGGTTTTGAGCTTTAGAGTCATCGGGAATAACTGTCAGCAATAGGATAAGGCCGATAGAAATGAAAAGGTATGATTTGATTCTGTTCATCAATCAACGATCAATCTGCCGCGCGGTTCATCTATGGTGTAGGAGGAGAGGTCGGTTAATCCGTCAAATCCTCGTCCCGAAATACTATCAGTAGGGGTAATAATCGTAACAAATCTTGGTGAGGTAATTCGATCTGTCCTTTGCGACCAGACTAAATAATCTGAATAGAGTTCACGATCTGAATTGGTAAGGACCCGGACGGAATCGTACAGTTCAAATTCACTCTTTTCTTCCAAATATACAGCTCTTTTACTCCAGGCTTCTGTCTCAACGGCTCCGGTGGTATCGAAAAGCTGAACATAGACAGGACCATCGATATGCGTTTCTGAACGTTCCCGGGTCTGGTAGGATATTGCATAGCTCCCCTCAATGAAAATACGTGCTCGTTCTTGCTGCATGAGCGTCATTTGTACGTCCCAGCTTTCGGTGGATGTTATAAGCGAGTCGTTTAAAGTTGATTCTACCTGCTCGCTGTCGTAATCCGAAAGATCACTGCAAGCTCCGGTGATAAGCAGCGTGATTAAAAAAACCGGGACGATATGATGAATGCGGAAGTTAGGCACAAATGATACTCTGAAAATTTAGTCTTAAAAATACTGATGAAAAAAACTGAAAATAAAAAGATGACGAAAGTCAGTATGAGTAAAACTTTGGATTAAGTAGTGCTAAAATAGCGGTCACCGGCATCACCCAGGCCAGGCACGATGAATGCATCGCTGTTTAATTTTTCATCTACAGCTGCAGTTATAATTTGCACATCGGGATACTTTTTACTGATCCGTTCCAAACCCTCTGGTGCAGCAATCAACGAAATAAAACGGATATTGTTGGCTCCCTGTTTTTTCATAAATGCGATGGCGTCATCAGCACTGCCACCTGTTGCAAGCATGGGATCAACAACCAGAACCAAACCATCTTTCACGCCTTTGGGAAGATTTGAATAGTAGTCCACCGGTTTGTGTGTCTCTTCGTCTCTGTACATACCCAAGTGGCCTACTTTTGCATCAGGAATGAAATTGATAATGGCGTTTACCAGGCTCAATCCGGCGCGGAGAATGGGCACAATGATAATCTCTGTATCAATTTCGCAGCCAGCAGTTTCAGTAATTGGGGTATGAATGGAAGTTTTCCGCAGAGGCAGATCTTTGAGGGCAAAGTAAGCGAGAATGGTGGCAATACGGCCCAATGCTGCACGGAATTCGGCCGTTCCGGTGGTTTTATCTCTCAAAATTGAGAGGTCTCTGGCAACCACCGGGTGATCAATTACGGTTACTTTATTTAAAATTTCCTGCCTTTTACTCATCATCTTCGGATTCAGCCATTCGCTGGAAATACTCTTTGGAAGTAGCATAAACTACACCGGAAAGAGCGAAAAGTGCGATCAGGTTCGGGAAGGTCATCAACCCAAGAGCGATATCACCTATTGCCCAGATTGTACCCAACGCGGTGATGGCTCCAACAAAGTGCAGTAAAATATAGACTCCCTTGTAGTAGATGATTGATTTGTCCCCTAAAAGATATTGAATAGATCGGTCTCCATAGTAGCTCCATGCAATCGATGTTGAAATCGCAAAAAGCAGCACACAGATTGTTACGATATACTTCCCACCTGGCATAAGTGGCGACAGGCCTACTTCAAAAGCCTGGGAAGTGAGTGTTGCCCCATTGTAGATGGCATTTCCATACACTGTGCCTGTACTTTCACCGGTGTCCGATCGGAAAGCGGTATAAGTACTCATGTCAATGGTTCCGCTGAAAAATTCGGTTTGAGCCTGATCTACGTAGATCGTGTCAATAGAGAAATCGTTTCTCAAAAGGGTACCGTTCTGAACAATACCTTCATTTACTTGAAGGATGGAAGGACTTTCAGCAACTTCAACAACCCGGAAATCCATATCCGGTGAATTAAGGTTTACATCGGTTGGATGTTTTGTATCCCAAACCCCGGTAGAAATGATAACCAGGCCGGTCATGGTACAAACTAAAATTGTATCGATAAACGGCTCAAGGAGTGCTACAGCACCTTCACGTACCGGCTCTTCAGTTTTTGCGGCACCGTGAGCAATAGGTGCAGATCCCTGTCCGGCTTCGTTTGAAAAGAGGCCCCGTTTCACTCCCCATACCATGGTGGTAATGAAAAGTCCAGATCCTACACCAAAAGCACCTGCAACCGGATTGAATGCGTATGTGAAAATGGTTACAAAAGAAGGAATGACCTGGTCATAATTCAAAAGGAGTATGACTAATGCACCCAAAACGTATAGAACGGCCATGAGAGGTGTGAGACGGGCTGTTACATACCCAATACGCTTGATACCGCCAATAATCACAAATCCAACCAGGGATGCTGTAATAAGGCCGGTAACATAGGTGGGAACCGTAAAAATAAATGAGTTCTCCATTACATCGGCAACTGTATTTGCCTGAATGGCATTACCGGTAAAAAAGGAGCAGATAACCGCAAGTGCTGAGAATGTAATGGCCAGCCATTTCCAATTTGGACCAAGACCACGCTCTATATAATACATTGGGCCACCGGAAACAGAGCCGTCGGCATTTTTGATTCGATATTTAATGGCTAGCAAACATTCGGAGTATTTAATGGCCATTCCAAAAAACGCAGTAACCCACATCCAGAAGAGAGCTCCGGGACCGCCATAATGGATGGCGATGGCTACACCGGCAATATTACCTATACCAACAGTTGCCGAGAGAGCAGTTGAAAGGGCCTGAAAGTGGTTAACATCACCGGTGTCGTCGGGATTATCATAATGCCCCATTACAACTTTTACACCATGGCTGAATTTCCTAAGTTGTATAAACCCCATTCTGATGGTAATAAAAATACCAAAGCCCAACAGAGCGACCACCATAAGAGGCAACATTTCCGGGGTGTTCCAAACAAGGGTATTTAAAAAATCTACTACTCTTTCTAGCGTTTCCATTCTTATTTTTTAGATTTTGAATTTATTCAAGTCCGAATGTATAAAAGATTTACCTAAAAATTTTATGAAATAAGCTATGAAGTGAACGATAGCTTTTCAAAATTACTTTCAAAGCTAAAGAGTTAATTCATACTCTCTAAATTGATTTCGTAATAATTCATAAAAATAGACGTAAATCCCATAATTATGACTAAAGCAGACATTGTTGATGTAATTTCATCTTCGACGGGAATTACCAAAGTGGAAACTGAAGCCGTGGTCAATGGATTCATGGACACTGTAATTGATGCCATGAAACGAGGCGAGCATATTGAACTGCGCGGATTTGGTAGTTTTAAAGTTGTAAAACGTGCCCAGCGTGTAGCCAGAAATCCAAAGACCAATGAAGAGGTAATTGTACCGGAACAGCATGTGCCTGTTTTAAAAATTTCGAAAGATTTTAAAGAACAGGTAAATAAGTCTCACGATTAATTCATTGAGCCAAAGCGAGTGCTTTCTGTTATATATTTGTGATCAGAGACACTCGCAACATTCTGAAAACTTACCTTCCAATTTGGATATGATTTAGCGATTTTATAATTCTTTGATCGCAAAATTATATTTTTTCAAATGAGAGAAGACAGACTATTCAGGCTCTTTTATTTTATTATTCCCTTCATCTTATGGTCCTGTAATCGTCCACCCGTTGCTGATTTCTATGAAGCTGATGGCATAATTTCCATTCATGCAGATTCCGCTTATTCAAACGATAATTGGGCAATAGACTCTTCAGGAGTAGCTACCTCATTAGTATCCCAACCTTTAGAAGAGAGAACACCCGGAGAAACTTCATTTTCTTTTTACGTTGGAGATCCGGGAAGGTACGCTTTTTGGTTACTGGGTCACACTTCCACAGAAAGTCCCCAGCCGTTGCAACTGCGATTTTTAGATGAGCAAGATGAAACATTATCCATCCATCGAATAGAACTACAGCCGGAAGAAATACCGCGCTGGGTATATCAGGATCAGTTAACTGAAGAACCGGTCGTGCTGGTGGTTGAAAAGGAAGGTTTTTACAGAGTACAGACTGAGTCAGGGGGTGTAGGAGGGCTTCACATGAATAAGTTTCATCTTTCCAAAGACGGCAGCACAGTTCCATCAGGTGCCGGTTATCCCGAAACGACTGATTGGCGGATGGAACCTGAAATCGAAAAGAGGCTCCAGCAGCCTACAATACCGCCTTCCTGGGTTTTCGGTGTCATTATGAATCAAAATAGGTATACATCGGATGGATTGCTCTTTGATCATTATTACAGTGGTGGAAATTTGACGTTCGCCGACACCAAGATTGGCAGACTTGTTTCTGATGAATTGAAAAGTGAAGATTTTCTTTTTTATCCAAGTTCAAAAGAAATAAGAAGATCCATTTCAGATACAAGTTCCTCCAGGTTCTTACACCTCTATCCCGTTCAAAACCTTCTCGATTCTACACACAAAACTGTAACGATTCCCTGGTACAGACCGACAGAAAGCTCTGGATTTGAGGCGTTAAAAAAATCGATTCATTTCCTGTCTGATCCCGATTTGCTTACCTATGAAAGTCCATGGCTTGTCATTCTGCCTGATTGGTATGACCCTCTCCATCAGGGTGAAGATAAGATTTCCGAAGAGTTGTTAATTCGAACTGTGCAGCTTTCCGCTTTTCAAAATGTGATGTTTACAGCATTTCAGTCTAAGAATCAGGCAGCAGCGATTCAGGAATACTATCAGCAGATGATTGATTTTCGGCGTCAGCTTTTCCCCTACATCTACAGTTATACCAACAGAGCGAGAACCATTGGTACCAAGCTCATCACAGGAGAACGGAATAATCCCGATCAATTTCTGTTCGGAGATTATTTTTTAGTGGCACCGGTTTTTGAGGAGTCAGCTGAGACACGGGAGCTGTACCTGCCTGAGGGAGGGTGGTACCATTATGAATCAGAGGAGTTTTTTGAAGGCGGCCGGGAAGTTGAAGTTGAAGCACCCTTGAGGTCCATTCCATTATTTGTGAAAGCCGGCGCAATCATACCAAAAAGACCTTATGGCAGGCTTCCAATTTTAACAGGGGACAATAAAGAGCTAATTCTTGATATTTACGGAGGCAACTCGGGTACTTTCAGGCTATATGAAGATGATGGGGAGACAATGGGTTATCAATCCGGAGAATTTTCGACCATTGCGTATCGATACTTTGAAGGAGATGACTATTTAACCTTTAATATTGGAGCACAAGTCAATCAGTTTCCGGAAAGGCGAGATCAAACCGAATATACAATACGATTTAAATTTGTGGACAAGCCTGCTCAAATAACCGCAAATGGTGAGATTATTTCTGACGACGAGGCGTGGATCTACGATGCAGGTCAGAGACAATTGCTCTTGAAGTGGACACAAAATGATAAAGTAAGAACTGAATTCAGAGTAGAATTTTAACTAAAACTGATCAGACAGAGACTTCATCGTCAGATAGGTTTCAAAGAATGAATACCAATCCGGGTGTTGAATAAAAAAGGCCCAAAGTTCTTCAACGTCCTCTGTATTCAGTTTACCGCTCATGTATTCTTCAATCTTTTCAATAACGGCCGGATTGTAGTTTGGTTGAGATGTGCTAATGTTTTTCAATGTAATTAAGTGTTTGTAAGTGAGTGAGTTCTCTTGGTGAATTTTTCTTTTTTGGGTACTATTTCTAAACTGGGTATAAGGCACATATTTTTTGATTTCCTGACAACAATTAGTGACTGTTAATCAAAAATAGCGGTTTAGATGTAGGAGATTTTACCTACTTTTTATCACGTTTAACTCTAAGCTCTCATTCTTTTGTATAAAAATTAGAAAAGGGAGTTTTGATACTCTTCATGATTTTCAAGGATTATCCCGGTGCCTCTTACTACAGTGGTCAATGGGTCTTCGGCCACATGAACCGGAAGCTCAATGGCTTCAGAGATCATCCGGTCCAGATCCTTTAGAAGTGCACCACCACCGGTCAGCATTATTCCGCGATCCAGAATATCTGCGCCCAGCTCCGGTGGAGTATTTTCCAGTGATTTGGTTACAGCATCCAAACATGCGTTTACAGATTCATGAATAGCCTCACGTACATCCTCAGATGTAACCGTAAGTGTTTTTGGAACTCCGCTTACAAGGTTTCGGCCTTTTGTGATCATCTCCTTCTCTTGGCCACCGGGTATAGCAGATCCGATTTCATGTTTTATTTTCTCTGCTGTACGCTCACCAATCAGAAGGTTGTGTTTTCTGCGGATGAAATTGACAATCTCTTCATTCATCTTCTCACCCCCAATTCTTACCGACTGGGCATGAACAATACCGGAGAGTGAGATGATGGCAATTTCCGTTGTGCCGCCGCCGATGTCTACAATCATATTACCCATCGGCTCATTCACGTTCAGTCCCATGCCCACCGCTGCAGCAATGGTTTCCTCAATCAGGAAGACCTCTTTTGCACCGGCATTTTCAGCACTGTCGCGCACAGCCATTCTCTCTACTGCAGTGATTCCGTTGGGTACGGTAACAAGCATTTTTTTAACAGAGGCAAACCACCGCTTTTTCATGACCTTTCTGATCATTTCGCGCATCATCTTTTCTGCAATATCAAAATCGGCAATGACGCCTCCTTTAAGCGGCCGAACAGTTTTTATGTTCTTGTGAGTCTTTTCATGCATCTGTTGAGCTTCGATACCCACTGCAATAATTTTCCCGCTGGGATCCAGGGCTACAATGGAAGGTTCATTTAAAACAACACCTTTATCGCTGAGGTAGATGAGCGTATTGGCCGTTCCCAGATCGATTGCCAGATTACTGTTGAGAGAGTTAAACAATCCCTTTTTTGTTTTGTGGCGGGGTTTGTCAGTAGCTTTAGTGGCAGTTTCAGTATTCATAAATAACAGGATCGATATTCAATATTATTTCGTCGGGTCCTGCTTCAATCAGAAAACCCACCATTCAAAACTGATTTTGAATGGGTTTGTTCCTGTTTTGGTGAAGGAATGCCAATTTTATTTTAAATCGTGTGCTCAAGATTTGTTCCCTGAAAAACATTTGGAGGACAATTGAAATATTTTTTCAGGCTTGCTAAGATCTAAAAAAAGCCTCAAAAAATGTTGTTCAAGTATTCGGGATTCCCTTATATTTAAAATCTGTCTGAAAAGGCAGTAGTTCCACATCAATTGGATGCCTCGGTGGCGGAATTGGTAGACGCGTTGGACTTAAAATCCAATTGACATTACAATGTCAGTGCCGGTTCGAGCCCGGCCCGAGGTACAAGCTCCTGTATGGATACCATGCAGGAGCTTTTTTTATGTCTAAGCTTCCTATACGATCTGCCGGGCGAGAAGCCTGGTCGGAGCGGTAACGAAGAGCACTTCTCAAGTGGGTCACGACTGGTCTAAAATCCTTATATCTAATACAGAGGGGAGCAAGATATAGTGATACGTGTTTTATTGGGCAATAGATTAGACCGGAAAATAGAAGAAACAAGAAAGCTCAGATAGCTGAATTACTTTATAAGCATAAAGAAGTGTATTGTTTGATTGAGTTACATAAAACTTACTAAAAAGGGAGCAATAGAGTGTTAGAGACATGAATTATTGCGTTTGAAGCACAGCGTCTTTCGGTTATGTGGTAGTGCAGCAAACCTGCCCAATAATTCGCTGATAATTGAGAACAGTTCGTCGTTTTTTTCAAATTACTGGTGATTACCTGAGTCTGTAAAATTGATTATTAGCTCAACTTGTGGTTTTATTTAGTATCGTGAATGCGATTCTGAGAGAAAATGATTAATGTTTAACGTTGGTATTTGTCTATGCTGATACCTGAACTAAGTATTTAATTAACGACCAATAGCGATGCTGAAAAAACTCAAGAAGTGGATTAAAAAAGCGGGTTCTATCGAGCGTTTTGATCCATCCCGGTTTAATGATCCGTTAGCTGAATTTATTGAATGGACACCGCATAAGCGCGGGGGCACTAATATTCACACTCATAAGATGGTGTCTGTAGATTACAATCGCATAGAGTTCCGGCCAACACTTGGCGCAAAACTTTTTTCAGGAGTATTTATCGTCGCGGGGGTTGGCTTTCCCATAATCTTTTTAACAGCGGGTTCCGATAGTCCGGAGCTGCAGTCCATCTGGGCCATTCTTGGTATTATTCTATTCGGATCGTTATTTGCCGGGGTAGGAGGCTGGGTCTACTTTTCGATGGCAAAACCACGGGTTTTTGATAAGCATTCAAGTATGTACTGGAAAGGACGTAAAAAGCCCGACTATATCTACCGTCCTGAAGATAAAAAGGATGCGGCCATGTTAAGCAATATCTACGCCATCCAGCTCATCAGAGAGTACGTTAAAAGTGATAAATCCTCCTACTACAGTTATGAACTGAATCTGGTTCTTGAAGATGGTCGCCGCCTCAATGTGATCGATCACGGCAATAAGAATGAAATTATGGAGGATGCCCGTGAACTGGGGGAATTTTTGAGTGTCCCGGTTTGGGTTGGGTTTTGATTAGGGAAAACTCTCAACGACAAGTTATGTAAAGAACCCCGCCCACAAATATTCACCAAGTACTCATAGCTTTTGATTACTTTTGGCGGTCCAAAAGTAATAAGGAAAACATGTAAAGGTAGATATTCATTAAAGCATATTTAGTGATTTTAAGATTCTAAAGGGTATATCAGCCCTAACCTATCCTGAAAAGAAAGGAAGAATGAGTTGGCTACTTCTTATCCCGAACCCATATTAAATCACTCCATTTTCCTGAAAAAAACATCCCGGGTTCTACCATTTGAGGCATTAAAACCGGTGATCTCTCCGTCCTCACCTCGCACAAACTCTACGGTTTGAATGGGCATTGATGAACCGAATTGATCCTTGCTGGTTGGATCAAGCTTCATCTCTTCCTCCATCTGATAGTGTTGCATGACGAGTTCATCATCCTTTCGTTCAATGGTATAGGTGGTCTCAATCTCATCGCTGTAGTACTGCCCCGTATATTCAGCCATTTCATCCGGAGTAAGTGTAAAATCTATTTTTTTAGCAATATGGTTTCCATTCTGATGGAGAGTGAGTGAATCCGCAGTTGCATCTTCATTTAGGTGAAAAGTGACGGAGGCGTTTACACCAATCAGGCTGAAAGTAGAATCGGATGTTGCCGTAAGGTCAATTTCCGGTTGATTCGTGGCTTGGGTATAGATCCGATCACCCTCACGATCGAAGGTTAGTATAAAACCCGGCATGACGCTTAACTCATATCGTCCGGCCAGCAGATCAAAATTTTCAGGGGCATATTCAAAATCAGACTCAGGACCGGATGCAAGTGAATCCTCTCTCTGTTGTTCCGATTCATCCGGTTCCATATACTCTCCGAAAAAGAGATCTGCAATCCGGTTGGGAATGTCTCCATCAAAAGAGGCAAGATTGCTTTGTGTAACAACAGCCGCGTCGATTTCCGGAAAGAGTATAAACATTGAACGGTGAGCAACATCTCCACCTCCATGATGGACCTTTTTTAACCCTTTATACTCCTCGATAACCAGTCCGAGGCCATAACCTGTAGAGTTACCATTCTTGAGTTCAAACGGAGTGGTCATCTGTTCAATCATTTCTGGTGTACCCACAACAGGATGATTCAGATTTTGTATCCATTTTGTAAAATCGTCCAGCGTAATATGGATGCCTCCCGCACCGGCGGCTCCACCAAGATCTGTAACTTCTTCATAACCGTTGCTGCCATAGCTGTATCCAGTGGATCGATTTTCTACGACTTGATCCGACCGGGTCCGTACAACGGTATTGTGCATTTCCAGCGGCTCAAACAGGTTCATTTTCATCCAGTCTTCAAATGGAGTATCTGTAACGCGTTCGATCACCTCGGTCATTAGAGCGTAACCGGTATTGTTGTAGTTAAACTCGTTTCCGGGAGTATTTTGCAGTTCCGGTTGACGCTGAACAATTTCAATGATTTCATCGATACTCAAATTCGAGCTTACATTTCGGCCGGTCATGACCATCAGATTGATAAACTCCCGGTAACCGCTGGTGTGTGTAACCAAATTCCGAAGAGTAACCGTGTGTTCAAATTCCGGCAGTTCGGGGATATATTCCCGAACATCATCATCGAGGGAAAGCTTCCCATCTTCCTGCAACAGCAACAGACCAAGAGTAAGAAAATGTTTGGAAGTGGACCCGATATTATGAAGGGTTTTATCGGTCATAGGAATATCATACGTGAGGTTCGCCATTCCATAAGATTTATGCGCAATAACTTCACCGTCTTTCATTACCAGAACGGACGCACCGGGTACATCATCCCCGGCATATTCAATCATCATCTGATCCAACCTTGCAGTCGGTTCTGTTGCAATCGGCTCCACGATTTTAACCGTGATGGAGTATTCTCCTTCAGCTTCCTCAAAGGGTGATACTTTAATTCGGTAGGTTCCGGCGCTTTTCGTATTAAACTGAAAGGAATCTCTGCCTACTGCTGAGGCGTCAAATTCAGCGGCTTTATGACCTGCGGGATTGTAAATGGTAACCACTGCATCAACACTTTTCTGAATGACAGAGCCATGTACAAATTGTCCCTCCCCAAGTTCAAGGGTGTAAGAGTGTACCGAATCAGACCTCAAAGAGTCTTCAACAACTTCTCCTACAGTAATTGGATAGTCCGTTTGAACGGAAGTTTGGGCGATGCTTGTGGAAAATGATATCAGAATTGATAGTGTGAAACAGAGTGAGGTGAAGGCTTTCATAAATCTCCGATTATTTGATATGTAAAGTCTCAATTATTCAAAAATATATACTGATAAATTTTAATGGTTCAAATCTTTCGAAAGTCTACGAAAATCATTCTTAGGTGTTTCATCCACGATGACATCGAAACGTATGTTACAACAACCTTGTTTTCGTGGCTGAACAGATGAAACAAAAAAATTATTTTAAATAGTTATGAGTAAGAAAATGAAAGCCGCTTATTATGATGAGTTTGGTGAGTTAAATCAGATTAATGTTGGGGAATTGGACAAGCCTGAACCCGCGGAAGGAGAGGTTTTAATACAGGTAAAAGCTGCGGGGGTGAATCCAGTAGACGCCGCTGTGGCTCGTGGAATGTTGAATGAGTTTATTCCCGCTGAGTTTCCGGTTATTCCCGGTTGGGATGTTGCCGGTGTGATTGAAGAGAGGGGACACTCTGCACGACGATTTACAAAAGGGGATAAGGTGTACGCCTACGCCCGGCGACCAGTCATTCAACATGGGACATTTGCTGAGTATATCTCAATTCCGGAGAGTTATGTAGCAAAGAGTCCGGATAAACTGACGATGGAAGAAGCGGGAGGAGTACCTTTGACCGGATTAACAGCCTATCAGTCTCTCTTTGATGCAGGTAAATTGAAAGGAGGGGAGACCATTCTGATACTCGGAGCCTCAGGTGGAGTTGGTTCTATGGCCATTCAGCTGGCCAATTGGAAAGGAGCAACCGTTATAGGTGTGGCGGGTTCATCAAACCAGGATTACATGAAAAATCTGGGTGCCGATTATACCATTGACTACAGCAAGGGTAATGTCGGTGAAGCTGTTGATAAAATTGCACCGGATGGGGTAGATATGATTTTTCACTGCTCCAGGGGAGAATCATTGGCTCAGTCGCATGACAAACTGAAGGAGGGAGGCCGATTGATCTCCATAACCAACAGTGATCCGAAACGAAGAGATGATGTACATTTCCAATATGTGTTTGTAGAACCCAATGCCATACAGCTCGAACATTTGAGCGAACTGGCTGATAGTGGTTCGTTGAAAGTAACCGTCTCTAAAACCTATCAACTGGATAATGCTCAACAGGCTCTTCAGGATATTGAATCTCTTCATACAAGGGGCAAAACTGTGATTACGCCTTAAAATGAGATGGTTCGATGAAATATTTTGAGCCCAAAAATTGAACAGCAGATGTTATTGCCACGGAATCACGGAAGTACATTAAGCCTTCTGTCCTTCCGTGGCTTTTATTTTATAGTCTTTTGAAAAAGACCGGACATTTCCTTTAAAAGATAAAACCCGATTCTGAACGGTTCCAAAAATTAATTTGAAGATATTTTGTAAGGAATCACTCTTTCTTGTGTCATACAGTCAGATTGGTTGTAGAAAACCGAATTGACATACTGATTATCAAGACAGAGGCTTTTGAGAGGGAGTTTGAGCAGTCCTTTTCAGAAGTTATTCGCATAAAAAAGGGAGCGACTGAGGGGAGTCGCTCCCTTTTTTTGTTTTACCGAGTTTAGATCATTCGCTTTTCAGCTTCTGCGACGAAATGTCTCGCATCTCTGCGGGAAAAATCCTCCATAATCAAGACATCATCAACTTCGGCATCTTCGAATATCTCATCGCCGTCACGGTTGATAATAACCAGGCGTCCGTTTTCGTAGTAGATCTTGTCAATCTGATTGAGCGGAACAGTGATGGCCCGATCCAACAGAGTTTGGACTCCGCTGCTTATTGCAGACCGTAAAACAGCACCGAAGTGATCAGAATCATCCGATTCATTTTTTCCGCGAATATCATCGGCAATCTCTTCCAGATAATCGTCCGTAAACTGAAGGTAGATAGCACTGTTTGAAAGTAAAAGGGTAACACTCTTCTCTTTTGTGGTAATATGGTACTCTGCATCATCATTTGGATAACGGGGCACAATTTCAGCTTCTGTTTGATTTGAAGTAATAAATGTGCCGTTGTCCTGTGCTGTGGAGTGTAATGGAATTGAGGTAAGCGTGAGTATGGCTAAAAAAGAAAACAGTAAAGATTTTTTTTGAATCAGTTGTTTCATACCTGTGTGGTTTGTTTATCAATTAATTTTCTTTACGGTTTTGAATGCATACAGTTTCACTAATTGTACTATTCAAAAAAAAACCGACACCGTGATAAACACAATGCCGGTTTGATAGTTGTAAAAGGGGACTATACTGCTTAAGAAGCGGAACTAAGATCACGAATAATTCGAGCCAGCTCCATAACTTTATCACTATTTGATGATGAAGCAGCGCTGTTTGATAGTGATGCCGCAACTTGATTCAGTACACGCGATTTTCCTGAACCGTTACTGTTTTCAGCCTCATTCAGTCCGTTACGGATCATCTGAATAGTTCGCATATTCAGCTCACGATTTCTTTCAAGCTGGTCAGTGTATGCTCTGGCCAGTGCATAAGTCGTTGGCCACTCATACTTGGGTTGTCCCTGAGCATTTTTGTACTCAAGTACAACCGTATTGGCTGCATCAATTTCATTCTGAGTCAAAAATTCACTTGGCGTCAATTCAAATATGTCGAGGCCTCGTGCAATTTCAGAATTTACCAGGTATCCATTGTACCAGTAGATTGACCAACTTCCACCGGTTTCCACTCGTTCCGGATTAATAGGACCGCGATCATGGAAAGCGATCTCAACAGGGTTTTTAGGATCGGTAAAATCAAACAGGTTAATTCCTCCCTGATACCAGGATTGAACCATAATATCTCGATCGGGAATAGGAATCATAGAACCGTTGTGAGCAACACAGTTTTCAGCCGATGTTTGTGGCGCCGGCAGTTTAAAGTAGCTCTGAAATTCCATTTCACCATCTTCACCGATAGCGTAAATTGCATTTGCTCCCCATTCGTATGGATCCGTTTCTCTACACTTTGGCTGTGTACCACCGCCCCATTCATCCGTAAAAAGAACGGTTGTTCCGTCGTTATTAAATGTAGCTGAGTGCCAGTAAGAGAAATTGGAGTCTGCAACTGCATCAATTCGGGTAGGATTCACAGGATCTGTAATATCCAAGAGTAGTCCATAACCTTCACAAGCACCGCCTGCAAGCCCAACTTCCGGGAAGAGGGTAATATCGTGGCATTGATTTGGACCTACGTCTTCTCCGCGGCCTCTTGCTGCCATTCGCTCATCTAAAAACTGAGCGTAATAGGTGTCCAGATTTTCACGTAGCGTTGTGCTGTCTGCCTGAGTCGGTTCTCCTTCACCGCCTCTTGCTTCAACAATTCGTTCAAGGAAAATTTGTACGAGCCGGTTATTTACTACTCGCGGTGAACCGTCATAGGTTGCTACGAACCGGCCTTCTGCACGCGCTCTTTCAATAGCAGCAAGCTCTTCCGGTGCTGGACCATGTGTTGGAGGTGCTGTCAGACCTTCAAATATTCGGGGAGAGTTTGCAATGGCCGCTTCTTCCGGATTTGCAAGTGGTACTTTAATGACTTCAATTCGGAAAAGTGCACTGTTTGGATCTTCATCCGGAAATGCACTGGAGCAGCCTGGGAGCTCTTCTTCCGGTCGTACGGGAGCAGAACCTGAAATATACACATAGACGTTCTCATCGTCATTTGGATCTTTCAATACTGAATGGGTATGAGAACCGCGGCAAGTCTGAACGTTGGAGATATATTCCGGATTTTCAATATCACTGATATCAAAAATTCGAATACCGCGAAGTCTGTCTGCACTCACGGTTTCTCTAACTCCTTCGGTACCGCAATCTAATCGACCGCCTAACCCTTCACCGGAAACAAAGAGAAGATTTTCGTAAACAGAAACATCACTTTGAGAAGCAGGGCATAGGAAATCAACCACAACTTCAGGATTTTCAGGGTTGCTCATATCCCATACGATAAAACCGTTGTAGTTCCCCTGGATGATGTAGTTATCTTTGAAGGCTAAATCTGTTCCCCAGGATCCCAGAAAGTCTTCAGGCGGGGGTGTGGCTGAAAGCAGATTCAGGTTCCAGATGGCTTCTTCATAATCAAAAAGTCCACCGGCAAGGCCAACACGCGGATCAGGATCGGGTTGGTCAATTTCGGTTATTGGAGATAGAGTAGGCTGAACATTTTGTTCAGGCATATCAGAGGATGCACAACTGTACACAGCCAGCAATGAGGCCAGTGCAAGAATCATCCCGGGTAGTAATCGTTTCATACGTGAAGGATTGTTTGTTTGGGTTTTTAAGAGATCGTTGTAGAAAATAGAGATAAGCAAACCTGTTCCTGCAGAATAGAACAATCGTCTTTTTGAGCACAGTTAAGAGCTTAGCAGGAGAAGTAGCGTTTAGTCAATATTTTCCAGCATTAATTTCATTCTTTCAATTTCTGTGACTTGCTCCGCGTTGATGCCAGAGGCAAGTTCAAATGAGGCCGTATCTGATGCGGCTCCGTCTGCGGCAAAAAGTTCTTCCACCATGATTACAGCTCCACCGTGATGCTCAATCATATAAGTTAGAAAAAGGCGATCGAATTCCTTTCCACGGGCTGCTGCAAGATTTTCAAGTTGTTGCTGAGTGAGCATTCCCGGCATATCACTGTGATCATGCATCATGTCAGCACCGTGCTCCATGTTGTGGTCCATATCATGATTCATATCGGAGTCCATGTCGTGTTCAGCATGCTCGCTGTCCGAATCAGGCTGTTCCATTTCAATGGTCATGTTGATACCGTCGATATGAACAATCGGAACCGCCTGACCTCTATCGCGCAACCACCGCTGCATGAAGGCAATTTCATCAGACTGAGCATTGATGATGCGGCTTGCAAGTACTTGAACAGATCGGCTGGCTCCATTTTCCGGTGCCAATCGAGACATAATTAGGGCCTGGGAGTGATGGCCGATCATTCCGACCATAAAATCGACATCCGCCTGATTGAAATTCATTCGGGATTGCTCAATACGGTCCCAGTAGATCTCTTCCATTTCTTCATGGTTTTGTCTCTGAGTTTCTATAGCCTGAGCTTGAGAAGTCTGCTGCGTAGTGGCTTGCTGCGAGGTTTGCTGGGTAGTTGAACAGCCGTTAGCCATGAATAAGAAGATGGCTGTAAGGGTAAAAAGAGATAGAAAGAAGCGGTTCTGAATCATTATTAACATGCACTCAATTCGGTTAAATTCAATGATTCTGAACGTTACATCATATTTTTAAGTAATCAAAAACGAATTGAAGTGAAAAAGTGTAAAAATCGCCTGTTTTTGCAGATATAGTTCATTCACGGCTGGGTTAAAAAATACAGAGCCGTGAATGGATGAAGAAACAATGATCAGCCGATAAGAAACAGAAACTAATCCTGATCACCGTTATCCTTATCATTCTTTTTACCCATCAGGGATAACACTTCTTCACCGGAAACTTCTTCTTTTTCGATGAGAAGCTCTGCCAGATTATCAAAAGCCTCTCTGTTTTCTTTCAGGATATTGATAGCCCTATCGTAAGCCTCGCGAGAAATTGACTGCACCTCCTGATCAATTTCCCTGGCGGTTGAATCGCTGTAGCTTTTTTGACGGGTCATATCCCGGCCAAGGAATACATCCTCTTCGTCGCTTCCAAAGGCAAGATGACCAAATTTCTCACTCATACCCCATTCAACAACCATTTTCCGGGAGAGTTTGGCAACGCGCATCAAATCATTCTGAGCACCGCTTGTAGCCGTGTTGAAAATAAGTTGTTCGGCAGCTCGGCCTCCCATAATAACGGCCATTCTGTCCAGCAGGTACTCCTTGTTGTAAAGGTATTTTTCTTTCTCGGGAAGCTGCATGGTAATTCCCATTGCTTTACCTCTTGGTATTACAGAGACTTTATGAAGTGGATCACTTTTGGGAAGTGCCGCAGCTACAATGGCATGGCCTGCTTCGTGATAAGCCAGAATTTTTTTCTCTTCATCATCAATTTGCATGCCTTCTCTCTCCAGTCCCATCATAATTTTATCACGGGCATTCTCAATGTCATCCATGATAATTTTATTGCGTTTATTTCTTCCGGCATAGAGTGAAGCTTCATTGAGCAGGTTTTCCAAATCGGCGCCACTGAAACCCGGTGTACTGCTGGCAATTTTTTTCAGGTCAACACTCTCATCGATGGATTTATTTCGGGCATGAATTTTTAGGATTTCATGTCTTGAATTCTGAGAGGGGAGATCAACGCTGATCTGCCGATCAAATCGTCCCGGGCGCAAAAGAGCTTTATCAAGGATATCAGGTCTGTTCGTAGCAGCCATTACAATTACATTCTCACTCGGTTCAAAACCGTCAAGCTCGGCCAATAGCTGGTTCAAGGTCTGTTCCCGTTCATCGTGTCCGCCACCCAGTCCGGCGCCCCTTTTACGCCCGATGGAGTCAATCTCATCAATAAAAATGATGGCCGGAGATTTCTCTTTAGCCTCCTTAAACATTTCGCGGACACGTTTGGCGCCCACACCTACAAACATTTCCATGAAATCGGAGCCTGTGATGGTGTAGAAAGGTACGTTTGCCTCGCCGGCAACCGCTCGTGCCAGCAGGGTTTTACCTGTACCGGGAGGCCCCATCAGGAGAACCCCTTTGGGTAATTTTGCCCCAATTTCTTCGAACCGACTTGGATCTTTTAGAAACTCGATAATTTCCCGAAGTTCGGTTTTCGCTCCATCCATTCCGGCAATGTCGTCAAAAGTGGTTTTATTTTTTCCGGGCTCCTGAAGTTTTGCCTGGCTTTTGCCGATGTTAAACATTCCGCGACCCTGCATCTGCATTCTGCGGTAAAAGATATACCCGAATATGAGCAGAAAGAAAAGAGGCATGGAAAAAATCAGGAAATACCACCAGAAGCCATCCGATTCAGACTCTGCTGAGATCACTACATTTTTTTCTTCCAGCAGATCGGTTAACCGCTCGTCTCCAAAAGAGGGAATGACTGTAATAAAGGTTGTATAGCTGGTCGTGTCGGCATCAGTAATCTGAAGTTGTTGTTCATTACGGAAGGTTCCTTCAATGCGGTCTCCCTGAATGTGGACGCGTTCTACATTGTCATCTCTGAGCTGCTCTTTAAACGTACTGTATTCAATCTCCGGCTGTGTGCCTAAAAAGCCGCTTCCGTCTGTAAGTACCCAATAACCGAGTACAACAAATACGATGAGGTAAAACCAATAGATAAAGCCGGTTGGTTGTTTACCTTTATTTTGTCCTTTTTTTGGGTTGTCGTCCGAATTTTTACTTGATGGGTTAGACTTATTTTTCAAACCTGTGAATTTCTTTTTGGGTTGATTGACAAATAGAGTAGATGCTGTTCGATCTTCTAATCTAATTAAAATAGGTTTTTATAGAATCGTTCGCGAATAGAATGATCTTAATAGCTGATTCGATGAACTCGATGAATATTCTTTGGAGTTGGCTTGTTAAAATCGATCAACAATGTCGTCTACAATTGATCGGTTCCTGACGGCACTGATTATGGATGCTCCCAGAATCAATACATGAATGACAGGCGCAAGCCAACTAAAACTGATTCCAAGAAAACCCGTAGCTAACCCAAACATGTAATTGAACACAAATGAGACCAAATAATAGAACAGGTAGAGGATACCAAACGTAGTAAAGAAGATCATTATCCTGTCGCCATATTTCCCTGTGTGCTCTTCGCGGATCTCCTGCTGACGGTTCTTTTTTTCTTCGGATTTAAGCTCACGTTTAAGTTTGTTCAGCTCTTCTTTCTTTTTAAGCTCAAGACGTCGCTTTTTCGCTAACTTTAACCGCTCTTTTTCATCCATTGAATTTTCAGTTATTTAAAGACAAATCACAAAATGATAAAAAAGAGTAAAAAACAAAAAACAGACTCAATGTTACGGACTGCTAAAATTTGAAATAGACGAAAAGTCGTCCATGGTTTTTGCTGTCTTTATCAATGCGATGATATTTCTGTTTGATATGTTTTTGATCCAGAAACTTAAGCACACGCTTCTTCAACTGACCGGATCCTTTACCGGGAATGATCTCTACGGTTTTAATTTTCTTTTCAATGGCTTCGTCGATAATATTTTCCAGTTCCCGGTCAATTTGATCGCCTTTGTTGTAGATGTCATGCAGATCGAGTTTCAATTTTGCCATAATGCCGGAGTAAATAAGTTTTATTTTGATAAACATATTCTGAAGTTCTGAAATTCACAAAAATCACGTTATTTTAAGCATGGTTCTCGTCGAAGTGAGAAGAAAATAAACATTTAATAAGCAGTAATATTATGGATCTGCATATCACAGGTAAAGTCATCAAGATTTTAGAAGAACAATCGGGAAAGGGAAAGAACGGTCCCTGGAGGAAACGCGATTTCATACTCGAAACGGAGGGAGATTACCCACGAAAAGTATGTATCACACAGTGGGGAGATCAAATAGATAAAAACTCTGTCACTGAGGATGAGACCGTAACGGCGTTTATTGATATTCAAAGCAGGGAGTACAAAGGAAACTGGTATACTGATGTAAAAGCCTGGAAAATAGAGAAAGGCGCTCCGGCAAAAGGGGAAGGATCATCAGATGAAGTGATCATAGATTTTGGAACCGGCAGTGACGATGATAGAGCGCCATTTTAAAGTATAGATATTCGGATTCTTGAAGAAGTGTCTTTCCATTTTGAGTAGGGTAAATTATTTCACTTTTGCATGAATAATCGCGTATTTTATTAGGGACGAAATGATCTACAAATCGAGGGTAACCATTGCAAAAGATTTCTAAAAAAGGGTTAATATCAGCTTTATCCGTTACGCTCGGGTTGATATTGATCTTCTATTTTGGATGGAGGTCGGATCAGAGTCAAATCAGGGAAGCGAGAACACAAACTGTAGAATCTACCGCAAGCCTTCTATCAGAACTCATTGAAGAAACGGTCAATGAAAATCTTCTTCTGTTGTCTAATCATAAGTCGAGAGTGGAGTTTACAAAAGGTCTCTATTTCGAAAACTTTGAGTTCGAAACAAATCTTCTTTTAACTGTAAAACCGGCTTTTACTTTTTTTGAATGGATCGATCAGAATGGAGTTATCCAGTTGATTGAACCCTACGAAGGGAATAAGGAAGCTATAGGGCTCAACATCCTTGATCTTGATTACCGGCGTGATGAATGGATGGAGATGAAACGAGATTCATCCATTAATATGACTCCCTGGACAAATCTTGTTCAAAGCGGAAGTGCCTTTTTGGTTGATGCGCCTCTCTACTATAATAACGAGTTTCAAGGGTCTTTAACGGTAGGAATGGACTTTTCCGATGATTTTGATGATATCATGGCCGGACGAGAGATGTTTAGTGTAGAAATCCGTGATAAAAATAACCGGGTATTCTATGAATATTCGAAGAATAACTCGGTGACCGGTGAGCAATTTACGAGTACGCAAAAACTAAATTTCATTAGCGGTTCATCAAATGAATGGACACTTACACTAAGCTTGGATGAAGAGTATTACTCTTCCGGTATTCTGGCTTCAGGCCAGGTCAGTCTCTTTTTCAGAATGTTGATTGCTCTGCTGTTTGGAAGCGCCATCTATTTTATGTTTTCAGCTTACAGGGCAAACAGGAAAAATGTGGAAGCTCTAAAAGAGAAAGAAGTGTTGATTTCAGAGATTCATCACCGTGTTAAAAATAACCTGGCAGTTATTTCCAGCCTGATAGATCTGCAGAGACTTGAAACGAATGACGAGTATGTCATTGATATTTTACAGAAAACACAAAACAGAATTCACTCTATTGCAGGGGTACACGAACTTCTCTACAATTCTGATGACCTTTCAAGTATTCCATTCCGGCAATATTTAAGCAACTTGATTAACAGGCATCTGGACGTCTATGTGGAAGACAAAAATAAGGTTGATATAAATATCGAAAGCTCTGTTGAAACTCTAAGTATAAATCAGGCACTGCCACTTGGGGTTTTAATCAGTGAACTGGTAACGAACTCTTTTAAACATGCTTTTAAAGATAATCGTAAGGGGGAGATTCTTTTAAAGGTTACATCTGATAAAGAGAATGTTCATGTTCTATATTCTGATAATGGCCCGGGATTTAACAAAGACGATTTCGAACAAGGCAAAGGGTTAGGTATTACGATAATCAAAGCACTGATAGGACAGCTACACGCTGATTATGAGCTAAAATCTGAAGATGGGTTCAAATTGAAGTTTAGTTTCAAACGAAATTCCTGATAAAAAGAAGTTAAAGTGAATCTGAATCAGCATCGGAATTTCTGGATCTGTTACGGATACGTTCACGAATCTCATCCGGGCCGAGCTTGGTTTCGTCATTATATCTGCGTTCGGCTGCCTGAATTGAATCGCGTTCGGCTTTGAGTCGATCCTGAATCTCATTCACTCGCTCCATTTGAGCGTCTATATTGGATTGATAAATCTCGTGTGACCTGCCGAAGTTCTCCTGCTCAACGCCATATTTTGCAAAGATTTCTTGACGCAGTTCACTCTTATCCCGATCTCCCAAAAGTTCCTGATCCATTTGGTTAAGAATTGCGAGCTCCATCAGAATGGATTTATATAACTCTTCATCAACCAATTCCGGTTCCTTCTCACAGGCGTTAAATGCGAGAAGAAATAACGGAATCAGAGCGGAAATAATGTAGTGCTTCACGACTTGCTATCAGGGTTTTTGGGGTTTAAAGGTCGCATGGTCACTTCATTAATTAGCAGATTATCGGGTGTTTCAATCAGGTGGATTAATGTATCTGCCACGTCGCCGGGCTGCATCATATTTGAATGAGTTTCGCTCCCTACTTTTTCAAAAAAGTTTGTAGCAATAGAACCCGGGAACATAGCTGATACTTTAATTTTATCGTATCGCAGCTCCTTGAAAAGCGCCTCGCTGAAGCCTCTTACTCCAAACTTGGTAGCATTGTAGCCGGAAATTTGAGGATTCCCAAGAAGACCCGCAACCGATGCAATATTAACAATATGGCAGTGATCCGGATTTTCTTTCATAAGCGGAACAATGAGTCGGGTGAGGTAGAAAATACCGTTTAAATTGGTATTAACCATTGTATCCCAATCTTCTACCGATAGTTCATCTACATTGCCAAATTTGGCCAGACCTGCATTATTGACTAGAATATCTGGAAGATGATCTTCTGAAAATTGAGAAGTTACCCACTCCTCAAGGTCTTTGTGTTTTGTTACATCCATTTGAACGGGTATAAATCGTTCACCCAGCTTAGACTGTATCTCTTTGAGTTTATTCAGCCGGCGAGCAAGTCCATAAACGGTAGCTCCTTTTTCTATCAGTTTATGAGCAAATGCGGTTCCAATTCCACTGCTTGCACCGGTAACGATGGCGACTTTATTTTTTAATTCCATTAGGAAGGTTCAATTTTTCGTTAAATTATTTCTTTGGTAATATAAAACATGAATTGCAGCAATCATTCCAAATTGATAATAAAAGATGTCAATTTTATATCTCGATATCGGTAACTCTCACATCAAATTAGCCCGAAAAAAGGGAATTGAGTGGGAGATCATCTATAAAGCATCAAACGGATCAGCAGATAACATAAGTGAGGTGATCCAAGAATATCCCGATACAGAATTGATCGTAATAAGTTCGGTACGACGTGATATACTGAATAAGTTGTTGGACAACCTTCAATTTGTTGATATTAAAGTTCTGACTAACACACTCATCGATCGGGTAAACCTGGATTATAAATCGCCCGAAACACTTGGGATGGATCGGTTTTTGACATGTTATGGAGCAATATCAGCCACAGATAACGATGTAATATGTATTGATGCGGGGACAGCCTGCACGGTTGACTGGATGACAAATGAGGGAATTTACAGGGGAGGAGTTATTATGCCGGGATTAAAGCTGTTCCATAAGGCGATTGATCAGGAATTTCCGGAATTGCCTTCGGTTGAATATCATCTGCCCCACAACTGGCCGGGCAAGACCACAGCAGAGAGTGTTCAATGGGGCACAGGAGGATCATATGTGATGGCCATAGAGGGCTTTATTCGGAAATACCTGGAGCATATTGATTCCGAAGCCGACTTGTTCATCACCGGTGGAGATTCGCTCTACTTAATGGAAAATTTACAATCTTCACTTAATGTACATCACAGGCCGTACTTGCTATTTCACGGCATGGAGATTTTTTGGAAAGATCAGGAGAACATTACCTGAGTATCTGAGATTGGTATGAGGTATTCAGTTTTATAAAAAGCTGAATTCCCATATTCAAATTTTCAAGCCACGGAAGCACACGGAAATTTCTGTGGCAAACAAGTAAATTGAGATTAAGAGGAGAGCTTTCCTTCTATAAGTGCTGTAACCATTTCCAATGCCACCATATTTTCCCCGCCTCTGGGTATAATGATATCGGCATATCGCTTACTGGGTTCAACAAACTCGAGATGCATGGGGCGTACATATTTTTCATACTGATTGAGTACGCCATTTAAGTCGCGGCCCCGATCGTTGATATCCCGTTGTAATCTTCTCAGCAGACGCACATCGCCATCGGTATCCACAAATATTTTGATGTCCATGAGTTTTCTGAGCTTTGGCTCACTGAAAATCAAAATACCGTCTACCAGGATAATGCGGTGAGGAATAGCAGATATTGATCTGTCTGAGCGGGTATGTTCAACAAAATCGTAAACCGGAATATCTACCGGATAACCACTTCTTAAGGCATCGAGATGGCGGATCATCAATTCCGTTTCGAGCGAGGAGGGGTGATCGAAATTTTGCTTTGTTCTCTCTTCGAATGGCAGATGACTTAAATCTCTGTAGTAGGAATCGTGCTGGATGAGGAGAACCCTGTCGGCACCGATAGAATCAATAATTTTACTGACAACGGTGGTCTTTCCCGAACCGCTGCCGCCGGCAACCCCGATAATTAATGGTTTATCAATCGTTGCTTGCTTGCCGCTCTCCATTTGCTTTGATGCTTCTATCATATTCTAATTTAAAATCCCGTATTGCCCTAAAAATTGCAGAAGCCATGATGGTCTGGCCATAGTCACTGTTTAAAAATCTTGCCTCCGAAGGATTAGATAAAAACCCAAGTTCAATTAAAACTGCCGGAGTGGAGGCATGCCACAAAGCTTCGAGACCGGCTTGCTTCACACCGCGAGACCTTCGCTGTGCCCGGTTTTTAAATTGATCTTCAACCATGGAGGCGATACGTTCGCTAATGGCCAAATTACCGGTATTGGTCAGTTCATAAACCAACAGTTCCTCTTCGCTAAGGTCGAGTGAGCCGGGGCCATTTTCCAGATCAACCACGCTATTTTCCCGCTTCATAACTTCCAGTGCCGATTTACTTCGTGCCAAACCAAGGAAAAACGTTTCTGTACCGTGAGCAGAAGGGGAGTTTGCTACGGAATTTACATGAATGGATACGAATAGATCACCATTATTTCTCGTGGCAGTCAAACCGCGTTCACTGAGTGGCACAAATGTATCATCGGTTCTTGTGTACACCACTTCCATGTCCGGGATATGCTCTTTGATGTATTCACCAACTTTTAAAGTAACCGCAAGAGCAATATTTTTTTCATAAAGTCTCATGGATCTGTTTTCAGTACCCGGATCGTGTCCTCCATGTCCCGCATCAAGGATAATGACATTAAATTCCTGATTATCTCTAATCCGAAGGAATGAGTTGTCTGTTTCTTCAACATCATCAAACCCGTGAATGTCTTCGATGTAGCTTGTAAAGTCTATCTCAGATGAGTTTGCTGTAATTTCATCGATTTCCGACGAGGATACGCTTTCCATAGCCAACAGCAAATCCTTACCATTCTGATCGGGATACGTTCTGGTTTTATAATAACTTTCCGCACTGAGAGAAATTTCAACTCCTATTCCATTATCAACCGGATAAAGATCAAAATGATTGAACGTACTTGTTTCAGGTGGATATTGAAAATTCAGGGTATCGAGATCCTGGGCAAATAACAGCATCTGAATTCTGTCGGAAGATGGCTGTTCGACTTTCACAGAATCGACCATATCGGAGAGGTGACTGCGAACAACAAAACCTTTACCGTCAGACCGTTCAGCGATAGAAATCCTATTGAGCTCAGTCTGAGCAAAAATTGATTCGGCCGGTATGATCAGCAAAATCGAACTACAGAGTAAGAGAAGGGAGAGAAATTTCCACTTCATTTGACTAAAG
The DNA here is from genome assembly GCA_964401805.1 of uncultured Rhodohalobacter sp. Taxonomy (GTDB): domain Bacteria; phylum Bacteroidota; class Rhodothermia; order Balneolales; family Balneolaceae; genus Rhodohalobacter. The sequence continues at coordinate 58,171 of CAYNZY010000012.1, forward strand.
CATTATTATTCAGAGCAGTCTGTTTGATGATTTTTTAAATGTAAACAAAATTTTGTGTTTAGTATAATAAATGCAACCAAAGAGTAGAGTTACACCCAATTATTTTTAAAAATTTGTCTATGTTACATCAAACGGGCTGTACAATCTTTCAGTATACTCAAACATGAATAAAAACTATCCATCAGTAGAAGATCATCTAAAAAAGCAGATTGGTGAGAGTTTTGATAAAGCATATTCTGATTTAAAATCAGATTTCAGAAGCGAACTTTTAGAGTGGTTTCAAAAAACCTACAAAGAGATTTTAGGAATCAAGAAAGAGGACGAGCTACGCAAAAAGCGTGTGATTGACACTCTGAATAAGAATATATCTGACCTCTGGCACATTGTAGAGAGATATGATGAAAATTTGTGGTTCGAAAAATGGAAAGAATTAGTTGATGAAATTACAGAACCGCTTCCCGAAACAGTGGTTGAGTATCAGTCGGAAGAGCGTTTTACGGAACAAGAGGGTGATTCTTATAAACTAAAGATTCAAAAAAGAATCAAACGGCTGGCAAGATCGGTTAGTTTGACATTTAAGAAAGATAAGGCAGGCTGGAAGCAGGTTATTCAGCTTAAGAAGTGTGTAAAACTGGAGCTTGCGGGATTATCGGAGTTGCCGGACGATCTGATGGGTGAGGAGTTTGAAGTTCTGAGCAGGGCCATCGGGAAGCTCCTGGAACAGGAACCGGTGAAGGAGCAGCCTGCAGAAAATGAGACAGTTGAGAGTGCAGAAAGCAAAGAAGGGAGTGAATCGGCTACAGATAATACGGAACAGAAAAACGTTGAATCAGATAAAGCAGAAAAGAGTGCTAAAAACGGTTATCGGGTTCAGGTTATTGATAAAATTGAGTCTCATTTGCAGGACGCCATGCAAATTCTTAAAACCGTAGAAACCGAGACGCCGATCTCAACAAGAGCTTTTGACGAGTGCTATCAGGCAGCCGTGAGAAGCGGCACTGTAGAAGATGAAAGGAAATTACTGGAAGAGGATCAGTTAGATGGGAAACTGGATGCAAAAGAACGTCTTCTGAACAAAAGACAAAAAGAGTGGCAAACGTTTATAAAGTCTCAGTATTCAGATTTTGCGATTCAAATCGAGATTGCAAGATTTTCGTTTCTGGCCGAAAGAGCACGAGAAGAGATCCTGGGATTTACCCATCGGTTTTTCAGGGACTACGGCTATCTGCCTTTAGAAAGTACCGTTACCCGAATCAAAGAGATTTCGGGAGTGTTAAAAAAGCAAAAAGCTGATAAACTCCCGGCTAAACTTGTGCATGAGCTGAGAGCAGAAATTTCTGAAAAACTATCCACTGAATTGCTGGATACGATAGGCAACCAAGAGAGTCAGCAGCATTTGATCGATCAGATTCAGAAAGCAATTTCGGATCTCCAGCTCGGGTTTTACAACTTTACAGAAACATTTACTCTTGCAGAGAAAAGATCAATTGATAGCGGAAAGCCGCAGGTAAAAACGGACAGTGTAAACTGGAAAAAACTTGCTACACGATATGTGCAGGAGAAAGCACTGCGGGAAATGGATCCTGAGAAATGGGAGTGGGTGACCTTTTTTAAGGAACTCTCGTCAGAGTCAGAAGAGATTATGCAGGTTGTTGACGTAAACCTGCTCTCCGCAAAAGAGTCTGAAAAGGAGAATGATGAAGAAGAATCTGTGCTGGAAATTGCGATTTCCGGAACGGATCGTGCAGTGAACCAACTTGAAGCGGCGATAAAGCGTGTTCGCGAGCGTCAAAACTCGTATGAGAAGGTCGTGAAGGAAGATTTTCCAAAAAGTATACAATCTCTGGCCGAGAGTATGCTGTCAAGGTCGTATGATGATCTTGAAATGCAGGATAAAGCGCTTCAGGTAAAAGCTAAAGCTAATAACTGGCGGGAAAGATTCTTAAAGGTCTACTACAGATCTCTTGAAAAATTTGAGCTGTTCAGACGCTTTTTTGTGAAAAAGTTCAAGGAGCTCAAAAATGTATTAAGCCGGTTTCTTGGTTTTAAAGACGAGGGGTCAGTTAGTACAACTGAAAAACGCAATCTTGCGGAGTACCTGGCAAAGGTAAATGTTCATCATAAATTTCCGTTCGTGTACAGGCGGATGTTCAGTTATGAGTTTGAAATTGATGAACGTTTTTATATCCAGCCACAGGGATTGTTTACATATTTCGAGCAATCGTTTGAGGATTGGAACCTGAAAATCGATACCAACTTTTTGATTGTCGGTGAGCGGGGCAGCGGTAAAACACTGGCCCTTAAATTTATTGGTCAGCGATTCTTTGAGGATCAAAAAACAGTCACTGTCAATTTCAAGAGTGCGGTTCATAAAGAGAAGGATTTGATAGCTGCGATTTGTTCTGCATTTGGATTTGAAGGAGTGGAAACTCGTGAGCAGCTTATTAAAAAGATCCAAAACAGGAGAAAACGCACTATTTTAATTGTAGAGGATATCCACAATATTTTTGTCCGGAATATTCATGGTTTTGGGGCTATTGAAAGTTTTTGGGTGTTAATGGCTTCCACGAGAGATAAGTTATTTTGGGTTGTAACCTGTTCTGCATTTGCATGGAAATTTTATGAGAAAATGTTCGGTGCAGATCAGTACTTCTCTCATATGGTACGGACAGATAATCTCGACCGTGAGATGCTTGAAAAATCTATTCTATCCCGCCATAAGGCAACCGGATACGAGTTAACATTTGAGCCGGGGACAGCTACTCAAAAGAGCAGGGCATTTAAAAAAATCATGTCAGATGAATCTGAAAAGCAGAAATATTTGCGCGAGCAGTATTTCAATCGATTGAATCAAATAGCGGAGGGTAATTTATCGATTGCCATGAATTTCTGGCTGCAGTCTATTAAAGAGTTTGACGATAGATCGGTTAAACAGCTACCCACGGAAGTTGCCGACCTGGACAAACTCGAAGTTCCATCCCGCGATGTACTTTTCACACTGGCTGCCTTGGTACTGCACGAAAATTTAACTGAATCAGAACTTTCCATGGCGCTTCACCAGGATGAAGCTGAGAGCCGATTGATGCTGGCAAGGCTAAAGAGTAAAGGTATTGTGCAAAGCAGTGATGATGGGTATAAGCTCAACCACCTTATTTACAGGCAGGTTGTAAGATTGCTGAAACGAAGAAACATAATTCATTGAGGGGAGCCGGGCTATGATGAAAAATGATAAGCATCAAATATTTAAAATCGGGATGAGCATGATTCTGTTAATGATCTTAGCAGATTTTTTTCATGCGGAACCGATCCGGGCAAATAGTGCAGAACCCTTTTTGGCAGACGAATGGGTGATGGATCAAAGTGCAGACCAGCAGCAAAGTACAGAAAGTGAGGAGAATCAGGCTGGCGAAGAAGTGGCAGAAGAGGATAGTGAAATCGCTAAAATTCGTGAGTTAATTTCACTTAGCAAGGTTTTTTACATCATCATCATCCTGGTCCTTACCTACTTCATTAATAAGTATCTGACTCTGATACTCGATAATCTTTCTGAGAAGGCTACGAACTACCGGCTGTTTATTAAACGTCTGGCCCCGATTAGCCGGATAGTGATCTGGTCTTTCGCCATCTATATTGTTATTGCAGGTGTAATTGCTCCGCCATTTGAGACGATTGTTGCTATTGGTGCATCGGTGGGTATAGCCGTAGGTTTTGCATCTCAGGATATTCTGAAGAACATTTTTGGAGGGATCATCATCATATTGGACCGGCCGTTTCAGGTGGGAGATAAGATCGAAGTGGGGCAGCACTATGGTGAGGTTTTAAATATTGGTTTGAGATCTTGTCGGGTTGTCACTCCCGATGATTCGGTTGTGTCTATTCCAAACGCCGAATTGATGAATACTGCCGTTTCGAACACAAACTCCAGCGCTTTGGATTGCCAGGTGGTTGCAGAAATTTATCTTCCCGCTACAGTTGATATCCAAAAGGTGAAGCAGATTGCATATAAAGCGGTTTACGCCTCCTCATATACCTTTTTGAATAAACCTGTAGTGGTTATCGTATTGAATGAACTTGAGAACCGTCACTTTGTTTACAAGCTTCGAGTGAAGGCGTATGTGGTGGATATCCGATTTGAATTTCTTTTCAAAAGTGACCTGACGGAGATGATTGTGGATGAGTGCAACAAGCTGGGGATGATCCCACCGTCTTATGTTGATACGGTTCTGACGAAATCTGAATAAAGGGTTGAGTCAGGTATTCTCCCGAACTTCGCCGGGATTCCAGGCGTAGCCCTCACCGTGGCAGCTTCCATTCTCCAGCGAGAGTGTTGGCTCCGTTGCGTAGTCACAAGTTGAACCATAACCTTCCTCTTTCATTCTGATCTCATCCAATTCATTATATCTTTCTACGAGTCGTTTCAGTTTTTCAGGGTCACTATACTCCTTAGAATAGACAAGATATCCCCATGGACCGCCACAGGGTTTTGCACCGATAGCAAGTACACTACAGCTGCTAAGTGATTCTGCACCGGCATTTCCCACTTCCTGGTCAATTAACTCAGCTATTTCATCAATAGAAAGATCATCAAAATTATCTGGTGAAATTTCTTCACAGGATGTGCTTACGATTAAAATAAACGTCAGAATAAAAAATATCGTAAAGTTTGAAAGTGCTTTCATAATCCGGAACTGTTTAGGACTCTTTACGTTATCTACGTTACCGGTTCAATTATATTATTGCCGGAAGGGTACAGTAAAGCAGATTTATTTTCTCTCCTGTATTTTTCTGACTATCGCTGTTACCCAACTTCTGGGGAAAAATTTAATGATGTATGTCATGAATTGATTTGCTGTCCCATAAATGGCTACTCGTTTTCCGTTTTGAAGTGCTTTAAACCCGTATTGAGCAACTTCTGCAGATGACGGCATAGGAAATCGGTCCATCAATTTTGATTTCTCCATATTTGCAGTCTCCTGAAATTCAGACTGAGTTGGCCCTGGACAGAGAGCCGTAACCGTGATACCATATTCAGCGACTTCATTAGCGATGGCTTCACTAAAAGCAAGGACATAATGTTTGGTTGCGTAATAGACACTCATTAATGGGCCGGGTTGAAAAGAGGCAGTCGATGCTACATTCATGATTTTTCCAGCTTTGCGTTCGATCATGCCGGGCAAAAATAGATGAGTCAAATGTGTAAGTGATTTGACATTCAGATCAATCATTGATGAAGTTTTAGACCATTCAGCTTCTGAAAAAAAGCCATAGTCGCCAATACCGGCGTTGTTAATCAGAATCTCAATTTGAAGATCTTGATTTTCGCAAAATCGGAAAAGAGCATCCGGAGCATCGGGTTTTGACAGGTCAGCTGCAAAAATGTGCACATGAATAGAATGTTCTTTTTCCAGCTCCTGTTTCAAATTCATCAAACGCTCTTCTCGCCTTGCAGATAAGACCAAATCAAATCCTTCACCGGCAAAGATCCTTGCCAGTTCTAAACCAATGCCGCTGGATGCACCGGTAATTAATGCTTGTTTATTCATGCAGGGTTATTCACCTTTATATTTATAAATCGTCCATGCAGTAAGACCCAGCAGTACTGTTGCAGAACCTACTAAAAGTGCTAAATTTACGTCTCTTTGAATGCGTTCGGCACGGTTAAGGTAATCGGATCCGATTCCTTTTTCAGCAATTAGTTTTTCCAACTCATCGCGGGATAAATCTTTAAGCTTCATAGTAACACTCCTTTGATTGATTTGTTATAAAAAATATGTAACCTGTTTAGCCACTTACTATTATAACATACAGTTATTAAAGAGAGTTCAACACATTCATTTGGAATCAAAAATACGATGAATTAAAAAGTTGGGTTCGAATAAATACATTCTTCAATTCATTAAAACATTATGCCTACTTATAAAGCCGGTATTCAATGGAAAAGAAACGGTGCCAGGTTCGTGGATCAGAAATATCAGAGAATCCACACTTGGACATTTGAAAATGGTCTGAAACTGCAGGCTGCTGCTTCACCACACATAGTCGGGGCATCATTTACCGATACTTCAGTTATTGATCCTGAAGAAGCTTTCACAGCGTCTGTTGGGAGCTGTCATATGCTATGGTTTTTATCGCTTGCAGCCGGCAGGGGATTTGTGGTAAATAGATACTTGGATCAATCGGAAGGAACGCTGGAAAAGAATAGTGAAGGCCGTATGGCTATGACCAAAGTGCTTATACAGCCGGTAGTATCATTTGATGCAGAAAATGCTCCAAGCGAGGATGTCTTTCTCAAACTACATCAGCAAGCCCACCGAAAATGCTTTATAGCGAATTCTGTAAAATCTGATATAGAAATTTTCCCAAGAATGGAAACGGATCAGAATTTATGAGACGGGATCCAGTCCGTTAACGCCGGCAACTTTTAAACTAAGCATCAGTGAAATACCGTAGCTGAGATGCATGATGACACCGGCCAGTAGAATTTTACCGGGGAACCAGGTATTCATATAAAATAAGCCAAATGAATCTCCGGCTGCTGAGGATACGAGTGGGCCAACAACGGCACCCGAGAAAATGGAGATCAAAATTCCGAAAATGATCCCCTGTATAAACCAATTTCCGGGAATACGGTCTTGCAAAAAGGCGACCCAGAAAAGAGCCATCAGTATTCCGCCGATAATGTATGCTGTATTAGCCCATGAGATCGAGTAGACTTCTGCTCCATGAACATGATTCAGGCTTTGATCTATCAGATAGGCTATATCAATGGTCGGCAGACCTAAACCGGCTTGAAGAAACGAGACCATTGCCATGATAAACGTTGCGATGAAACCACAAGTAACGGTGCGCAAAAATGTTTTTGAACTCATCATAGATATTCTCGTAAGTGAATATGGTAGTTAAGAATAAGGCAGCCTGAATAACTGCTGGTTCTGATTAACGTCAATTCGAAATGAAGACCTGACGAACTAATTTTCAGCTTGTAAATTCATCATTTATCGTTGAGTCTACCACTCTTCATCCCCCATTGCCCCCTTCAAAGGGGGGACACTTTTATAGCAAATTCTTATTTCGAACTCAGGTTCATTAATAATGTAGAAAATTTTCGGTATTCCGAAATTCAAACCACATTTTTCCACTATGTAACCTTAGTTTTACCCCTTAAACTCTTCAAGCTGTTTTGTCAGCTTTTCAAGATTGGTTTGAGCATCCGCTTTTTTCTGTTTCTCTTTTTCAACCACTTCATCCGGCGCGTTGTTGACAAAACCTTCATTTGAAAGTTTTTTCTCAACGCCTTTCAGAAAACCTTCCAGCCGATTGATCTCTTTTTGAATACGTTCGCGCTCTTTATTCAGGTCGATTAAGCCTTCGAGCGGTACATAAATTTCTGAACCGGCAACAACGGATGCGGCAGATGCTGTTGGTTTATCAGCATGAACATCAAATGTGATTGATTCTACAGGCAAAAGTTTTCTGTAGATCCACTCTGCACTTTTCAACTGTCCGGTAAGATCATCACTGTTTGGTTTGATGATGATATTCAAATCAGCTTTAGGGGATAGGTTCATCTCCGCCTGAATATTTCGGACGGATGAAATTTGATCCTGAACAACTTTGAATAGAGAAACTGAGTCTTCAAATGCTTCTCCCTGCATTTGGGGCCAGGAGCTAACCGTCAGTGCTTCATCTACCGATCGATCCTGAATTCGTTGCCAGATCTCTTCGGTGATAAACGGCATGAATGGATGAAGCATTTTCATCAGCATTTCAAAAAATCCAAGTGCCCTCTCCAGATTCTCCTTTGGCATATTTTGACCATATTCATCTGCTTTACAGACTTCGATGTACCAGTCGCAGAAATCATCCCAAATCAGAGAATAGATTTTTTTCAGAGCTTCATTTAAGCGGTACTTTGAAAAATCATCTTCCATTTCGCTTAACGTGGACTGAATACGGCCCATCATCCATTTGTCGGCCACGTTTTTCGGATCAATCTCGGTAGTAGGTGAATACTCAACTCCTTTTTCCATATTCATGGTAAGGAAGCGGTAGGCATTCCAGATCTTGTTGGAGAAATTCCGGCCCTGTTCACAGAGTGATTCATCAAACAGCAGGTCGTTTCCTGCGGGAGAGGCAAAAAGCATTCCCACTCGGGTTCCGTCGGCTCCGTACTTCTCGATGAGTTTGAGCGGATCAGGAGAATTCCCCAGAGATTTTGACATCTTCCGGCGCTGTTCATCCCGAACAATTCCGTGGTAGTAGACGTTACTGAACGGTTTTTCGTCGGTGAATGCATAACCGGCCATTATCATCCGAGCCACCCAGAAAAACATAATCTCAGGTGCGGTTACCAGATCCTGAGTAGGGTAGTAGTACTCAAGTTCTCTGTTTCCTTTTTTGTTTTTGATGAACTCCGGATCAAAAACGGACATGGGCCAGAGCCACGATGAAAACCACGTATCCAGCACATCTTCATCTTGTTTGATATCAGTCTCCATTAAACCGGAATTACCCGATTTCTTCCTGGCTTTCTCAAGAGCTACTTCAGCAGTTCTGGCAATAACATACTCTTCTTCACCGTCTCCATAATACCAGGCCGGGATTCGATGTCCCCACCAAAGCTGGCGTGATATGCACCAATCCCGGATGTTTTCCATCCAGTGCTTGTAGCTGTTTTTGAATTTGGCGGGATGAAATTGGATTTCATCATTCATGACGTTGTCAAGAGCCGGTTTACTTAGCTCATCCATTTTGCAGAACCACTGAAGGGATAGGCGTGGTTCAATTACGGCATCGGTCCGCTCAGAGTAACCAACCTTGTTGGCCATCTCTTCAACTTTAACCAGAAGTTTTTGCTCTTCAAGATCTTTTATAATAAGCTTACGCGCCTCAAAGCGATCTTTGCCGATATAATGACCCGCAACTTCAGCAACGGTTCCGTCCGGATTGAGCATATCAACGATTTCAAGACCGTGTTTAACACCAATTTCATAATCGTTCTGATCGTGAGCCGGGGTGATTTTCAAACAACCGGTACCATACTCTTTATCTACATATTCATCCGCAATGATTTCCACTTCACGATTCACCATTGGAATGATTGCCTTTTTGCCCACCAAGTGTGTGTAGCGGTCATCGTCGGGATTTACACAGACAGCCGTATCCGCCAGAATAGTTTCGGGACGTGTTGTTGCGATCGTGATAAATTCATCCGAATCCTTAATCGGGTACCGAACGTGATAGAGTTTTGACTGTACTTCCTTATGAATTACTTCTTCGTCACTCAAAGCAGTTTGAGCCGCGGGGTCCCAGTTAACCATACGCTGACCGCGATAGATATAGCCTCGATCATACAGTTCTATAAAGCAGTCGATGACCGATTCGTAGAGCTCATCTTCGAGTGTGAAACGGGTACGCTGCCAATCGCAGGAGGCACCCAATTTCCGTAGTTGTTGAAGAATGATTCCACCGTGTTCGTCCGTCCAATGCCAGGCGTGTTTTAAAAATTCATCACGGGAGAGATCACTCTTTTTAATCCCTTCTTTACGAAGTTTTTGAACTACCTTTGCTTCCGTTGCAATGGAGGCGTGATCGGTTCCGGGAACCCAACAGGTGTTATATCCCTGCATTCGGGCTCGGCGCACCAACACATCCTGAATCGTATTGTTGAGCATGTGCCCCATGTGGAGGACACCGGTTACGTTAGGAGGTGGAATCACTACTGTGAATGATTCACGGTCGTCGGGCTCAGAGTGGAAGTAATCATTTTCTTCCCAGAAGGAGTACCACTTGTCTTCCGTTTCGGAGGGATCGTAGTGTTTGGGGAGGTCTTGAAAATTGTCAGATGAACTCATAAAAAGATTTTCATTCAGGTAACATAGTTTCACAAAAAAGCAGAACACAGAACGGATTGTTCTGTATTCTACATTAAGTATCTACTAAAAACAGTGTTTATTTTACTCGTACCATTCGAACGCCGAAATGCCCGTCACAACCATGTTTGTGAGGGAATGTCTGGTAAGCATAGCCGTCTTCGACCAAGACCTCTTCAGGCAGAAACTCGTCCAGTTTTTCGAGCTCGTAGTTATCATATTTCTCGAGGAATTTCTGAATCTGGTCCCAATTCTCTTCCGGCTCCAGTGAGCAAGTGCTATAAACCAGGCGTCCGCCACGTTTCACATGGTTGGCTGCTTCATCAAGCAGTTCTTCCTGAAGCTTTACGGAGTTTTCCAGCTCCTCTTTGGTGCGTTTCCATCTTAGGTCAGCACGTTTGCTCAATACTCCGGTTCCGGTGCATGGTGCGTCTAAAAGTACGCCATCAGCCAGTTTGAGGTTTAACTCACGTACATCATCCTGGCGAATCTTGATATTTTCTGCATTGTAGTTGAGTGCACTCTCCGCCAATAATTCCAGTCTGCCGGGATTGATGTCTACAGCCACGATGCTCCCTTCTGCATTCATCATGTCTGACATTACAATGCTTTTTGTTCCCGGTGCGGCACATAGATCATAAATGGTTTCGCCGGGTAAGGGTTCAACGATCGTCGGGGCAAAACCGGCGGCAATATCTTGAACAAGACAGATTCCTTTTTTTAGAAGATCTTTTGCAATAAAAGGGGCCACACTGTCTACTTTAAAATATCCCGGCAGCCAATCGCTCTCCTCAAACTCGATATCCAGTTTCTCCATGCGGAGTTTAAAATTCTCAGTTTTGGTGCGAAGGTTGTTCGCGCGAACGTAGTAGTTTGGCCGTGTATTGTTGGCCTGCATCAATTGAAAAGCCTCGCGTTCACCGAATCGTTTTACCCAGCGCTCTACCATCCACTCAGGATGTGAGAAAGTTGTAGCAATAAGTTTTGTTCTGTCTTCAAAAGCAGGTTTAGGCAGATTTTCAATATCACGCTGAATATTTCGTAGAATAGCGTTGACTAAGTCTCCGGCTTTTGATCCCAGTTTAAGTTTTGCCAGATCAACCGATTCGTTGATGGCGGCGTAGTCGGGTGTGCCATCCATAAAGAGCATTTCATAAAGTCCGAGGCGTAAAATGTTCTTCAAAGAGAACTTCATTTCATCAAGCGAAATGGTGGAATAATTTCCGATAATAAAGTCAAGGTAACTCCGCTTACGTAGAATGTTTTGAACATACTCCCGAACCTGAGCCCGCTCCCTCGATTCCAGATCGTTGGCCACTGAATAGTCGAGGTTCTTGGTTTCATCAAATTTTTCAAGTAGTTCAATACTGACTGATCGCGCTGTAAGTTCCGTATCCAATGGTTTTTTCCGGTTTTATAAATTCAAATTTCAACAATTCGAAGCCGATTATGATCGGTAAGGAGTCGAATTTTAAAGAGTCTTAAAGATAGTAGATTGTGATACTTTTTGCTAATAGTTGATCCCGATAAAATTAAACCCGGTCTGCCCGTGATTATCCAAACTTTCTAAGTAATTTCAGATATAGAATAATAATGCCGTTATCATGAGCATCTTTTCACAATTTGAGATTTGGACATTTTTTGCAGGCCTGGGGATATTTCTCTTTGGCATGCATATGATGGAGGAGTCTATTCGCATTCTGAGTGGCGCAGCTTTTAAATCCATTATTCGAAAATCTACCGGTACACGCCTGAAAGGGATAGTTAGCGGAATATTCAGTACAGCAATTCTACAGAGCAGTTCCGCGGTATCATTGATGGTCTTGGCATTTGTGGGAGCCGGAATTATGAATCTGGTTCAGGCAATATCGGTGATGATGGGGGCCAAAATTGGCACAACTGCCACGGCATGGATTGTGGCCGTATTTGGTTTTCAATTCAATATTGAAACATTTTCTTTGCCAATGATTGGAATTGGCGGTCTGGGTATGATCGCTCTTGCCCGATCACCAAAATATGTAAACATCAGTAAATTTCTTGTTGCTTTCGGGTTTCTCTTCATGGGGCTCGATTACATGAAGACAAGCGTGGAAGAGATTTCAGATATTCTCGATCCCGCTATGTTTACCGGCTACGGAGTGCTGGTCTACGCTCTGGCCGGTTTGATTTTAACGGCTATCATGCAGAGCAGTTCAGCCACCATCGCTATTATTTTGACGATGCTGTTTAGCGGAGTTTTAAGTTTTTCATCCGGGGCCGCTATGGTTATCGGCGCAAATGTGGGCACAACGGTTACCGTAATGCTTGGAGCTATCGGTGGTATTCATACCAAGAAACAGGCCGCAGTAAGCCAGCTGCTTTTTACATCGGGAACAGCGGTTATTGCTCTTTTACTATTGCCTGCTCTTATCTGGGTGGTTTTGGATCTCTTTTCGTTTGATGATAGCCTAGTTCTGGGACTGGCGCTGTTTCACTCAATATTCAATATCGGCGGAGTAATGCTCTACTATCCGTTTATACCTCAACTTGCATCCAGAGTAGAAAAGTGGATACCGGAAAAAACAGTATCGTTAAGCAGCTACATTCATAAAACAGACCCCAAAATTGTTGAGGCCGGTGTGGTTGCCTTTAAAAAAGAGATTGTATGTCAGCTTCAATATACGCTCGATTTTCTACAGCCGATTTTTAAGCTTGGATTACCGTTAAGAAAGTTCAGCTATTCAGATTTGGAGAGATACCACGCAGAAATTTTTGGATATTATACGTCATTGCGTTCTGATAATCTGGATCTGCCAACACAGGAGAATTTGGACAAATTGTTACGTGTAAGCCGCAGTTTAATGAACAGCGCCAAATACCTGCTTGAAGCGAAAGATGAGCTTCTGGTTTTGGAAAGTGAAGCTGATGAAATTCATCAAAAGGCGTATCGTAAAATCAAGGGGAGAATAGATGCGCTCATTTCTACCGGTCGTAAACTCGATAACGAGAGACCTGATAGCGGTGAGATTGAGATTAAATCGGCCATAGAAGAACTACATGAAATGGTGGAGGCGGAGGATAAAGAGTATATCAATATGTGTTCAGTAGCTGTTAATAGTCCCGACTTTAAGAAAACAGAAGTAACTTTTCTACTGATGCTGAACCGTGTGGTTACACAATCGTGCCGTATGATGGTGTATGGAATGAGAACATTGTCGGAGCCTGAAGAGAAGTTGATTTCCGGCTAAATTGATTACGTCAAATAAATAGAGAATAAAAATATTAATAGATGTGATTGTACTTTGATTTTTGAGTAAGAAGTGGGTAACTTTTTGAGCTTTCAAGGGGAAGATAAAAACCGATCATCTTTCGGTGTATCTGAACCAAAGAAGAGAAGAAGTAAAACAGTTTACAATACGCGTAAAGACATAAAAAACGATTATAATCGAATGAATAAAGGAACTGTAGCACAAGTTATTGGCCCCGTAGTTGACGTTGATTTTGGTAAGGGAGAGCTTCCCAAGGTTATGAGCGCACTCTACATTGAACGCGAAGATAAATCCAAACTGTATTTAGAGGTTGCTCAGCATCTCGGTGAAAGCAGGGTGAGAACCATTGCGATGGACTCAACAGACGGCCTTGTAAGAAATACGGATGTTGTTGATACCGGCGGCCCTCTCTCCATGCCTATTGGCGAAGATATTCGTGGACGACTTTTTAACGTTGTGGGTGAGGCCATTGACGGTATCGATCAGCCGGAAGGTGAAAGACGATATCCTATTCACCGTGAAGCTCCTAAGTTTGAAGACCTGGCTACAAGTACTGAGATGCTTGAAACAGGTATTAAGGTAATTGACCTTCTCTGTCCTTACGCAAAGGGTGGTAAAATTGGTCTCTTTGGTGGTGCCGGTGTAGGTAAAACGGTATTGATTCAAGAGTTGATCAACAACATCGCCAAGCAGCACGGTGGACTTTCCGTATTTGCCGGTGTTGGTGAGCGTACCCGTGAGGGTAATGACCTTCTTCGTGAATTTCTCGAGTCAGGAGTCATTAAATATGGCGACGAATTCTTCGAGTCGATGGAAAAAGGAGAGTGGGACCTTTCCAAAGTAGACAAAGAGAAATTGAAAGAGTCTCAGGCTACATTGGTATTTGGCCAGATGAACGAACCACCGGGAGCCCGTGCACGAGTTGCACTTTCCGGACTGACCGTTGCGGAGTATTTCCGTGATGAGGTTTCCAAAGATATACTTCTGTTTATTGACAACATTTTCCG
>CAYNZY010000013.1:0-71178 GCA_964401805.1 uncultured Rhodohalobacter sp.
AGAGAGATCCTTCCGGCGGACTGGTTTTGTATTTCTTATAGATAACCCAGAGTATAGCGAGAACAATCACGCAGAGAATAGACTCATAAAGCATGGAAGGGTGTCGCGGTATCATTCTCTCTGCTTCAGTAAGGTAAGCGGAGTTCTTAAAGACAATTCCCCAGGGAAGATCTGTTGGGTTTCCGATAATTTCTGAATTAAAAAAGTTGCCAAAGCGAATAAACATTCCTCCAATTGCAACGCCCGGGACGACTCTGTCGGCCACCCACATAAAAGAAGTTTTGGCTGTTCGTTTAGCATAGAGATACATCGCAATGATAATTCCAATGGCGGCTCCGTGGCTTGCCAGGCCACCGGTCCACACCTGTGGAATCAGGTGGATATTTCTAAGAAAATACTCAGGGTTATAGAAGAATACATGCCCCAGTCGTGCTCCCACTACTGTAGCTATAATTACATAAATCAGGAGCCTGTCGAGCTCTTCCTGGCTTCGTCCTGCATCTTTGTACATTTTTAACCCGACGAAATAACCTGACATAAACGCCATGGCAAACATTAATCCATACCAGCGGGGTTGCAGGGGGCCAAATGAACTGATCGTTGGGGAATTGATAAAAAGAAATGGGAGCTGCCCGACAACAAATGCTCCAATAATCAACACAGCAGCTTTCCATGCTTTTGGCTCAGGGGCCGGTTTTCCATTTTGAGCAGGAGGTTTGATTTTACTCCAGCCAAAATAGATTAGAGCAGCCGCAATGACGAGTCCCCAAATAGAAATTGGAACCGGAAAAGTGATTTCGGGAATGTTGACCAATACAGGATCAAAATCCCAGACAATGTGATTACTTTCGTTCATAAGATGATTTTATTTCAAGTGGCGCCGTCTAAAATACAAAAGAGTGATGGAAGCTGCATTCTGATTTTGTCTGCCAAGTTATTACTTATTGCCCCCAAATATTCTGCGGAGTACATCCCCGGCACCTTCCCGTAAACGATCCTGAATAATCTGCTGGATAACAGTGGTGTCAGGTCTGACCTGTGGATCCTCAGATGTGCCAGTAATAAGAATAGGTACAGTCATTGTACCATCTTCCCGCTGAAGAGCATCAGCTGCCTCGGTAGATATCACAGTTGCAATTCCGCGCTTAAATCGTTCAGGCAAAAAAAGTGTGGCTTTATAATTGATTACATCTGTAACCATGTGCTGAGTCCCCTCCAGTTCCATGCCAATATTATCACTTGTAAGCCTGAAATCTTCCAGCGTCATTACAGTGTCCTGCAGTGCAAAAGTGGCTGTAAATTCATCCAGATTCATTCTCTGGAGTTCATCAGCACGCAGGAACTGAGCCAGACGTTGCTGAATGGGATGTCCTTCAATTCTTCCCTCTGCAATACCAAACGTTCCGGTAGCATCGGTTGTGGTAATGTCGGGGGCAGCCGTTTCATCCAGTTCGGTGTAGTAGTCAAACTCAGAGCTGAACAGTCCGGTGATGTACTCATGAAACTTACTGTCGCTACCCATAAACCCGGTATCACGGAAAAAAGCTTTGGCGCGAAGTTCATTTAACGAGCCCTGAAAACGGATGTTGGTTCGAAGTGGCTCCGGAACTTTCCAGACCATCGTTCCTGTGGCTGAGCCTTCAAACATCTTGGCTTCAGCTTCATCCAAAATCAGTTCATCGGGATTCATTCGTCCTGATCCGGAGATTTCTGTAATAGGAAGACCAAAAATGACGAGACTATCAATACCCGCTGTTACATCTGCTGTCAGGTTTGGCAGGGTTATTGGCAGTGGTTCATCGTCTGTTTCTTCCTCCCAGTCGATCATTTCATCCATATTCAAAAACCGGCTCCGGTAGTTTCCGGTCATATTCGGCATTGTGGCCTCAGAATTATGACTCTCTTCAAGAAAACCGAGATATCTGCGGAGAGATCCTTCCAGACCAAAATCGGACGAACCGTAATTCATTGAGAACTGCTCCAGCGTCATTTCGTTGGGAGTTACATTCAATGTTCCATTAAGGTCGGTTACGGGCAAGGGAATGGAATCTCCTGCGGCATTAACATTGCTTACCTCAAGTGAACCGTTTAGAGCTATTTGAGTTGGGTCACCGGCAGGTCCACGGGCATTCAAATTCATGACTGCATTACCTGTCAGTTCCTGAATCCAGGGTTCGAGCGAGTAGTAGGTAGAGATATCACCAAAAAGGGCATTTCCATCAAAGGTTAAATCGAATGTGGGATCTTCGCTTAAATAGTTTGAAACACTGCCGGTCATGGCTAGGGCATTTTCGCCTGTTCGGAATCGCGAATTACTTATCGTTAAGCGTGTACCCGTCGCTTCGGCAACAAAGGTGATGTCTTCCAACGGACGGGCTATAGAACTGTGTGATATGTAGCCGTTTTGCAATTCAATAGTGCTGGTTTGCAGGAGTGTTTCCATTCGGTCCGGATCGGGCTGACCCTGAAGGCGAACCATGGCATTCAATTGCCCGCGCATCATCAACGTGTCTTCGTCAATGGGATAGAACTCTTTGATGGTGGCCAGGTCGAAGTTTAAACTGGCGGAGAGGTCGACTGACCGGGTGTCTTCCACGAGTGGATTTAGTACAGAACCATTCATAGTAAACTCATTGGAAGCGGCTCTCAATCCTGAACTATTTATGGTAATTCGATCCTGGTTTGCTTCAATGTCTGCTTCAATATTTTCGATAGGACGGGGAACATCAGCATATTTGAGTCTGCCGTCGGTTAGTTTGAAAATTCCGGAAAATGTAGCCTCTTCCGGTTGGTCCAACCGACCGTTAGCGTTGGCATTCGCTTCCAGTAATCCGGCAAGTTCTTCAATGCCAAACTCCTCAATGGGATAGAACCGGCTGAGTGTGCCAAGATCCACATCACCGTCCAGTTCAACCGAAAATATACCATCCTCTTCAAGAGGGCGTTCAATTGTGCCATTTGCAGTAATGGTGTTATCGCCTGCCCGGGCACTGAAATCACGGATGGTGGCCAGCTCATTATTAATTTCAACTTGAATGATGATGTCTTCAATTGCATCCGGGAGATCCGGGTTTTGAACAAATCCGTTTGCAACATTGACCACAAGATCAAATTGTGGCAAGTCTTCCTCTGTCACTTGCCCCGAAATAGATCCTTCCAGCTGTAGAGAGCCCCGGGTTTCGAGTCCTGCAAGAACATCATCAAATTCAGGTGGTGCCAGGCGAAGAAGTTCTCCAAAATTATCGGAATTGGAGGAGAATTGAAGATCAAGTGAAGGTGCCTCACTGCTCCAGTCAGAGATATTCCCGGTGAGATTAAGGGCCAGGCCGCGAATAGAAAAAACTCCTTCGCTCAGGGTTAAAATTTCATTCTCAAGGTCGAGTGTGGAACTTTGGTTTAGACTGAGGGATAGATTGTTGACGTAATTGGTCTCATCCATTGTGGCGCTCAGTGAGCCAAGCTGAGCATCGACAGTGCTTTCTATCAAATCAGCAAAACGTAAAGAAATATCAGCGTCAAGATCAGATAAGTTAATCAATGAACGGGTGGTTTCGTCTCTGTAGGTCAGTTCTGCATCCTGAATTGTAAATTGCGAAATATCAATAGCCATTCCCTCCTCATTACCTGCTTCTGAGGTATCCTGGTCTGCTAAAGCGAGTAGAAAATCAATATTTGATGTTGAGTCTTCATAGACGTGATAAGAAATCGAGGGTCTATTAATCGAGAGTTTAGATATTGATAGTTCACTTCTAAACAGCGGGAAAAGTTCAACACCAACCAGGAGATTGTCGACGGTTGCCAATGTGTCTCCTTCGGGTGTAGGAAGCAGGAAGTTTTCCAATTCTACACCAAATTGAGGGAAAGTGCGGAAAAAAGTAAGCGACATGTTTTCAACCTGAACATCACTGCCGGTCATGGCTTTTACTTCAGGTAAAATCATACTCTTGAGGCGGTCATCAGTAAAGTAAAAATTAAGTGCGACAATCACGATGGTGAGCAGGATGATGAAGCCTGCGAGGATCTTGAGAAAGGTTTTCATAAATCTCCGATTATTATTGTACTATTTTTGATAAGATAACAGGTTTCGGCAAATATTCGAGCACAGCTAAGTGATCATCCCAATTAAAAAAGCCTGAAGTGCTTAATGAATAAGCAAAACAGGCTTTAATAAAATTCCGCGTTGATTTAGCGCTTTACCCCAATTTCTCAAGTGCGGTATTTATCCTATTGAGAACAGTTTCTTTTCCAAGAAGCTGCATTGAGGAGAACAGGTCAGGCCCAAAACCTTGCCCGGTAACAGCGATACGCAGAGGCATCATCAGTTTGCCGAAACCAACATCATTTGAGTTGATCACATCCTCCAGATGACTCTTTAATGTGGCTGCTTTAAATTCGTCATCATCAAGCCCGCTGATTTTCTCTTTGTATTGAGTAACCAGGTCTGAACTATCGTTTTTCCACTTTTTCAGTGCTTTTTCATCGTACTCTTCCGGGTCTTCGAAAAAGAAACTTCCCATATCCAGAAGTTCATCAATTTTACTCACACGGTCTTTTAAAAGCGAAATTGCTTTCTGCAGATATTCATCATCCGGAAATTCAACGCCTTGAGCTTTTGCAATTGGGCGCAATCTCTCGGCAATGGTTTTGTCGGTTTGCTCCCGCAGATAATGCTCATTATACCAAAGCAGTTTTTTATGATTGAAAACGGCTCCGCCTTTACTGACTCTTTCGAGCGTGAAGAGGTGACAGAGCTCATTCAGAGAGTGTATTTCACTGTCGTCTCCGGGGCTCCAACCAAGATATGCAAGAAAATTGACCAGTGCTTCCGGCTCATAATTTTGTCTGATGTACTCTTTCGTGTTCACCGGAATTCCCTCTTCTTCCGCTTTTCTTTTGGAGAGTTTTCCTCCGCTTGGCGACATAATAAGTGGAAGGTGAGCCATCTGAGGAGCTTCCCAGCCAAACGCCTGATAGAGCAGAATATGCTTTGGCGTACTGCTGAGCCACTCTTCTCCGCGGATCACATGAGTAATTTTCATCAGATGATCGTCTACAACATTTGCGAGGTGGTAGGTTGGCATTCCGTCAGACTTTAACAGAACCTGATCGTCCAATCCTTTCGATTCGAAAGAGACATGGCCACGAATCAGATCTTCGAACCTGATGGTTTCTCTTCGCGGTACTTTGAGGCGAACTACATACTCCTCACCGGCTTCCAGTTTTTTCTCTACTTCATCTTGTGGAAGCGTAAGGCTGTTTTTCATCGATTGCCGGGTTACAGCATCATACTTTGGTGATGGATTCCCCGATTTCTTAAGGCGATCACGCATTTGATCAATTTCATCGGTTGTATCAAAAGCGTAATAGGCCAGACCATTATCAATGAGCTGTTTCGCGTATTTATGATAAATATCTTTTCTTTCACTTTGTCGGTAGGGGCCAGAATCTCCTCCCTCATTAGGCCCTTCATCAATATCCATACCGCACCATTTTAACGAGTCAATGATGTCCTGCTCGGCTCCCTCAACGTACCTGCTTTGATCGGTATCCTCAATTCTGAGAATAAATTTTCCTCCTTTTTGGGATTTTGCAAACAGATAGTTGTATAGTGCTGTTCGGAGTCCACCGATGTGTAAAAATCCTGTGGGAGATGGTGCAAAACGAACGCGTACTGATCCTTCCATGTAACTTGTTTTATGATAAAATTTAATTAGCTTTTAAAAATACGGCGATTTATGAACGAAGGCTAATCAAATCCGATTGCTTCTTGTGATGAGCTAAAAAGTGATTAACCAAAATACTATTCCTATGAAATTTGCCCGAATCTTACTCTACTTAACCTTCTTTGTGGCGTTAATATTTTTGATGTCCGGGTATGGATATCAGTGGAATATCTGGGAGCTGGGCACCGGTTTTACTCTGCTAAGATATGCCGCCTATGCCTCAATCGGGATCTTAGCAGTTAGTGTTGTTTCGTTATGGTTTTTACGTAAATCCGGATTTCAAGCCGTTTTTTTCTTGATTATCGTGCTAATTTTATCCGGTGTTGCATCCGGTACGGCTCTCTTCTGGCAACAACGAGCCCAATCGGTTCCTGCTATTCACGACATTTCCACCGACCTCGAATCTCCTCCTGAATTTGTAGCCATGGTGCGTTTGCGTGCTGATGCGCCAAATCCCCCGGAATATGCAGGTGAAGAGACTGCAAACGCCCAGCGTGAAGCTTACCCTGAAATTCAACCCTTGATGCTGAATGCAGATCTGCAAAATGTAATGGACGAATCGGTTATGCTAGTTCTGGACAGAGGATGGGATTTAGTGGCTATCAATCGTCAGGAAGGAAGAATAGAGGCGACGGAACACCTTGCGTGGTTCGGCTTCAAAGATGATGTGGTATTGAGATTTACAGAAACCGAAACCGGGGAGGGAACCCGTGTGGACATGCGCTCTAAATCCAGGATTGGCCGAAGTGATGTTGGGGTGAATGCTAAACGAATCGAGCAATTTTTGGACGATCTTGAAGATAGGTTTGATTAAAAGGCTCCCGTATAAGACCGTAGTTGTCCGCATTTACTGATTTTGTTCTGAAAATTTTCTGAAGTTATATTCGATGCAGTTTTAGTCGTCCAAGTAAATCACACAAAAACTCTATGTCAGATTCAAAAATCCCACGATTTCATCTTGCTTTTCCCGTGAAAGAGTTAGAAAAAACAATGACTTTTTACAGAGATATTCTCGGCTGTAAAACCGGTCGAAGTTCCGATAAGTGGATCGATTTTGATTTTTGGGGACATCAGGTGGTAGCTCACGTTAGTCCTGATGACGCCGGGAAATCGGCATCAAACGAAGTGGATGGCCATGCCGTACCGGCCAAACACTTTGGAGTAATCCTTGATTGGGATGAGTTTCACGAATTGGCTGACCGCCTGAAAGAGCATGAGATCGATTTTGTAATCGAACCCTATGTTCGGTTTAAGGGAAAACCGGGCGAACAGGCAACGATGTTTTTTCTTGACCCGAGTGGGAATGCATTGGAATTTAAAGCGTTTAGAGACGAAAGCCAGATTTTTGCCAAATAGTAGAGATCATTTATCCGTCCAACTGTTTGAGTCTGAACTCTGAAAGTTCAAGCCGGGCGCGGCTTAATACACGTTCAGCTTTTTCTCTGTCCCTTCGGCGGATGTGAAGTGTGGCAGTTCCGTGGTCGGCCCCGGGGAGATCTTCCATGACTTTCATCGATTTCCCTACAACTTCAATTTTGGCACCAATCCAGCCCGCTTTGTAATTTATTTCATCCAGATCTTCGAAAGGAATGACAATCTCTTTCAGCTCGGACTTGATGAGACCTACAACGGTGTCCTGACTCTCCAGTTCCAGGATAAGTTCATCATCACCTACATGAAGTAACCCACGTGCTTCAGCCAAGCCGTAATTTAAATTTTTTATTCGGAAAGGGATTCGTTTACTCATGGCATACTTATTTTTGAGATTGAGTAAGCTAAAGTATTGTATTTGCCGATGATTCGAAACATAGAATTTCTTGCGACGATCATTTTCAAAATGTAAATTCAACGTACAGAAGTAAAAAGACAGAGAGAAAAAATAGAATTGAAATGGGGACAATTCTACGCAAAATAGTTGTATTACTATGTTTGGTCGGTTTACTAGTCTTTCCGGGAAGCTACCTCTATGGACAATCATCAATTGTTATCAATGAATTTATGGTGGATCCGCCACCGGAATATGTTCCTTATGTGGAGCTATATAATAACGGCAATGAAGCTGTGAATCTGGAGGGTTGGCAGTTATTTCGAAGGGAAGGTACAGATAATAACGGAGGGGTGATTTTTGATCAAGAGATTGTTCTTCAACCGGGTGAATTTTTTGTAATTACACCTGATACAGCCACTCTTGAGTTTATTTATGGTGATGTGAATCGGATTGAGATGTCTCAGTTTCCTGAATTTAGCGGACAAGCAATGGATGAAATCCGACTGTTGAATCGTTTGGGAGAAACTGCTGATTCACTTAGATACACTATTTCTGAATGGGGTGGAAGCGGCGTGGCACTGGAGAGAAGGCGTGCGGATTTCCCTTCAATCTATAAAGAGAACTGGGCCGAGTCGACCGCTGAACTTTTCGGAACTCCTGGGAGTGAAAATATCGTAGAGAGTGAGTTTCCTTTTACAATCTCTGAAATTCAGGTAAGCTCAAATGGAGAAATTTTCCTTGTTTTCAACTCAGATGTAGATCCTGAAGACGTCTATCCGGGGCAGTTCAGTCTGGATGGCGTAGAGCCTGCCTCAGCTGTTTTGATTGATCCTAATATTGTACGGCTTCAGTTTGATGTACAACCGGAATCCGGAGAAAAAACGGTTCGCACCGGAAAAATCAGGAGCTTGCCGGGATGGGTAATTAATGACGGTGAGGAGTTTTCCTTTACGATTTACGACACCTATACCGCGGGTGATATTGTGGTTAACGAAATCATGTATAATCCCCCTCAAGACTATCCTGCCTATGTGGAGCTTTTCAACAGAAGCGATAAGTACTTAAATCTGAGAAACTGGAAGCTGCTGCGTAAAGAGATCTCCACTAACCCCGGAGGCATTATATCTACCGGTGCAATAACCATTCGACCCGGAGACTACCTGGTATTGACAGATAATCTTAGTGCCTTGAAAACTGTATTCGGAGAAATTGATGCCGTTGAAATGAATGATTACCCCGGTTTTACGTCAACCCTGCCGGAGCAGATACGACTGATGGATACCTCAGGTTTTCTTGCAGACTCACTGGAATACATACCGTCGGTTTGGGGAGGACAAGGAATTGCGCTGGAGCGTAAAAGCCCGGAAGTGGCTTCCGTTTATGCTGAAAACTGGGCTGAGTCGCCTGCAGAATTAAGGGGAACACCCGGTCAATCAAACCTGGTTCAGCCCGATTCAGACAGACCCGTTTTGAACGAAGTGAGTTTTTTCGATGGTCGTGGTTTCAGGTTGCAGTTCAGCAAAACTATAGATCCTGAAAGTGCGATTCAGCTTAGTAATTACAGTCTAAGTCCTGCAGTTGGCATCCTCGAGATCAATGCAGAGCGAGATGAAGTTTTTATTGAGTTGCGTCAGGAGCTTCAGGATGGCGAACAGTACACCATTGTTATTGATGGTTTGACCGATCTATTTGGGAATCAGATACTGCAAACTTCCAGAACATTGGAATTCCTCGAGTTTGATGAGGCATCTCCAGGTGATTTGGTTATTAATGAAATCCTGTACCGGAGGGAAAGAGCCGGGAGTCCTGAGTTTGTTGAGGTTTTTAACACTTCAGATAAAACAATCGATTTGAGCGGCTGGCAGTTTTTTGCCGGATCAGATACAGAAACTCTTCCTCATAGCAGTGTTTTAAGAGGAAACAGCTTTCTGGTATTAACAGATCAGCAGGATTTTGCAGATCAATCTCCGGAAATTATTTATTTGTCCGGTTTTCCCGGGCTAAGCAATACCGGGAGCAGTATTGGATTCAGAAATAGAGATGGCATCACAATGGACAGTCTGGCTTACAGCCCGGATTGGGGATCTAATATTCCGGGAATTTCCATAGAAAGAAGAGATCCTGCTGCGCTCTCGATAGATCCGTTTAATTGGAAAGATAGTGTTTCGGAAAGCGGATCCACTCCTGCTGCAGAAAATAGTCAATACGAAGTCGATTTAACTCCACCAAAAGTTCTGTTTGCAAACCTGAGTCATCCCGATTCACTTGAGATTGAATTCAATAAGTTTGTTGATTTAACCGATAATGGACAGGCTATTTATTCGAGCTTCCCCAAAGATCAATCTTCATATTCAACCCGTTTTTTAGTCAATGGGGAAGAGGCTAAGGTAATTTTCTACAATAAGGATAGTTCGAACCGGATCATTCTGGATACAAGACAAGTATTACCTGGTGAAAAGAATTTTTTAAGGATTGAGGGCTTAAAGGATTTTAAAGGCAATACCACCACTGATGAAATAGATATTGCACAACCTGTTTTAGAAGGTCAGTTGGTTATTAATGAGATTATGTATCATCCGCTATCGGGTGATTCTGACGGTACTCCGGAACAATCGGAATACCTGGAGATTTACAACAAACAACCTCACGCAATTTCCTTAGAGGGAATATTCTTGCATGATGAACCGGAAGAGGGTGAAGGTTTTACGAGAATAGAACCTGTTTCAACCCAACAGCGGTGGATACCGGCAAATGGCTTTGCCCTGTTCTATCCTGAATCGGAGGAGATCTCTCTGTCTGAGAGCCGAACAGGGATTGCTTTTGGACTTCCGGAAGAGAATGACCGGTTTGGGTTAAGGGCAGAACGTACGAGTTTAAGTTTGAGACTATCGGGCCGAACGGTCTATCTGGCAGATAGCACCGGTGTGATAATTGACAGGGTGGACTACAAACCGGAATGGCATAACCCTAATCTGATTACAACACAGGGAATTTCCCTTGAGCGAATCAATCCAGATTCTGAAACCAACAATCCCTCAAACTGGGGTTCTCACTCAACAGTTATTGGGGGAACACCCATGGCGCGGAATAGTCTTACTCAGCAGCCGGAGAGCGAGAATCGGCCAGAAGGAGTAACTCTTTCCCCAAATCCTTTCTCTCCTGATAATGATGGAGTAGACGATAATCTGGTTATCAATTATCAATTTGAGGATCCGAATTACATGTTGAAAGTACGAGTATATGATCGATACGGTCGCTTAGTGCGAAATCTTGCAAACAGCTATGCAGCAGGCCTAAAAGGATCATTAATTTGGAATGGCCACACTGATGACGGGCGGAGAAATCGTATAGGTATCTACATTGTTTACGTGGAGGCTTATAACGGCTCCACCGGGAGTAAAAAAGTTTTCAGGGAGACGGTAGTTGTAGCCCGTCAGTTTTAAATGCCTATTCGATTCGCTAAATCAGGCACAAACTCACTGTGCTCCTCTTTCATAAACACGCTACGCAATATTTGAACGGTTTCAGTATCTGCCTGGTAATTTGGAAAACGAGCCGTAAATCGGTCAGCCGGAATTTTGAACAAGCTAAGGTGATAGCTATCGGATGGGTCCTCACGGTTCATTCCATCTTCAAATACAGTGAGGCTTCGTTTATTAATTTCAGATGTTTTGAGTTTTTCGGGAATAGGAAAATAGCCAACGATGTCTAGGTCCGGCTCCTGGTAAAGCTGAAAAGAACTGCTCTCCTTTAAAAGATTTGAGAATTGCACAGTGGCTTCTCGAGCTTTCTTCAGTACGGATCCAAGACCTGAAGCTGTTAGTGGTAACATCTGCAGAGTGGCCCAGAAGGCTGCGGCCGAGGCTCCGGCGCGTGAACACTCAAGGCTGATTTCTCCAAGGTGAAGTTCTTCTGACGTAAAGTAGGTGTAGGGCGAATCGTGCTTGTAATATTTTCCCACGGAAGGGTCCTTGTATAGAATACTTCCGCATCCATAAGGCTGCAATCCATGCTTGTGCGGATCAATCACGATACTGTCGGCCTTGCTCAGGCAGTCCCACTCTTCTGTTTTTGGCAGGATATCTTTGATCAAAGAGAAAAATCCGCCATAAGCCGCATCAACATGAATCCGAATGGAGTGTTTCCCGGCGATATCGAGGATTTTAGAAAGAGGCTCGGTAGTTCCCAAACCGGTGGTTCCCATGGTTACCACGATTGTGCCTATTTCATCTGCGTGTTTATTTATAAAATTGAAATCGGGATTGTCGTTTATATCAACCGGGATCTCCAGAAATTTAGTGTTCAACACGTGGCACATACGCCTGTGTGTGTAGTGTGCGTTGGAGGTAGCAGCAATTGCTTTATTGGGTTGAATTTCCCTGGCAACAAACAGAGCTTCGAGGTTGGCAATAGTACCGCCGGAAGTTAGGTGACCTAAATATCTATCACCATACCCCACCATTTTGGCAAGCTCTTTAACGGCTTCTTTCTCCATTTCAGATGTTGGCGGTCCGCCATCAAGTGCGTGATTGTTTGGGTTGATGGTTGCCGTAAGAGCATAGGCAAGCCACGCCACCGGGTGTGGGGGTTTAAGCATCTGACCGGCATAAGAAGGGTGGTGAAATGGATAATTTCCCTCCAGTCGCTGAGCAAGTTGACTTAAAATATCTTCAATCTGCCCGGAATTAGCCACAGTTTCCGAAGCATCTTCCCCAAATTGAGAGCGCCACGAATCCAGTTTTCGCAGCGCCTGCTCTAAAAGTGGAAGGTAAGGAGCGTATTGGTTCAAAATTCAGGTTTAAATTAGAATGAACGAGACGCCCACAGATAGTACCTGTGCTACCTGAAGCTCTTTGGAATAATCGTCATCATAGATAAAATCGAGACGAAGTGAGGCATTCATGAAGTCGTTAATTTTTCCCGTAAACTGATTGGTTACAAAGAGGTCTGTACTGCTAACGGCTTTGTTTAAGTTTGTGAATGTCTCCACAGACGACGACAAGCTCAGATTTGTGGCCAGTGATTTTTGATAGTTAATTCCAAAAGTTAAACCGGCTTCATTTTTGAATGTTTCGTCGGCATCCAGTCCGTAAAGGGTTGATAGTGATTCATCCTCGACAAACGTTTGCTGAAGTCCCAAACCCGCTTCGAATGAAAAGTTTTCGGAAGGAACATAGGCTAAACCCGCATTTTCAGAAAGATAACCCGGGGCCATAAAGCTTGAAATAAGAATATCACCGCCATCGGGTGCTTCTCCATATTGGAATCCATCAGCAAACTGGGTTCGGAAGTTTATGTTACCAAAAAGTTTAAAGTCGCCGTCACTTTCGGCACCCAAGTCGTAGAGAAATCGATTTTTGACTGAGAGGCGGTCATCGGTTTTACGAACACCTTCCCCTTCAATTTTAGTTTGCCCATAGCGGGTATTCAGTGCAAAGATGTAAGAAAAACGCTGCTTTTTATAGGTTGCGGTAAAGGCTGAATTTCCGGTAAATGCAACGTTGTTGATTCCACCCTGCGACCAATTGGAATAAGAGGCTTGAGAGCCGTTTAAGCCGGCAACCCATCCAAGGTGCCATCCGTTTAAGGAGTCGGGCACGACCATGTCTTGCGCGCTTACCGTTAAAGAAGCTGTAAGAGTTATGAGTATAAGTGCGATTAACTTTTTCATAGCAGTGTCTCTTTTAATTATTTCGTTGGAATTATCAATTTTCAGTTAAAACAATAGAATTGGGCTTCCCGTCTTTTAAGTCTACTGTAATCTGTTCGTTCAACTTTGTAGGAATTTTCATTCCTATTACCGTTGCCTCTATCGGATACTTTCTGTGACCGCGATCAACGAGTACCGAAACAAAAATTTTATCAAAACGTTCTCTTTCTGCAATTTTATCCAAACCTTTAAGAATTGTCTCTCCACTAAAGATCACATCATCTACAATGACCAGCACGGTATTTTCGTTGAAAGATTGTGGTAATTCGAAAGAATCGACTGAATGTGCAAAGAGCTGTTCAGAGTAGACCGGAGAGTCTGATCCTTTTTGGATCGAATGGCTAAGTAGCTCAGCAAGTGCATAGCCACGTTCATTAAGGCCGATCAGCTGAATCTGTTTTCCATGAGCCTCTTCAACAATTTGATAGGCCATTCTTCGAACGGTTCTTTCAATTCTGTTGTGATCTGATAAAATCATAAGATTATATAAGTAGTCTAAAATTATACAGAAAGTATTCATTTTAGTATACTATATACAAGTGCTTATAATATAAATTCAAAGACATAAGGGAGTACGATGAATAATATTGTTAAACAATCGATTTTGGCAGGCAGCACTTTTGCCGGAGGAGTGGTTGCAGGCTTTTTGATGGGCAGCAGAAGATCTGACGTGCAGAAAGTTTTAGATACAACCAAGGAAAAATCAAAAATTGTAGTTGATACAGTTCTCAACCGAACAAATCATTACTCCGAACGGGGTAAAGTCCGTCTGAATGCTTTTAAAAATGATTTAGCGAGAAATTTTAAAGACCCGATTCCTGATCTTTACAAGGCAACCGAATCGCTCACAGTTGATGATCTGGAACTGAAACTTCCACGATAAATGAGGGCCCGGTACAACGAATCGCTGCTCCAATGGATTTGGGAAAATCTTGAGTTTGACGTTAACGATCTAAGAACACAAGATGGCCAATCTTTACAAATCCTCGATCCCGGCCGTAGAAACAGCGGGGCAGGTCCCGATTTCCTAAATGCGTGCATCATCATCAATGATCTCAAACTATACGGTTCAGTTGAAATTCATAACCGAGAAAAAGAGTGGTTTGAGCATTCCCATCAACAAAACCCTGAATTTAATAGCGTTATACTGCACGTAGTTTTAGAGGGAGACCATGGAACTGCGATAACGTCTGACGGGCACAAGCCTGCACTGTTGAACGTAAGCAGAAAGCTGAATCGAGCCCTTTATCAGTTATTGAACATAAAAGAGCAGGGGGCATTACCATGTGCAGGAAGTGTTACACATATTCATCAACGTGCTTTTGAAATACAGGTAGAGAGAGCCCACAAAGAGTACTTCACTTTCAAAGTAGATGAATTAATGAGGGGATACGATCCCACACTTCCACCATCTGTTGCCTGGCGGAAAGCTTTACTTTTACAGTTGTACAGTACACTCGGTATTCCCGCCAACCGTAATTCGATGCGGCTATTGGTGCCTGATATTATTCAACAGGTAAATGCAGCATCCGCTGGTAGGGAAGAGTTTGTAGAGCAGGTGATGACCCTTGCTTTTGAGAATAAAGAGAGTCAAAAGTATCACTGGAATTTTTCAGGGATGAGGCCCGGAAGTCAACCCAAAAACAGAGTACGGCAAGCCTCAATACTGCACTATCAATTTATTCATTCAGAATTTGATACATATCTGAAATCAGGAATAGAATCATGGGATTTGCTAATATCTTCACTGCCCATGTCTGAGTTGCCCGGTCATTCCCGGATGGAAATTATTCACAAAACAGTTTTTCTTCCAGCTATGTATCTGCTTGGCGATCTGTTTTTTGTCAAAAATTTATGCTCGGCTGCATACAACAGCTGGAAGAACGAGATTGTGCACCTACCTAAAGAAGTGCGCCGCCCGTTTGAAGAGTCAGGATTTGAGATTGCAAAAAGTGTAAAAAAATTCGGGCTGGCTCATCAGTACAAAAGATTTTGCAAAGAGAGAAACTGTCATAAGTGCGAGGTGTTTAAAAGTGTAATTAATCCTTGACACATAAAAATCTTGTTTCTATCTTTGGTTTCTGTCAATTCGATGAATTGCCCGGTCGTCTAATGGCAGGACAGCTGGTTTTGGTCCAGTCAGTGGGGGTTCGAATCCTCCCCGGGCAACATGTCATATAAAAAGGATGCCAGAGAGGTACTCCTTTTTCTTTTTTATAAACCTTTACTTGTCAATCCGTTGGATACGCCATTAGCTATTTTTGCCGGTCGAAGTAATCTTGCACTGGCCAGGGCCATTGCAGAAAGCTACGGTGCCGATTTGGGCGAAGTGACGATCAAATCTTTTTCAGATGGCGAATTGTATGTAAAGTATGAGCAGAGTATCCGTGGGGAAGACATATTTGTTATTCAGTCTACACCTCCGCCCGGTGACAACATTATTGAATTATTGCTCTTGCTGGATGCTGCAAAACGGGCTTCCGTTAAACGTGTAACAGCAGTTATTCCATACTTTGGATATGCGCGTCAAGATCGAAAAGATCAACCGAGGGTTTCCATTGCTTCGAAAATGATGGCAAATTTATTGGTGGAGGCCGGCGCAGATCGAATATTGACTATGGATCTTCACGCTTCGCAGATTCAGGGATTTTTCGATATTCCATTGGATCATCTCTACGCAAGCCGGATTTTTATTGAGCATTTTACTGAAAATCCAATTGAAAACATGGTGGTAGTGGCGCCTGATGTAGGGAGTTTAAAAATGGCGCGTGCATATTCTAAAAAGCTTGGTGCCAGTCTTGCGTTTATAGATAAGCGGAGACCAAAGCAGAATGTTGCCGAAGTGATGAATATCATTGGTGAAGTTGAAGGGAAAAATGTATTGATTGTAGATGATTTGATTGATACTGCAGGGACGATTACAAATGCCGCAGTTGCTCTCAAGGAGAGAGGGGCATTAAATATTGTTACAACTTGTACTCATCCGATACTGTCGGGGCCTGCGTATCAGCGAATAGAAGATTCACCGATCGATCAGTTGTTAGTAACGGATACGGTTCCGCTGAGGAAGCCGTCCGATAAAATTAAAGTATTAAGTGTTGCGGGTATTTTTGCTGAAGCTATTCAGCGTATTCATACCAACGATACTATTAGTGCACTTTTTGATGATTAATCAATAATTGAAAAAACCATGAAGCAACCGGAAATATATAAACTGGAAGGCGAGAAAAGAGATTTAGGGAAAAAATCAGTTGCTCAATTGAGAGATGAGCTGAAAGTACCTGCTGTTCTTTACGGTCCTAAAGTAAAAGAGAACGTCCATTTTTCCATTTCGGAAGTGGATATTGAGAAAATTCTTTCTTCACCTGAAACCAAGCTGCAAGAGTTGACCGTTGATGGCACAACTCATAAAACTCTACTTAAAAATGTTGAGTTTGATCCGGTTACCGACCGGGTACTGCATGCTGATTTCTACGTGTTGGACGAATCCCAGCGTGTAAAACTGAAGATACCAATTCGATTGACTGGAACAGCTATTGGTGTTCGAGACGGCGGTGGACGTGTATTCCAAACCATGCGGATCGTGCGTGTGAAAGTAATGCCTGATAAAATTCCTGCAGAATTTGAACTGGATATTACGAATCTGGGTATTGGAGATTCACTGCACGTAAGTGAGTTGGATATGGAAGGAATTGATCCATTGGACGACCCAAGACGAACGATTGTAACAATCGCGCCTCCAAAATCTGAAGCTCTGTTTACCACTTCTATTGAACCTGACGAGGAAGAACTTCTTGAAGGTGAAGAAGCTGAAGAACTTCTCGAAGGTGAAGAAGCTCCTGAAGGAGAAGAAGCAGCTGAAGGAGAAGGCGAAGAAGAGAAAAAAGAAGAATAACATAGTATTCTGATATGGCGCTGATTGTTGGCCTGGGTAATCCCGGTGCGGAGTATGATGGTTCTCGCCATAACGTTGGTTTTGAGGTTATAGATAACCTTGCCGACAAACTTTCCATTTCTTTTGATCCCGATAACGGTCTTTACCACAGAGGTGAAGGCCGTTTCAAGGGTCAACCCGTAGTTCTGATCAAGCCCACCACATTTATGAACAGAAGCGGCAAAGCCATTACGAAAGCACTGGCAGAGACAAACAGCCGAAAGTCTGATTGTTTGGTATGCTATGACGATATCAATCTGGACCTCGGGCAGATCAGGCTAAGACCGGGAGGGAGTGCCGGTGGACATAATGGGATCACAGATATTATTGAAAAACTCCAGACGAATTCGTTCCCAAGACTTCGAGTTGGAATAGGTAATGACTTTCCCAGAGGCAGACAGGCAGAATATGTGTTGCAAAAGTTTACAGCAGAAGAGCGAGATGCGATTACGAAAGTAATTGACCTTGCATCGGATGCAATTTTAACGTTTATTCGTGGTGGTATTGATACCGCAATGAATGAATATAACTAACTACAGAGCGTTATTTATCGCTAAAAATAATCAAAACAATCATCATGCTTAACACTATAATTATCCTTATTCCGCTTGCCGGGGTACTGGCATTACTGTTTACTTATATCCGTGCTAAATGGGTAGCTAACCAGGATGTTGGAACCGAAAAAATGGAACGCATCAGCCAAAATATTGCCAAAGGCGCGATGGCATTCCTTAAAGCAGAATATAAGGTACTCAGTATATTTGTAATCATCGTGGCAATTCTTTTAGGGCTTCAGGGCGCAAGCGCCGAGAATTCATCTGTACTCGTATCCTTGTCCTTTATTGTTGGGGCGTTTTGTTCCGGCCTGGCAGGTTTTATTGGAATGCGTGTTGCTACCAAAGCTAATGTAAGAACTACGAATGCTGCAAGAACTAGCTTAGGGCAAGGCTTAAATGTAGCCTTTAACGGTGGTTCTGTAATGGGACTTGGTGTGGTAGGACTTGGAGTTTTAGGATTAGGGCTTCTGTTTCTGTTGTATACCAATATGTTTGGTACTGAAATCAGCAATGTTCAGCAAGTACTTACTGTAATCACAAGCTTCTCATTTGGGGCATCATCGATTGCACTTTTTGCTCGTGTAGGTGGAGGGATTTATACAAAAGCAGCCGATGTTGGTGCTGACCTTGTAGGTAAAGTTGAAGCCGGTATTCCGGAAGATCATCCGCTGAACCCTGCAACGATTGCAGATAACGTAGGTGATAATGTGGGTGATGTTGCCGGTATGGGTGCTGACCTTTTTGAGTCTTATGTTGGCTCGATTATCGGTACAATGGTATTGGGGGCCGCATTTATGGGGCTTTCAGGTTTCGAATTAACCAATGAGTTTGGCGGTTTAAATGCAGTGCTACTGCCTTTAGTTCTCGCAGCTGTAGGTATTGTTACATCCATTATCGGAACATTTTTTGTAAAAGTAAAAGAGGGCGGAAATGCTCAAAAAGCATTGAATATCGGTGAATTTGTATCAGCATTAATAATGCTGGCTGCATCATACCTGATTATCAATTGGATGCTTCCGGGGTCGTGGGAGTTTGATGGAACCACGTTCACAGCAATGGGTGTTTTCTGGGCAACAATATTTGGTCTTGCCGCAGGTCTGTTGATCGGTCTTATCACCGAGCACTATACAGGAACTGATACTAAACCGGTATGGTCCATTGTAAAGCAATCTGTTACAGGTGCTGCTACAAATATTATTGCCGGTGTTGGTGTGGGTATGATCTCAACAGCCATTCCAATTGTGATTATTGCAGTTGCCATTTTGGGAGCTTATCACTTTGCCGGATTATACGGAATTGCGATTGCTGCTGTAGGAATGCTTTCCAATACTGGAATCCAGCTTGCTGTAGATGCTTACGGTCCAATTTCTGATAATGCGGGTGGTATTGCAGAGATGTCTGAACTTCCGCCTGAAGTGCGAGAGAGAACAGACAAACTGGATGCGGTTGGTAATACTACTGCAGCGATTGGTAAAGGATTTGCAATTGGATCTGCGGCCTTAACCGCACTTGCGCTGTTTGCTGCATACATAACAGCTTACAATACAACGAATCCGGAGAGTATTATCACTGCAATTGATATTACTGCACCGAGTGTAATGGCTGCTCTTTTTGTGGGCGCTATGTTGCCTTACCTATTCTCGGCTCTTTCAATGCAGGCCGTGGGGCGTGCCGCAATGAGTATGATTGAAGAGGTTCGTCGGCAGTTCCGTGATATTCCCGAGCTAACCAAAGCCTTGGATGCCATGAGAAGAAACGAAGGAAAGCAATTGGCAGAATGGAGCGACGAAGACCGTGTGCTGTTCGATGCAGCAGATGGTAAAGCGGAATACGAAAAATGTGTTGCTATTTCAACACAGGCTTCGATCCGTGAAATGATTGCTCCGGGTCTGCTTGCCGTTATTGTACCGGTTCTGTTTGGTTTCCTGGGCGGTCCATTGATGTTGGGTGGACTTCTTGCAGGTGTAACTGCATCCGGAGTTCTTCTTGCACTTTTCCAATCAAACGCCGGTGGTGCCTGGGATAACGCCAAGAAGATGATTGAAGAAGGTGTGGATATTGACGGTGAATCGTATGGTAAAGGGTCAGAAGCTCATAAAGCAGCTGTAGTTGGCGATACCGTTGGTGATCCGTTTAAAGATACATCAGGGCCATCACTGAACATTCTGATTAAGTTGATGGCTGTTGTAGCTTTGGTTATTGCAACAATGATCTAATCAACGTATATCGTTAAAGTTTTTAAAACCCCGATGAGAAATTGTCGGGGTTTTTTATTTGTTTAAAGTTGAAAATTCCTGAAAACAAAGAACGGATATGACAGACTTATTTAAACTAATTTTTGAGCACGATATACGTCTTGATCAATTGAGGGAGCGACAGCTCGATAGAGATTCACAAGAGGTATCAGGCAGTGTAGAAGACTTTTTAAAACCTGACCCTACCTATTCAAAGTTCTATTTTTCAGGTACAGAACTTCAAGATAAAAAGTTTGGGTTAAGCGGATTGTCGTGTTATGATAAATGGTTAGATCACTTCACAAAAGCACTTTCAGGGTTTCAGGCATTTCGAGGTATTGATCAGGTTTCACTGAAGGAAGGTATCAAATCTGTGGATATAGGTGAGCCTCTTATTCTATCTAAAGGAGATTCAAATGACTGGACAGATCAGGATCTAACTCTTGAATTTGACAGCAATGTAGGCCATAAAAAATCCGGATTGGCCAATGTGTTAGAGGGTGATGATCTTGTTTTATATAAAGAGCCGGCTCATCACGGTTATGATCTTCACCTCTTTTCCAAGAATAATATTTACACCTCTTTTTTTGAACAGTTTAAAAGTATGGTCTCTGAACAGTTCCGGTTTTTTAGTATCAATGGAAAAAGAGTACGCTCTGAGCGTAAATTCTATTTTGAAACATGGACTCTGGATCGGCCACCACATGGAGTAGAAGAGGTATTTAAGGAAACTGTATTGTAGTAACGTGGGTTCGACATAAGAATCTTGAATATGATTCTCCTCTCCTTTGTAAGTGCACATACCTAATTTGATAGTGGTTTTAACCACCCCTAAATCCCCTCCTTGAAAAAGGAGGGGACTTTTTCAATACCTTTGTATTGTAGTAGTGATTAGATCAATTTGGCCACGATAATCATGCGCGGGGATTCTACAAGAAATGGTGTTCCTTCGTAGTTGCCATAAGTTTCAACGATAGTATAGTCACTTTCGGTGAGTACATCCCGGAACCATTCAAGATCGTAAAGTTTTACCCGCTCTCTGTATTTCACGGGTTCATCTAAAGAATCGTCTGAAAACTGTATGGTTTTGAATACCATTCCGTCATTAATTTCCCGGGTTACGTTGTAGGTGAGATTTCCGTACATGCCGCTTTCCGATGGCACAAGATTTTTTTCTACGTAGTGTGGATTGAGATAGTCTAAAAAAAGAACTCCACCCTGTTTTAACATCTTATTGGTATTTCTCAAGACTCTCCGGTTTTCTTCATCTTCCAGAAAATATCCAAAAGTTGTGAATAGATTGACGATAGCATCAAACTGTTTGGGCAGAGGATCTCTCATGTCTCGCACAAGAAAATCCACATTCTTCAGGTTTTTCTGCCCGG
Source organism: uncultured Rhodohalobacter sp. (assembly GCA_964401805.1). GTDB lineage: Bacteria > Bacteroidota > Rhodothermia > Balneolales > Balneolaceae > Rhodohalobacter. The sequence goes on from CAYNZY010000013.1 coordinate 21,312, forward strand.
CAATTCGTTTCGCTTTTTTAATCGCTTTTTTGGAGAGATCAATTCCGGTAACCTGATAGCCTCTTTGAGCAAGTGTGATGGAGTGTCGACCCCGGCCACATCCCAGATCCAGTATGTTGCGATAATCCGATGCAGGAATAACTTCCTCTATCAGGTCAGCTAATGAAGCTGCATCTGTTTCATCTCTGTTCGAGTATAGCTTTTCGTACAATGGGCTATCAAACCACTCTTCAAACCAGCTCATTTCGAGTAAATGTTAATTTAGTGTTATCCGAATCTGCGCTCAATCTTAGGCTTTTAATTATTATCTTCCAAAAGTTTAGAATCAAAAGCAGATATGAATTATACAGATAAACTAAGAAGAGCAGTACAGTCGGCAAATTCAATTCTTTGTGTGGGGTTAGATCCTGTTCCTGAAAAAATACCAACTCCACTCAGGGAGGAATACTCCAATGACGCCGACCTTATTTTTGAATTTTGCAGGCGAGTTGTTGAATCGACAAAAATCCATGCCTGCGCCTACAAACCAAATATTGCCTTTTTTGAAGCGCTGGGTGCTCCCGGGTGGGAAGCATTTGAAAAACTTCTGGACTTTATTCCCAGCAATCGAATTGTGATAGCGGATGCCAAAAGAGGGGATATAGGCAACACTGCCAGAATGTACAAACATATCTATTTTGATCACTACCAAACAGACGCAATTACTTTAAATCCATTGATGGGGCTGGATACGCTGGATCCCTTTTTGGAAGATGACTCGAAGGGTATATATGCACTTGCATTGACATCAAATTCAGGTGCGGCAGACTTTTTTCAGCGGCGTTTTCAGGGAAGGATGTCTCTCAGCGAATACATTGCTGAAGAACTATCCAAAAAACAAGAGGTGAGCAAAGCACATATAGGAATGGTGGTTGGAGCAACACAGATAGACTCTATTTCTCCTGTTATACGGGCATTTTCTGATTCAAGTTTACTTATACCTGGAATAGGTGCTCAGGGAGGATCAATCGAAAAGTTGAGTATGGTACTTGAGAATCACATTGGAATCCCAATAATAAATTCATCCCGCGGTATTATTTACGCCGGTGGTGATGAAGAAAACTGGGCGGAAATCGTTTCACAGAAAGCATCTGAGCTAAAAGAAAATTTAAAAACAATTACCCTAAAACATGTCGAATAAGTTACCGGAAGTGATTTTATATACCGATGGCGCATGCAGTGGGAATCCCGGTCCGGGAGGATGGGGAGCGCTGTTAATCTGGAATGGCAAACGAAAAGAGTTAAAGGGTGGTGAGCCGGCAACAACAAATAACCGAATGGAAATGCGTGCGGTTATAGAAGGACTTAAATCGTTGAAAAGAAAATGCCATGTAAAAATTCACAGTGACAGCGCATTGATCATTAACGCGTTTACACAGGGCTGGATTGAAAATTGGCAAAAGCGTGGCTGGAAAAAATCGAACAAGAAACCGGTTGAAAATAAAGAGCTTTGGCAGGAAATGCTTAAGGCTGCAGCCCCACATCGTGTAAGCTGGATTAAAGTGAAAGGGCATTCAGATAATGAGCTCAATAATCTTGTTGATGCCCTTGCTGTGGCGGAGTCGCAGAAATATTTATAAAGGCAGTTTAAAAATGAATTCTGTTTAAAATGAGAAGAGCCAGAAAAGAGACCCCTCGCGCATCCAATAAAGAGATTTTTGGTTGGGCGATGTTCGATTTTGCCAATCAGGCATATACGCTGTTGATTATTACGGTGATTTTCCCCGTTCTGTTTACAACAGTTATTGTTGGTGACGCAGACAATGATTTCAGGCTTGGAAATTTACTGTGGAGCGTCGCACTCTCAGTGAGCTATTTTCTGGTGGTACTTTCCGGCCCTGTTTTTGGGGCTATCATGGATTATTCAGCTCTTAAAAAGAAGTTTCTTTTTTACAGTTACGTTCTCACAATTATTTCCACTGCGCTTCTCTATTTTGTAGAGCCCGGTCTGGTTGTTTTAGGTGTTCTGCTCATTGTCATTTCAAATTTTGCCTATTCCATTGGAGAGAACTTTATAGCTTCATTTCTGCCAAGTCTTGGCCCGCCGAGCGACTTAGGTAAGATATCCGGTTTTGGTTGGGCATTAGGTTATTTAGGTGGCTTGGTAGCCGCAGGCTTCGTAATTGTTTATCTGGGTGATGCCACTGCCGAAAATTTTGACCGAATCCGGTGGGTTGGGCCCTATGCCGCCTTCTTTTTTATGGTAACAGCAGTTCCAACATTTTTATGGGTAAAAGAGCCCGGCGCCAGAAAAGAGCTTCCCCGAGATGAGACGTTTTTTTCAATGGGATTTAAGCGTTTGGGCGATACTATAAAGGAGATTAGAGAATTTCGTGACCTGGCCATTTTCTTGATATCAGTGTTCTTTGCAATGGCGGGAATCTATATCGTTGTCTCATTCGCGTTCATTTATGGCGACCAGGTTGTAAAGTGGGATGAGACAGTAAGAGTGCTGATGTTCGTAGTGGTGCAGATCACAGCGGCTATTGGTGCTTTTTCGTTTGGTTTTTTACAGGATAAATTTGGTGCTAAGATCATATATAACTTAACACTTCTTTTATGGTTCGTAGGAGTTTTGGGCATTTGGGCAGTGACGGACATTACAGTTTGGATTAATACAACCTTTTCGACTGCTTTTGAAGCTCAATATGTGTTTCTCTATATCGGAATTATTGCGGGTTTAAGCCTGGGATCCAGTCAGTCTGCCAGCAGGGCTCTTGTGGGTTTATTCAGCCCGGAACAGAAGTCAGCAGAATTTTTTGGATTCTGGGGTCTATCAAACAAAATTGCCGGTGTATTTGGAATTATCGGCCTCGGTCTGCTTCAGGCTGAGTTTGGCCTTCAGCAGTCTGTACTCTTTTGTGCTGCACTTTTCTTGATAGCCATTTTGGTCTGTTTTTTTGTTGATCAAAATCGAGGCGAGAAAGCAGCTGACTGGTATCACGACAATCGTGAGTAGTGTGGAAGTTTTTCCGATAAAAGAGGAAAAAAAGGTAGGAAATTCCCCCTAATGTGTTAAATTAAGCCGATTAAGGTACAGGGATGGAAATAAATCTTTGCACTGATTACAGGATGAGAAATCTCATCAGATAAATTACTAACTAAATGGAATATTGATATGAGCAGAATGGACGAAATCAAAAACCTTGCAGGTGAACTGGAAGGTGAGCTGGACAAGTTCTACAATAAAGGAAATAAAGCTGCCGGTACACGTGCCCGTAAGCAACTTCAAGAGCTGAAAAAGCTATCTCAAGAAATCCGACTTGAAATTCAGGATATTAAAAACAAAGACTAATAAGAGTCTATCGTTTTGCAGGCCACCCCGATTTCCTCGGAGGTGGCTTTTTTTATGAGATCTACTGATATATTTACTGTTTTTGGAAAACAGTTGTACACTCTAAAGGTAAAGATGTAGTTTTAGGGCCAATCTAATTTTGTATTACATGAAAAATACTCCATTTCATAAACTACCACCCCGAGCCATCAGGGTTTGGCAGATGGGCAGTGCAATAGGGAATCTGTTTTTCTTTGGAATTCCGGCAGTATATGTTGCTGTATTTGGTACCGGGTCTTTCCACTTCTGGATCGTTTTGGCTTCAACAATTTTGATTTTGGGGTTTTGGATTTTTGCAGTTGCGTTTTTTCCCTTTTTAAGTTGGAAAAATTGGAGATACGCTGTCGACTCCAATGAGATTGATTTAAAAAGAGGTGTGTTAATCAAAAGCCGAACGCTTATCCCGCTTAGTCGTGTACAGCATGTAGACACAAGGCAGGGACCCCTTCTAAGATGGTATGATTTAGCTACGGTTACGATTTCCACGGCTGCAACGACTCACGAGATTCCGGCGTTGGACGTTGTAATTGCGGATCGGGTAAGAGATCAAATTTCTAAATATGCACGACTTGCAGAAGAAGATGTTTGATTTTCAAAGGCAACATCCGGTTGCGGCTGTAAGCAGGGCCTTCAGCCTTATTAAAGGTAACCTGGTTACGATAATTGTTTTTCTGGTAGTGGGTGCACGAAGCGAAAGTTTTCCATTTTTGTGGTGGATTGGAGGTGGTTTTGCATTCTTACTGATAGCAGGAGTGGCAAACTGGTGGCGTTTTCTTTTTAAAATTGAGGAGGGAGTGCTTCACATAAAGAGCGGAATATTTATCCGTAAAAATTTATACCTGTCCAAAGACAGAGTGCAGGTCATTGATATAACATCCGGGGTTATCGAGCGACTGTTTGGTCTGGTTAGAGTGGACATACAAACTGCGGGTTCATCTTCGCGCGAAGCGGCTATTGATGCAATTTCTATCGATAAGGCAAGAGAGATAAATCGCTTGCTGAGGGATGAAGACGCGGAGAGTGAACAGAGTGAAAAAGAAATTGAGAACGATATAAAAGAGTTTGGCTTACCGAGCAAAGAATTGCTCATTGCTGCATCAACATCCGGCAGTTTTGGAATTGCGCTCTCTATATTGGCAACCGTTTTTTCACAGGTTGAACCTTTGATTAGTGAATCTCAACTCTTTGAGTATCTGTTTGAAGTGCTGCCGTCTCAAACGGACTTTGTATTCTTTGTCACCGTAGTTATGATATTTGTAGTTTTTGCATGGCTGCTCTCCTTTTTTAGTACACTATTTAGCTACGGTAATTTCAGCCTGACTGTAAAAGATAAGGAGATGGTGATTACCCGGGGTGTTTTTGAAAAGAAAAGAGTTACAGTTCCATATAATCGTATACAGGCTATCCATGTTGCGGAAGGCATGATTCGTCAGCCACTGGGATATGCTTCAATGCATCTTGAAAGTGCCGGTTATGGAGACGAAAAGGGAACGGGGTCGATCGTTCTTTTTCCGTTAGTCAAACGATCGGAAGTACTTCAACTTCTGAACGAGGTGGTCCCATCCTACCAAAAAGAGATGAACGGTTTAAGATTGCCGAAACGAGCACTGAGACGTTACCTTTTTCGGTCTGCTTTTCTTATAACAGCGGTGATTGTCCCTCTCTATTTTTGGCTGAACTTGAATAACTGGATTTGGTTAATACCGGCGCTATCCATGCTTTGGGGGTGGTTAAAGTACAGAGCTGCAGCTGTTGGGTGGAATGAGGGATCGTTCATATTCAGAAGCCGAACGCTATCAAAATCCACCGCTTTTATCAACCGGAACAGGATTCAAAATATTACGATAAGTCAAAGCCCATTCCAGCGATGGCGAAATTTATGTACTGCAGAAATTCATGTAGCATCCGGCGATAGGGGGAAATCATTTTCGGTGCGTGATTTGGAGGCAAAAACCGGAATAGAATTGATGAATGAAATCAAAATAAAAAAAGGTCCAGAGGAAGTTTCTGAACCTTTTGAAAATAGTGATCGGAAAATAAAATTACCGGCGTGGAATCAAGCTGCAAACTGAACGGTTTGAATCGCTTCCTGAAGCTGATTCATTCTAACCGGTTTCAATAAATAAGCTGAATTTTCTACCGTAATAGCCTCTTGTTTGATACGTAAATCGTTCTGTGCAGTTATATATACAACGGGAACATCCGAGTTATTTCGGATCGTTTTCATGGCCTCAATTCCGGAGACGTTGTCAGCCAGCATGATATCCATAATTACAAGATCCGGATTCAACTCTTCTACCGTATCTATTGCGTTTCGGCCTCCGGGGCAAGTGGCAAGCACTTCATATCCCATTGACTTAGCCATTTTTTTCAGGACGATGGAGAGCAACCGATCGTCTTCAACGATAACAACTTTTCTTTTCATAAGTGAGAGACACCTTTCGTGAGTTTATCTTTCTCTAAAAGTACAGTTAAACAGAGATAGATTCAGTTAGCAATAGTTAAGTATGGCTGTCTTACATGAGAATTTACTAATGGAAGGCACTTGAATGCCCTCCTGTTAACGAACTATCAGGCAGTTGCAGGTTCCTGGCCCTCGGTATACTCTTCCAGCGGCAGGCAAGAACAAATGAGGTTTCGGTCTCCGTAAGCATCGTCCACTCTGCCTACAGCCGGCCAGAACTTGTTAAACCGAAGATGTGGCAGTGGAAAGACAGCATCCTCCCGGGTATATGGGTGATTCCACTCTCCGGAAGCAATGACCCGCATTGTGTGAGGAGCATTTTTCAACACATTGTTCTCCTTGTCTGCTTTTCCATTTTCGATGTCACGAATTTCGTTCCGAATTCCAATCATCGCCTCGCAAAACCGATCCAGCTCCTCTTTCGATTCACTTTCCGTCGGTTCAATCATTAAGGTTCCCGGTACAGGGAAAGACATTGTCGGAGCATGGAATCCATAATCCATAAGACGTTTTGCAACATCAGGCGCGTCTATACCGGCACTCTGTTTAAATCCCCGAACATCGATAATAAACTCGTGTGCAGATCTTCCGCTCTTGCCGGTATATAAAATCGGGAAATGCTCTTTCAGGCGGTCTTTAAGATAATTTGCATTTAAAATCGCGGCTTCTGTTGCTTTTGTGAGACCTTCACTCCCCATCATCCGAATGTAGGCGTGAGAGATCGTTAAGATACTGGCACTTCCCCAGGCTGCCGCTGCAACGGCAGGGATTGCCTGATCAGAACCGGTCTCCACCACATCATGGCCTGGAAGGAAAGGAGTCAGTTTTTCAACCACACCAATTGGGCCCATTCCGGGTCCACCACCACCATGTGGTATTGTAAAGGTTTTATGCAAGTTGAGGTGGCAAACATCTGCGCCGATTGCAGCAGGTGATGTAAATCCAACCTGAGCATTCATATTGGCACCGTCCATGTAAACCAATCCACCGTGTTCGTGAATCACTTCACAAATTTCCTTTATGTCTTCCTCAAAAACACCATGAGTAGACGGATATGTAACCATTAGTGCAGAAAGGCGATCGCTGTATTTTTCTGCTTTTTCACGCAGATCATCCAAATCAATATTCCCATTCTCATCGCACTTGGTTACCACAACTTCCATACCGGCCATAACGGCACTTGCAGGGTTTGTACCGTGTGCGGAAGAGGGGACTATCGTGACGTTTCGTTTGGTATCGCCATTGGCCTGATGGTAAGCTCTGATTGTCATCAATCCCGTGTATTCACCCTGTGCACCGGAGTTGGGCTGAAGTGATATGGCGTCAAAACCTGTGATTTCAGCAAGCCACGCCTCCAGTTCATCAAATAACTGGTGATACCCTTTTGCCTGATCCAATGGAGCAAATGGATGTATTTTACCAAATTCCGGCCATGTGAGCGGAATCATCTCAGCAGTCGCATTTAACTTCATCGTGCATGAACCGAGTGAGATCATCGAATGTGTTAAATCCAGATCCCGGTTTTCCAGCTCTTTTAAATAGCGCAGCATCTCGTGCTCGGAGTGATACTGGTTAAAAACCGGATGGTCCAGGTAACCAGATGATCGCGTTAATTTATCGGGAAAATCCACCGATACATTTTCGGAAGCTTCTTTTACATTAAAAGGCAGGTCTTTGTTTACTGCTTCAGCAAAAATATTTAGAATCTCTTCAGCATCTTCAAGATGTTTGGCTTCATCAAATGAGATACCAATCAATCCATCTTCGTAGCGGAAGTTGACACTCTTTTGAACAGCTATATCTTTAATTTTTTCTGCAGTTGAACTGTCAATATCCGTTACGGTAATCGTATCAAAGAAATGTTCGCCTGTGATATTGAAGCCCAACTCCTTCAAACCTTTTGCAGTCAGTTTTGTAAGTCCGTGAATTTTAGAAGCAATTTTCTTCAGGCCTTGTGGACCGTGATAAACGGCGTAGAACCCGGCGATAACAGCTAATAAAACCTGGGCGGTACAAATATTTGAAGTTGCTTTTTCCCTGCGTATATGTTGTTCGCGAGTCTGGAGAGCCATTCTGTAGGCAACGTTTCCTTCAGAATCTTGCGTAATACCGATGATTCTTCCCGGAATCTGACGCTTGAATTCTTCCCGCGTAGCAAAGTAGGCCGCGTGTGGTCCGCCATAACCCATTGGAATTCCAAACCTCTGAGTTGAGCCGACAACAACATCCGCGCCCATTTCTCCGGGAGGAGTTAGCAGTGTGAGAGCCATCAGGTCAGCGGCAACGGTTACGTAAACGTCGTTTTCATGCGCTGCGTCAATCAGTGAGGTGTAATCATTCACAGTCCCGAAAGTGTCAGGGTACTGGAGAATCATTGCAAACAGATCAGAATCTGTAACATCAATCTCCTCCGGCTTTCCTATTTTCAGTGTAATATCGAGGGGCTCCATCCTGTTTTTCAGAACAGACAGAGTTTGAGGATGAATCGTATCGGCTACAAATAACGTATTGGCCGACTTTCTCTTCTTTCCTTTCCGGCGACCATAAAGCATGGATGCGGCTTCAGCTGCAGCCGTTCCTTCATCCAGCAGGGATGCATTTGCAAGCTCCATTCCGGTAAGATCAGATACCATCGTCTGGAAATTGATAAGCGCTTCAAGTCGTCCCTGTGCAATTTCAGCCTGGTAAGGTGTATAAGCTGTATACCATCCCGGATTCTCCATAACATTTCGAAGAATAACGTGTGGCAGAACCGTATCGTAATAGCCCATCCCTATATAGGATTTGAAAACCTTGTTCTTCGATGCGGTTTCTTTGATGTGGCTAATGTAGTCTACTTCACTTAGTGGATCAGGTAGATCCAGGGGCTTTTCTAAACGTATTCCCTCCGGAATAGTCTCCTCAATTAGCTGTGTAATTGATTCTGCACCGGAGACTTTAAGCATCTCTTTAATCTGCTCATCGTCGGGTCCGATATGACGCGTGAAAAATCGTTCTTTATCAAATGAAATGTTCATGAACGGGATAATAATTTTGCTTAATGGTAGTCTGTTGAGCAAACAATCTTTGTTTATAAACGGTTCAGCTTAATTCAAAAAAAGCATGAAATCCACCGTTAAAACTCCAATTAATTTTATCTGGAAAAGATAAGAGTTTTTAAGGGTCATTACACCCCGGTTCTATTACTTTTTTGAGCTCATATTTTTAGAAATGTATTCTCTGTATACTAACTCAGCAATGGGGAGAAACATATCATAAATATTTACTTTTAGCCGAGGCTAAATATTTGTACATTTAAAACAAAAACAAGCTATGGAACTTTTACCTGATTGGTTTTTTGAACTAAATCCTATGATTCAGGCCTTCATCGGAGGGCTTTTTACATGGGGGATGACCGCACTGGGTGCGGCCGTTGTATTTATGACAAAAAATGTTGGCCAAAAAACTCTGGACAGTATGCTGGGGTTTGCTGCTGGGGTTATGATTGCTGCAAGTGTATGGTCACTTATCATTCCCGCTATTGAAATGACAGAGGCGATGGGTGGAATCGGCTGGATACCGGCGGCGAGCGGATTTCTAATAGGTGGTCTTTTTCTTCGTCTTTGCGATGCCTATTTACCTCATCTGCATATAGGATTGCCGAGGTCTGATGCTGAAGGTGTGGATACCAGCTGGAGGCGATCTACTCTTCTTGTTCTTGCAATTACACTCCATAATATTCCGGAAGGATTGGCGATCGGGGTGCTATTCGGGGCTGCGGCAACAGGAATTGATCCAACCGGTACGGCTACTATAGCGGGAGCAATTGTATTGGCTACCGGTATTGGAATCCAGAACCTGCCCGAAGGTACAGCAGTATCCGTTCCGCTTAGACGAGAAGGTGTGGGGAGAGGTAAAAGCTTTTTCTATGGACAGCTTTCCGGCGCAGTTGAACCGGCTTTTGCTGTAATTGGTGCATTGGCAGTCATATTTGTTCAGCCTATTTTACCATTTGCCCTTGCATTTGCAGCCGGAGCTATGATCTATGTGGTTGTTGAGGAACTGGTTCCGGAATCCCAACATCATGGAAATACAGATTTGGCAACGTTGGCAACAATGGTAGGATTTGTGATAATGATGACGCTTGATGTGGCATTGGGATAAATTTTGATTCAGATTTTTTCAGCTATTGAATGAGAATCCCATCTTCGGAGGCTTGTTTAATGACATTTCCGGATGTGAAAGCATAAAAAGGGGAGATGGGATACCCGGTTTTTCGTATAGCTTTTGCAGTCCATTTATTCGATGTTCTCGGAAATATGTAACTCTTTTCCGCTTCCAGAAAGACGCTGTTTCGATAAAGGCCTTCTGAGTAGTAGATCGGATTTCCATTTTTATCTTTTTTGATGGCCTGATCTATGAACTTTCCCAGCTCGGCGGCTCCATCTTCCGTGATTTTGATTTCAACAACTTTACTGCCGGAAAAGTATAGTTCAACCGGTATATCGAAACCTACAACGTGAATGGCACTCTTTGTTGGTAGCAGGGCGGCTCGCAAAAGAATCCAGAAACCTGCATCGGGATTTGAGTAATATCTTGCATCTCCCCAACCAAATTTTAAGAATTTAGTATCCGGCAGTTCAGAGTGTTCAGGTATTTGATCTAAAATGAACTCTGACTCTATTGCAAAACCGGCATGCCATCCATGGCTTACTACGTAAACAGGCACGTTACGTAAATCGGGATTGTCTGGGTAGAGATCTCGCACAGGATTAAGGCACCCGGCGAAAATCAAGCAGATAATTATAAGAAGTAACGGGTTTTTCAGTTTCATCGATTTCTGATTTGGAACACAATCTAACAGATAGAAAACAAATCTCAGAATTATTCGATTTAACGGGTGTGGTTGACAAGCTCCTTAAAAATATTCCGCTGTCTTTTAATCTGTATTAAATATTCCGGATGCCACTGTACGCCTATCACAAAGGGAAATCCAGAGTGTTCAAAACCTTGAGTTATTTCGGTGTAGAGTTCTTTGGCCACGAGCTGCACGCCTCTGCCCGGATCGTGAATCGCCTGATTGTGAAGTGCATTCACATTACAAACATCGGTGCCCAATATTTTGTGCAATTTAGAGCCCTTTTTTAGCTGAACTCTTTTTTTAGGAAAGATAGATGCAATTTGAGGTCTCTCTGTGTAGAAGCCGCTTATATCCTGATGCAGTGTTCCCTGAAAGTGAACGTTCATTAACTGCATACCTCTGCATATACCCAAAACCGGTTTGTTTTGGTTCAGGGCCTGCTCAAGCAGCTGTAACTCAAGTTTATCTCTTTCGATATCAATCGGTGAGGTTTTGGTGGATCGGAAATATCGTCCTATCCAGTAAACAGGGAAAAAGATGATCGAAAGGATCCATTCAAATATGGTTCTCTTGTTTTTTACTAAAACAGACTTTTCAATACGCTCCTGCCCATATTTTTTCGGTTCTACGTCAGCTCCGCCACCAAGAATTAATCCGTCAATCTGATTTATATGAGCAGGTCTGGCAGGTGTGATTCTGAGCGGTTTGCCACCGGCTATGCGAACAGAAAGTGCGGTAAAAAACCAGGCAGCTCCACCGCCTTCGTTAGGTCCTGTAATCCCGATTGTTGGTCGTTTATTCCCAAACATATCTAACCCAGCGATCCATCAGTTTAATCCATTTATTGTCGAAACGGATGAGTGTTTCCCTTTTCATTTTCAGATATGCTCTTGAATATTGATTCAAAGATTTCTCATCGGAAGCGAGTTTTTCAACCAGCACCCAGCGATTCCATTCCTGAGCCAATGACCAGGATTCATCTTCAAGTGAACAGTTTGGTAATCTATAGTGATAGGTTGGACGTGATGATGTGATTTTGTCTGTGATCAAGGAAGAGGTCAACTCTTCATCTAAAAACATAAACAGAGGAAGCAAATCAAGTGGACGATTACGGGAATTATCAAACCTAAAGTAGTCCTGTATCAACTGATTTAGATTCGGCTTGTAGTCGGGATTCAGAATATGAATAATGTAGTCCTCCTCATATTCATTAATGAAAGGGGTAATCTGCCGGCTGATATTGATTTTAGAATCTTTTCGTATCCAATGTGCAAGAAGCACATATGCACGTAAATGATTTAAAATGGATTGCACGGACACATCGGGAACTTCCGGGTTTAGGTGAAGCCCAAATGCATAAATAAATGAACTTCCTGTGCCTTTTGCTTGATGAACCCTCAACTTATCTACAAGCTTGTTAAGTTCATTCATTTTAGAAAGTTGAATTGGTGGGGAAATGATCTCAAACGGGACAATAGATGAGGCCATCTCTTTCAAAGAATCTTCCAGGGACTCTTTCTTTTTAAATGAGCTGATATCTATTCCAATCTTTTCAAATATCTCCTCATATTTCTTATCCCTTAAAAGCTGTGCATCCAGTTCTAACCTGAATGTGCCAAAGGAGGTGCGATTTACGGAGTATTCATACGTTGATTCTTGTTGAATCTCACCGCCATAAATCGATTGGATAATTTCGGAGGCAAGCTCCATAGAAATCCCGGTAAACTCGAACTCATAACCTACTTTTCTCTCTTTCCCCTGAGGGTTTAATACTGATGGAGGGGATTTGAAATTACTTTTATTCATCCATTACTCATTTGAGGACGCACTGACGTTGTAATCATAAAATAGCTTAAAATCGTATTATCTGGATGCCGGTACATCAATCCGGATCATTAAAACGGAGAATAAGTGGAAAATCTTGATTTGATTCAGGTTTTTCCTTGAGAAACAATAGGTCAAAAAGCTCTCCGGTTGCCCAGGTTTCGACAAATTCACTGTAGGTTTTGGAACCCGGGTTTCCGCTTTGACCACCGGGGTAAACTCCATAACCGCGTACACCTTCGGGGTCTAACTCCACGATCATTCTCCAAGACGGGCCGTGGCTGCCCCAAATGGCATTTACAGATTCATTGCTGCCGTCTGTGAAAAGGTCATAAACACCCATTCCCGGAATCTGTCCCAAGTGGTTCAGGTTTGTGTTGTTGTAGTAACCCCACTTCCAGTTCTCTTTGTTGGTACCAAATCTGTTATTCAGGTTGGAAATGGCTTGTTTAAAGGCCGGGTATGCTAAGTCGGAAAATGTCTCAACAATTTCGGTTTCCGGGTTATTAAACCATGGAGAGTTTGGGTTATTTACAATTAAATCTACCGTTATATCGCGGTCCGGTTTCCTCATGGGAATTTCTGTGCTGTACTTGTTATCCCAGATCAAACTGTACAGTTCGCGCCACCACTCCCTGAAAATTGCAGGAGCTACCTCTTCTCCGGTATTAGCATAATCCCAATCGTGCAGGAGGTCAATGATTTCTTTTTCTGACTTGTCGAGCACAGTGGGATTAACCGTGGCTAATAGTTCTGGCAGTAATCTTTCTCCATGATAGCTGTGGGCGTCCAGGAGTAGATTTTTGAAATCTTCTACAGTAACATTCTCCATCTCAGCGAGACGATCATTAATTCTTCTGCCGCGTTCAAAAGGAGCAAAGGATTCGCCCATATAGTAAGGGTATGCTTCATCCGTAGGATATTGGTTGGCAGCGCTCAGGTATCCCCGGTCTGGATTTGTAGCAGATGGATTTTGTTCATAAGGAATGTAATCTGTCCAATCATAGCGCGAATCTGATCCGTCGCTGACGGTCCTACCCTGATATTTCCATTTCAAAGGCAGTTTGCCACCGGTTTGAATTGCGATATTACCGTCGGTACCTGCATAATTCATATTTTGTGCAGGTGCTTTATAAGTAATGAAAGCATCTTTGAAATCGGAGTAATTTTCTCCGCGGTTCAGCTTGTAGAAGGTGAGAAGTTCATTCGAAGGTTCATGCGCAATCCACTTTAAAGCGTGGTCTTGCTGTATGGTTTGAGTGACCGGTGTTTCTTCACGGGTTTCATATACAGGACCGTGATGGGTAAACAGAATCGTATCCTGTACAACCTCGCCGGATTTTGATCGAATGGTTTCAACTCTTTTTTCTACAGGAAGCCAGTCTCCGTCGTGTAAATATTCTTCGCGGTCTTCATTTCTAAAGGTGATTTCGTACCAATCCATAACGTCAGCACCGGTATTTGTTGAACCCCAAGCAATCTGTTCATTATAACCCACAATAATAGTTGGTGCTCCCTGCAGGCTTACCCCATATACATTAACATCGGGTGTGTTTAACTGAACTTCATACCAAATGGATGGCATGCTCATATTCAGGTGCATGTCGTTTGAAAGAATCGGATAACCTCCGGCACTTTTTGTTCCGTCAACAACCCAGTTATTACTGCCGTTAAACGGATGGGGCTGCCAAAGTTCAATCTCTTCTGTAAATGTCGGTTGATAGAGTTGGTTCGGGGCCTCAACAGAATTATCAGAAAAATCCCATTCAGTATCGGTAGGAACAATAGGATCCATCAGATCTGGCCTTTTACTCAAAAACTGATTTACAAAATCTTCCCCGAGATGAGCCATAGTGTTGCTGGTCCGTACGTCCTCTGAACGGGCAGCCAATTTTTGAGTCATATATTTGAGCAGTAATGCCGTATTGATTGGTTTCCATTCAGCCGGTTCAACACCTAAAATTTTATACTCTAAAGGGTATTTTTCGTAATACAGAGACTCGATATAGGTATTAACACCGTCTGCATAGGCCTGGATAGCGTTGGCGATTACAGGATCTGAAGTTATCTCTTCCATTGCGCGTTCGGCTCCATAAACCATTCCCAGGCGTCGCTGATTTTTATCGTATTCGATCAGATCGCTTCCCATCCATTCGGCAAGATATCCACCGGCAGCTCGAATCTGTAGCTCCATTTGAAAGAGGCGGTCTCTGGCTGTGACGTAACCCTGTGTGAAGTATAAATCGTAATCATTTTCAGCGAAGATGTGTGGCACACCCCGTTCATCAAAAAATACCTCTACAGGAGCCTGCAACTTATCTGATTGCAGAGATATCTCGCCCTTAACCTGGTGTTTTTCAGCATTTGCCCAAAAGCCAGTGATGGGGTGAAAAAACGACCCGACAGCGGGGAGTGGACCTAATGGAATGGAGTATAAAAGTATAAGTGCACCCAGTAGAAACAGGGAGAGAATAGCGTAAACTTTGGCAGACATTTTATCTTATTTAGTTGAACAGTCTCACGTTACCAAAATTGTAGGAAAGGGTAAAGTATACTTATATAAGTGAAATATTACCGGCCCGCAATTTAAAAAGAAAGAACTACTCCGTTTTTCAGTTCATATGTAAGATTAGGTACGTCAATTACAGGTTCAACATCATATGTCATGGTGAAGCTGACCCTGAATGTTATGGATCGGCTCATACGGATGTTAAGCTGATTTTCGGAGGTTGCACGAGGTTTAAAAAATCGATCCGGCCTGGCTTGGTAGTACCCGATCATGGTAAGAGAGGTTTGAGAATTTAACTGGCCCCGTACCACAATATTACTGGTACTTTTCAGGTATTCATTTTTTACGGATAAGTCATCGGTTAAACCCCACTCCTCAAATTCATACATTAATCCCGTTGAGATATGTCCTCTCAGGTTTGGCTCAGACAAAAAGGTGTATCGAACTCCTGCTCCCCCAAGCGCACGGTTCAGCAAGCCAAGATTATTATTGTACTGATACTGAACAAAAACTTCCGGTGAGAAACTCTTTTTCCTATGTAGTGTTGATCGCAAATGTACATATCCGTTGCTGACCAGAGAGTTGCCATCTACATTAACAAGATCGATGTTACTGAGCAGTAGGTAGCCGTGATTGGCAGAAAAATAAGCCGCGTTGGCCTGTCCACCCACTTTTAAAATGCGATCATTGTATTTATTGAGAGAAAAATCAGCACCCAGTTCGCCGGTCCACCCGGTGGTATCCGCATCGGCCCGGACGCGCTCTACATTAAGCACTTGAGCTTGCAAAATGTTTGCAGAAAGAAATAATATTGTAAGAAGCAGTAGTTTTCTCAAAGGGGACTTATTTTATTTTCATGGTTAATATGTGCAAAGAGAATTCTTAACGAATCGTTTCGGAATAAAAAAACGGGATCGTTTTAAAACAATCCCGTTGAAATTCGGTACGGTGTAGATTATCAGCAAACGGTTGATGAACTGATATTACCACAGAAGCATTTTCATGCAAAAAACACTTCCTCCACTTTTGATAAACTCAAACGTGCTGTACTCGTGAACAGAAAAACCTGCATCACGAAGTTTTTGATTTACATCGGTACAGCCCTGTTGAATGAGTACATTTTTCCCATCCGGGCAAGTGGCATTTACGGCAAACAATTTTTCCGCTTCGTACTGTGTGGCCTCGATGACGTTATCAAAGAGTTTGTAAATCATGTTTAGACCTTCCTCTTTAAATGCATCCGGATATATGAGAACACTATTTTCGTTCAACATGGCCATGCAGGTATCCAGGTGATAGAACTTATCGTCAATTAATTCAAGTGCAACGACAGGGACATCAAACTTCTCAACGATTTGATTGTAAGCTTTCAGGGAAGAACGAAAACCGTACCCGCCCCAAAGAAGTCTCTTTTTAAAGTGCCAAAGTGCATCGCCCATTCCTTCAAAATCATCAACTGCGGAATCATTTAAATATTCGATTTCATACCCTTGTTCCCTGTACCACTTTTCGATGTAAGGTACTTCATCCTTGCGTTCCGGTGAGTGCATAATACTCATCAGTGCTTTTTTATTTCCCTTTTCATCGATGAACGGAAGACTTTGGTTGGCGCAAAAAACCATGTCTGGCAGCCCTTCGACCCCATCCAACTGATGAACTTTAAAGCCCAGTTCTTCATATCCGTCAACAAGGTGTTCCCACTCGTTGAGGGCCTGCATTTTGTCAACATTACCAACATGATCTTTCATGTGGGGATTGATAACATATTCCACATCAAAATAGGTTGGGTTTACAGTTAATACCTGTTTAGGGGCCGGCATTGCTGGAATATCGTCAAGAGTAAAATCAATTTGTTCAGCTGAGGTATATACTTTTTTCATTATAAACGTAGTTTAAGTGAAGTCTCCCATTTAACCCGCGAGCAACGGTCTGTCAAAACCTAATCGCTTAATTTGCAGTTAATAAGAGTAAGAAATTTCAGTGCCATCTTCCACATATAGCGTTTAATAAAAATCAGTTTTTGCCGATAAAGTCGAAAAAGGATAGGTTCTACTTATGTTATTGGATTCAGATATACTAACGCAATTAGCTCCATTGGAGATGAAAGCCCGCAGGATTGTAGAAGGCTTCATTTCCGGGCTGCACAGAAGTCCATATCACGGTTTCAGCGTAGAATTTGCTGAACATAAACCCTACAATCAGGGAGATGACTTTAAGCACATCGATTGGAAGGTATACGGCAAAACGGAGCGATTTTATGTGAAACGATATGAGGCTGAGACAAATCTGCGAGCTCATGTAGTTTTGGATATAAGCAGCTCGATGCACTACAAATATTTTGCTGACTGGAGTAAGCTTAAATATGCCATTCACTATGCCGCATCATTGATGTACATGATGCATCGCCAAAGGGATGCATGTGGAATGGTTCTGTTTGACGATGAAATCCGGACTCAGTATCCCACGAAGTCTTCCTATAGTCACCTTCGTCTGCTATACACAGAACTTGAGAAGTTGCTTCAGGAAGAAAACAGTGAGCAAGGAGAAAGAAAAAGGTCCGCATCTGCCAACGCTTTGCACACGCTTGCCGAAAGTTTAAAGAATCGAAGTTTGGTGGTGATCATTACCGATCTGTTTGAAAACGTAAGCGGTCATGATTCATTGATTTCGGCCATGCGGCACTTGCGGCACGAACGGCACGAGGTGCTTCTGTTTAACGTACTGGAGCATAAAAGTGAACGAGAGCTCGATTTTCCGGATGGCAGGTATCTCTTTGAAGATATGGAGACAGGAGAGGAGATGGAGATGAATCCTGCTCAGTTCAGGGAATCCTACAAGAAGAAAGTAGAAGAGTACACGCAGAAATTTAAAATTGCCTGTAATGAAGCCGGTGTGGATTTTGAAGAAATAGATACTCAAAAACCGTTCGACCTCGCACTGCTTGCCTATTTGAATAAAAGAAAGCGCCTGGGTTGATCTAATCTGCTATGTGACGCTCACCCTTTTCAGGATTTTATTGAAGAGTTTGGGTACAAATCGTTTCAGGTAAACTCCCATCAATTCGGCGCCACCGAGATAGATCTCTTCTTTCCTTGCAGCCAGTTTCGGAATCAGTTTTTTTGCAAACTCATCAGGTGGCATGGCGTTTTTTTGCCCCTTACCCATTTTATTATACTTCTCACCGGATCCGGTAAGAGCATTAATTGTTACATCGGTTTTTATATAACCGGGACAAACAAGAGTTACATCAATATTGTGATCATAAACCTCCTGACGTAAAGAATCGAAGTATCCGTGAAGAGCGTGTTTAGAGGCAGCATATGTAGAACGAAATTTTGTTCCGAATTTACCCATCACACTACTGACTACCACAATGTGTCCGGATTTTTGCTCAATAAATGTAGGTAGAAGTGCTTTAGTGAGAGCAACGGTGCCGAAAAAGTTGACTTCCATAACTCTGCGAACAGTAGACATTTGGGTGTCTACAGCATATGATCTCTGACTTATTCCACCATTATTAATAAGCATATCAACATGCCCAAAATATGCCAGGGCCTCCAAGACTTTACCATCCATTCCATCCGTCTCCGATAAATCCAAAGGCAGGATTTTTACGCTCTCTTCACTGTCGGTGCAATTTTCTTTAACACGCTCCAGCTCTTCTATCCTGCGTGCTGACAGAATTAAGTGTGCTCCTTTTTTGTTAAATTCGTACGCGAGCGCTTCCCCTATCCCGGAAGAAGCTCCTGTTATCCAAATTACTTTTTTTTGAAGTGTCATTTCACTGATCTTATTTTCAGTTCAATGAAATATAGTCTAATCAATTTCAACTCTAAACTTATTTTGAATAAAAACTGAGTCGAAACTGTGTTTGATTTTGAGTCAGTTGAGATAAACAAGTGAACAATTAAATTAGATATGCAGCCTAAACCCACCATTCTTTTAGTTGAAGATGAAATTGAGCCTGCAGAAATGCTGGCTAACTTTTTAGAGATGAACAATTACAATGTTTTAATAGCGCATGATGGGCTGAAAGCACTTGAGTTGATAGATCAGCATGCAAGTGATATTCACTTGGCGGTATTGGATATCATGGTGCCGAATGTGGACGGTAAAGAAATCTGCAGTGTTATAAGGAAGCATCCTGTAATGAGTGAAATCCCTGTCATCTTTCTCACAGCGAAGGATAAGGAGAAGGATGAAATTGAAGGGTTGGAGCTGGGTGCCGATGACTATATTTCCAAGCCGGCCAGTTTAAAACTTGTGAAGGCACATATCGAATCACTTTTGAGAAGACAGCAGCCTCAAAACAGTAAATGGATTCAGCATGGAGATCTATTTTTAGATACCAGCGGGAAAGATCTCTACTACAAAGAGAAACGGGTAGAACTCACTTCAACGGAGTATGCGATTGTAGAAATGTTTTTTCAAAGTCCAAAACGTGTCTATTCGCGTCAGGAGATCTTGGAGCATATCGGTGGAGATGACCGCTTTGTCTTTGATCGTACGGTGGATGTTCACATCAAAAACCTCAGGTTAAAGCTGGGTGAAGCATCAGATATGATCAAAACCTACAGGGGACTGGGCTACGGCATGAACCGTGAAATGCTATGACTAAACCATGAGTATTCGCTCTAAACTTGCCTGGACATTTATATTACTGCTGATTTTCGGAATAACCGCTATCAGCAGCTATTCCATTCTATTTATTCGCAACTATTTGCTAAGTGAAGGAGAACTACAGATAGTAAATGATACAGAGTGGCTAGCCATAACGATACAGAATCTTCGCCTGGACGAAAACTTTGAGACCAATTTAAATGAGGCCGCCCGTACGTCCGGTTATCAAATAGCAGTGTATGACAAAGACGGAGAACTTTTTGCAGAAGTGCCATACTTCACTGAGCGTACGGCACCGGGCCTTATTGATGGCTTATCATCCTCATTCGAACAGGCACAGAATGGTGTGCTACTTCAAAACCAAACCGATAACGACTATTTACGAGCCTTCTTTGAACTAAATAGTGATCTTAATCCGGCGAGCTACCTGTTGGTAAGTATTCAAAAAGATCAGATCTATGAACCCATCAAGACGATTCGCTGGATCATTTACACCGGCATGTTTATTTCAATAGGGTTGGTGATTTTAGTGAGTATTCTTTTTTCGCGATATATCTCTAAACCTATTCTTCAGCTTGAGTCGGCAGCCCGGGATATTGCAGAGGGCAATGTGGAGCGTACGTTGAACCTGGATCGAAAAGATGAATTCGGACAGCTTGCCGACTCCCTGAACCGAATGGCCGAGAGATTCAGGGCTGATAATGAAGAGATGAAAAAACTCTACGAGAAGCAGAGCCAGTTTTTTGCTGATATCACACACGAGATCAGAAATCCGCTTCATACGATTACAGGTTCGCTTGAAATGCTGGAATTGGATTCGCTATCGGAAGAGAAAAAAGAGCACTACCTAAAAACAGCGGCTCGTCAGGCCGAAAGAATTAACAGGCTCTTTGTGGATTTAAAAACTCTTCAGCACTACGATTCAGACTCCTATTTTATTGAAAAACAGTCTTTCGATATCAAAACAGTTATCAATCAGGTGTTAAGTATATATCGGCCTCATGCCAACAAAAAGAGCCTGGAGATTCATTATGATGAAGAATCGGGTATTGTATATGCCGACCCCGACAAAATAGAACAGGTGCTGGAGAACCTGATTTCAAACGCTGTTAAATATACCAATGAGGGAAAAATTGACGTAAAAGTAGAAGAGTCTGAGCAAGGGTATAAAATCCATGTCATTGATTCAGGTATTGGTATTTCTGAAGAGCATTTAAGCAGGCTTTTTGATCGCTTCTACAGAACCGATAAAGCACGTTCCAGAGACAAAGGGGGTACCGGATTAGGATTAGCCGTGGTAAAAAGTATTCTCAGCGCCCACAATTCAGACATTTTTGTAAAAAGTAAACCCGGCTCTGGTTCGGATTTCTGGTTTACGCTTCCATCAGGTTGAAAGTTTACGATGTACAAAAGCAGCTGAGAGCCCACCTAATAATGGCGTAAGCAGATACACGGGCAGATGATAATAAGAGTAGCCGTGATTAATCGTGTCCGCGGTAATGTATCCAAGATTTAATGCCGGATTGAGTCCAACGCCTGTGTACGGTTCGGTAATGTAATAGCAGGCTCCGAGAACGCCACCGGCAAGTATTCCGTAAATCGGGTTTCTTCTGCGCCTGTTAGGGTAGATGAAGTACAAAAAGACAAGGATAAAAAAGAAAGAGAAGATAAACTCGACGGCAATAAAACCACTTAAAGTTGTGCTGGGGTCAGGTTGAGTTACGAAAGTTGCGCCGGATATCCACCAAACAAATGCAGCTGCTGCAAAAGCTCCAAAAAGTTGAGAAAAAATATTAGCCGATATCTTAGAGGAAGGAATCTCATCGGCAGCCCAAGCAGCCAGTGTAACGGCCGGGTTAAAATGCCCACCGGTTACATCAGCTCCGATATAAATAAATGCAGCTAAAATGAGCCCAATGGCAATTGGATCACCCGAAATACCTAAAGCTGCTACCAGTAAAAAAGTGCCGAAAAACTCTATGAAATATTTGAGCATGCAGTGGGGTTTGTTAAACCTACGTCCGAATCTACTTGATAGATGCCCAACATTGCAAATAAAAACTGTTCTTATTTATTAAAAAATGTCGGAGATTTAAAAAGTACGATACAAAACAACAGTTTGTGTAGCTTTAATTTAACACAATTTCAGACGTTAAATGAGTGAAGTAATTGGAAATCAATCGCTTTACAGGAGCGGGTTTGCGGAGTGACAGGTATGACTCTTCACGAACGCTTCACAAAAAAACAGTTATTTTGGTAACTGTAAACCCCCAAAAATAATAACAACAGGTAAAATGCGTATTGGTGTAGTTTTAATGAACTTGGGTGGGCCGACCCATGAAAACAATGTGAGAAAATTTCTCCGTAACTTATTTAAGGACGAAGATATAATAAAATTGGGGGGAGGAGTTACTCAGAACCTGTTTGCCAATGTAATTTCAAAATTTCGTGCACCATCCGTAGCTGAAGACTATAAAGAGATTAACGGTTGCCCAAATGGCTGTACGGGTAATAAGCACTGTTTCAACAGGCAGAATAAAGAAGTTTCAACGTGTTGTTCGCCTATCAATGGGCTTACTGAGGCACAGAGACGAGGCCTGGAGAAATACTTTAAGAAGATTTTACCGGATCATGAGGTAAAAGTTTATACCTGTATGAGGTATTGGCTGCCATTTGCTGATCAGATCATGGATGATATGGTTGAAGATGGAATTACACATACAGTACTAATGCCACTTTACCCTCAGTTTTCATGGACAACCACCGGTAGCAGTTTTCGTGATTGGGAAGATACCCTTAAAGAGAAGTTCAAAGATGGGGAAAAACCCTGGAAAGAGTTTCATGTCAAAAATTATTATAAAAATGAATCTTATCTGAGTGCCATCAACGAACGGATTGATGAAGCATTGGATGAGATGGATGAGGAAACGCGGCGAAAAACACATTTGATTTTCAGCGCACACGGTACTCCGCTTTTAGAAGTTAGAAGCGGTGATCCTTATACTGTCGAGATCAAAGAGACAATGGAGGCCGTGATGGAGCGCAGGGAAGAAAAACACTCCTACTGGCTTGGATTTCAGTCTAAAGTAGGCCCGCAAAAATGGACTCAGCCAAATACTGAAGATCTGGTGACACGGCATCTGGAATATGGGATCAAAAATTTTCTTATGGTTCCTATTGCATTCGTCACGGATCATATCGAAACTCTGTATGAGCTTGGTGTGGAGTTGGTGGAAGATCTTGAAGAAGAAGGATTTGAGTTTGAAAGTTTAAAAGTGATGAAAGGCTTGAACGATCATCCGGGCTTTATAAAAGCACTGGCAGAGGAGACACTGAATTCATTAAAGCATGAGATCTCTCCGGATGCGGTTCAATGGGATAGTGTAGAAAAAACAAAGGTTGAAGTAATAAAATAGAGGATGATTCATCCAACGGTTCAGGATTTTGTAGTAGTCGGGATAAATCACTGGGATGCTCCGGTTGAGATACGGGAGAAGTTTAGCCTCAGCAATGAGGGTAAAGAAGTTTTGCTTGAAGGAGCACATCGTGAGGGAATAAAAAGCCTGTTTTTAGTCTCAACGTGTAATCGTACTGAGATTTTCGCGCAAAATGTATCTACTCGGGAATTGATACGACTGCTCACCAACTATTCACACGGTACACTCGATGAGTTCCATCGCTACGGCTTTGAACATGAAGGCGAGAGAGCGGTATTGCACCTTTTTAAAGTGGCTACCGGACTCGATTCACAAATTTTGGGTGATCTTCAAATTGTAAAACAGGTAAAGGAGGGGTACGAAAATGCCGCTCAACACGCTATGGTATCCGGTGAGTTTCATCGATTGATGCAGCATGTATTCAGGGCTCACAAACGATCCCGGAATGAAACATCACTTGGTCAGGGCGCTGCCACCGTAGCCTATGCGGCTGTTCAGTTTGCGATGAGAACATTCGACAACCTGACAAATAAAAACATACTGCTTGTCGGGACCGGCAAAATTGGAAAAGTAACTTGTAAGAATCTTGTTAACCTGGGGGCAAGCAAGTTAACTCTGATCAACAGAACAAGAGACCGGGCTGAATTTGTAGCAGACAGGTTTAATCTGGAAGTGGCGGATATGGATCATCTGCCCGAACAAATTGCAGATGCAGATCTTGTTATCGTTGCAACGGGGGCAGATACACCAATTATACGTCCTGAGCATATGCAGCCTTCAATGGAGAATCCGAAATTTAAGGTGATGCTGGATCTCTCTGTTCCAAGAAATATCGATCCCAATGTTGCTACCCTCGACTTTGTGGATGTAGCTAATATGGATATGCTGGGCGATGTTACCGATGAGGCTTATAAAAAACGTGAACAGCAGGTTCCTTCGGTTAAGAAAATTATCAACGAAGAGCTTTCCGACTACAAGCTTTGGCTCAATGAACAGCGAGTGGTGCCTACCATCAAAGCACTTACAAGAAAATTTGACTCAATACGTGAAGACGAACTGAACTTTTTCAGGAATAAAATTTCCACCGGGGATTACGATAAGATTGAGAATATGACCCGCAGGATTGTCAACAAAATCGCGGCGTACAGTATTGAACATTTACGAGATCACCACGAGTCAGAGGAGGTTGCTGAGATGGTAGCTGAGATGTTTAAGCTCAAAGCCAAAAACGGCAATCATGAGTGATCCCATTCGAATTGGTACAAGAGACAGTGAGCTGGCAACCTGGCAGGCTAATCAGGTGCGGAGCAAACTGCAAGAATTTGGATATGAGGCCGAACTGATCTTTGTAAAATCGGAGGGAGATCTTGATTTAACAACTCCGCTTACAGAGATGGGAGGCAAAGGGGTTTTTACCAAAGCTCTGGATGATGCCCTGCTTGAGAACCGGATTGACATAGCGGTTCATTCGTTTAAAGATCTGCCTACCGAAAACCCGCTCCCACTTATTGTGAGCGCAGTGATGGAAAGAGAAGACCCACGCGACGCATTGGTTGCGCCACAGGGTACGGGCTTTCTGGATGATGAATCTATCGGAGCCATTGTTGCAACCAGCAGTAACCGAAGAAGAGCTCAGTGGCTTCATCGCTTTCCAAATCACGAGATTACCAATATTCGTGGCAACGTAAATACGCGTCTTCGAAAAGTGAATGAGAATGGCTGGAATGGAGCCATATTTGCCGCTGCAGGTTTGAAACGAATTGGCCTGGATGATAATATCTCCGCTTATCTTGACTGGATGGTTCCGGCACCGGCGCAGGGTGCCATGGCTGTAATGGTTCGTGAAAATGATGAAAGGATGATCGAGGTCACTTCCCGGCTTGACCATAAGGATACAGCTCTTTGTACCGGCATTGAACGGGAGCTTCTGAATGAAATGGAAGCCGGATGCAGTGCTCCGGTAGGTGCATTTGCAGAAATTATTGATGGAAATGTTCATCTATCAGCGATTGCTCTAAAAACAGACGGTTCACTGCAGTACGACATCGAAATGTCGGCACCTGTGAAAGATGCAAAAGGGCTTGGCAGAGAGGCAGGCAGAAAATTGCTCGAAATGGGTGCATCCGAAATTGTAGCCGATCTTCGCTCTTAATTGCATTCACCTGATTCGATAAGTCCTATGAAAAAGCGTCATAAGATTTTAGTTACGCGGGAACTGACAGATGAACAGATGCAGATTGCTGATGATCTTGGATTGGATGTCAACGTAGAACCGGCCATTCGTTTTGAATTTCGTAAAAAATGGAGCTCTGTGGTTAGTTCTATTGAAAAAGTAGAGTCGCCAATATTTGCATTTACCAGCCAGAATGGAGTTAAGGCTCTTCAGATACTGTTGGCGCAAGGTTATAAAATCCCGGGCAATGTGGTTTTCTATGCAGTTGGTGAAAAAACGGCACACGCTCTGCAAGAACTTGGATACACTGCAGTAGTTCCTGAAATGAGCTATGGAGAGCAACTGGGTGAGAAAATTGCTTCTGATTTGAAGCAATCCGGCTTGAAGAATGCTACGGTATTTCATTTTTGTGGGAATCGCCGGCGTGAGGAGATGCGACAGGTGTTGGAGGAATCGGGAGTCAATATAAAGGATCTGGTTGTTTATGAGACCATTCTAAACCCCATGAATCTCGAGGGAACTGATGCAGACGGGATCCTTTTTTACAGTCCCAGCGCTGTTGAAGCGTTTCGAAAAAGCGGTGGATTTTTAGAAGATAAACTGCCGGAACTGTTTGCCATCGGCCATACTACGGCTCAGGAATTGAGTATCGAATCGGGTCGAAATGTCCATGTATCACCAAATACAAATACTGAAGATTTTCTGGCATTTACGTCCAGAGTTTTAGGCGAGATCAAAAATTGACAATATCTTCGATTGAATAACAGTAACTCAGAAACAAAGAAATTTCATGTCTCACAGTTTTCCTGAACTTAAAAATGACCTTTTTCTCAGAGCTCTTAAAGGGGAAGAAGTTGAACGTCCACCGGTTTGGATGATGCGGCAAGCGGGCCGGTATCTTCCACAATATATGAAGCTGAGAAAAAAGTATACGTTTTTTGAACGTGTTGAGACACCGGAGCTGGCTTGTGAAATCACCATTCAACCCATTGATGAACTGGAGCCCGACGCGGCTATTATATTCTCCGATATTCTCACGATACCTCAAGCACTCGGTATTGATGTTGATCTTGTAAAAGGAAAAGGGCCGGTTCTTGAAAATAATATTCAAACCGTGGATCACGCGTTTTCCATTCTGGCTGAAGATGTTCCACAAAAGCTCGATCACGTGATGAAGGCAATTACGCTCACACGCCATGAATTGAACGGCAGAGTACCTCTGATCGGCTTTGGCGGAGCACCGTGGACACTTTTCTGCTACATGGTGCAGGGCGAAGGATCCAAGAATTTTGATAAGGCGAAATCTTTTCTCTATCAGCACCCCGATGCGGCCAGGCATGTGATGAAGGAGCTTACCAAAGCTACAATCGACTACCTGCAAGCCCAGGTAAAAGCGGGTGCCCAGGCAATCCAGGTTTTTGATTCCTGGAGTGGTCTGCTTAGTCCGGACGATTTTAATGAATGGGCTTTACCATACTTGATGGAGATCACTCAATCGATCAAGGAGGTGCCTGTAATCCTCTTTGCAAAAGGATCCTGGTATGCTCTGGAGAGGTTAAGCTACAAAAGCGGTGCATCGGCACTTGGGATTGACTGGACGATTTCGCCCGAATATGCCCGGGAAAAAACGAGAAACGAAATAACTCTCCAGGGTAATTTTGATCCCACGCAACTGCTGGCACCCATTCCTGAAATTAAGAAACAGACAAAGCGAATGATCGATCGGTTTGGCGTACAGAAATATATTGCGAATTTGGGGCACGGAATTCTGCCTCACGTTCCGGTAGATCATGCACGAGCATTCGTTGATACCGTTAAGGAGTATCAACGTTGATGTAGGCGATGAGATATCCCCTATTGAGAGGGGACAGATTCGCGAGCGTTCAGCGAGTGGATCAGGGGTGTGTCGGGAAGTATTCTGATGCTACGAAGGAACACACCCCTTGCTTAACCGAACAGCACTCTGTGCTTTCAGTTTTCACTTATCCTCTCTCAAGAGGGGATGTTTAACCCTGAAAAAAATGACCAATGCCAACAATCAAAGAAAATTTCACTGATTACATCAAAAACCTTCAGGATGAAATTTGTTCTGCATTTGAAGAATTGGATGGGGTAGCGAATTTTCGGGAAGACAACTGGACTCGAAAAGGAGGAGGGGGAGGACGAACTCGTGTGATAGAAAAAGGGGATGTTTTTGAAAAGGGAGGGGTGAATATTTCAACGGTACACGGAGAACTACCTGATCCTATTAAAAAACATTTTAATGTAGAAAGCGGTTGGTTCTGGGCAGGCGGAATTTCGTTGGTCATTCATCCAAAAAATCCCATGGTGCCGACCGTGCACGCCAATTTTCGGTACTTTGAACTATATGAAGATGCAGAAATGAGAACGCCTGTTGACGGATGGTTTGGCGGTGGTGCGGATCTTACGCCTTACTATCTGTTTGAAGAAGATGCCGTCCATTTTCATGCTGAACTAAAAAAAGCGTGTGACAAGCACGGTGAAGATCTCTATCCAAAGTTTAAAAAGCAGTGTGATGAATATTTTTATAACTCACATCGGGGTGAAGCCAGGGGGGTAGGAGGGCTTTTCTTTGATTATCTTCGGGAGGATGAAGAGCGATCTTTGAAAGATTGGCACTCATTCACTAAAGAAGCCGGCTCTGCTTTTTTGGATGCATATCTGCCTATTTTGAAAGACAGAATTCAGGAGCCCTACAATCGGGCTCAGCGATACTGGCAGGAGGTTCGAAGAGGCCGGTACGTAGAATTTAATTTGATTCACGACCGGGGAACGCTTTTCGGTTTAAAAACAGAAGGTAGAATTGAGTCGATATTGATGAGTTTGCCTCCTCAGGTGCGATGGGATTACAATCATTCACCAAAGCCGGGCTCTAAAGAAGCTGAATTGTTGGATGTTTTAAAAAACCCGAGAGAGTGGGTTTGAAAAAGTCCCCTCTTGAGAGGGGATTTAGGGGTGTGTTTGATAAGCTTGGAAACTATAAGATTAGAACAATGCTCCGCAAACATCCCCCTCGGCTCTTACGAACCCCTGCACCCTTTAAAGGGGGACTAAAAAATTAAAGCCCTCCGTTTCCGAAGGGCTTGATTAAACTAACTCTTCAGCAGTAATTAATTCTGCTGGGTTCCATAGAATCGTTCTCGCACAATTTTGCCATCTTCCCAATCCTGGGTGGCCACTTGCTCGAGCTTCATTCTGTTTCCGCCTTTAAAGGTAACGTCCATCCAGCTCTCAACGGATGTCTGTCCTGTTTCTTCATTAGCAGCGATTCCAACCACTTCCATTCCGTTAAATGATTCGACGCTATCGAAAAATTCATTTTCACGTTTTCTGTTTGCATCTTTCCCTTCAACAACGGTACCGTCTTCCAGGATCATGGTTACATTGTCCGCGTAATATTTTTCAAATGCGTCTAAAGCTGTTCCATTTTGTACGTGTTGGTATACGTCTTCGATTTTCTCTTTTACACTCATAGTTGTTATTTAGTTTAATGTGAAATTGTTTACAACTAAAATAACTAAATTGAGTATGTGGCCGTTCGTGTGGATTGCAAAAAAGTTTAAAAAAATTACTGTTTCCGTTTTAGGAAATCTGTCACTCTTGAAAGATGCTCTTCACTTTCCCAGAATTGAGTAAAAGGTTCCAGCTCATCGGTGATATTCCGATGCTGATTCTTTTTTAGATACTCAATAAATGTTCGATCGTTTAGTGTGAGTTTACGAGCCAACACGGAAAGTTTTTCATCATACTCGTCGTCGGTAAAAATATCCTGGATTAGTCCGGTTCGCAGGGCTTCTTCTGAGTTAATGACTTTCTGAGTGGCAAGCCAATAATCTGCTGTGCTTTTACCAACAATTTCGCTTAATCGGGTTAAGCCACCCCACCCGGGTGGCAGGTAGAACATTCCCTGGGTGAACCCAAAACGGGCTGAAGCTTTGGCAATCCGAAAATCAAAACTGAGCATCGTTTCCCAGCCGCCACCATATGCATGCCCGTTTACGGCTGCAAGCGTCCAGCATTTTAACTGTTCAATTCTTTCTAAAATAGTCAGCATGCGAGAAGACATCTTTCGGGCACCTTCAGCATCATCAATGCTGTGAAATTCTTTTAAATCGCCGCCGGAAATAAATCGGTTATCTTTACCGGTTAAAATAAAAAGACGCAGCTTATCATCTTGTTCAACTTCATCAAGGATGGATTCAAGCCGATCCATGACCTCAAAATTGATGGCATTCATCGCCTCGGGTCGATCTATCGTTGCTGTAGCAGTAAACTTTTCCTTAACCAGAGATACAGGCATTTCAGGAGTTCTTGAGTTTTTCTTCAGATGAGAGGGGTGGTTTAACTGAATCGGAAAGCCAGTTGATGTAGTCTTGATTTCCTTCTTGTTCAGAAATTTTTAAAGAGACAACACAGGGTACTTCGTAAGAGTGCAATTTTTTTACCCTTTCGGTCAGCAATTGCACATTGCTGTAGCTTGTTTTCACAAGGAGTATGCATTCATTTTCTATAACCACTTCATCCTTCCATCTGTAAACAGACCCCATGTTGTCAATAATGTTGGCACAAGCAGCAAGTTTTTCCTCAACGAGAGTCTTGGCGATACGTTCTGCTTCACTGCGATCTTTAGTGGTGATATAAATTAAACGAAGGTTTTTAAACATGATGAAAGTAATCTTAATCTTTATTTTTCTTAAGCTACAAAAAAGTGCAAAAGGGTACCCGTATGAACAATAAATAAAGTACTTCGAAATTGTTGAATTCAGAAGAAAAAAACGTTAACTTTTTAGGCTCTGATTCAAAATTGTACTTAATCAGAAAGTTAGTTGCGAGAGTGGCGGAATTGGTAGACGCGCTAGATTTAGGATCTAGTACTTTAACCGGTGTGGGGGTTCGAGTCCCCCCTCTCGTACTTCCAATCTTACATATTATCTAAAAATTAAATCATACAACACGTGGACATTTCTGTTCAGGATATTACATCCGTAGACAAAGAGATTATCGTAAAAGCAACAAGGGACGATCTCTCTTCTAAATTTGACAAAGCTTACAAAAAATACCAAAAACAGATCCAAATGCCCGGATTTCGTCCCGGTCACGTTCCTCTCGGTCTCGTGAAAAAGCGATTTGGTAAAGAGATTGAGATGGAGGAGATAAACTCATACGTGCAGGAAGTGTATGAGAAAGAGATTGTTCCGGAGTATGAGCCTGTTGGTGAAACCAAAATGCTCGATATGAACTGGGAAAATGATGAGCTTGAAGTTAAATTTCAGGTTGGCAAAAAACCTGAGTTTGAGCTGACTGAGCTCGAGAGTGTTGAAGTGGATAAGATGGTTCACGATGTAACGGACGAAGAAGTGGATGAGGAGATTGAAAGAACACTCGAACGTCAAGGCAACTGGAAAGAGACAGACGAAGAAATTACTGAAGAGTGTCAGGTAACCGTTGACGCCATTTCACTGGATGAGGATGGAAATCCTGTAGAGGGTGAAAAGGATGAAGATCAAAAACTCGACCTGAGGCAGGATGGCGCAAAGGATTTCCGCGAAAAACTGGTTGGAAAGAAAAATGGCGACGTCGTAAAAATGGAAATTGGCGAAGACGATGAAGTTGACCGTTTTGAGATCCATGTCAAAAAAGTTGAAGTCATGGAGAAGGCTGAACTCACGGATGAGTTCGTAAAGCAGCAGTCTAACGGTGAAGCGAAGAATGTAGACGAGTTTAAGAGCTTCATTAAGAGTAAGATGCAGGAGTACTACGATCAGTCAGCTGAAGACATGTTCAAGCAGGACGCAATTGACGCTCTAACCGAAAAGCACGACATTGAAGTACCTGAAGTGATGCAGGATCAAATCCTGGATTCTTACGTTGAGTATGCAAAGCAACAGTCAGGTGGACAGCTGCCTGAAGATTTTGACTTTAGCGAGTACAAGGAAAATATGCGAGAGCAGGCAGTTCGCGAAGGGAAATGGGCTTTTATCAGTGAGAAGCTTCAGGATAAATTCGATGATATCGAAATAAAACCGGAAGATATTGATGAGTTTATTGGTATGGAAGCCGCGAAACACGGAATGTCGGCTGATCAGCTAAAAGGATATTATGCTCAAAACCCAAATCAGCTCGAAAGCCTGCGTACCAGCATTCGGGAAAACAAAGTTTTTGATAAATTAAATGATGTCGTTAAAATAAATGAACTCTCGAAAGACGATTTTCGTAAAAAGAGAGAAGAGAAACAGGAAAAAGACGACAAATAAATTCACGGCTAAATCATGAGTACCAAACAACCCCTTTTCGAACTTCCCGATATGAGCAACTCAACTCCGGTACAGAATAATTTAATTCCTATGGTTGTGGAAACAACCAACCGCGGTGAGCGTGCCTATGATATCTATTCTCGTCTTTTAAAAGACAGAATCGTTATTCTTGGAACACCGATTAACGACGCCGTAGCCAGTACAATTGTAGCACAGCTTCTGTTTTTGGAATCTCAGGATCCGGAAAAAGATATCAATCTGTATATAAACAGCCCCGGTGGTGTTGTTTCTGCCGGGATGGCGATTTATGATACCATGCAGTACATCAAGTGTGATGTTGCTACTACTTGTGTGGGAATGGCTGCTTCGATGGGCGCCGTCTTGTTAACTGCCGGAGCAAAAGGGAAAAGAAATGTACTTCCACACTCAAGAGTCATGATTCATCAACCACTGGGTGGAGTACAGGGACAGGCCAGTGATATTGAAATTGAAGCCCAGGAAATCCTTCGATTGAAGAAAGAGCTTAGCGGAATCATCGCTCATCACTCCGGTCAAACCGTTGAACAGGTGATTAAAGATTCAGATCGTAATAAATGGATGACCTCAGATGAGGCAAAAGATTATGGTCTTATTGATCGTGTAATGAAAAGAGAAGAGAAGAAGTAGTTAAGATTTTAATTAAACGTTGCAACCGTCATGAGTAAGAAGAATAAAGATCAAGTTACTTGTTCATTCTGTGGTAGAACGAACAATGAGGTAAGCTCGATGGTTGCAGGTCCGGATGTTTATATCTGCAATCACTGTGTTGAGGATGCTTCAAGTATTATAGAAAGTGATCTCGCAGCTCTCAACAAGAGAAGAGAGAAGAAATACAAACCGATGCTCAAGCCGCTTGAGATTAAAGCGAAGCTTGATGACTATGTGATTGGTCAAGACGATGCCAAAAAAGCACTTTCTGTTGCTGTTTATAACCACTATAAACGTATTTCTGCCGGCGCAGATGCCAATTATGACGACACCAGAATCGAAAAAAGTAATATCTGCCTTCTGGGTCCTACAGGGTCAGGAAAAACACTTCTGGCCAGAACGTTGGCTGATGTTATTGATGTACCATTTACCATCGCTGATGCTACCGTTCTTACCGAGGCCGGGTATGTTGGCGAAGATGTTGAAAGTATCCTGAGCAATTTGTTGCAAGCGGCAGACTATGATGTAGACCGTGCACGGCGTGGAATCGTCTATATTGATGAAATTGATAAGGTTTCCCGAAAAAGTGATAATCCGTCCATCACAAGGGATGTTTCAGGTGAGGGCGTGCAACAGGCTCTTCTTAAAATTTTAGAAGGAACAACTGCGAATATTCCGCCAAAAGGTGGACGAAAACACCCGGAACAGAGTTTTATCCAGTTGGATACATCTGATATCCTGTTTATTTGTGGTGGAGCGTTTAGCGGTTTAGAAGAAATTATCTCCAGAAGATTATCCGTTAGTTCCATGGGTTTTCATTCTGAAGATCAGGTCATTATTGACAAGGATGATCCAAAAATATTTACCAAAATTGAGCCCGAAGATCTTCAGAAATTTGGACTCATACCGGAGTTGATCGGTCGCCTGCCCATTATCTGTGGTTTAGAGCATCTGTCTGACGACGCAATGATCGAAATTCTGCTTAAACCAAAAAATGCCATAACTAAACAGTACAAAAAGCTGTTTGATATGGAAGAGGTTGAATTGGTTTTTGAGGATGATGCCCTTCAGGCAATTGTGGAGCGAGCAAGAGATCGCAAAACCGGCGCACGTGGCCTCAGGTCTATTTTAGAAGACGCTATGCTGGATGTGATGTTCACCTTGCCTTCCATGAAAAATGTGAAAAGGTGCATCGTTACAAGAGAGACCATTGAAAAGAAAGCCCCACCGGTGTACGAAAAGCAGAAAGCATCTGCTTAAGTAAACTGCAAAATCTTCTTAGGTTGGTTTGGGAGTGTTCTTTTTTAGATATTGAGGCTTGTTACTTAAAACCCTGCATTCAGCATTTTAATGCGAAAACTGCTTCCCTTAAACCGACTTAAGCTTATCCTGGTTGTTCTGCTGATCATTTTGGCAGGTATTTCTTTTTTTTATAACCAGTTTCTGCTCAATACAATTATGGAGCAGGAGAGAACCAGTATTGAGCTTTGGGCTAAAGCCTTTGAATTTTACAATCTGCCATCACACGATCGCGCCAGTAACGATCTGTTTACAGTGGCAGATGAGCTCGAGAGATATCAAAATGTACCGGATAGCTTGTCTCGTATGATTTTGGAAGCAGAGGCGAATGAGTCAAATGCCGGATTTGTATTTTCACAAATTATACGCCCGGATCTGTTTAATATACCGGTGATCGTTGTTGATGAACCAAATTTTATCGTTTATGCCAGGAATTTGGATAACCCTGATATATCAGTAACCGATTTTATTGATAAGTATTCAGTGAGCGCCCCCCCAATTCCCATCTCATTTGGTGAAGAGCCAAGAATCAGGCGTAGATATGTTTACTACGGTGAAAGTCCAACCATACAGTACCTGAGATATTTTCCCTACGTCCAATTTGGAATATTAGCTTTATTGATGGGTATGGGATTCGCTACTTATCGGAGCATCACCCGGTCAGAGCAGTCCAATCTATGGGTGGGTATGGCCAAAGAAGCAGCTCATCAGCTTGGCACACCCCTTTCCAGTATGTACGGGTGGTTGCAGCTTCTAAAGGATCGTCATCAGGAAGATGAACAGACTCTGTCCATTGCATATGAAGTAGAAAAAGATGTGAGTCGTTTGAAGGGAATTGCAGAACGTTTTAATAAAATTGGTTCACACCCTGAGTTAAAGCGTGTAAGTATCGACCCAATTATTGATGAAGTACTCGCATACATGGAAAAGCGTCTGCCTCAGTTAGGTAAGAATATTGAGGTGAAGAAATCAATAGAAACCAATGCGAAGGCGAATTTAAATCCCGAAATATTTCAATGGGCGATTGAAAACCTGATAAAAAATGCAATGGACGCTATTAAATCAAGCTCAGAAAACGCTTATGTTTCTATTGTAGTTACACAGGATGGCCCTCAGCTCTATATCGATATTGAAGATTCGGGGACGGGAATAGATAAAAAGAATTTGAGTGATGTATTTAAGCCAGGATTCAGTACCAAGAAGAGAGGATGGGGTTTGGGGCTAAGCCTGACCAAGAGAATTATTGAAGATTACCACAACGGGAAAGTGTTTGTGCTTAATTCAGAAATCAACAAGGGCACAACGATCAGGATTGTCATTCCTGTTTCAGAAAATCAGTCTTGAGTGTAACCCTTTTTTGTGGCGTAATCCATCAATTGCGCTTTGAGCAGATTCCTTCCCCGGTGAAGTCTTGATCGGATAGTACCGATCGGAACGTCGAGCATGTTTGCAATCTCTTCGTAGGTAAAATCTTCTACATCGCAGAGTAGAACTACGGTCCTGAAATCTTCCGGTATTTCATCCAACGCGTTAGAAATATCATCGTCAATCAGTTCACGAAACATTTTGTCTTCCATATCGGAAGTTTCGGTTCGCTCTGCTCTGATAGACTCATAAAACGAAGCTACCTCATCATAATCAACTTCCTGGGGCTTCTTGGACTTTTTCCGATAGTTATTGATGTATGAATTTTTCAGGATCCGAAATAGCCATGCTTTAGCGTTTGTACCCTTTTCATAGCTGTCGAAAAAACGGTAGGCTTTTACAATGGTATCCTGAACAAGATCTTCCGCATCGTTGGGATCAGAAGTGAGTCTTAATCCAAAATTGTACAAGGCATCTAAATGAGGGATTATCTCCTCATTGAAATCATCTTGTTTTCTTAATTCTTGCTTAGTAAGTGAAGACATCCCTTCCTCGACAGAGTGAGTCTGAAATTAGTTGAAAATTGTGTTTCTACCCGAGTGATCCAAACCCCAGATATTAATATAACTCTTTTAAAATAGATTCTCTCAAGGATTCATTCCAATTGAAAGAATTGATCGACCGAGTAAATTTATCTTAAGACCCGTGGGTATTTTTATATAGGTCATAAGTTCATTACAACGATTAAATCATAGATTGCATGAGTCCATGCAGCCATCCCAAATCCTCTTATAACATAAATAAGATTTAACGCTAAGCCAAACAAAAACCGAAATAAAAAAGAGCTTAACAACCATGTATCGGCGAAATCACCTACGTAATGAATTCCGCTAAATGTTAGTGCCGCAATGGTTATAGCAACGCCTGTGGAGTACCTTTTATTCTTAAATAATCTCTTAAATAAAAATAGTAAAAAACTTACGAGGATGACCCTGAAAAAGAGCTCTTCGTAGAGTCCGGCTCCAAGTGATAAAGCTATCAATTGCAGCTTACTAAAATCAGCTGTGAGGCCGTTGGAGGACTGTAGTAAAATGAAATCGACTACGTTTGAGACAATCAGCGCAACCAGAATTGCGTAACATGCAGCCTCTCCAATCATCAGCAGCAGGTAATTTTTCCGAACTGATTTTAATTCTTCTCTTTTTTTATAGACAATGATACCTCCAATCACCGCTGCCAGTATCAGAGTAGTAGAGATGGCATTTAGCCCGAAATATGTAAAGAAAGATTTAAACCAGACATCCACAGATATTCTGGCAATATTTCCCTGGGGTTGAGAGATAAGAATTAATATTTCATAAAGCAGCAACAACGGAATCGAAATTAGATAACTGTACAGAAGCCCGTTGGTCTGATTAAAATATTTTTTCATAAATAAGGAGAGGTCGTAATGAGTTACTGATCCAGATAAATCGTAACTCTCGCCTGTTCAATAGAGCTAAAATCTAACATTTCGTAGGCTGATGACGAAAGTTTTAACCCGTCACCAGAGTGGCGATCATTAATCTTTACAAAAATTCCATTATTGGTTGAAGGGTTTTCGATATATATAACTTTACCTAACGCTATGTTTGGGTGTGCAGCCGTTAACTGATTAGGATTGTATAGTTCACCACTTGTGGTTGGATTGGCTATATCGCTATTTGAATATCGAAACACAGAAACACTCCCAAGGTTCTCGAGATCAGATTCTGTTCTGTATGGATTCTGGAAAGATCTTGTTGGCGGAAGCAGTACTGTTACACGCTGCCCGGGGCCAATCTGGCTCGTGCTAAGAGTTGGATTTAATACTGAAAGCTCACCTTCACTCATCTCGAATTTTTCAAGTAGTGTTTGAGCAGTTTCTCCGGATTGAACTCGATATTGAACAAATTTACCCTGAGGTGTCGATTCTGTATCTCCTTCGGTTACGGAGGGTGCTGAAGAGCGGTCGGATGGAACCGTTAATCGCTGACCAACTCGCAGCATATCGCTTTCAAGATTGTTCAACTGTTTAAGTTCGTCTACTGTTAAACCATGTTCATTGGCTATTCTGTAAAGAGAATCACCACTGCGAACTGTGTAATAAGTATTTAGCGAGGATTCCTCATCTTGCCGAACAATAGATTCGCGTTCCTCATCTAACGGTTCAGTTTCTGTTAATTCTTCAGTTTCAAGTTCAGTATCCTCATCAGGTAAAAATATTGTTAGTTCACTTCCCAGAGTAAGATTTGTTGTCTGAAGATTATTCCATTGCTGAATTTCAGCTATCGTAACATTGTATTGTCTTGAAATTGAGAAGAGAGTTTCTTCGGCTTTTACGGTATGAGAAATCTGGTTTTCAGCTTTGGGTGGTGCAATTCTGAGCACTTGTCCAATCGACAGATTATCGCTGTTTAGGTCGTTCCAGCGCCGTAAATCACCAACAGCGAGATCGTACTGACGGGCTACGCTGAAAAGCGTTTCTCCGGCTTGAACGGTATGCGTGGTTGCCGGTTGTTGAGCGTGTGAATCTTCGGGCAACAATAGAAATGAGAAAATAAAAATCGTAACGATTACAAAAAAAGTTGATTGAAGTCTAACTGTCATAGTCCGTTTCGATCTTAAGAGTTTCAAACGCTTCCGATAGTTCAGATTTTGTTCTGCTGTCATTTTTTTCGTCAGCCAACTGAATGCCTATTGTAAATAACTCGCCAGCTTTTTGAAGATTGCCTGTCTGCTGATATAGTTTACCTAAATGATAATAAACGCCCAAGTAGTCAGGTTCTTGTTTTAAAATCGACTCAAAGAGCAGAATTGCTTTTGTTACCTGCTCTCTCTTTAAGAGTTCCAGCGCCAGGGCAAACTTTGAGAATGAATCTTTAGGATTCTTCTTAATATTTAATGCCAGCTTTTTGATTTTTTGCTGTTCGTCACTCATGAATTTACTTTTTACTGAATCGTGATTGAATTTCGTCCATCGAATCACCGCCAAACTTTTGGAGTATAGCATTGGCAAGAACCGGTGCTATCACACTTTCTGCAACAACAACGGCACGCGGCAGTGCACAAACATCTGAGCGCTCGTACCTTGTTTCCTGTTCCTCTTTTGTATCCAGGTCTGCGGTTTTCAAGGGTTTAATCATGGTTGGAATGGGCTTCATCACACCTCTCAAAATGATGGGCATCCCGGTTGTCATTCCACCCTCAATACCGCCGGCACGATTTGTACGTCTGGAGAAGTGATCTTCATAAATAATTTCATCATGTACTTCATGGCCTCTGCTTCTGCCTGCCTCAAATCCCATACCGATTTCAACCCCCTTCATTGCCTGAGTACTTACAATTGCTTGAGCCAACTGTCCATCAATTTTTCTATCCCAATGAACATAACTACCCAGCCCGGCAGGTAAACCGGTGACAACGATTTCGTAAATCCCGCCAAGTGAAGTTCCCT
Source organism: uncultured Rhodohalobacter sp. (assembly GCA_964401805.1). Lineage (GTDB taxonomy): Bacteria > Bacteroidota > Rhodothermia > Balneolales > Balneolaceae > Rhodohalobacter. The sequence continues at coordinate 59,653 of CAYNZY010000013.1, forward strand.
CTTTTCTTCGGTGCTTAATCTCTTCCCTCATTGCTGCGCTTAATTTATCATCCAGACAGCGCACATCGGACTCATCAGCTTCCTTGTAAATATTTTCGGCACCATTAGATATTAGAGGGTCAGCGATGGATCGAATTTCATCCCAGCCTTTGTATCCAACAGAACCAATTTGTATCACATGTCCGCCGATCTCAATTCCAAGCTCTTTTAAAAATGCACGCGCAACAGAGCAGCAGGCAACCCTCATTGCTGTTTCGCGGGCACTCGACCGTTCAATCACCGGACGAATATCGTCAAATCCGTATTTTTGTACTCCAACCAAATCAGCATGCCCCGGACGAGGCAGGGTTATTCGTTCCACATCTCCACGGCTTCCGTCTTTGGCCATAACTTTTGGCCAGTTGCTGTCGTCCTTCTCAAATGCACGATTTATCATTGAAAGAGCAATAGGTGCACCGGTGGTTTTTCCAAATCGAACACCGGACTGTATGATGGCTTTATCTTTTTCAAAGGCCATCCTTCCGCCTCTGCCGTATCCTTTCTGGCGCCGAACAAGATGTTGTTCAATATAATCTTCGCTGAGCTGAAGCCCGGCAGGTGCGCCCTCTAAAATTCCTGTTAATCCTGGCCCGTGAGATTCACCGGCGGTAAAATATCGAAACATCTATAATTGGGGTTAATCAGTTAAAATCAGTTGCCTGAAGATACAATTTTTTTACTACTAAGTGCTCACTGCTGCAACAATCCGTTGTTGAATTTGTTCTTTTTCATTTTAAATAAATGCAGTATGCATGGTTTGAAATAACAGCACATTTGGAGTAAAAGTTTTGTAATATTAGTGCCTTTAAACTTATCATTCGAAGCCGGCTTTAATTCTGCCGGTTAATGTTAGTTAAGACGCATAAATGCACTATCTCACTGAACTGGGTAAATATAGTTCACTACTTTATCAAGCACTAAGGTCTTCTACTGAGTTTAGCACCTACCGTAAGAATTTATTTCAGGAGCTTGTAAAAGTTGGTTACGATTCTGTCCCCATAATCATGCTTACGGGTATATTTACCGGATCTGTGATGACGCTGCAGTCTGCTTACCAGTTGCAGTCTGCATTTATCCCACTTTCCACAATCGGTGCAATTGTATCAGAGTCGATCTTAATAGAATTGGCTGCAGTAATCTCAAGTCTTGTGCTGGCAGGTAAAGTAGGTGCCAGGGTTGCAACTGAACTTGGAACGATGAGGGTGAGCGAACAGATTGATGCCCTGGAATCGATGGGCTTTAATTCAGTCTCTTTTTTGGTTGTACCAAGAGTACTTGCCGGAATACTCATGTTCCCCGTTCTTTACATTGTGGCGAGTGTTTGTGGTATTACCGGTGGTATAGCGGCCGGGTTTTTCTCCGGACAGGTTCCGCCGGCCGATTTCCTGCAAGGTGCAAGGATGTATTTTTATCCGTGGAACGTGATTTTCGGGTTTACCAAAATGATTGTTTTTGGGTTTATTATTACTTCTGTTGCTTGTTACAAAGGATATTTTGCAAAGGGTGGCGCAGAAGGTGTTGGTAAAAGTACAACCGATGCCACTGTTTTAGGTTGTATTCTTGTACTTCTGGCAGATTTCTTATTAGCAGCACTGTTATTATGATTGAAATTCAACAACTAAAAAAATCTTTTGGTGATCTTCTGGTCTGGCAAGATGTTTCATTCAAGATTCATGATGGGGAAACTGTTGCTATAATAGGGCGGTCAGGTTGTGGAAAATCTGTTCTCCTAAAGCATATTAATGCACTGTTAGAGCCGGATTCCGGAAAAGTACTCATAGACGGGAAAAATATTTTTGACCTGGACTATGTGGATAAGCGAATTATGAGACAGAAATTCGGTGTTTTGTTTCAGGGATCGGCACTTTTCGACTCTATAAATACGTTCGAAAATGTAGCTTTTCCGCTTCGGTATTTTACGGATCAAACCGAAGAGGAGATCCGGGAAAACGTTCTGAAATCTTTGGAATATGTAAATTTGGAAAATGCAGCTGATAAAGAGACATCAGAACTATCAGGCGGTATGAGAAAAAGGGTGGGTATTGCCCGTGCAATTGTTCTTAAACCGGAATATATCATGTATGATGAGCCAACCTCGGGGCTGGACCCGAAAACGGCCGGTGAAATTAATGAGTTGATTAACAGTATGTCAGATACTTTGGATATTACTTCAATAGTGGTAACGCACGATATGCACAGCGTGCTGGATGTAGCCGACAGTGTTGCCTTTCTGGATGAAGGGAGGTTAAGTTGGTCGGGTTCCGTTCAGGATATGAAAACCAGTGATCACCGCGAGTTAATGAGCTTTATAAGAGCGAGTGAGTATCAAATTTAAGTTAAGAATAAAAGGAAGAAGGAATGAAGAATGAAGTAAAAATTGGTCTCACGGTACTGCTGGCTATTATTGTGGCGGTCGTGGGCTTTAGGTTTATGAGAGATGTCCCCATATTCAGGCAAACTCTTGAGATCTCAGCAGTTTTTGAGCGAGGAGACGGTATCAACAGAGGGAGTTTGGTGAATTTAAAAGGAGTTAAGGTTGGATCGGTTAGCAGGGTTCTGTTAACTCCCGACAATCGTGTTCGGGTAACTATGCAGCTAAATGAAAATTTGCAAATACCTGAAAATTCGGAAGCTCATCTTACTTCACTTGGTATTGTTGAAGGTAAATCGATTGTGATCCAACTGGGGGATTCAGAAAATTATGTTGAATATGGTGGGGAAATTGATGGCGTTTATATTGAAGGAGTAACCGAAGTGCTGGGAAGTAAGGGAGAAGAGCTTGCCGGAGATGTCTCTGAGTCTCTTTCCGAACTCAATCAGTTTCTACGACAGTTGAACGCTACATTGGATGATGAAACCAGAACATCTGTTGATCAAACTTTGAAAAACGCGGATGAAACGATGAAAATTCTTTCTGAAACCTTGGATAATAATCAGAAGGATATCGACAACGCCATAAAATCTGCTTCTCGAACCATGATGCAACTTGATACACTAACAACCGATAATCGTCCTAGGGTTGATAGCTTGCTGGCATCATTAGAGCAGAATGTAAGTGAATTGCATAAAGTGCGTACCGAACTCGAAGAAGCCACGACAAATCTGAACCAAATATTGGACAAGGTAAATCGAGGAGAGGGAACGATGGGTAAATTGGTAAACGATCCGTCGTTGTATGAAAACCTCGACCAGTTGACGAAAGAGATGAATACTTTAGTAAAGGGAATTAATGAGGATCCCGGCCGTTATTTGAAACATATGAGTATCATCGAAGTATTTTAAATCTGTTAAAAATTGATATTACAATCTGAGCAATGAATTGCGGTTCGTAATGTGTTATCGTATATTTTCAGGCTCAAAAAAAATATTTTTCACGTAAAATTTAAATTGAAGATTCAGAGGTTTTTCGCATGGGTGTAATGGAAAAAATGAGAAACAGTACAGCGTCTATTTTGTGGATACTGATTTTCTCGTTTGGGATTTTGTGGGTTTTGGCAGATACGCAGGTATTTGATGCGATGGCAGTAGGCCCCAGAAATTTAGGAACGGTTAATGGTGATGAAATCTCACTGGATGAATACAATCAGCGTGTAAGTTTTTATACTGATCAATTCAGCCAGCAGTCAGGCCGGCCAATGTCACCCGAAATGAGAGCGATGTATGAGAATCAGGCGTGGGAAGACCTGGTCGCTGCGCGGCTCATCCAGCAGAAAATTTCCGAGCTGGGGATTACCGTTACAGACAGTGAACTTATGGATATGGTTACCGGCGAGAATCCCGCTCCGTTTATTCGCCAACAGTTTCAGCAGGAAGATGGTACTATAGATCGTATCGCACTTAGGGCTGCCATCGAAGCACCGGAGAACAGCGAAATCTGGATTATGATTGAACAGCAGTTACGTGAAAACAGACGCCAGGAAAAGCTAAATAACTTTATTTCATCAGGCATGCAGGTGAGCTCGCTGGATATTCGCAACGAATTTATTCGGGCAAACTCATTTGCAGATATTGAATTTGTAAGATTTCCTTACAGCGAAGTATCGAATGATGAAATTACAGTTTCTGAAGATGAACTGAGAAGATATTACAATAATAACTCTTCTCGTTTTCAAAGAAGCGAGACCTACAGTTTTCAGTTTGTTAGCTGGGACAAAACTCCTACCTCTCAGGATACGACAAATACAGTTCAAGAGGTTGAGGACTTGATACCGGCTTTTGAAGATGCTGTGAATGATTCACTTTTTGTTTTACGGTATCAATCAGCAGTACCATACCGAGGTAATTTTGTAGCAACAGAAGATATTCGAGAAGATTACAGTCCGGTTATTGATCTGGAAGTTGGAGAAGTTTCAGATGTGGTTATGATAAACGGAGACCCTTTTGTTTTTAAGAAAATTGATCAGCGTGGAGACGAAATTAAATTTGCCGTTCTCTCTTACCGGGTACAAGCTGATCCGATTGCCACCATTGACAGATTGGCTGAACAAGCCGAGGAGTTTCAATTTTACGCCTCTTCCGACGGTTTTGAGGAAGAAGCTGAACGGCGTGATCTTGAAGTCCGACAGGCGACCGCAACAAAAGATAACCCGTTTATTCCGGGCTTGGGAGCCAGTCAGCAAACGCTAAGAGCTCTGGAAAGTCTTAGCGAAAACAGAATTTCTGACCCTATTGAGTTGGATAATGTATTTATTGTTGCCCGACTTAATGAAAAGACACCTGAAGGAACCCGCCCTTTTGAAGAAGTTCGCCCACAAGTTGAAAATGCGGTAAGAACCCAGAAACGAAAGGAAGTTATGGCTAACCGGGTTAGCGAGATGCTGCAATCAAATCAGGATTTAGAATCATTGGCTTCAGCATCAGAGAAAGAAATTCAATCAGCAAATGATGTGCGTATGAATGGATCGACCATTCCCGGTGCAGGTCGCGAGTTGAGAGTAATCGGGGCTATTTTTGAATTAGAGCCCGGTCAGACTTCAGGTGCTGTTGAAGGTGAAAATGCAGTTTTTGTTGTTCGGGTTGTAGAACTTGATAAAGCGGATCCGGCAAATATGACCGCTGCTGATCGATCTGAAATCAGAAACAGATTGGAGCAGGAGAAGTTCATGGCGTTTAATGAAGTGTTTATTGAAAGATTGCGTGAAGGTGCAAGTATCACCGACAATCGCAGTCAAATTCTTCGTTAAGAGTTAATATTTATTATTGATCTTGAAAGGGTAGGGGAATTTCTCTTACCCTTTTTTTATTGATAGTTTATTCAGGAAAAAGAAAACCGGTTTTCATGGCCACTCGACAGGATAAAATTTTTATGCAGCGTGCACTCAGCCTGGCAGAAAAGGGATTGGGTTATGTATCACCCAATCCTATGGTAGGCTGTGTAATTGTATCTAAGGATGGAAGCATTGTTGGAGAGGGATTTCATGAAAGATATGGGAAAGCACATGCCGAAGTAAATGCAGTTCGTTCAGTTAAAGACCCTGAGAAACTCAAGAAAGCAACTGTATATGTTACGCTTGAACCCTGCTCTCACCACGGAAAAACTCCTCCGTGTGCAGAAATGCTGGCCAAGCTACCCATCTCAAAAGTTGTGGTTGCGATGCAGGATCCCAATCCGGATGTAAATGGAAAGGGGCTGAATATTTTAAAAGAGAATAACATTCAAGTTGAGGTTGGCCTTTTAGAGAATGAGGCGGAAAAGTTGAATGAAAAGTGGCTGCACGCTTTGGATACCTCAATGCCATTCATTACGCTAAAAATTGCACAAACGGCAGACGGTTATGTTGCAGCACCGAATGGAGATTCGAAATGGATTTCGTGTAAAGAGTCGAGAGAGTTGGTTCATCGATGGAGGAGCCAGGATGATGCTGTACTTGTTGGCAGAAACACGGCACTTTATGATAATCCACAACTTACGGTGCGTCTGGTTGAAGGAAGGCAGCCAAAAAGAGTGGTACTGGACGGACCATTTGAGCTTCCAAAGAATTTAAATCTATTTTCAGATTCTTTTGAGGAGAAAACTGTTATTGTAACTCACAATAAAAAGAAGGCCAAGGAAGATGCAGACCCTATGTTGAAGATGCTTCAAAGCAACTATTTCCGGGGTGAGATCATGACGGTAGATAAGAATGAATCGGGCCATGTGAACCTGAGGGAGGCGTTTCATAAGCTCTATGAATCAGGCATCCACTCAGTTCTGGTTGAAGGCGGCCAGCAACTTTCAAGTGCGTTACTTGGGCAGGGATTAGTTGACCGTTTACAACTGTTTATCGCTCCAAAGATTTTGGGCGGAGGCACCAAGTCCATTATTAATTTAAATATTAACAGAATGGAAGATATTCAGCCATTCCGAGATTTTGTCTGGCATCAGTCAGGGTCGGATATGTTACTAACAGCAAATTTTTAGATTTATGTTTACAGGGATAGTATCAGAAATTGGTAACGTCACAGAAATTAAAAAGATAAAAGGCGGTCAGGAACTTTCTATCAAATGCTCATTTGCCGGTGATGCGCATATTGATGAAAGCATCTCTATAAACGGGGTTTGCCATACCGTTGTATCTCATACTGACGAAGTGTTTAAAGTTCAGAGCGTGGAGGAAACACTTCGAAAAACAAATTTAGGTGACCTTTCCGAAGGCGACCCTGTAAATCTGGAGAGATCATTAACTCTGGAGAAAGCAATTGAGGGTCATATCGTCCAGGGACATGTGGATACAACAGGCACCATAAAAAAGATAGATCAGGACGGTGCAGATTTACTCATTACTATCGATTTTCCTGAAGAGCACAGGGATTATATTGTGGGCAGGGGAAGCATTTCGATAGATGGAATCAGCTTAACCATAGCACGTAATGAGGGCAATGAGTTTACGGTTGCCATTATACCGTATACATGGGATGAAACCAATCTCCACGCCAAAAAGGTGGGCGATCGTGTAAACCTGGAATTTGATATTTTCGGCAAATATATCGTTCAGTATCTCCGGAATCGGGAAGGATAGTACTCCGCGTTTTTGGCTTAGTTAAAACCTTGGATTTCTTCCTGTTGGTGATGAACTTCTCTCCAGGTTATTAAGCAGAGGAAGTTTTTGAAATAATCCCTGAATTTGTGAACTGGAAAGGGATAGTCTGAAGAAGTAGTACTGAAAATCTCCGAATGGATTGAACTGAAAAGAGAGATTCCAGCAGATCATATCTCTTTGGAGGCTGAACTGGGATGGTGTTAACTCTTTTTCGATAAAATCATACCCAATTCTTGTGCTGACATTCCACTTCGGAGTAAGGTTGAATTGAATATTATTTGCGTTCAAAACAGCACTTTTTCTGGCATCCTGGCCAAAGCGGTAGGTCCATCGGTAGCTGAAATCGAGTCCAACACTCCATGGGGTATCTGTTCTCTGTATGGGTTGTAAATTAAAACGAGAGTCTACCGGGCTGAAAAAAGTTTGATCCAATGGGTCATAAGGCCGGTAGGCCGGAGTGGTAATTCGTGGACCTCGGCTGCCGCCATTAAAACTGGTAGAGAGATTAAGACTGTAGCTAAGCGGCTGCAGAAATTTATTACTGTCTTCCCAAATAAATCTGTTGATCTCCCTGCCGTTTTCATCTCTCGTATAAACGGAATAGTTGGCATTGGCCGAAAGTCGAAGCCCGTCAATGACTCTTGAAGAGAGAGACATGTTAACTCTTCCAAAATTCAGACTATCCGCTGCAAAATTGTAACTGGTATTTGCGGATAAATTGTCGATTAAACGTAAATTTGTGGATTGAACTTCTCCGGTAGAGTCTCGCTTAACCTGTTTGGTCTCAAAGATATTTGTGATCCTAAACGACATTGTGCGCTGCTCACCGGATCCCGGTCCTCTAAAAATTTCGTCTTCAAAAATAGAATAGGTTTGAGTGTTACCCAGAGAGTCAGACTGGACCTCCCTGTAGTATCCCCAAAATTCGCCGGAAAAATCGGGACTAAAGCTAAAACTTATATCCGGTCTTACCGTATGTCGTAATCCCTGGAGGTTTCCAATACTTATTTGGGATACACCGTAAAACGTTGTGTTAAAGCTTAGAGAAGTGGAAAAATCACGTGCTGTTTCAAAACCTCTCACCCGTTCAGTTTCAATACGATTTTCTACTTCATTCCACTCTTTTCTAATGGTGGCAGGGTACCAGTATTCAGTCAGGTTGATGTTAGCGTTGATATTTAAGAACTGACTGGGAACAATCTGGTTTGCCGAAATGCCTACGCGCTGTTCAAGTCCATATTGGACGTGCCGATCATTATCAGTAGCCTCTCTGTATTTTGATGGATCAAACAGAGCTTCCAGCCAATTAATATCTGCTGAATCTGCATCCTCAGGAGTAAATTCGAACTCAGACTTGAAGTTATTTCTATAGCTGATTGAGATTCGTTCGTACCATTGCTCTTCTTGAAGTCCGGCTTGATCAGATTTAAAAGGTGCAAACTGGCGGGCTGAAAAGGTGAATTCCGGTCCTGTAAGGCGAGTTTGATTTGTGGCAAATTGCTGATTCAGATTAGACGTTGCGCTAAAATTGTAAATATTTTCAGGATGACTGTATCGATAGGATAAACGCGAAGTGGTGCTTGTTCTCGCCCGTTCATCCGGATCAAAGGAGTTACGTTTGAAATAATTTGAAGTTTGAAGGTTTATATTTGCTGTCAGGTTTGCATAGGGCGACAGCTGCTGATCATGCGTTAGAGACAACCGTTTACTCGTAGTTTCTGTAAAATCAGGATCAGTAGGCTCCAGACCTCTTTCCCGTGAATAACCAAGGGTCAGCGATCCATTATACTGCCCGGTATTTCTGTATTGAAAGCGGGATTCATTAAAAAATGTACCGGATGTAAACAGGTCGAAGGAAGTCTGAGCTGTAAAATAGTCGTTGAAATATTGAAACCAGCCAAGATTTTGCAAACCAATTCCGCGTGCAGAAGTATTTTGATACACATACGTGGGTTCAAGCAGACCGGACTCCCTGCTTTCGATGCCGGCAGGAACGTACCCAAAAGGAAAAACAAGCGGGTAGGGAATATCAAGAATGAATAATCTTGCGTTGGTAAAAAACACCTCCTCTTCATCAACCACCTTCATACGGTCTGCCTGGATGTAGTAGTACATGTGGTCGGGCGGACAAGTTGAGTAAATACCCTCTTCAATAAATACTTCACTGCGGGATACGTTCTTTACTTTCGTACCAATCAGATATCCATCATCAACTTCTATTTCAGCAACTTCAAATTTACCCCTCTCACTTTCGTAGTTGAAAAGTACGCGGGTACTTCGTATTTCATCTTGCTGCCTGCGCAACACTGGATAAGAGAGAGTATCTTCGGGGTTCTCAGCCAAGGCTTCAACCTGATTCAAGTTCAAATCAAGTTCTATTTCTCCTGCACTCAACTCACCGTTTGTGTGCGTGACATTGCTTGAGCCGTACAAATTGGCAATTCTCTGGTCTCCAAACTTAAACGTAAGGGAATCCCGGGCCTGAAAATTTACGGATTCCGGGTTTGATTGCCGTTCAGCCTGGCGATTTTGTGGAGTTTGAGGCGTAGATTCATCCGGTACTCCTTCACGCGTATTCTGAATCAGTGTAGTGTCTCTGTCTGCTGCCTGGGGTATGGTGTCAGTAATCGCAGATCGGATAGTGTCTCGAATGGTTGTTTGCAATGTATCTGATACAGCCTGAGCTGAGGCATCAACCCAAAGGGGCAGAGTAAATAGAAGGATTACCCCGAACCGAAAAAGCTTGTGATTTGTAAATGGGTTGTTTTGCATGCATAAAGCTAATCAACGGAGTTCTTCAAATGCAAGACTGGCTGCGCCAAGCAATGCCGCATCATTACCAAGTGATTCGTGAATGATTTCAAAATCTTCCCGGAATGGAGGCATTAAATATTTTAGGGCGGTTTCTTTAGCCGGATCAAGAAGCCATTTTCCTGCTTGCGAAACGCCACCGCTTACGATGATTTTTCGAATGTCTAAAATATGAATGTAATTCACAATCGCATACCCCAGCTTATCACCTGCCTGCTTCAAAATGTCGATTCCGAGTTCATTTCCATCCTCTGCGGCGTAGTATAGATCAACGGGTTCAAGTTTTGAAAAATTTTTCTCAAACTTTTTATAAAGCGGGTTTTCCGGATTTTGCCGAATGGTATCCGCTGCAAACCGGCTCAAAAATCTCTGCCCAAGATACGCCTCTACACCTCCTCGTGTATTACTGTTGGATAGGGGGCCATGATAATTGATAATGACATGTCCCAGCTCAGCAGCCATTCCAGTAGTGCCACGGTAAATTTTGTTATCAATGATAATACCACCGCCAACACCGGTGCCAAGTGTTACCATAATAAAATGGGTAAATGGTTTGCCGGCACCAAAATGTGCTGAGCCTAAAGCAGCCAAATTAGCATCATTTTCAATTACGCATTCAAGGCCTGTTCTGTTCTTGATTTCGGTGGCTACGTTTTCCACTTTCCAGCCCGGTAAATTTGGGGGGTTCTTTACAGTTCTGCGATCCAGACTTACCATCCCTGGCAACCCCATGCCTACTCCGATGGGCTTGTCATCTTGATCTTCAATGACCTCCTTAATAGCCAGTGCAATTCGATCAAAAACATGCTCTTTTCCAAGTTCAGCGTGTGTAGGTATCGAAGTGGTTTTGAGAAATCCTCGATTTTTGTCAACCAGTGCCGCCTTGATGTTTGTGCCTCCTAAGTCAATCCCGATGGATATCATAAAACCTTATTTATTTGAATGAAAGGGGAGCTTAAAAATAGTGAAAAATGAGCAAATGAATAGCCTATTCACCTGACTTTATACGGTAAACTTTTTCATCCGGTTTTCTCATTCCGTACTCTTCCCGGGCGATTTTTTCAAGGAGATCAGGATTTTTTTCCAGCTCTTCTATTTTTTTCTCCAGCTCAGCAGTTTGTTGCCTGTACTCTTCAGTTTTTTCAATGAGTTCATCTTTTTTAAAATTGAGCTGAACTCTTGTGAACACACTGTATGTGTCTATAAATAGAAACCAGATAGCAATAAAGCCAACAAAAGCACCGGCTAAAATTGAGCGTTTCCAGCGAAGTGGGTTTAAATAGTGGGTATTCATAGCATTAGATAGATATTTGATCCAAATTAGGTTAAATATCGTGCAGATACAAAAAGTTTGACCTACAGTTTTAAAAGATTAGCTGACTTAAAATGTATGTCTGTTGATATATGCTCTGGTTGACCACTCTTTTCCGGACTGAATAAGTCGGTTCAAGTATGGTTACCGTGTAGATGGAACTTGTACTGGAAGTTTTTATAGAAATGGATGAAACTGTAAACAAAAAAATAACCCCAGCCGGGTATCAGCCAACTGAGGTTAATCAAGAGAGAGTCATTAAAATATTTGTAACTCATCAAAGAGTCGTGAATCGGGAGGGGCTCGAACCCTCGACCCACGGCTTAAAAGGCCGTTGCTCTACCA
>CAYNZY010000014.1:0-67459 GCA_964401805.1 uncultured Rhodohalobacter sp.
AAGCTACGAAGGACACGCAATACTTCGCCAAGGCTTCGGAGTGCGCGCACTCCTTGATTGAGTATTTTGCAGATCTTGTCCATTGTTTAATACCTTGTCCTTTATTTAAGAATAAGAGAGAAACCCAATGTATTATGTCTACATCATAAAAAGTGAGGCAGAAGATTGGCGTTATGTCGGATTTACTTCAGATCTTCGCGAGCGTTTTAAACATCACAATCAGGGAAAGGTAGCGTCTACAAAAAATCACCGTCCGTTTAAGATGGCGAGCTACATTGCCGTTGAGAATAAGAAGATTGCCATACGCCTTGAGAAGTATTTGAAAAGCGGTTCAGGGATAGCCTGGATGAACAAGCGATTACTGGGTAGTTCAGGTCCTGTGTGATCTCCGAAGCTTCAGCGGAGGTGATCCGGGCCTCCTTCTGTGCTGAAGCTACGAAGGACACGCAATACTTCGCCAAGGCTTCGGAGTGCGCGCACTCCTTTTTTGGGTATTTTGCTTACCTTGCCCTTTGTTTAATACCTTGTCCTTTATTGAAGAATAAGAGAGAAACCCAATGTATTATGTCTATATCATAACAAATATGGATGCGTACACATTATTATAAAGAACTGCCTGTGCCTTTAATATCCTCTTTTTTGAATGTCAGTTTAAATTGAGCCCCCTGCTCAATCGAGGAATAAAAGTACTCTGCATGCAGCTGACCGGCCAGCGACTCAATTAACTCCAGTCCAAGTGATTTTTTTCTGCCTTTAGGTTCAAAATCATCAGGCAACCCCTTTCCGTTATCTTTAATGATTAAGGTGATTTCACCATCTGTTTCGAATAGAGTAACAGCTATTGTACCGGAATCCCCCTCATCAAAAGCATGTTTTAACACATTGGTTACAACTTCATTTATAATTAATGATAGAGGGATCGCTTGGTTGATATTCAGAATGATCGGTTCAAGATCGTATGTTGTATCCAGATCAACAGATACCTCAAAGGAAGAGGTAATTCCGTTTATAAGCTTGCTGATGTTTTTATCCAGCTTCAAATTGGTGAAACTCAAGGACTGGTAGAGAAGCTCATGAATGGTTGCCATCGTCTTGATTCGATTGGTACTGTCGAGCAGTTTCTCCCGAAGCTCTTTATCCTCTTCATTGAAATACTGCAGATACAATATCCCTGAAACAACAGCCAGGTTATTTTTTACTCTGTGGTGGATCTCTTTCAGTAGCGTCTCTTTCTCTTCCACCGAATTTTGCAGCTTTTTCCGGCTCTCCATTTCTTCTGTTATATTTATTGAAACTCCTCCTACCTTGTTACCATTAAGCGGAAAGATATTGGTCTTATAAAACCGTTTCCCCGTATTTGTCTCAACGCATTCATCAAACAGATGAGACTCTCCTGATCTCATCACTTTCTGATCATTTTCATCAAACTGACGCGCGGTATCTTTATCAAAAAGGTCATGAACGGTTTTACCGATCACCTTCTGTTCGCCCAGATCAAAAAGATCTCTGTAATTTTGGTTCATGTAGAGATGTTTTCCTTCATGATCTCGAATCCAGATTGCCGTGGAAGTTTGGTCTGCCAGCTCCTCAAGCAGCTTCTCACGTTGTTCAACCTGATCTTTTGCCTCTTTTAAATCACTGATATCAACAATAGCCCCGATAATTTTAACCGGAGTTCCATCCTTTTTGCGGTCAACATAATTGTGATTCATTACATACTTATACGAGCCATCATACGTCTTGATCCGGTATACCATCTTCAACTTCTCACATTCACCTTCCAACGTAGATGAAACATCATGGACAACTCTCTCAAGATCATCCGGGTGGATCTTGTCAATCCACCAATCGTAGTCAACAAACCGCTCTTCATGTGGGTAACCGAGTATATCCGTCAGTTCATCACCCCATGCAAGATCCTTTGTCTCCCAGTCCAGTTCATAAACCAGATCTGTAGCCACATCCACTACTTTTTGGAATTTCTCCTTGAGTTTGTGCACGCCTCTCACGGCTTCTTTTTGTTCATTTATATCCTTTGCAGAACAGTACAAGACGCCATTTTCACGGGTGAAATTGCACTCAAACCACCGTTTTTTATTCTCTTTGTCAATGAACTGGAGATCTACTGAATATCGGCCATCAATCTTCTTTTCCGGAGTAAGCCACTCATTGACGGTTTTGTCTGATTTTTCATCAGTTGCCACTAAATCGATGAAACGGGTATTCAGCAGGCTGTCAGGAGAGTACCCCAGTGTTTGTTCTATATCACTATTTACATCAATAATTTTTCCGGATTCAGGCTGAACCAAAAATGTGATGTCAGTCGAATTTGTCAAGAAAATAGATTGCCTTTTTAGCTCCCTTTCTTTCTCGTTTAGGCGATTGTTTAGCTCGTAATAGTGAAGTTTAAGAACCGTTTCGTTAGCAAGGGTCCTCAAACATTCTTTCTGTGTATCGGTGAGGTCTCGCGGTTCAGAGTCGAACAGACAAAGTGAACCTACTCTTGAACCTGATTTACTATTCAGAGGTGCACCGGCGTAAAAACCGACCCTCTCCAGATCTCTTTCCGAAAGTGTCATTTTGAGTTCCGGATGTTCCCGGATGTTATTTATAACCCGGACGTCCTTTTCGGTATCCAGCCATCCGCATATACTTTTAATATCGGTAATCTCAGAATTCTCCCATTTACCGTACGTGGCAAGCGTGTTCTGTACATTATCATCGATGAGATGAACAACTGAGAATGGAACATTACAAATCTCAGTTGCCATTTTTAAAATAGGTTCTAAATGCTGTCTTATTTCTTCGGAATGATCAATTTCTAAATTAGAATCTGTTTTAATGCGATTGTTCGCTGAAGTATCCATAACTGTTTTCACACACTGAATTTCGTAAAAACAAGTTTTCGTATAGGAGAATGTACCTTATGATCTGTTTACATAAATGAATAAAAAACCAGTATTGTTCCATTAAACTATTGGGCAACAATGCATTCATTAATATAATAGATTGACAATTGAAGGTATTATTTGAAGCCCTCCCATTAATCTATGTATTGGGAAGAGTGCAGTAAACCCTAAAAGTTTAATTTAGATCGACTTTAAATCCCGAAAAGTTAACCTTGTGCAATGTTTTCAACCGTTAACTTTCAAATACAAAATTGACCGGCTGAGAGAAATTCAAAGAGTTTAAAAATTTGCCAATTCATTCTTTTTGAAAATAGACCCGATAAATTGTTAACAAGAAATGAGTCTCATTGAAGTTACTTTAACTGCCAATCTACCCACCTTCTCTCATCTCACGCTGACGCATCGGCATCCGGTCGATGACGCGAAAGAGTTCATCGGGTTCCAGCACTTCATCTTGCTTGAGTTTTACACCACCGTCTTTTCCGATCAGGAAGATGAAGTAGCTATTTTCTTGCGGAGATAGCCTCTCACGAATGCTTTGACTTGAAGAATCCGATATCACTTCATCATTAAGCGTGGAGCACCCTTCATTAAAAATGGAGAACAGGATGAGATCTCGGTCCTTGAATTGGTCATCAAGAGAAGAGAATTTGTTTATTTGAGTTTGATAGGATTCGTCATCTGAATGGGATGCAAAGAGTACGAGGATCCTGTTCTCCCACTGAAATGACTCGAGGGAAATCTCTGGGCCATTACAGGGTTGATCTTGTGGAGAATCGAGGGTGCTTGTATACGTCATGGCAAAGAAGGGTAGAAGTGTAAGAAGAAGCAGCAGTTTCATGCCGGCGTGGGGTTGGAGATTGTTTAGACTATTCAATGTTCAAATAGTGAAAACAATCCGTAGACCTCGAGCCGTTCCGTTTTTAAAAAAACGACAGGCTCTTTACCATTTCAATACCGACTCCAACAGAATAGGACATTGGTACAGGGTTTGTCAAAAGAGCTCAGGGTAATATTGCTGAGATTAAATTTATTCGGATAAATAGGAGGGGTATTATGGGGGAGTAGATTGTTTATGAAAATAAAAAAGGCGGCCATTAGTTAAATAGCCGCCTACGTAACTCAGTAGATAAATGTTAGTCAGCTGCCTCTAGTCTTCCAACTTTCTCCCATTCCGGATTGGGTTCCAGAACAACGGCGATGAATAATCCCTCTTCAGACTGAAGTACTTCTGCCTGTTGTGATCTTAATTCAGCATTTAATTGTTCAGGAGAAAGTTTATACATGCCGCCGGCGGAAGCATCCACAACAAGCCCGATTAAACCTCCAAATACAATATTTCCCCATACCCATCCACTGGTGCTGCGGGTCAAATTGGTTTCATAAGTTTGATACCCCTCAAGCTGAATTTGAACCATATAGTTGTTTTTCCTTTTTAGATCTGCAATCATTGGAGTGGAACCTCTGTTTTCCCCGTTTATTGAAACCCGTGCGTTAGTAGGCTGACTGCTGATTCCAACTTCCTGTGTTGTACCATGAATAATAGTGCCACATGATTGTGTAAATAACGTAATTAATACCAACGATAGAATTGTAAACAATGCTCTCATATTTGTGGTCTTTGGTTTATATTAAATAGTGTGAAATTCCGAATAATTTGAGTGCAATAATAAATGAATATATTTGTAGAAACAAATTTTATAATTACAATGGTTTAAGGGCTAACTTATATTTTCTTTTATTCCTTCTTTCAAAATCTCAACCAACCTCCAGCTGAGAGTTTGTCGGTCGAGCATCAGCCGGCAATATTCACTTTTATTGGTTTTGACGGTATAGTGATACTGCAGAGATTTCCCGTGCCTCTCCTGATGCATCATCCGGATCTCCTGCACTTTGTAGGTGACCTCATTTTTTCGTTTAAATCGAATCGGCCGGATTCTGCGGAGAACGTCACCCGATGGTTCGCCACTCATGAAGATGAGTACATTGATCGGTTCATATCGATCTGCAATCATAGGGGATAGGTGTGTATTGATGGATTGCTTACAACATAGATCATGAAGATGACAGGACGATGTCATATTCTTTTTCTTTTTTGTCTGCCTCTGTCCGGTGACAATACATGTGGACTCTTAAAATCATTAGAAATGGAACAGTAAAAGTTTATGTATTCTTTTGTTCACTATTACTTTTGGGCCGCCAAAAGTAAACAAAAACTCCCGTCTGTGATTGCTTCCGGGCACGGTTTGCCCGCGTGGTTACACAACATCGATCGCTCCCGGGGGAGCCGATATTGTGATGTTTCCCACGCTTTGATGCAAACCATGCCATTCCTCCACCAATCAAGGCCGGAGGGTTCTCTTGTTATTTAACTTAGGCTTCTGTCATCTTGTGAGAATACTGGATTATGGTGAATTCAGCCGGACGCATCGCTGCAATTCCGATCATTATGATCATCTTACCTTCCTGAATGTCCTGGGCAGTCATCGTTTCACCCAGGCCAAGTTTCACAAAAAAAGCTTCGTCGGGTTTGCCGCCTGCTATCGCACCTGATTTCCAGAGCGTGTAAAGGTAGTTTTCAATCATGGCCTTTATTTTCGACCATGTACTGGCATCATTGGGTTCAGTAATAAATTGCTCCGTCGCATTTTTGACCGACTCCTCCACCATGTTGAAAAAACGGCGAACCGAAATGTAACGCCACTCATTGTCGTTTCCGGCCAGGGTACGCGCGCCCCAGACCATTACACCCATGCCAGGGAAAGTGCGAATGGCGTTGATCGACTTACCGGTCGCGGTTACATTGAGGTCGTTCTGATCCACATTATTAATGACCACCTGAGGGGCCAGCACTCCGTTCAGCGACACATTGGCCGGGGCTTTCCAGACTCCTCTTGAGTGATCTACCCGCACATAAACACCGGCAATGGCTCCGCTCGGGGGCAGGATCAATTTCACAGATTCGATCTGCTTTTTGATCAGTTCGTATTTCAACCTATAGGCACCGTCCCCGGCGTGATAGAGAGACTCTTCCTTTTTCTCTTGATTGCCGGAGATCGTTGCATCGGAATGGCGTAAAACCTTCACACGAGGGAATGCTTCAACCTCCACTTTAATCTCATCCAGATTGTACTGATGGGACAATATGGTTTTCAGATAGGGATAGTAGGCCGCACCAAACATCAGGTTGTCTGAGCCGATACCAAATCGAAACTCTTCGGCAGACTTTTCTATCGGATTGTTCGCCGCGGCCGCATGTTTTACATCGCATATCAAAAAGCGGTCTTTTCGGGCGGCGCACTGTGCGAGAGCTTTTATGTAAAGATTGTACGGGTTATCATAACTATCGGGAAGAATGATAAGAGTAGGTTCGTCCTCTTTGCTTAGCAAAGTCAACCCTTTTTCCTGATCACTGTTCTGAATGGGATCGTTATAATTCCCGGTAGAAATGATGTAGCAGTCTCCGCCGCCGTTGTTGAAAAACAATAAGAGGCTGTAGTAGAGACGGTATTTCGGTGTGACGGGGATTTGTGGTGATTCAATGGATCCGTCACCATTTATTCTGAATTGGCCGATTTCACCTGCAGCCCCGCCATACAGATTTCGATAGTCATCCATCGATTGGATTCGGGTCGGTACGTCCGGGCCTTTCTCTGTATAGCCGATAAATGCAGGAATCGCGGTTTCTACTTGTTCGACGGATGGCGGGAAGGAGGAGTTCTCTCTGATGTAAACTCCCGGTGTTCTATATTTTGACATAATGAATCTCCGTTATCTTGATTTTTTTAACCCGTTTGAACCGCGACTGTCTTACTTAGTAGTTAAGTGCCGGTTCTAGTGCTCCGGAAGAGCTATACGTACGGAATGAAGCTTCAATATATCAATATCTTCCAATTTCTGTGATGCAGGTTGTTTTTTGTTGGTTTAGGTGACCCAACTGAGTTTACATGAAAAACGGCATGATGGCTCTAAAAAAAGAAGATACTGTCCTGGTAATACGGTTCAGATTATTGATACAGATTTTTTCAAAAGAATGCTCTTGAAATGCCCAGTACAAGAAGGGGAACCAGGAAAAACAGCGTGGCAATGTAAGCTCCGATAAACCACCTGTTTTTTTGGGTTGCCGAGGCCATATATTCTGCAAAGGAGGGAGGGACATTTCGCAACAGCGGAATGGAAAAAATTAAAAGTATGGCTGCCAGATTAAATAGCAGGTGTACCAATGCAATTTGGAATGCCAGGATGGCGGTGGACCCCGTAATGGCAGTTGCAGCCAGTAATGCCGTAACGGTGGTTCCAAGGTTTCCGCCAAGCGTAAAAGGGTAGACTTGCTTCATCGACATCAGCCCGCTCCCGGCCATGGGCACAATCAGGGCAGTTGTTGTGGATGACGATTGAACCAGGATGGTGATCAAACTCCCTGCACCTATCCCGGAGATAGGGCCTCGCCCAACCGCATTGTTCATGATTTCAAGCGCCCGGCCTGTCATAAGTTTTTTCAGGATTTTGCCGACTGAGTGCACAACAAACAGAATGAGTGCAATGCCCGTAATGATAAGAATGATGCCCTGCCAGGTGCCCTCTATGAATGATACTGCTGCGGTAAACAAATTTACGGTAGGAGCAATTGCAATAGAAATAATATTGAAACTGCTCAGGTCAGCACCTGTAGCCGTAACGTCAGCTGCAATAAATCCAGCAATCCAGAGTGATGCATTTTCTAGCGGATGAAACGCCAGTTCTAGCGGAAGTATCAGCAGAACAGCGAATACATTAAAACTATCGTGAACAGTGGCAGCGGAAAATGCTCTTCTAAACTCTTCTCCGTCCCGTACATGACCCAGACTTACGATCGTGCTTGTCAGGGATGTGCCTATATTGGCACCCATTACCATCGGAATTGCCATGGATAATGGAAGTCCGCCTGCAACCAGGCCCACAATAATTGAAGTAACCGTACTTGAACTTTGAATGGTTGCCGTTGCAACAATTCCAATCATTAAAGAGATTATAGGATTCGTTGCAAATGAAAACAGTTGATGAGCTGCACCGCCTGAAGCAATTTCAAAGCCGTCGCCGATAATGGATACTGCAGCGAGCAGTAGATAGATAAGCAACAGAACCTGTAGCCACTTTAATGGCGTACTGTACCTTTCTGGCAGTGTCGGTCTTTTTTCCTGAGCTGTTTCCAATCAGATCTCCGTATAAATGGCATATTAAACGCTTCAAGGCCTTATACTGATGTTAGTCAAACACTATTAGGAAAATGTTACCTTAATGTTAAGCCAATCTATTTATTTCAAGAAGTGAAGAATTTTTATTGAACCTCTTTAGAGATTTCCTCCGTAGATCGTTGTAATATCCATAACATACTCAATGCTATAAGTAGAGCAACGGCCCCGAAAGCGAGTGCTATGAGAGGCATTGGCGGGCCCCAAACCAGCGAGGAAAGAGCTGCGGTTATAACCAATGAGATTGTCCAGGCTATACGAATGCGCATAGCCCATGAGCGCCACAGGAAGATCGTAATAATGGTCAACAGACTTAGAAGTCCGCAGGCAATTTGTATGAAGGTCTCCACCTGCTGACCATAAGTATTGGAACGAGACAGTTGTTGTACTCCACCCTCAATTGCCCACCAAGCAAGAAAGAGAAGAAAAAGTATAGTACAAGCCAGTAAAAAACGATGGACTAAAAGTTTGATGCTCAATGAATAATGTTTGAGGAAATAGGGTTGGTGCTATCTGCAGTATGATACATATGAACTCAGACAGCATTTCTATTGTAATATGCTAAAATTATATATTGGCTAAAAAATTTAAAAAGCCAATGAATCTGAACTAAGTAAACATTGAGTAATAAATTTATGATTACCCCGGAAATGTCTCTCAAACAAGCCTGGGATCTTGTTATAGAACAGGTGAAGGCGGCCGTTTCAGAGGGATTTCACCCGTTTCGGTATACTACACTGGCCACCATCGATAAAACATTCACGCCAAGGCAGAGGACGGTTGTGCTGCGTGATTTTGCGGAGAGCCCGGATTCTGTTTTTACGATCTACACAGACGGGCGGTCTGATAAAGTCAGTCAGATAATGGAAAATGATGTGGTGAGCCTCCTGTTTTATGACGGTAGCAAAAAGCTGCAGCTCAGGGTTTCCGGAACAGCTTCGATTGTAAAAGCAGGAAGAGAGTACAAACGAAACTGGGATAACCGGGGTAGTAAAAGTCCGCACTCATATACGTCCGTAATTCCTCCCGGAACAGAGATAGGGAGCCCACAAGAAGCCTTTGAATGGCATTTGGAAGGCACACCAAATTTTTGCCTGATCAAAATAAAATCAAAACGTATGGAATTCCTGCAGCTGGATGGGGTAAAGCATATCAGGTCGGAGAGGATAATCCGAGGTCAGGAAGAGTCATTGAACTGGATAGCGCCTTAGCTGTTTCTTTGATGATATTGAACGGTTCATCTATTCAATCGGTTGAGCTGCATAGGGGTGGTGGTCTGTAGACTTTATTTTGGACCGGCTTTTCAACCAACAGATAACAGTAATATTGAATAAGAGGGGTTTGACTATGGAATTTGTGATGATAGCATTAAAATTGATTGTCGGGTTAAGTATTCTCAACGTTTGGCTTGTCAGGTCAAAAAAATCCACGGCCTGGAGAGGCGGTGATGCGAATGATATTAAAGAGGAGTTTAAAAATTATGGGCTGCCTGTTTGGTTTATGTACGCGGTAGGAACAGCTAAAGTAGTTTTGGCCATTCTTCTTATTGCTTCCATTTACTACGCGCAGGTTGAAGCTGTTGCTGCATTCGGAATTGCCTTTCTAATGCTGGGTGCCGTTTCTATGCACATCAAAATCAGTGATCCACTCAAAAAATCACTGCCGGCTTTTACATTCCTGGTACTTTCTCTTGTGATAGGTCTTCTTTAAGACGGAGATTAAAATGCACAATCTGTGAAAATCCGCGTACCCATCTGCCCAGAATTCTCGAGGCGAGAAAAAAATCAAGACCCTTAAACAAAATACCATCAAACTGTATTAGTTACGATGTTTTCCCTACATAACCCATTCATGGGTTGTAGACACAAGCGCGGGATTTATCCCCGCGGAAGAAAGTTTTATTGCGAGCAAATTCACGTGTTAATACCCTGCAGAGGAATAGTAAAACCAATCCATCTGCGCTATTCTGCGAAAAATCCGACCCTTGTATAAACACGATTCATATTAAGATCAATGAGAACTCTAGTACATATATATTCCCTAGGAATACCCTGTTTATAGCTGGGTGTTTAATCATCTTCATCACTCCATGGGAGTGTCCTTTACCTATCTGTTATTTGAAAATAGCTTGATAAAATAGAGGTAGCACCTACGGAGCTTTCTAGAGGTACTTCTAAACTTTTCTATACACAGGAAACTCCTACGGAGTTCGTCTGAAACGCAATCATTGAGTAACAAATAACAAAACCCATTCATGGGTTTAACACACGAGCGCGGGATTTATCCACGCGAAAAACCAAGGAGAGAAAATCAATTAGCATACAATCAAATTCACCAAAGATTGAAAAACTCAACCGTCAGCCACCCGTTGATGAACATGAAAATGATGGATGGCAGGGCCTGCAGAATGTTGTCCTTTATTTTAATCCGAACAAAAAAGGCTACCATCATCATGCCAGTAAAGCCGGCTGCTGCCAAGAGTCCGATAGTCGGAAAAAGAAATCCTGCCAACAGTCCGGCCGATCCGAGAATTTGCAGTACACCCGTAAGCTTTCGTTGTTGGTTGCTCATACCAAACCGCTTAAACTCATCGATCATCATCTGCGAGTTTAGGGATTGAAAACCGTAGAACAGAAAAAACAGGGCGTTTAGGATTAATCCGAATTGAAATATAGCGGTCAAGCGTCTGTTGATTTGAAGATTTAGACCAGCATAATGCTTTAATATAGGTCTGCTTATTTTTTAGTCGGAAGTCAGATTTTTACTGTTTGCCGTGTGATGACAGCAGAAGCTTCTTCAAGTGAGATTCGTTCGGTTACTTTAGGGAGATTTTGCTTTTGATAGTGATATCTATTCCAATGATTCTGAAGTTTTCACCCCCAAGCTATTTGTCTTGATTTTTCATTTTTGAAAGTGTTCATCTTATCTCAGTCTAAATCGTACTCCCACATCAAGATAGTTTAGTGTTAAATGGTAAGTGACAATTGGGAAAAGTTTCAACAGAAAAGTATAGATGAGAATAGAAGTAAATAATAGCGGTTTTGGATGGAACGAACGAAGGCCGTTTCCATTTATATATCGTATTTATAGCTACAAAAGAATCTAAAAGAACTATTTATCTACAGATGGAAAGAATGACGCAGGACTACAGTAAGTATACCGACGAAGATCGTAAGGTTTGGAAGACATTGTTTGAACGGCAAAAGAAAAATCTGCCTGGTAAGGCCCACCCGGAATATTTGAACTGTCTCAATCAGCTTAGCGATGTTCTGCATCCGGATGAAATTGTCAATTTTGATAAACTTAATCAGTATTTGAGGGCAGAGAATGGTTGGTCGGTTGTTGTGGTCCCGGGTCTGATTCCGGTGGATGATTTTTTTAAACTGTTATCTGAAAAGAAGTTTTGTTCCTCTACCTGGCTTCGAAAAATGGAACAGCTCGACTATCTCGAAGAGCCGGATATGTTTCACGACATATTTGGACATATCCCGCTGCTGATGAACTCAGATTACGCCCGTTTTGTAGAAGAATTTGGGAAACTGGGAGTTGAATATGGCCACAACAAAATGGTCGAAAAACAGCTGCAGCGACTCTACTGGTTTACCGTAGAATTCGGTTTGATAAAGCAGAAAGAAAATACTCAGATATATGGTGCGGGAATTATATCATCAGCAGGTGAAACGAATCACATATTTGAAGATGATATTGAAGTACGACCCTACGAGGTTGACCGGGTACTGAATAATGATTTTATAACCTCAGAAATACAGACTCGATATTATGAGATTGAATCCTTCGAGCAGCTTTTTAATTCTGTTGGTGAGCTCGAAAGAAGTCTGAATGAAGAGGTGAACGTTTAGGGTGTAAGAAGTTCACCTCCTGCAGTTTTCCCGACTAATTATT
Organism: uncultured Rhodohalobacter sp.; assembly: GCA_964401805.1. Lineage (GTDB taxonomy): Bacteria > Bacteroidota > Rhodothermia > Balneolales > Balneolaceae > Rhodohalobacter. The sequence goes on from CAYNZY010000014.1 coordinate 12,044, forward strand.
TTTCTCTTTATCACGATCGTGACCGGGACGTGTATGTGCCGGTGGGTCGCTCGCAGGGAACGTTTTGTCTAACTCTTTATCCAAGGTAGTTTTTTCATCCTTTTCTTTGGACTTGTCTTTCTTCTTCTCTTCCATGGCTATACATTTTTCTGAAGTTTCTGTTCATTCAGAATAACATATTCAATATAGTCAACATTCAACGAATTCAGGTAGACTGCGTGAGGAGTGAATTCAATTATCAGCAATCTAAGTTTGAACGGAGACTTAAGACATTGAGTTTTGTACTTCATGGAACAGAATTAGATTACAAATAGACACGAAATCATGGAAGAGCAAGAAGATCGTAACTTTCCGAAAGAGAACTCGGCCTGGAGGTCGCGAAAAGTAGCCATTGTCGGAGCCGGCGCCGTAGGTGCGACTTTTGCATATGCAATGGCACAAAATGGAGCGGCAGATGAGATATGCTTAATTGATTTGAATGAAGATCTCTGCAGAGGACAAGTTCTGGACCTGTCTCACGGCCTGCCTTTCTATCCAACAATAAATATCTATGCCGGAAGTGAAAAGGATTATAAGGATGCGGATGTCATTGTGATTACGGCAGGTGCGGCCCAGAAAAAGGGAGAGACACGACTTGACCTGCTGAAAAAGAACGGCGCCATTATTGAGGGTATCGTGGATCAGATTACGGCACAAAACTCAAAAGCTACCATTGTTGTGGTGACAAATCCGGTAGATATTCTGACTAAAATTGCGCTGGAGCGTTCAGGGTGGGATCGAAGCCGGGTAATCGGTTCAGGAACCGTGCTGGACAGTTCGCGTTTTAAATTTCTGTTAAGTGAATTCTTTGATGTCTATGTTGGCAGCATACACGCATATATTCTTGGAGAACATGGTGATAGTGAATTTGCAGCGTGGTCGATGGCAAATATTTCGGGCGTACAACTCGATGAGTACAGCAATCAGCTTGGTATTGAAAACTGGCAGGAGAAGAAAAAAGAGATCGAGCGGGAAGTACGGGATTCAGCGTATCATATCATTGACTACAAAGGCGCTACCAATTTCGGAGTCGGTCTGGCTTTGGTACAAATTGTGGGAGCGATACTTAAAAATCAGAGACGAGTACTTACGGTATCGTATCATCTGGAAGGCGAATACGGTATCAATGATATCTGCCTGGCCACACCCTGTTTGATTTCACAAGACGGAGTAGCGTCTATTGTTGGAACGGAACTGACTGATGAAGAACAGAAAAAATTGGAACACTCAGCAAATGTACTCAAACAGGAATATGCTGATCTTAAAAAGTAATATTTGTTTGGTTGAACTAGTAGAGACTTTTTTACAGTTCATCAGGGTTAGGCGTGTAAGGAATTGATGCGGATTCCCACATTTTTCTACAGAAATCTGTTGGATAAATAAAAAAAGGATTGAGGTTTTCAGCCTCAATCCCTAAATGGTTGTCGAGAAGTGTGCTCAAGCACTTCTCGAAAGTACTCTTGTTTATTATTTGTGTATCGTGGTTCTCTGCATATAAGACACAGAAAAAAAGGAATCCTTACAGATACACAGAAAATAAAATAAAAAATTTCTTGGCCGTTAAATGTCTGTATTGTAGTTGTTTATGGCGTTACAGCCATTTCGGTTTTCAATTAATTTTAATAAAAACTGAATTCGTAGTGAAAGTTTGAGAGCAAAAATTAGTCACGCTTTGAAAAGTCCTGATTAAACGGATTCAGTTCACCTTTCTCGGTTACCACAATTTCAGGATAGTCGGTTGATGTATGACAGTTATTGCAGGCTTGTATCATGACCTGATTTTTCTCCTGAATACGATTCCAACCACCGGATTCCACGGCGTCTTCCAGTTCTTCAATGGTGGGTTTTAGCATCGTTTCTGTCAGCTGCCCGACCGGCTGATTGTGATAAATCAGGTCTGCTTTAATGATCTCTTCAGTTGCTTCCTCAAGCTCATGAATATAGAAATCGAGCAGTGCTTCATTCTCGTTATCAATAGCGTAGGATATCTTATGGACAACAGCCTGCATAGTCGTCATCGACTGGTAAAGAGAGGGTTCCTGAAGTTCCTGAACACGATTTTCAAGATTGGTCACTTTTACCCAAAGAAATCCGCTCAGGATGACTAAAAATATGCAGATAGCAGTTAGTACTTTGTTCATCACAATTTACTTATCTGAATAATGATGTATATGAAAATCGGTAAAGTAATAGTAAAACAGAATTGACGAGCTATTTTCCAAGAGCCTGATTTATATCTTCAATGATATCGTCGGGGTGCTCCAACCCGACACTGACTCGAATCAGGTTTACGGGGGTAACTGAGCCTTCTCCCTCACTGCTTTGGCGATGTTCCCAGGTGCTCTCCACTCCGCCCAGACTTGTTGCCCGCTTAATTAGCTTGGATCGGCCTACAACCGAGATACTCTCTTTCTGATCGCTGTCGACCAGGAATGACACCATACCGCCAAAACCTTTCATCTGCTTTTTGGCAATTTCATGCCCCGGATGAGAGGGAAGACCCGGATAGATTACACTGGAAACTTTGGGATGATCATTCAGGAAGTGAGCTACTTTTTCTGCGTGTTCGTTATGGCCGCGCATTCTATAAGCCAGCGATCGGGTACTGCGGCTCAGCATCCAGCAATCTTGAGCAGAAGGAACGGCTCCGCCCATTTTTTGGATCAATTTTATACGCTCGAACCATTCATCGGCTTTTTTGGCAACTAAGGCTCCTCCCAGAATATCGCTGTGGCCGCCAAAATATTTTGAGGTGGAGTGCAGTACAAGATCCACTCCCAGCTCAAGCGGAAGTTGATTCACCGGTGTGGGCCAGGTGTTATCTGCTACCGTTCGGATTTCATGGGACTTGGCCAATTTGGCAACAGCTTCGATATCAGTAATACGCATCAGTGGATTGGACGGAGTTTCAATCCAGATCAGCTTGGTGTTTGGGAGGATATGTTTTTCAATATTTACTAAGTCGGTCATATCGATAAAGTCCGACTCAATTCCCCACCCGGTCATAATTTTATTGACCATTTTACGGTTGCCTGCATATACATCTTCCGGGATGATGATATGATCGCCAGGGTGCAGGGATTGAAGAACCGCCATGCCGGCTGCTATGCCTGAAGAAAATGCAGCCGCAGCTTCCCCACCCTCAAGTGTAGCAATCAGGTGCTCAAACTGAAGTCGATTTGGATTCCCAAGCCTGGTATAGTGAAGGTCCGATTCGTTCCGCCCTTCTTCGTCAATCTCATAAATAGTGCTGGGAGAGATAGGAGGCACAATAGACTTGGATGGGTTGTGTATATCAAGTCCGGCATGGATGGCTTTTGTTTCGAATCGCATAGTCTTCAGTTTAAGAGTTACTTTGGTAGTCGAATTTTTGGGCTATTCCCTTTTAAAGGGGGTAGGGAGATGATAAATGATTTTGCGATGAATGAATCAGATACCTGAATCAAGATTGGTTCTAATTGAATTTTAGCATAGTCATTTAATTACTATTCCGTGTTCCCGTGGCAATCAAACAAATTTCTTTTGAAAATAATAATATGCTGATAAAAAAATTGCAGGCCCCGTCAGGAACCTGCAATCCAATAACCACAACTCTCTTGATGAAGAGTTATGAAAAAAAGTCTTTAGGCAGGAACCTCAATTATTACAGAAGGCTCCAGTTTTACCTTTGCTTTGATGGATCGTGTAATCAGGCAGATCTCCTCCGCTTTCTCCAATAAACGGTATGCTTTTTTCTCTTGAGCCTCATCATTGATGGTCAGAGTTGCATTTATTGTGACCTCACTCATCACAAATTTACCGTTATCATCCCGGCTCATCTTACCTAAACTGCTGATCTTCAGATCTTCAAACTCAAATTTTGAATACTCTGCAACGGCGGTAAAAGACGTAAGAAAACAGCTGCTAACCGATGCGGTAAAGAGGTGCTCGGGTGACCAAATTCCTTCAACGCCACCGGGAAATTCTGGAGGAGTGGCTACGTCCAGCTTGTCGTTAAGAGCCGGTGAATCCATGGTTCCGATGCGTCCCTCTTTCCAAGCAATATTTACAACATAGCTATGCTCTTCACTGCTGCTCATAGTCGGCTGTTTTTTGGTTGATAATTTGTTCGAGTTGAGCTGACTGAACTACACCGGCTTGCTGCCAGAGAATTTGTCCGTTTTTGAAAAGTATCAGCGATGGAACTCCGCGTACCTGGTATTTGATGGCTGCCTGGGGATTTTTCTCCGCATCAATCTTAATGATGTTGATATTATCTCCAAGGCGCTTCTTCAGATCCTGCAGAATCGGGCCCATCATTTTACATGGACCACACCAATCGGCATAAAAATCTACCAGAACGGGGGTGTCACCGTTTATAATTTCGTTGAAAGTCATCTGTTTTGTTTCTGTGCTCATACCTATGTTATTTCTTTGGTTATTGGAAATTGAATTTATTTACTCAAAATCTTCTCTTCTTTAAAAGCGAGAGGAAGTCAATGGTTCAGCTTTTATATTTTAAAACGCTACTTTACCTCTTCATACTCTACATCTTCAAGAGATTCGTCTGAGGCAGTGGTCCTTGGGGCACACTGTCCGGCCAGGCATCCCGTATTGGTAACGGCCTGAAACAGGAAAAAGATGGATAGTACACCGGAGAGTGAAGCATTGTACATCAGCCAGTTATATCCCAATACAAGACCAAATGCCAAAGCGACCCATCGCATCGGATGCCAGTTTGCAAACAACTGATCAGATAGTTTTGAAAACATAAATTGTAACTTTGTGGTTATTCAACATAGAAAGACTGAGATTAGAACGGCTTTATACAGGTAATCTTACTGCGTAAGCCGTATCTCTGCCTTCAAGAGTAAATTTACTGAGCAGAAATGCAAAACTCAGTTACAAATGTTACAGAAGTGTGATTTTGTTTCGACTGAGCCGGACAAGCTTGTTACTCTCCATCTGTTTTAGCAGGCGACTGATCACAACTCTTGCCGTACCCAATTCATTAGCCAGTTCTTCATGCGTAATCTTAAAAGATCGTTTTCCGCTCAATTCCGATCTCTTTTTCAGAAAACGAAGTAAACGTTCATCCATTTTTTTGAATGCCACTGCATTCACAACGTCCAGCAGTTCCTGAAAACGCTGATGATATATTCGAAAAATGTAGTCGATCCACTCGGGATGTTTTTTTGTGAGGATTCCCAACTTTTCGACCGGGAGCAACAGCACCTCGCTTTTTTCGTTGGCTACTGCTTTAAGCTGATTGTTTTCGTTATAAAGTCCGTTTAAGACAGACATAATGCAGGTGTCGCCCTCTTTTAGATAGTAAAGTAGAAGTTCCTTAAAGTCATCATCGGATTGATAAACCTTTACACTACCTTTTAGTATGATGGGAATGGCACGGATTGATGAGTTCTCCTCAAACAGAACATCACCCTGTTCCATTTTCCTGATCTGCCCATAGCGTCTCAGGTCGTTTAGAAATTCTTCGGAAGCTTCAAACTCCGCAATTTTTTTAAGCTTATCGATGGATTGAGTATCGTTTATCATACCTGTAAAGATAACAGAGAATTCGAAATTCAACCACTATTATCAGCCTAATTTTGAACGGAGCGGAATTTTTCTTCACATAGCTCTTTTAAGGCCATATTCATTTGTTGAAACCCACGTTCAGTTTTCTTTAACGTGCCATTTAGAAAAGGAACCATCAGGCCGGAGAAGGATTCGCCATGTTCCAGAGCTGTGCTGCCATTGGGAAGCTTCTCAAGCAGAAAGTAGTGTTCACCATCAAATAAACCTTTAATAAAAAACTTTCCTTTCCATCGAAACTCTTTTTGACTCTCATGTTTAAAAACACTGGGGCTGAAAGTCATCGGTTTGTCAAAATCGGGTGGCAGGATGGTAACGGAAATCTGTTTGCCGGTTTCAGCATCTCCTGCAATTTCCAATATAAACGGATTCCAATTTGAGTAATCCTGAAAGTTCATCAGTGTATCCCAAACAATATCAACCGGTGCGTGGATGTGAATGATTGTCTTGATCTCTTTCATGGGTAAATTTGTAAAATCTTATTTCAGAAATACATCACCTATCTACGTGTCAAATCGAATGTTGTTGCGATACAATCACAAATCGGTAGCACTTTTTAACATTTTCATTTCAGAATTGAGGCGCGAAACGTATATTTTACGGCTTACGGCTTACGGCTTACGGCTTACGGCTTACGGCTTACGGCTTACGGCTAACTTACAATCCGTATTCGTTAACCAATGATGAATTTCCGGAATATAAACAGTACAATAAACAGCAGATAATGCAGGTATATTTAAACGGTGATTTTTTTGATCAAAAAGATGCGGCAGTTTCAGTTGCGGATCGAGGATTTGTATTTGGAGATGGCGTCTATGAAGTGACACGGGTTGTAGACGGTAAATTTTTTCAGGAGAAGGAGCATTTAGTCCGCCTGGATGAGGGGTTAAAAGGTTTAAAAATTAATCTGAGTGAGAATATCAGAAGTTCGATACCGGAGATCAGTCGCGATCTACTTAAACGAAACGGACTTACTGAAGGTGAGGCAACAGTTTACTTGCAGATCACTCGCGGAGCTGCTTTTCCGCGAACTCATACTTTTCCTGATCCTGAAGTGCCCGCATCAATTTATCTCTCATCAGGTCCGTTTAAACCTCACAAAAAACTTCATGAAAATGGGGTAGATGTGATTACGGTTCCGGATGTTCGTTGGACACGCTGCAATTTAAAAACGATAAATCTGTTGCCAAACACACTTGCCAAACAGCAGGCGAAGGAAGCCGGAGTGAACAGCGCGATAATGATTCGGGACGGTGTAGTTACTGAGAGCCCAAACGCAAATATTTTTGGTGTGAAAGATGGAGTGCTTCATACGTTTCCGGCATCAAACTATATTCTGAACGGAATCACTCGCCGAGTAGTGATTGATATCGCAAATTCACTTAACATACCTCTTATCACCGAGCCGGTTCGTCAGGATGATCTATACGATATGGATGAACTGTTTTTTACAGGTACAACTACGGACATTCAGCCGATTATTAAAGTAGATGGCCGTAATATTGGAACCGGTAAACCCGGAGCTGTTGTGCAATCTATTCAAGCGGAGTACAAGAATCGTCTTTATGCATAATTGAGCAGTTTTTCTCTGCATGTTTTGATTAGCTCCTGGATACAATATTAAAATGGATTTCTCTTCTAACTAAGAATTTGCTGTAAAGTGTACCACTTAATAGGAGGCAAAGGGGTTGAGAAGTAGTAGATTCGAAGATGAATAAGAACTTTACTAGCTGAAAATAAATTCATGAGGTCATCCTCTTAGGCTCTCACGAGCCTTTCCCCCTTCCAAGAGAGATTTTAAGTCGTATGCTCTTTAACTCGAACTTGCATTAAATAAAAAGTTGGGAGACTGTAGTTGTAAAGTGAGATTTACGCTTCTTGTATCGTCTACTTCACATCTAAACGAAACTTCATGGATTGGAGTAGTACTGTTCCCCATAAAGTGTAAGAAGTGTGCTCTATATCCTCAATAATCCATAGGGAGTTCCCCTATTTATGGGGATCGGTTTTCTGATTATTCTTTTGTAGAACAAAATGACAACAGAAAATCATAAACCTGAGACGATGGAAGCTTTAAATAAATACCCCCAAAATACTGAAGACCTTAAAACCAATTTGTCACCTGAAGAGCTCTCTTATTTTGAAGCGATCATCTTAAGAAAAAGAGAAGAATCACAGGATGAACTGGAATATTTGCAGAAACAAATTGAGGACATTCGTTCATCAGATGATGATGACGCCTCATCTTTGACTCATCATATGGGAGATTTGGGCAGTAAAGAAGAGAGCCTCGACTTAACATATCGACTTATTCAACGAAATAGAAAATACATCAATGAGTTAAACAGAGCCTTGGTTCGTATCGAAAACGGTACGTATGGAATATGCAGGGCTACTGGAGAGCCAATCGAGAAGGGACGCCTTGAGTTTGCGCCTCATACCAGATATACGGTTGAAGCCAAGAAAAAAGGATTAGATAAGAAGAGAGCTGCTTTTGCGTAATTAATAAGGAAGAGTAGAGAGATATGTGCCCGGTTAGGGGTTCCGGGTACAAAAGAAAAAAGCCCGTTCTGAAAAATCAGAACGGGCTTTACTATTTCCATTTTACTGGAAAATTTATCGCTTATTCGTATGTAAGGCTGTTTACATCAACAGCGCTCAGTCCCTTAGGAGTCTCTTCTACGTCAAATTCGACCTCTTCTCCGTCTTCCAAACCTTGGTTAGGAGCTAGGTTGTTTACGTTGTTTCTATGTACGAAAATATCTTTGCTTCCGTCGTTAGGCTTAATGAATCCAAATCCTTTTTCGGCATCAAACCACTTAACTGTTCCTTGTTGTGTCATTGTATTGTATTGGTATTATTAGTCACCCAATAAAGGGTATTTCAGAAGAGTAGAGTTGAGTTAACGCGTCAGTCTTAAGAAAGGCTTACCGGGTGTTGTTATATTGTGTTCTCTATTATAAGAGTTTTGTTGTCCAATGTCTATTATCTGCAAAAATTAATTTTGGTTTAGGGAAGGCTTAGCGATGCCTTCCCTTTAACTTAGATCATCCGGTGCTCTGCATGGCAGCAGCTACACCATTGATGCTTAAAAAGAGCAGCTGTTTGAGTTCGTTTAACTCCTCCTCACTTTCTGCATTATCTTTTCTATTCAGTAACTCAACCTGAATCAGGTTTACCGGGTAGGTAAAGACATTCCTGAACGCGATTGAGTTTTGAATGACTTTACGGCTGTCGAGAATTTCTTGTTGATCTGTAATTCTCAGAATAATATCCCTGGACTTTTCAAAGTCTTCGATGATCCGGTTGTGAAGTCGATTCTCGGATCTCTCACTGTACATTTGAGAGGTGAGCGGGTGTGTTCGAGCGATTTCACGTTGTGCATTATCCACAATTGTTCCGAAAAAACTCCACTCTTTATACCACTTTTTAAGCAGGTTGATGGTTTCCGGTTTTTCTTCCAAAAGAGGTTCGAGAGAGGCTCCTAAACCGTACCAGCCCGGTACATTGTATCGCACCTGAGTCCAACCAAATACCCAGGGGATTGCTCTCAGGTTTTCGAACTGAAGCCCTTTTTTTCCACCTCTGGAAACCGGACGGGAAGCAATGGGTAAATTTCCAATATGCTCTACCGGTGTGATCTTTTTAAACCACGGCCAAAATTCTTCATCATCGATCAAATCTCTGTAGGCCTTCATTGACCCTTCAGCTATTCTGTTCATGATCGATTCGGTTTCATCACCTTCAACTATCGGCTTTTGACCTTCACCCGCTGTTACTCTTGCAACTGCGTTTACAATCTGTTCGAGGTGGCGACGCGTGATTTCCGGAAGAGAATAACGGAATGAGATGATTTCTCCCTGCTCAGTAAACCGGATGCGTCCGTTGTTACTGATAGATGGGAGACCCAATATTGCCCGATTGGATCGTCCACCGCCACGACCCACGGAGCCACCTCGGCCGTGGAATAGCCTGAAGTCTACATTATTTTTTCGGAGAACTTCTCCCAGCTCCAGTTGTGCTTTTTGCAGTGCCCAATTGGCCATCCAGTAGCCGCCATCTTTGTTACTGTCGGAATATCCGAGCATAATTTCCTGAAAATCGTTTCTGGCTTTTACCTGCTCTTTGTAGACCGGGTTCGACAGAATGTTCTGCATCTGCTGGGCGCTCATATCCAAATCCTCAATGGTTTCAAACAGAGGAACGACGTCAATTTCGCTTTCAATCTTGCCGTTTTTCATTCTCCAGAGGCCTGTCTCCTTGGCGAGAAGAACTACTTCAAGCATATCACTGACACCGTGCGTCATACTGATGATATAACAGCCGAACGCATTTTCATCCAGCTCTTTCAGTGTGGAAATGAGCCGGAATACATTCAGAATTTCTTCGGTAGGTTCACTCAGTTTCGCATTTACAGGGGCGAGCGGTCGTGGATTTCTAAGCTCGGACATAAGAAGTTCTACTTTTTCCTGCTCGTCCAGCGACTCATATTTGGAATGAACATTTGCTTCTGAAAGCAGTTCGCTTACGGCGCTTTCGTGGCGACCACTGTGCTGACGGATGTCGAGAGCAGCCATGTGGAAACCAAATGTTTTTGCACGGATCATTAGGTCGTTGAAGTCTCCAAAACGTGCAACATCTTCCAGGCCGGCTTCTTTGAGGGAGTTGGCAATCAACTCCAGGTCTTCAATAAAATCTGAAGCTCTGTATGTTGCTGATTCCAGAACCTCTTGTTCCGGTTGGTCCAGTGCATCCAGCATGTGCTGAAGTCTGTACATAATGTGTGTAATCTTCCTGCGGAACGGCTCGTTCTTATAGGGCCGTTTATACTGTTCGCTGAGTGGAAACTCCTTTTCATCTTTTTTAAGCGATTTAACCAGTTTTTCAGGAACCTCAACAAAATTTTTCGAGACGGATAAGTATCGTCGTATCATTCTGAGATCTCTCAAATATAGCTTTAACGCTACACGCCTGTGATAGGTTAATGTTTTCCACGTTACATCGCGTGTTACGTTTGGATTTCCGTCTCGGTCGCTGCCTATCCAGGAGCGATATTTAAGAACGATTGGTAGATCCGGAGTTTTATCATATTGCTGGGAAAATGCAGTACGGATGTCATCATAAAGTCTTGGCACGGTTTCCCAGATGGTATTTGAAAAGAAGAACAGGCCGTTTTCAACTTCATCTTCAACAGTGAGACGTTCCGGACGCACCTCATCAGTTGAGATTAAAAGGGCGATCTCATTGACAACTTGATGTAAATATGCTTCTTTTTCATTTGGCGTAAGGTTTTCATTTTCAAGCTGGTCAATCTTGGCAGTTATGTTTTCCTGTTTGTAAAGAACACTTCTGCGACGCGCCTCAGTGGGGTGAGCGGTAACAGTCGGTTGGATATCAAGTTTTTTGAACAGCTCGAGTGCATCCTCGTAGCTCATCTCTTTCTCCTTAAAGTATCTCAGTGCATCAGCGATACTCTCCGATCTGGGGTTTTCAATATCGATGGTTTTGGAACGCTCCCGGTTGATACGGATTATCTCATGCTGTTCAAGGGAGTTGACAAGATGGAAAAAGATCGTGGTCAGCCTTAGCAAACCTCTAATCTCATCAGAGGAGAGACTACTGATTTTCTTAACCAGCTCTTTGTTCTCCTTTCCTCCATTTTGTTCGAGAGCGGATGCCGCCTGATCCGGCAGGTTTGCAGCTAATTCTCGAAGCGGCTCTTTATCATTTTGAACCAGGTAATTTTCCAGAAGTGCAGTCAGAGACGTTAGTTTGTGCGTTAGCGGTTCGCTGATATTTGATTTTTTTGCGTAGTGCTCAATTGTTTCCTTCCATTTCATAGAAAATACCTTTCCCTTCAGATTAATTATTAAAATGTTGTTTTCTTACAGCTTCATAACGCTCTGATTATTAAGATCAGAAGCTTTCTTTGCTGAATTTAAAAAAACAAATTATTTACTTTTGTCAGTCCGACTGATTTAAATAATCAATGCAGGACTGATGTATCTCATGTTAGGTAGACGAGCGAAAACACCAATATTGTGAAAAGTATAAAACTCATCACGACTTCCATAGAGGGGCTGTATTGAGATGCTGTGTTCTTTTTATCCGTAAACGGATTGAGCCAAAGCATCGGATTTTTGAATTTTTTTGTAAGAAACCCTGCAATATCCCAGATCTTCTCTTCAACCCGGTCGTAGAAGCTATCCACTCCGTGAACAAATACTCTTCGTGCGGCAGGTGTTGCTTTTCTGTAGAACCAGTCCACATCGAGCGCGATAATTAATTCCCCGGCGAGTTTCTTTCTGAGTAACCAAAAACCGGCAAACGTCATTAAACTGATCTGAGTAATCTCAACAAAGTGATAGATGGTGAACGGGTTGTATTCTGCATCAAACGGTAGGTACATGTAGAGTGCCTGCGGGTAGAGCCCGTAAAAAATACATGCAAAAGCAGCTATCCCCATCCCAATGTACATATTTTTTGGAAGCGGCTTCACCTCTATGTCATTATCCTCTTTTCCGAACCAGGTGTAGTAGGGGAGTTTCAGCCCAACACTTAAAAACGTACCGACGGATGCAAAAAGAAGCATGAGCATAGCAGCTTCATTATGAGCATAACCGGCCGCACTAATCGTCATCGATTTACTGATATATCCGTTAAAAAGCGGCAGCCCGGAGATTGAAAATCCACCGACAAGGTAGAGGCCCAAAACGTAGGGCATTTTTTTGGCCAGCCCTCCAAGGTTCACAAGTTTGGAGGTACCTGTTGCATATAGTACGGCACCGGTGCTCATAAAAAGAAGAGATTTATATAGAATATGACTGTAAGCGTGGGCCGTAGCTCCATTCAACGCCAAATCTGTTCCGATTCCGATACCGCAAACCATAAATCCAACCTGACTGATAATGTGATATGCAAGAATTTCACGAATATCTTTACAGATTACCGCGTAAATAACACCGTATATGGCCATCGCCGCACCGAACCAGGTGAGCAGCTCCCAACCGGGAAATACCCGAATGAGTACATATACCGCAGACTTGGTCGTAAATGCACTCATAAATACTGCACCGGTAACGGTTGCCTTTGGATAGGCGTCTGCCAGCCAGGTGTGAAGCGGAATAACGGCGGCGTTAATAGACACACCGATCAGCATCATTACATTTCCTAAGGTATAATCCTGAGCGATGGATTCAACCAAAATGGAGCCGGTTTCCATATAGTGCCAGATAATACCCGCCAAAAGCAGTCCGCCTCCAAGCACGTGATACATCAAATAACGCGTTCCGGCTTTGTCTGAAGCTTCATTTCGATTTGCCCAGATCAGCCATGTAGAACTTACGGCCATCAACTCCCAAAAAATAATAAGCGTGAGAAGATCACCGGCAAATGTAACTCCCAAAGCACCACCGGCATAAACCAGCGCATTGACTTGCTGTCCTAAATCTTTAATATGCCAGGCATATGTACCGGCCACAAATGCAGTGATGGCAAAAATAATCCCAAACACACGACTCAATGCATCCACCTCCATTACAATCAGATCAAACGATCCCATAGATGCAGTCAGTGTGTACCCGTCGGGCCGGGTTATGACAAATGCCAACGCGGCAATAGGAAAAATTAAAAATACCGAACTCCGGATTTTTTCAGGCAGGAGTGCAAGCAGAACTGCACCGATAATTAAAATGACACCCGGTATGGTTAAAAACTCAATCATAATAGTTGATGTCGCGGTTTACAATGTTTTTAGCAATAAATTTGGCAACATAGATGATGACGATACAGCTCACAAACCCAAATAGGGCATAAAAAGCCGGAATGGAGTTCCACCAGTGGCTGTCGTAGTCCGCCAGGTAGGTAAACTCAAATACCAGAGTTACCAGAAAAAGAATACCTAATATGATCCAATGCCAGTTTTTCATGGTGTTGCTGAATTAAAAAGTGATGCGCTGATTTGAGCCGCAAGATCAAAAAAGTTAAAAAAGAGATTCGGGAACAGCCCAAACAGAACAGACAGAGTGGCTGTAACTACAATAGGAACGACCATAAAAGGGGATGCCTCACCATATTTTTCCAGTCCTTCACCTTTCTTAAAATAGGCCCGGTGAATGATCGGGAAGAAGTAGCCGGCATTTAACAGGCCACTCACAATCAGAATAATGACCGGAATCAACATGTCTCCTTCAAGTGAGCCGGATATCAGGAAAAATTTACTAAAAAACCCGTTGATGGGAGGGATGCCTGCCAAGCCCATGGAGCCTACAACAAAGGCGCCCATCGTCCATGGCATTACTTTGGCTATTCCGTTTAAGTTGCTGATGTTCTCCCGATGAAGATTCACAATAATGGCCCCGGCACAGAAGAAAAGGGTAATTTTCATGGTTGCGTGTGCAGCGATGTGCATGATTCCACCCTGTATTCCCAATGGAGTCAGTAAAGCAATCCCCAAAACGATGTAGGAAAGGTGCCCCACAGTAGAGTAGGCAAGCCGACGTTTTAGGTTGTCTTGTGCAAATGCGATAAGTGAGGCAAGGATGATGGTAGCTCCTGCCAGGACTATGATAATATCGTTTAAACCGTAATCGCCCATTACATCGACGCCAAAAACATAGCCAACAACACGCAGTACAGCAAAAACACCGGACTTCACAACAGCCACAGCGTGAAGCAAGGCACTTACCGGGGTTGGTGCAGCCATCGCGGCTGGCAACCATCCGTGAATAGGCATGATACCGGCTTTAACACCTACTCCGCCCAAAAAGAGGATAAACATCACCAGCATCATATGATATGGAATGTCTGCATCGCCAAGAATTCCACCGGGAGTAAAATCGAGGGTTCCGGTGTAGTAGTAAACCATTCCTGCAGCGGCGATGAGAAGGAGTCCGGCTGTGAGTGTGAAGGCCAGGTATTTACGTCCGGCTTTAATGGCATCATCTGATTCTGTATGAATCACCAGCGGGTAGGTGGCCAGTGTTAAAAGCTCATAAAACACTATGAATGTGAGCAGGTTTCCGGAAAAAGCAATACCTATGGTTGCAGAGAGACAGATTGCAAAACTTGCGTAATACCTTGTCTGTTTATGCTCTTTGTGTCCGCGTACGTATCCGATGGAGTAGAAAGAGGTAAAAATCCAAAGCCCGGATGCGATGACGGCAAAGAATACCCCCAGGGGATCCGCATTCAGTGCAAATGGAAGGCCTGGAGCCAGATCGAAGAGGTGCAGGCTAACACTTTCACCGTTTAGTGCAGATGGGAGAAGCATTAGAACCAGCCCAAACTTTACGAGAGCAGCAATGATGGTCCATGTTTCCCGTAGGTTCGGTTTGGATGAACTCCATAGAATGAACGGGACCGCTGCAAGCGATGATAAAATAGCTAATAAAGGTACAAGCGTAAGATCCATCTATCTTTATGTGTATTTAAAGTCTTCTATAAACTGATCAGAAATTGGTTTTATATTTGTTGAATCGCTTTTTCAATTACATGGGAAAAATATCGAACAGTATTCCTACGATTGCCGCATTTGCAAAACCGATTACAAATAGTGCAATGGCAAGAACGGATGTCGGAAACATCATGCTGAAACCAACTTCATTTCGTTTGGCATCTGCTGCCTCTGTTTGATCTTTTTTCGGGTTCATCATATAAACTTTTTCCAGAATTCTGAAGAAGTAAACAGCATTGAGCAGCGAACTGATTAAAATGACGGCCAGAAATATCCAGTTCTCATTATCAATAGTTCCAAGTGCCAGGTACCACTTACTGAAGAAACCTGCAAGTGGTGGCAGACCGACCATCGAAATCGCTGCAACACTAAACCAAGCCATGGTCCACGGATATTTTTTTCGGTAGCTATCATCAAACTTGCTGATGTCTGAGTGGCCTTCTTTCATTCGAAGGTTTCCGGCTACAAGGAACAGACACGCTTTCATAACTGCGTGATTTAACACATGAAGCAGCGCCCCTGCAAAACCAAGAGGATTGGCCAAACTTAGTCCCATTATAATGTAACCGATTTGAGAAATACTACTGTATGCAAGCATGCGCTTCATTTCAGTCTGGGCAATGGCCATAATAGAACCATAGAGTATTCCTATAGCAGCCAGAACACCGATAACTGTAGTGATAGGGGCAACGGCGTCGGTCAACTCTACACCAAATAGATAGAATACAACTCTAAATAGAATATATGCGGCTACTTTTGTTCCGATTGGAGCAATGAGTGCCGAGGAACTGGACGAAGCAAATGTATAAGAGTCGGGCAGCCAGCCGTGAAGTGGGAAGAGAGCCGCTTTTACACCGATACCGACAACCATCAACACCAATGCAGCCACAACAGCTGTGTTCGTAGCAAACATAGGCAGCATAGCTGCCATATCAATGATATTGAGTGTACCTGTTACGGTATATAGAAATCCAACGCCCAGCAAGTAGAGGGTACCGCCCGCAGTTCCTATGATCAGATATCTGAATGCAGCATAAGGTGCAGGCCGTGAACCGATGGCAATCAACCCATAGCTGGCAAGAGATGAGATTTCAAGAAAAACGTAGAGGTTAAAAAGGTCACCGGTCAATATCATCCCATTGAACCCAAGAAGAGCCAGCATTGCCAGGGCAAAATAGGGCATCTCTTTGCCGGGATACTCCGTCCGGGCTACTTTTCTTGAGTGGATAAAAACAAAAAATGCCACGGTATTGATAACCAGCAGAAAAAAACCGGATAACCCGTCGTAAACAAATTCAATTCCTATCGGTGGCTCCCACCCACCAAAAAAGTATCGGATACTGCCTGTTTGCAAGTAAGTTGCAAATGCATACAGAGACAGTACTGAAGCAATGCCGGAGCCTAAAACCGCAAGTGGTTGTGAAGATTTAGGTTTCCACAGACCAAACATTGGGATCAGTATGGAAAATAGTACAAATGTAAGTGCGATTAATGCAGGTAAATGCGAATCGATCATTGAATTTTTTCTAGCAGTTCCTGTTCATCAAGGGTTTCGTACCGATTGTAAATTGCCATGATCAAGGTAAAGGCAACCCCAAGAGTGGCCACACCTACAACAATGGCGGTCAGCATTAATGTGTGAGGAAGCGGGTTGAGATAGTTTGCAGCTTGTTCAACCGGAATGGTTGAATCTTTAACCGGAACGGTTGCACCCCATTTGGATGCAATTGAGACAAAATAGAGAACAACAGAGGTCTGAAAGATGGCCAGCCCGATTGTTTTTTTAACCAGATTCTTTTTAAAAAGTATTCCATAAAGTCCTACACACATTAAAATAATGACAAACCAGTACGCATAGTGACCCAGAAAAAAATCAATCATAGTCTTCCCCTTTAACCATATTATCATATATCATTACCAGGATAGCCATGACCGCTAAGCCGATCCCAACTTCAATAATGAGTATTCCCCAATATCGAACCATAGCGGGTTCCATGCCTGTAAATGGCAGCATTTCGTAATCCAGGAAATATCCGCCCATTACCATCGCTACCAAACCGGTTGCGAAGTAGATAATCACTCCAAAAACAGCCAGTGGAGTCGTGGCAAATTCTTGTATTTGAAGCCGTGAGACGCGCCTACCACCGGCAAGCCTTATTAAAAGAACAGACGCTGCAAGCAGGGTACCGCCCTGGAACCCACCACCCGGACTATAGTGACCGAAAAAGATGACATACAGTCCGAATAGCATGATGTAGGGACTCAATAGTCTGGAGCCTAGAACAACAATTGGGCTTTCGTCTTGTCGCCTCATACCTGCCTCCTCCGGCTGCGTAAAATTAATATTGTGATAAGACCGGCTGTAAAGACTACCACCTGCTCGCCAAACGTATCCACGCTTCTGTAATCACCCAGAATAACGGTTACAATATTTGGAGTTTTGGCATCATTATAAGCTTCCTGAATAACATAGCTGCCCACCACATCTGTACCGGTGATACTTTCTTCGGCATGCATCAGGTTATCAGGATCCCCGCGATAGGGCAGGTCGCTGGCCGCGTATATCATAACGGAGGCAAACAGAACCAATAAGATGATTTTAAGAGCTTTCAATTTTTTGTGTGTCTTGTGGTTTGATAGATTACAACAACGTATAAAATTCCGGACACACCGGCGCCAATCACAGCCTCAGTAAATCCAACATCAATAGCCCCCATCGTTACGAACAGGAGCGCGACTAAGAAGCTAAATACGGTTATCATTACAACTGCTACCAGTAAGTCTTTGACTTCCAGGGCAACTACAGCTGAGAGCAGTAAAAAGATGTAGATGACAAGTTCCAGTTCCCAATTCATTATGACTGCCCTCCTTTCTTATCATCGTGAAGAAGTGGCTTTAGTCCTTTTTTGAGGGCTGCCCGGGCAAGTGCGTGAGTTCCGATTGGATTGGAAAGGGCTATAAATAGTACAATCAAAAAGAGTTTGCCGCTGCTGAGAGTAAATCCTTCGTAGACAATTAAACCAATGATTACAAAAAATACACCGAGTGTGTCACTTTTACTCACAGCATGGGTTCGGGAATAAAAATCGGGTAACCTTAAAATACCGATGCTCCCCATCAGCATAAAGACAATGCCAAGAATGACAAATAGGATGCTGATAATAGATTGAACTTCAAGCATTGCGTCTTACTTTAGGTGATGAAAAATATTTTGCGATTGCCAGAACACCGATAAATCCAAGTATGGCGTAGGCCAGGGTAATATCGATAAACATGTCTATACGCCCGTAAAGAAACCCAATTAAGCAAATTAACACGATGGTTTTGGTTGCAATGGCGTTTGTTGCCAGGAGTCGGTCAAATATGGTAGGACCCTTCACAACCCGGATTAGGGGGATGGCGATAATAATTGTGAGAACGACCGCGCTGTAGAGAAAAAAGTGTTCCATTATCGATTAATTTTTTGTCGTGATTTCAATATCACTGACTACAGGATGCATCTCTTTTTGAAAGAGCTTGAGAACCTCTCTGGGCATTTCATCAGAAATGATACCCTTATAGGATGACTCATCGAGTGCATGTACAAGAAAGTTGTCACCTTCAATATCTACAGTAAGTGTTCCCGGAGTAAGCGTAATAGAGTTGCCAAGGATAACTTTAGCATGAGAACTGGGTAAATTCACTTTAAAACGTACAATACTCAGCTTTGTCGGCAAAGTGGGGCTGAAAATCACTTTAATTACATGAAATCCGGATACTATTATTTGGTAAATCAACCAGAAAAAATAAAAAATCGCTCTGAAAAACCGGATATCTTTAAGGTCATTCATGTCATCACTGAAGAACCGGTGGATCTTCAGTCTGTAATTGACAACCATTACACCGGTAACAGATAGGATACCCATCGTTAAATGAATGGCATCAAAAAAACCGCTCATCACAACCCAAAACAGCATGAGTGAAATGAAAGAGAGCGATAAACTGTAGAGCGAAAGTTTATTCATTGATTCACAGTAAATTGACGACGTCTTGGAATTAAGCCTATAAACTATCAAAAAGGAGATATTAACCGCAATAAAAATCGGTCGGTTTTGGAATTGTTTACAAATTTCAAAAAAGTAAAGATTCCTTATAGCCTTCACTAAAATGTTTCTTAAATTTGAGATTGAAAATTGAAAAAGTATTTAATGGGGATTATTACTTTTCCTGCTTCAGTGGTTTATCTTGGGACAGATTTTTGTATCTTTGCCACCTGAAAACAAGCCTGCAAAATAATGCAGTGTTTACAGATCATTAAATGCGCAACATTTTAATTAACCTGTTTGAATGGAATCACCTACAGCGCTTGTAAGTCTTATTGTTGGTTTACCGCTTCTCGGTTTTTTAATTAATGGGATTCTGGGCCTTTCATCAGATTCTTATCGCAACAAAAAGAGTATCATAGGGGCACTGTCAAATTTTGCAGTCTTCATACCTTTTTTAATATCCCTCTACTTCTTCATTAATTTTAATCCGGAAGCCGGGGCTATCCAGGCAAAACTGTTTACGTGGATCGAGGCCGGGAGCTTTAGCGTAGATATTGCCTATCAGATTGACCAGCTTTCACTGATTATGATGTTGGTTGTTACCGGTGTTGGTTCTTTGATTCACTTCTATTCCATTGGGTACATGGCTCATGATCCGGGATTCTGGAAGTTTTTCGCCTTCCTGAACCTGTTTATTTTTGCCATGCTGAATCTGGTAATGGCTGATAACCTCTTACTTCTGTTTCTTGGATGGGAAGGTGTTGGGCTCTGTTCGTATCTGCTTATTGGTTTTTGGTACACCGATATGGCAAAATCAGATGCTGCCAAAAAAGCATTCCTATACAACAGAGTGGGGGACTTTGCATTTTTGATTGCGATTTTCGCCATTTTTGAAGCTGTAGGCAGTTTAAAATTTGATGTCATCCTGGCCAATCTTGACGCATTTTCAGCAAGCTGGACATTCTGGGTGCCGTTTCTGATGTTTATTGGCGCCACCGGTAAAAGTGCCCAAATTCCGCTCTTTGTATGGCTCCCGGATGCGATGGCGGGTCCTACTTCCGTATCGGCATTGATTCATGCAGCTACCATGGTAACATCCGGAATCTATCTGATTACCCGCCTCTCACCCATGTATGTGATGAGCCCCGAGGTGATGATGATTGTGGCAGTAATCGGTGCGCTCACTGCAATTGTAGCAGCAACCATCGCGATTACACAAAACGATATTAAAGGAGTTCTGGCTTACTCAACGGTTTCGCAGCTTGGATTTATGTTCCTGGCTTTAGGTTCGGGCGCATTTACGGCAGCTCTGTTTCATGTAGTAACTCACGCCTTTTTCAAAGCGTGCCTCTTCCTTGGGTCCGGTTCAGTTATTCATACCATGGAGCATGTGGAGCACAAATTACATGACGACGGGAAAGATGTACATTTTGACCCGCAGGATATTCGCAACATGGGTGGGTTAAGAAAGTTTATGCCTTCCACTTACAAAACCTTTTTGATTGCCACCATAGCTATAGCCGGTATTCCCCCACTGGCCGGATTTTTCTCAAAAGATGAAATTGTAATGCACGCTTTCAACATGGGTTTTGGTGAGTTTGCCGGTGCAATGTACTTCATTTTATGGGGAGTGGCGACAATTACGGCATTCCTTACTGCATTTTATATGTTCCGTTTAACACTGACTACATTTCATGGGTCGTTTAAGCTTCCCCAGAAAGTTAAGGGTGCAGAAGGATCTGAGAAGTACCTGCATGAGAGCCCCGCTACAATGACGATTCCACTGTGGGGACTTGCAGGCCTTTCAATTGTGGGTGGTTTTATTGGTATTCCGAATTTTATATCCAAAACTTTTGGGGGTGATGGGCATATCAACTGGCTACACGACTGGCTCTATCCTATTGCAGCAGATATACCTCTCACGCTTTCAATTGCAGCGGAGTGGGTTCTGATGATCTTTGCAATCGTTGTGGCTGTTGGTTCTGTATTTCTGGCATTTAAGATGTATGGAAACGATCAGCAGGAAGAGTCTGACGCAAAAATTGCCGCTCGATTCGGCTCACTTTACGAAATATGGAAACAGAAATATAATCTCGACGAAGCTTACGAAGGGGTTATTGTTCGTCCAACCGTTCGATTTTCAGATAAGGTCCTTGCCGTTTTTGACATGAAGGTTGTCGATGGGTTCGTCAATGCTGTGGCGGGTATTGTCCGGCTAACGGGAAGCTTAATCCGATACATTCAAACAGGAATTACTACCAACTATGCTCTGATGCTGGTACTGGGTGTAATTTTGGTTCTTTCAATGATACTATTTTAAAGGGTTTGAAGATTAGTTAAATATGGATATCCTACTCAATATTACAATCTATTTGCCGCTTCTGGGTATAGCAGCAATTCTGCTTATGAAGAGCGATACCGCAGTAAAATGGAGCAGTTTGATAGCTACAACTGCAACGTTCCTACTTTCACTGCCGCTACTGTTTAATTTTGATGTTGCATTATCTGATATGCCTCAATATTTGACAGAAGGTTCAGCGATTTTCGCAGGTATGGACGTAAAGTACCTGGTTGGTCTTGACGGTTTGAGTCTGCTGCTCTTTATGCTTACAACGTTGATGGGGCCAATCGTTATCTTGTCCTCCTGGAATTCAGTGACAAAGAGCTTAAAGGGGTATTACGCCATGTTGCTTCTGCTTCAAACGGCGTCATTAGGAGTATTTTCCGCTCTCGATTTGGTAGTGTTTTACGTATTTTTTGAGCTCTCGTTAATTCCGATGTACTTCCTGATTGGAATATGGGGAGGAAGTGATAAGATTCGTGCCACCATAAAGTTTTTTATCTACACACTGGTCGGATCCTTAATCATGCTTGTTGCACTACTTTATCTCGGTTATAATGCCGGTGCTGCAATGGGAGGCGTCGATTTTACCGCCGACTGGAGATTTATTTCTAGCCCGGAGTATACGATTGGATTGGTTGAGCAAACTTGGTTATTTCTCGCTTTTTCACTGGCCTTTTGTATTAAAGTTCCACTCTTTCCATTTCACACATGGCTGCCGTATGCTCATACCGAGGCGCCTACTGCAGGTTCTGTAGTTCTGGCAGCGATTATGCTTAAAATGGGTACATACGGTTTAATTCGTGTTGTGCTGCCTGCATTCCCAAATGCATTTATGGAATTTGCACCGTACATGGCAATACTTGCCGTAATTGGAATTATTTATGGCGCACTGGTTGCGATGGTTCAAAAGGATGTTAAGAAATTGGTTGCCTACTCCTCTGTAAGTCACATGGGTTTTGTTGTACTTGGAATTTTTGCCTTGAATGATATTGCAATGCAGGGCGCGATTATTCAAATGATCAACCACGGCCTGGCAACGGGAGCACTTTTCCTCATTGTTGGCATGATATACGATCGCCGTCACACAAGAATGATTTCCGATTACGGTGGAATTGCAAAAGTTGTTCCGGTATTCGCTGTCATGTTTATGATAGCTACGTTGGCTTCGATCGGTCTTCCCGGTCTCAATGGATTTATTGGTGAGTTTTTAATCTTGAATGGCTCATTCAGTTCAGAGCTCTATGCTAACAAAACTTACGCTATACTCGGTGCAACCGGCGTAATTTTAGCGGCTGTGTATATGCTCTGGATGTTTCAGAGAGTTCTCTTTGGGCCAATTACAAATGAGGAGAATGAAAAGCTCACAGATTTAAATATGCGTGAGATTGGTCTGCTTATTCCACTGGTACTGTTTATGGTCTGGATTGGAGTTCGTCCGATTGACTTTACACAATATTCTGAAGGGTGGGTAGAAACGTACATTGCAAATTCGGAAGAGAAAAGTGTTGCTGTTCTGGACCAGGCTGATTTAAATGAACTCCCAAATTGGACGGCCAAAGTTTATAATGTTGAAGAGCATCAATTAGATTCGCAACTCATCGCAAATAAAAAAGACTAATATTATGAAGCCTCTCACATCAGAAGAAGTCGATTCGCAATTGAAAGAGCTGGATCACTGGACGTTCGAGAATGATCAGATTAAAAAAGATTTTAGCTTCGATAATTTTAAAGAGGCACTCGCTTTTATGGTAAAAGTAGGCTTTGAGGCAGAAGATTTGGGGCACCATCCAAATTGGAGTAATGTATACAACTCTGTGTCAGTGCAACTCAATACTCACGATGCGGATAACAAGGTAACAAAGAAAGATATTCAACTCGCAAAGGCGATAGATAAGATTTACAAAAATAACTAAAATGGACTATTTGCACGATATTCAATCCTTTTTGCCCGGCATCGTTGTAGCCGTAACCGGATTGGCAGCCATATTGATAACAGCATTTAAAAAAGGTACGGCATCGGTTTTTTATGTATCTGTTGCAGGTTTGGTAATTGCGTTGGCCTTGGCGATTCGATCACTTTTTGGTGATACCGGAACTGCCTTTTCTGGCATGATTGTCTATGGCGGCCCGGCAGCGTTTGGTTCAGTCGTTGTATTATTAGGTTCACTCTTGTCTGTTATACTATCCCGTGAGTATTTGCAGTCTTTTGAATTAGAGACCGGGGAAGTCTACGGAATGTTGCTTTTTGCTACGACGGGGATGATGGGTTTAGCTGTTTCTAATGATCTCATCAGCCTGTTTGTCAGCTTAGAAACCATGTCCGTCTGTTTATACGTAATTGCCGGCTTATGGTATTACAGAAAAACCGGTGCTGAAGCCGCACTGAAGTACTTTTTGTTGGGTGCTTTTTCAACCGGATTTTTACTCTACGGTATTGCTTTGATTTACGGAGCAACAGGTCATACGAACCTTATGGAGATTGCGGCAGCGGCTCAAGCTACTCCACTATTTTTGGCCGGAGTCGCTCTTCTGTTGGTAGGTATCTTTTTCAAAATATCCGCAGTACCGTTTCATATGTGGACTCCCGATGTTTATCAGGGTACCCCCACAACGTTGACAGGATTTATGGCTACGGCAAGTAAATCCGCTGCATTTATTGCATTTGTTTTCGTGCTGTCCCGGATGCTGTCGGGCACAGAAACCGGAGACTGGACTCAGGTTATCCAGGTAATAGCAATCCTTACCATGATCGTAGGTAACTTGATTGCCCTTGCGCAGGATAACGTGAAAAGAATGCTTGCTTATTCAAGTATTGCACACGCAGGTTATCTGATGGTAGGCTTGGCCGCCGGTACAGCCGCAGGGTATAGTGGAGTATTCTACTACCTTTTTGCTTACACTGTGATGAATATTGGAGCATTTGGCGTAATAGCATTTTACGAGCGCTCAAAAGAGATGGATTTTACTGAAATTGATAGCTATGCCGGTTTAGGTTTTAAAGTTCCTGTAATGGGAGTGATGCTCTCGATCTTTCTATTTTCTCTTGCGGGAATACCACCTTTCGTGGGTTTCATCGGAAAGTACTACGTTTTCGCAGCGGCCGTTCAGGCAGACCTGATTATGCTGGCTATTGTAGGTGTTTTGGCAAGTGCCGCCAGTGTATACTACTATCTGCGGGTAATGGTATTCATGTATTTCAAAGAGGCGCATCGGGAGTATAGTCTGAAATCGCCGGGTACATTATTTAAGTTGGTTTTAATCCTGTTGGCAATTCTGACTATTTATTACGGAATAGAACCGGTTCTTCCTGCTACGGGACTTTTTGAACTTCTTTCCTCTTTCACATACGCTTAACCCAACAGGAATTATAGACTGGATTTTATAAAGGCGCTTTAAGGCGCCTTTTCTATTTTGACCTGATCGGGAGTAGAATTTAAGGCCGGGATTGATTGTAGAAATCAAAATCAATGTGTATCTTTACAGGCTCTGTTGTCGGCGTAACGTACGACGACTGTTTTCACAAACAGAAAACAACCAAAGAAAACATATATAAAGAATGAAGAAAGATTTCTATGAAATGACTTACATTCTGAATCCGGTTCTCGATGACGAGAAATTTTCAGAACTCGTAAGTTTAGTGAACAAACTAATTGAAGACAACGGCGGAGAAGTCGTTGATGTAGATGAATGGGGTGTTCGAAAGCTCGCCTACGATATAGATAAAAAAAGTACAGGTTACTATGTTAATATGTACTTTAATGCACCCGCCAATGCGATTGAAGTGGTTGAACGTAACATGAGGATCAACGATGATATCATGCGATATCTGACTATGAAATATGATCCTAAAATGCTTCGTTACTACGAACTCAGAAAGAAAGGTGATCTGCCTGTTGTTTTTGATGATGTAGATGAAGAAGACGAAGATAACGACGACGATTAAACAAATTAGGTAAAGATTATGATTAACAATCCATCGCATCCCAAGAAAGGACACCTCAAAAGTAAAGACTGCAAGTTTACAAAAGCAGGTATTGAATATATAGACTACAAACAGACTGAACTGCTGGAGCGGTTCATGAACGATCAAGGTAAAATTCTTCCCAGAAGAGTAACCGGTACAAGTGCTCGGCATCAACGAATGCTTTCAAGAGCTGTTAAAAGAGCGCGATTTTTGGCTCTTATTCCTTATGTAACCGAAAACATGCGATAAGACACAGATAGTAGATTATGAAGCTTATTTTAAAAGATGACGTAGAAAAATTAGGTTCAGCCGGTGATCTTGTTGATGTAAAACCCGGTTACGGACGAAATTTTCTAATTCCACAGGGTAAAGCCGTATTGGCAACTCCCGGTGCAATCAGACAGTTTGAACATCTGAAACGTGAAGCCGCACTGCGTGCTGAACTTTCCGTTGAAGCTGCCAAGGAACTGGCACAACAACTGGAAACAACCTCCGTTACAATTCCTGTAACTGTTGGTGAGGATGATAAAATTCACGGTACAGTTACCAATATCCAGGTAGCTGATGCTCTTGAAGAAAGAGATATTTTAGTTGACCGGCGTAAGATTACTCTTGACCAGGATATCAAATCTTTGGGCGAGTACACTGCAACCGTAGATGTTCTCGGTGACCTAAAACCACAAGTAAAAGTTTGGGTTGTTAAAGAAGACTAAAACTCTTTGAGAGTATAAACTCTTAATAATTATTCAATAATGAATAAAATTGGATTTTTGATGGGGATCGTCTTTATGGCGTTATCCCCATTTTTTGTATATGGTCAGCTGCTCGATCCTGTTGACTACCAAATAACCGATCACCCTGAGACGGTTGCAGCCGGTGAGGTGTTCAATGTTACGGTAGAGGCCACAATAGATGGAGACTGGCATCTCTACTCTGTTTTAAACGACCCTGACGCCGGGCCATATCCAACAACATTCTCGTCCGGATCAAACCAAATGGCAGTGGCCGGTGATGTAGAAGAGAGTGAAGCGGTTATCGCTTTTGATCCAAATTTTGAAACGGAACTTGGCTGGCACTCAAAGGGTGCAGAATTTACAATCCCGGTAGCCTTTCGGTCTGAACTCCAGGGAGAGCAAACCATTCTATTGGAGGTACTCTATCAGGTTTGTGACGATGTTTCTTGCCTGCCTCCAAAGACTAAACAGATAGAATCTGTTATTAATCTTGAGGGTGTGGCAGATTCGCCTTACGAAGATTTTGAAGAGGTTTCACAGGCTGATGTTGAGTTTGAAATGACGAGTTCTTCAGGAGTACCTCTGGATGATATCTGGACCTATATCTGGATAGCGCTAACTGCCGGCCTCGCTGCACTGCTTACACCTTGTGTTTTTCCCCTGATTCCATTGACCGTATCCTATTTTTCAAATCAGGGCGGAGGTGAGAAAAAAACGAATTGGGGTCAGGCTTTGATATTTGGGCTCTCTATCATCCTCATTTTTACTGGTCTTGGCGCTATTCTATCCGTAATTTTAGGTGTTAGCGGTGTAAGTCAGTTTGCTTCAAATCCATGGGTGAACCTGTTCATCGGTGTGTTGTTTATCTTCTTTGGTGTGAGCCTGCTCGGACTCTTTGAGCTTCGCCTGCCGTATCAGTTAACGAACTGGCTGAATCGAAAGAGTAATGAAAGCGGTGGAATTACAGGCACCTTATTCATGGGTTTTACGATCAGTGCCGTATCATTTTCATGCACGGCGCCCTTTGTGGGTGCAATACTGGCAGCAACAACCGGGGGAGAGTGGTTCTACCCGATTGTAGGAATGCTGGCATTCTCTACAGCTTTTGCGGCTCCATTTGTTCTGTTGGCACTATTTCCGCGCTATTTGGAATCTCTTCCAAAAAGCGGCTCCTGGATGAATGTCGTAAAAGTAATACTGGGCTTTATCATTCTGGCTGCATCCATCAAATTTTTGGCAAATGCTGATATTATTTTCGAATGGGGATTGATAACCCGACCGTTGGGTATTGCCGCTTGGATTACCTTCTTTTTTATTGCCGGTCTCTATCTTCTTGGGGTTTTTGCACTTCATGGAGAGGAAAAACCAAAGTCTATTACGACCGGAAGACTACTACTGGCCATTCCGTTCTTTTTATTTAGCTTTTATTTGATCCCCGGTTTAATGGGGGCATCCTTAGGGATTTGGGATGCCTGGCTTCCGGCATCAAAAGCTACTGATGTGAGTGTAGTTCGTTCCATCAGTGTATCCGGGAATGGTGAAGCTGTGGAATCGCAATGGTCTGATAATTACGAGGAATCTTTAGAAAAAGCCGTTGCAGACAATGTCCCCGTTTTTGTCGATTTCACCGGTTACACCTGTACTAACTGCCGTGCAATGGAAGCGACGGTTTTTCCTTTAGAAAATATCCAGGAAAAATTTTCTCAGATGGAGCAGGTAAAACTTTATACGGACGGTGGTAGCAAGGCTGAGGAAAATCAGCAGCTACAGTTCGACATAACCGGTACACTTGCTTTGCCTACCTATGTCATCATTGACCCACATTCCGGTCAGGTGCTCGATCAATTAATTGGTTTTACAAGGGCTTCCGAATTTGAGGAGTTTCTAAGTCGTGGTATTGACCGGTACCGGCAGGTACGATCCTAATATTTTTTGTAAATGCCCGATATGAACAGGCACAATTCCTTATCTTATTCTTATTAAACGAATTTTTACAAAAAAAACGAGATAATGACTGATTTTGAAAAATAAATCAGAAATCTGTTTGGTAGTTGGGGATATGATCTAATATATTCCACGACACGAACATTAAACATTGTCAGTTGCAGATATTTCATATAATTTCATTATTAAATTAAAGATCTGCCTTTGACATTGAAGATCAAATGATCTATCATTTTTCTTCAAATTTAGCTCTTAACCAAAACTTAACGCGGAGTAACAGTATGACTTCATCTTTAGCTCTCATTTTTCTTCAAGCTGGAGCTGATGCTAGCTTTTTTAACGTAATCGTCGAAAAATTTAATGAAGGTGGTGAATTCATGTGGCCTGTATTGATAGCCCTGATTCTTGGATTGGCTATCTTTCTGGAGCGCATCATCACACTTAATCTAGCTGACATTAACACCAGAAAATTTATTATTGAAGTACAGGAAGCACTACAAGAAGGTGGTATTCCCGCAGCACAAGAACTTTGTGCTCAAACACGTGGTCCTGTAGCATCTGTTTTCCAAGCCGGTTTAATGCGTGCTGATGAAGGCGTTGAAGCTGCTGAAAAAGCTATTACAACCTACGGCTCTATTGAAATGAGCTTCCTTGAAAGAGGACTTGTTTGGCTCTCACTTTTCATCTCTATTGGTCCGCTTCTAGGATTCCTCGGTACCGTTGTTGGTATGATTGAGGCGTTCGACGCTATTGAAGCTGCCGCCGATATTTCTCCATCTCTTGTAGCGCGTGGTATTAAAATTGCGCTTCTTACAACTGCGGGTGGTCTGTTGGTAGGTATTATTCTTCAAATCGGTTACAACTACTGTGTATCCAAAATTGACAGAATTATCTCAGACATGGAAGAAGGTTCCATCACGCTGATTGATTCCATTATTCTTCTGAAAGAAGGAAAAACAATTGTTCCTGAAAACGACTCAGACGAAGCCTAAACGAAACTATAACCCAAATAATCAAAGGGTAGTATTATGATTGACAATTTAGCTATAATGTTGGTTTTAGGCCTGATTGGTGTAGGAGTTATAGGGATTCTGTTTTCCGGGATTAAAAATGTGGTTAACGGAAAATCTGATCTGAAACGAGTGGCTATAATGGGAGTTCCCGTTGTCATTTTCGGTATCTCTTATGCTACGCTGGGTACAGCTAACCAGGCAGGTGTTGCAACTATGTTGTTTCTACTTGGCCTGATGATTATCGGTATCGTATTAACAGGAACTCGCGGAACATTTAAAATTTAAATGTATGCTTAATAAAAAGCGAAGTAGAGAAAGTGGTGAGATAGACGGTTCATCCCTCGCGGATATCGCCTTTCTATTGCTCATCTTCTTTCTTGTTGTAACAACAATTGATGTCGATACGGGTATTGGTCTGGTTTTGCCTCCAATCCCCGACGATATTGAGCCCCCGCCGGTACGGGAGCGAAACCTGATGAAAATATTGGTGAATGCTCAGGGCATGGTTCTTATTAATGAAGAACCTGCATCTGTTGGCGAAGTTCGCGAACGTATCAAGCGCTTTGTTGATAATAACGGAGCAGATCCTGATCTATCTGAATCACCTGATGATGCAATTGTATCAATCAAGACGGATAGAAGAACACCTTATAACGTCTATATTGATATGCTTGATGAAGTGATGGGTGCATATGCCGAACTTCGCCATCAGGGCTCAATGGATAGATTTGGTGTTCCATATACTTCACTGGAAGATAACAGTGAAAGAGAAGCGGAGATACGGGAAATGTATCCTAAGAAAATCTCAATTGCAGAACCGGATGAGGGGTAACGTATATGGCACATTTTAAAAAGAAACAAGCAGCAACAAGCCAGGGCGTACCTACGGCCGCCATGCCTGATGTTGTATTTATGCTTCTCATCTTCTTTATGGTTACCACTGTATTGAGGGAAGTTGAACTTCAGGTTCAGGTCAATTATGCCGGTGCAGAAAACATCGAAAAAATTGAGCAGAAACGATTGGTGAGTTACATCTATATAGGACCTGAAAGATTATCAGGAAACCGGGTAGGTGAAACGAAGGTCCAGATTGATGACGCTTTGGTTGACGACATGGGAGCTATCAGGAATATCATGTATGATAAACTGATGGAAGAGCCCAGACTAATTGTATCTCTGAGGGTTGATGAAGACTCTGAATTTGGTATTATTACCGATGTTCAGCAGGAACTTCGTCACGCAGGAACGTTAAGAATTAATTACTCTACACGACGAGAAATATAATTCGTTAACATAAATCATCTTATACAAAGGCATTTATTCCATAATGGGATAACTGCCTTTTTTATTTTAAAGTTATGGCAAAAAACAATTTTAAACAGGTTCAGGAAATAGGATTCAAGTCATTAATTGAATCTTTTAAGGACTATACCGGTGCTTCGAGGGAGAACATCATTAAAGGTATAGGTGATGACGCTTCTGTATCGATTCAGAATAGCGGGAAAATGACCTGCACCAGCTCAGAGATTTTCCTGGAAGGTGTACATTTTGATTTAACCTATACACCCTTTCAGCACTTAGGATATAAAGTAGTAACAGCTGCAGTGAGTGATATTCTGGCTATGAACGCTGAACCTGAACAGATCTTAATTGATGTTGCTATTCCCAATAAATATTCTGTTCAAATGATCGAGCAGCTTTACCAGGGTATAGATGCAGCGGCAAAAGATTATAATATTACGGTTTCGGGTGGAGATACAACCGCTTCTCACCAACTTCTGGCAATATCGGTTACCTGTTTAGGGAATGCTAAAAAGGAGGATCTGATTTACAGAGACGGCGCCCAAAAAGATGATATTATTTGTGTGACGGGTGAACTTGGGAGCGCCATTGCGGGTTTAAGAATTTTGTTGAGAGAAAAGAAATCTTGGCAGGAAAATCCTGAACAACAATTCCAGCCGGACCTTAGCTCTTACGAGCACGTTGTGCAAAGACAACTATTACCGAAAGCAAGAATAGACTTTTTTAAATCGCTAAGCGATTCAGACGTGAAACCGCACAGTTTGATTGATCTGACGCAGGGTCTGGTTGCAGATCTTTCTGAGGTTTTGAGACAATCCGGGGTAGGAGCAGAGATCTATTCCCCTGCTGTTCCAATTAGCCTGGAAGCGCGTAATGTGGCCGATGAAATGAATGAGGATGTAGATAAATACGCTTTTTATGGCGGCGAAGATTTTGAAATGTTATTTACTCTTCCCGAACCTCTTGTAGAAAAATTTAAAGCTGATTTTGACGATTTTATTGTGATCGGAAAAGTTACAGATTCAGACAAAAAACTTACAGTTAACACCGGGGAAGAACACAATTATCAAATAGATTTGTAACCCTGTGTATGAAAACCGACTGTGGTTCGTTTTCAAGTTGAAATGAACACAGGCTATTCAAAGCGAAGAGGCCTGAATAATTTTGCAGAAAAAGAGTTATATTTAATGCTCTTTTAGTTTTACCAAATATGATTTAATGGCAAAGAAAAAAAATTTAAAAAAAGGATCTTCAGAAACCGATTCAAAGGATTCAAAGGATTCAAAAAAAGCTCCAAAATTCCCCAATTGGATATATGTAGTTCTGTTTTTGGTTCTCATTGCATTTAACTTTTACTTCATTCCCGGTGAGAGTTCTGAACGGATAAAGTACAGTGAATTTTTAGAGTATGTTCAAGAGGGCTACGTTGATGAAATCCTCATTACAAACTCCACCAATATTCAGGGAGATTATTCTGAGAAAGCCTTTGAAGAAGGGATAGCCGAGAGACCTGCTCCTTCAGAAAACCGGTGGGACAGATCTGATGCAACTTCGGGTAAATTTACAACAACGATGCTTGAAGGGGACGATATTCGATCTACTTTAGATGAATATGATGTGGTCTACGACGTTCGGGTAGAGGAGAATTGGTTTAGTGGTATATTGATCTGGCTTATACCTTTTGCGCTTATTATTGCATTCTGGGTATTTATTTATAAACGAATGAATCCGGGCCAGCAAGTTCTGAATATTGGTAAAAATAAGGCAAACCTATACGACAAGCAGACCGAAAGCAAAGTTTCATTCAAGGACGTTGCCGGGCTTCAGGAGGCAAAGGCTGAAGTTGAAGAGGTTGTTGAATTTCTTAGTAATCCGAAAAAATTTACAAACCTTGGAGGTACTCTACCAAAAGGAGTATTGCTGGTTGGACCTCCGGGAACCGGAAAAACACTTCTAGCCAAAGCTACGGCAGGTGAGGCAGATGTACCATTCTTCTCACTAAGTGGTTCTGATTTTGTGGAGATGTTTGTTGGTGTGGGTGCAGCACGTGTTCGAGACCTATTCAAACAGGCTAAGGAGAAAGCGCCGTGTATTGTATTTATAGATGAGATTGATTCCATAGGCCGGACCCGCGGACGCGGTATGCAGATGAGTTCAAACGATGAGCGTGAAAACACATTGAATCAGCTGTTGAGTGAGATGGACGGATTTAACAGTGATAAGGGAGTGATTATCATGGCCGCGACAAACCGGCCTGATATTCTGGATTCAGCACTGCTGAGACCGGGACGTTTTGACAGGCAGATTATGATTGATAAGCCTGATTTGAACGGTAGAATGCAAATTCTGGATGTACATTCCCAAAAGTTAAAACTATCGGATCAGATAGACCTAAAAGTTTTGGCATCTCAAACTCCCGGTTTTGCCGGAGCAGATCTTGCCAATCTCTGTAATGAAGCCGCGCTGATGGCTGCACGAAGAGATAAGAAGCAGGTTGAAATGATTGACTTCCAGGATGCTATTGAGCGAGTTGTAGCCGGTCTGGAGAAGAAGAATAAATTAATCAGCAAGGATGAGCGCAAAATTGTGGCGTATCATGAGGCGGGACATGCCATAGTAGGATGGTTTTTGGAGCATACCGATCCAGTACTGAAGGTGAGTATTGTGCCTCGCGGATTTGCTGCGCTTGGTTATACGCTTCAAACTCCCCTTGAAGATCGTTTCTTGATGACAACCGAAGAGCTTGAAGACAAAATTTGCGCGCTTCTTGGTGGACGTGTAGCCGAAGAGCTGGTTTTCGGTAAAATTTCTACCGGTGCTCAAAATGACCTCGAACGCATCACAAACATGGCATTTGCTATGGTTGCCGAATATGGAATGAGTGAAGAGCTTGGATATATTTCACTGAAAGATTCTAATAGCCCGAACGACAGCTATGGATTTAATAAAAAATATTCTGAAAACACGGCACAAAAGATTGATGATGCCATTCGGAATATCATACAGGTCAACTATAAGAGAACTGTAGATCTGCTCAACGAACACAAAGATAAACTTGAAGAGATGGCGGAGACCCTTCTCGATAAAGAGGTGCTCAATCATATTGAACTTCGGGAAATGCTGGGCGACAGGCCGAGCGGGAACTATCCGGAAGGTATCTTTGAGGTTAAAGAGAGTAAAAAAGCGATCACCAATGGTTCTTCTTCATCTGACGACGAGCTAAAATCAGAAGAAACAGAAGAAACAGAACAAGCGGAAGAGGCTGAAATGAAGGAATCAGAGTCAAGCGCCGACTCCCCGGAGAATGAAGAGAAAAAGAGTTCCTGAAGTTAAAAGCAATTGATTTATGAAAGAGCCGCTCATTACTGAGTGGCTCTTTTTGTTTAAAGTAAAATTACAAGAGAGGTTCCACATCTTATTATTTTGATAACATACCAGTAACGAGTTCATAATGTAGCATGAATAAGTTGTGACTGTTGAAATACAACACAAACCAAAAACAACTTCTTCCAAACATTATGGACATTAAATTTTTACTAAAACCTTTTCTTATTGCTACTCTCGCAGCGGGAGTTTTTATTTCCTGCAGTGATGATGATAACCCTGTAGGCCCTGATCCAGATCCGGATCCCGATCCTACTGAAGAAGCCCACCCGTATGCAGATGATATTGTTGAAAACGGTGTAATTTTATCTGAACCGATTGAAGGCGACCGTACGCTTAGCGCTGATTCAGTTTACTATCTGGATGGTTACGTATTTGTGGAAAGCGGAACATTGACGATTGAACCCGGAACTGTAATCATGGCGTTTGAAGAACCATCTTCAGTTGCTGAAGGAAACGAAACGTCTCTGATTATTACCCGGGATGCACAAATAGATGCTGAGGGTACGGCAGAGGATCCAATTATTTTTACATCAGAATTGGATGGTGAGCCTTTCGGAGAAAGTTTGATACTGAACCAGACCAACTCTAAACTTTGGGCCGGTCTCATTATACTTGGCCAGGCTCCAATTGATTCTCAAGGAGCAGATGAAGTTCAGATTGAAGGTATCCCTGATGGGGAAGCCAGAGCACTATATGGCGGTGATGATCCTGACCACAGCTCGGGTATTCTGAAGTATGTGTCTATTCGATTCTCAGGTGCTGAAATTGGACCGGGTGATGAAATTCAGGGTTTGACACTAGGTGGTGTTGGGCGCGGAACAACAATTGAATATATCGATATCTTTGTCTCTGCCGATGATGGTATTGAGATATTCGGCGGTACTGTAGATATAAGAAATATCTCAGTTGCTTTTGCTGAAGATGACTCTTTCGACTTTGATCTCGGCTGGACGGGAACGGGTCAGTATATGTTTGCTCTGCAAGGCGGTAACGGTGCCGACCACGGTGGTGAATGGGACGGTGCAGTACCCGACAATAACCAATCGTACTCAACAGCACGCCTGTATAATTCAACATACATAGGGCTTGGACTTACCAGCACGGAGCGTAGTGAGGATGCAGTTGCAGTAATTATGAGGGACGGTTCTGCATATTCAATTTATAACTCAATTATAACAGATTTTAATGGCCTTGGAATTGAAATTGAGGATACAGGTGAATCAGAAGATTCATACGACAAAACCATTAATAATGTAAATGGCGATGACGCCTCCATAGCAGGAAATATGTGGTTTACAGGAAATGCTTCAAGCATTGAAACCATGATTAATGTTACCGGCGAGAGTGCTCGAGATGCTGACGGCTCTATTACTGCAACATGGCTTACAGATCGGGATAACGTTTTTGAAGATCCCGAATTAGGTGGTATCTGCAGAACTCAGGGTTGTGGTGTGTTGAATCCTGTTCCGGCTTCAGCTACAGCAAATTCACTGGCTGTTACGGTTGCGGACTCAAATGTTGATCAGACTACGTATATAGGTGCTTTTGAGCCCGGACAGACAACCTGGATTTCCGGCTGGACAACACTTGCACGATACGGATATCTTGCTGACTAATCTTCAAGAGAACACAGTTAAAGAAGGGGAGCTGACATGGCTCCCCTTTTTTTGTTTACACAAGCTTAACAAACAGGTAACGCTGAGGAAGCATTTGACGGTTAATTTTAACCAGTATTAAAACCAACCATTATTTGATAACTCAATGAAATACTTTTTCTCAATACTATTCAGCCTGCTGTTAGCCGTACCAGCATTGGCTCAAAAAGGAACGTTAACCGGTGTTGTTGTTGATGAACAGACCGGAGAACTGATGCTCGGAGTGAATGTTTTTGTCCCGAGCATCTCAGATGGAGGCGTTACGGATATAAACGGGAAGTACAATATTCGTTTAGACCCCGGTACTTACACAGTTGAATTTTCATACATCACCCACCAGAAAAAAATCGTGGAAGATGTAGAAGTGCGGGAGGGTGAGGTCACACAGCTCGATATTACCATGTCTCAGTCAAATCAGGAGCTGGACGAAGTAGTTGTTTCAGCCCGAAGGATAGACAATAATGAAGTTTCTCTGCTTCGTTTGCAAAAACGATCACTTCCGGTTCAGGATGGAATATCATCAGAAGAGATCAACCGTATCGGGTTCAGTAACTCAGCTGAATCAATGCGTCAGGTAACCGGAGCCTCAGTGGAAGGAGGAAAGTTTATTGTGATGCGCGGTTTGGGAGACCGTTATAGTATTTCGAGCATGGATGGCATTGTGCTGCCAACTACAAATCCATACAGAAACAGCGCTAGTTTAGACCTAATTCCATCCAGTATGGTGGATAATATTGTGGTTAAAAAAACCTTTTCTCCTGATTTACCCGGCAATTTTACAGGAGGTGCCGTTGATATTACAACCAAGTCGCTACCGGACCGATATTATCTCAGACTAAGTTCATCGGTGAGTTTTAATGATCAAACTACATTTAATGAGAATTTTTTAGGCGATCCGATCAACAATAGCTTAAGCAGGTTAGGTTTTGATGATGGGTCAAGAAAGAAAAAATCAGAATGGTCAGATAATGAATATTTAAATCGACTGAACCTGTATTTGATTCAAATTCAGAATAATCAGTTGAGTGACCAGGATATATCGGCTTTCAATTCGACAATGCAGTCTTTTTCAGACAGACCTTTCCATGTACAACAAGAAACACCGGGTCTGGATCATAGTTTAAATGTTTCATTTGGTAACCGTCACTATTTCGGGGAAACACAACTTGGGTACAATGTCGGAATAAACTACAGTAAATCATTTTCTCAATATGATGAACGTGAAATCAACAACTACACTGCACGTATACCGGATGGAAACAGCAGCCGAATGCAGGAGTTTCAAATCAACAACGGGAGTGAAAGCATAGATGAAGTGAATAATGGATTGATAGGATCTACTACTCTTCAGTTCAATGAAAAGAATGAGATTACATTTACTGCTATCTATAATAATAATGCGACCGAATCTGTCCTGGACATGCAGAATGGTGCATACCCGGGGGCGTTGTCATCGGGTAGTTATAATAACCGGGTAATTTCGTTTGTACAGCGAGAATTGTTTAATAATCAACTAAAGGGTCGCCATAACTTTAGCAACCTGGAAGTTCGATGGTCGGGTAACTATGTGAAGTCTAGTCAATATGAGCCCAATACGCGATTTATCGGTTCTCCGGTAGACGAGCAGGGGCAATACTTCTATGTTCGGGAAGTTCAGCTGCCATTCCATTTTTTCAGAGATTTGAATGATACACAGTACAATGGAAAACTGGATCTGGAATATAAATTTTCGAACAGGTTCAGTGTGAAATCCGGCGGATTTTTTACTAAAAAAGATCGCAACTTTAACGAATTTCGCTATCAGCTTGAGAATATCGGAACAGATCCCACAAATTCAGAATTTCTGAGTTTTCGCGAAGCATCCGGAGATTTTAATAACTACTTTTCTCGAAATAATACCGGAATATTGGGTAGAGACGAAAATGGTGATCTCATCCTTGGGTTGACCTATCGCGATCAAACCCGTCCTGAGAACAGCTACACAGGGACAGAACAAGTTACTGCCGGTTACCTGATGGGGGTTTGGGATATAACAGATAAACTGAAGGTATTTGGAGGTGCTCGTATTGAACACACAGACTTTTCTATCATTCCGGGTTCAAGAGGTGAATCTTCAACCGAAGGAGGCATTAACGAGCTGGATATTTTACCATCCTTGAACGTGATCTATGCTCTTAATGAGGAGTCGAACCTGAGGTTTAGCGGTAGTCAAACACTGGCAAGGCCCAATATGAGAGAGCTTGCTCCATTCGCATCTTTTGACCTGTTGGGTGGGTTTCCGGTAGTTGGAAATCCTGATATTGATCGCACCAATGTGATTAACCTGGATATGCGGTACGAAATATTTCCAAATGCGGGAGAAATGTTTGCTATGAGTGCCTTTTACAAAGACTTTACCAACCCGATTGTAAGGGAGTTGGATGTTGCTTCCGATCAGCCCCAATATCAGTATGTGAATACAAACAACGGCCGTCTTTTCGGATTTGAGATGGAGTTCAGAAAAGAGCTGGACTTTATTGCAGATGCTCTGAGTAACTTTAAGTTTTCAACAAACTTTACATATACCAATTCAAGAGTAGATTTGGGGGAGAGCGAACTGGAAACACGACGGAATCTGGACCCAACCATTAAGGCATTC
This sequence comes from uncultured Rhodohalobacter sp., assembly GCA_964401805.1. Taxonomy (GTDB): domain Bacteria; phylum Bacteroidota; class Rhodothermia; order Balneolales; family Balneolaceae; genus Rhodohalobacter. The sequence continues at coordinate 50,117 of CAYNZY010000014.1, forward strand.
AGGCCTTTTCCATTTCAATCACCATATTTGGTTAATATGATGTTGGTTTATGAAAACAATCAGACTGGCTGGGATGCTGCACTCTATGCAAATATTGCCGGTGCAAGGCTTGCTGCAAATGGCTCCGGGGCAGCACCTGATATCTATGAAGTGAATGGTAAGCTAAATGATGAAGGCAGGCTGTCGAGCGCACGTCCGATGCCAGATATGAGTTTTAGAGTTCAAAAAAGCTTCTTGAACAGAATGTCAGCTTCATTGAGTGTAAGTAATTTATTAGACTACAGTGTTGTACAGTACCAGGAAGATCAGGGTACTTACTTTACCAATAGCGCCTTAAACCCGGGCAGAACCTTCAAGCTTAGTTTTACCTACCGAATCAACTAAAAGCTCACTAAAAAAACATTGATTCCATCGAGCCCGGTAATGTTCATTAGAACATCCGGGCTTTTTTTATCTCACCCTCTCTCTTTTCGACAAAACTTGAACGATGAATTTATGGGAACCGTAATCATCTTTGCGGTGTTTCTACAAATGATCCGGGCAGTGTGAATTATACATTTAGTGGTACTATTCATAAGTAATTGCTCCGGTTTAATAACTAAAAAAATGACAAAACATTGATATTTGTAACAAGAAAGGCGCACTTTAACGCTGCTCACCGACTTCACAATCCCGGTAAATCTGACGAGTGGAATGAAGAAACATTCGGTAAATGTAATAACCCTAATTGGCATGGCCATAACTATGTGATTGAGGTAACTGTTGCCGGTGAACCAAACCCGGAGACCGGTTATGTGATTGATTTGGGGAGACTGAAATCAATCATAAACGATCGAATTCTTGAACCTTGCGATCACAAAAACTTAAATCTTGAGGTGGAATTTCTTGAAGGTGTAATCCCTACATCAGAGAATTTGGTGAAAGCTTTTTTTGAAGAACTTGAAGAAGATGTGAATGAAGCAGCTCAAGGAAATTCTACTCTTTACTCTGTAAAACTTTACGAAACTGAACGAAATATTGCTGAATATTGTCCTAATCGGGCATTATAAATTTTTGAAACAGACTGAATTATGATTTCAACAAATCTGAAACGATTTTACGACCCAACATTTGTAGTAACGGAGCAATACAAAGAGAGCTTGCCCGACCTGCAAAACGGACCTTCGTCGCTTATTGAAGGTGCGAATGTTCCAATTCAACAGGTTGGTATCTCAAATTTTAAACTTCCTTTAAAATATCCTACTCCGTCCGGCGAACTGCTGACTCTTGAAACGTCTGTAGACGGTTATGTTGGCCTCGATGCAGGCAAAAAAGGAATTAATATGAGTCGGATTATGCGCACATTCTACAAATTTAAGGATGATGTGTTTCACCCTGATAAATTGAAGGAAATTCTAAAACAGTATCAGGAAGATCTGGAAAGCCGATCCGCATTTTTGAAATTATCGTTCAGCTATCCGATGCTTCAGGAGAGTCTGCGTTCCGGTATGAGTGGTTACCAATATTATAATGTAGCTATTGAAGGAAAACTGGATGAGAATGGAGTATTCACACGTTTTGTTCATCTGGATTTTGAATACAGCAGTGCCTGCCCGTGTTCCTTTGAGTTGGCTGAGCACGCACGCGAAACACGTGATGTGGCTACCATCCCGCATAGTCAGAGAAGTGTAGCCAATATTACGGTTCAGCTTAACAGCGAGATGATGTTAGACGACCTTGTGATGGCTTGCCGTGAGGCGCTTAAGACAGAAACCCAGGTTATGGTAAAACGTGAAGATGAACAGGCATTTGCTGAACTGAATGGCGCCTACCAAAAATTTGTGGAAGATGCGGCAAGATTACTTTATGACGAACTCAACACAGATGAGCGAATTCGAGACTTTGTGGTTCGATGTGCTCACTTAGAGAGTTTACACAGCCACGATGCAGTAAGCCGAATCTGTAAAGGTGTGCCTAACGGTTTAAGATAAAGTCGAACTTATGCCTCAGGAAGTTTTCCTCGAGCTTGTCATCCGTGTTCACTTTACGTCGGTTCGAGCGTAGTCGAGAGCTATCTGGAACCAAAAAGAAATGTACAATTACGGCTAATCCCCAAAAAAAAGACGATTGAGTGATCAATCGTCTTTTTTATTTATCTACTTAGGAAATTTAAATATTGAGCGCTTTATCAATAAGATTTTTTTGCTCAACTTCATGGATTTTCTTCTGACCCGCTGCAGGTGAGGCAGATGCCTGTCGGCCCGCATACGTAAGTTTTTGTCCATCGTTTAGAATTTCCATTAAACGCGGAGCAACATAGTTCCATGCACCCATATTTTGAGGCTCTTCCTGACACCAAACTATATCTTTGACGTCACTCAATTCATCAAAATAGCTTGAGATATCTTTGTCGGGAAATGGATAAAACTGCTCCAGTCTTGCCAAAGCTACATTTTCAAGTCCTCGTTCATCCCGCTCTTTATAGAGATCGTAATAGACCTTGCCCGAGCAGATTACAACTCGGTCCACAGCTTTAGAGTCTTTTATGGAATCGTCCTTTATAAACGGCATAAATTTTCCATTTGCAAGTTCTTCAACACTGCAAACGGCAAGCGGGTGCCGCAGTAAACTTTTTGGAGACATGATAATCAGAGGTTTTTTATTCTCCTGTAAAGTCTGTTTACGCAGTGCATGGAAGTACTGTGTAGGCGTGGTAAGATTCGCTACTTGCATGTTATCTTCAGCGCAAAGCTGTAAAAACCGTTCGAGTCTGGCAGAAGAGTGTTCAGGACCCTGTCCCTCATAACCGTGGGGTAGTGTCATGACCAGTGCAGATTTTTGTCCCCACTTCGCTTCAGATGCAGAAATAAATTGATCGATAACTATTTGAGCACCATTTACAAAGTCACCAAACTGTGCTTCCCAAATAACTAATGCATCCTTCTTGGCTGCAGAGTATCCGAACTCAAAACCAAGAGCGGAAAACTCACTCAGTAAACTGTTAAAAGGGTAGAAGGGGCCCTGTTCCTCTGAGAGGTTATTTAGCGGAATAAAACGCTGAGCTGTGTTTGTACCGTGCAGTACAACATGCCGATGAGAAAATGTTCCTCGTTCTACATCCTGTCCGGTTAATCGTATAGTTCGTCCGCTTTTTAACAGAGATCCGAATGAGAGAGCCTCTGCAAATCCCCAATCAATTTTTTTCTCGTTGTTTTGAGCTGCATCAGCCCGTTTTGCCAATTGGCGTAAAAGTTTAGGATTGGCATCAAAGTTTTTAGGAACGGTATTCAGCTTCACAGCAATTTCCTTCAACTCGTCAATGGAGTATGTTGTATCGGGAAATTCATCACGCTCTTTTTGCGGTTCCTCGGTTCGATCGAGCATTTTATCTGTCACCTCAAGAGCAGGTGAACTTTTTGCATCTTCGAATGCTTCATTAAGCAACTCGTCAAACTCATTAAAAATTGATTGAATCTCCTCCTCGCTGAACTCACCTTTTCGGAGTAACTCTTTAACATAGATGTCGCGAACCGGATCATGATTATCGATCTCTTTGTACATACCGGGTTGCGTAAATGCAGGTTCGTCTCCTTCATTATGGCCATGCTTACGGTAGCAGATCAGGTCTATTACGACATCCTTGCCAAATTTTTGCCGATACTCAATTGCAAGATTCATAGCGTGAACGGCAGCCTCAGGATCATCTCCATTGACATGAAAAATGGGTGCCAGAATCATTTTAGCCAGATCGGATGCGTATTCTGTAGATCGGGCATCTTCGGGCAGGGTAGTAAATCCAATCTGGTTGTTGATGATTACATGGATTGTACCCCCTGTTTCGTAACCTCTCAGCTGCGACATATTCAAGGTTTCTGCAACAACACCCTGGCCTGCAAATGCTGCGTCTCCGTGCATCAAAACCGGAACAATTTTCTTCTTGGCGTCTCCTTCACCTTCAAAGTGGTCCTGGCTTGCCCGAGTTGCACCTTCAACTACAGGATTCACAGCTTCAAGGTGACTTGGGTTTGGCAGCAGTTCAAGGTCAATGGCCTTGCCACTTTTGGTTTCGTAAGCTCCCTTAGAGCCCAGGTGATATTTTACATCACCGGATCCCTGAATAGTATCGGGGTCGATATTCCCTTCAAAATCGGCAAATACCTTCCTGTACGGCTTGTTCATAATATTTACAAGAATATTTAAACGCCCTCGATGAGCCATTCCCAGGAAAAATTTCTCAATATCTTTTTCACCCGCCTTTTCCATCAGAAAATGCATCATCGGTATAAGAGTCTCAGCTCCTTCAAGGGAGAATCGTTTGTGGCCGATGTATTTTTTGTGCAGAAACTGCTCAAAAGCCATCGCTTGATTCAGCTTATGAAGGATATCCTCTTTCTCTTCTTTGGATAAATTTGGACTGTTGGTAGTCGATTCCATTGACTCACGCAAAAACCTGCGTTCATTCAAATCGAGAAGATGCTTGTACTCGGCACCAATTTTTCCACAGTAGGTATTTCTCAGAAGCTGAATGATGTCTCTCAGTTTTGCGGTCTTCTTACCACCAAGTCCGTCACAGAAAAACTCTCGGTCTAAATCCCACAGTGTTAGGCCATAGTAGTCAAGGTCCAGCTCAGGACTTTGACCCGGACCTGATCCAAGTGGATCAAGATCTGAAAGTACATGACCGCGCATGCGATACATGTTGATGAGTCTCCAAACTGCAATAGCCCGTCTATCCTGTTCGAGGGTATTCGCTTTACCGCTCAGCTGTCCTTCATATTTATCTTCTCCGTAAGGCAGCGGCTGATAAGGAATCTCCAGGTCGCGGAAAATGGTATCATAAAAATCTTCTTCACCGTTAAGCAGTTGGTGAATCTTCTGAAGAAACATTCCTGATTCGGCTCCCTGTATAATCCTGTGGTCGTACGTACAGGTTACGGTCATCACTTTGCTTACACCCAGTTGATTGAGCACATCCTGTGCCATAGACTGAAATTCAGCAGGGTAGTTGATGGCACCTGTTGCAATGATTGCACCCTGTCCCTTCATCAGGCGAGGTACGGAAGATACCGTACCGATTGTCCCCGGATTTGTGACACTGATGGTTGTATTTTGAAAGTCTGAAACTTCCAGATTGCCGTTTCTCGCCTTCTTAATGAGTTCTGCGTAGGCGTAGAGGAACTCCTTAAAGTTCATCTTATCCACGCCTTTGATGTTTGGAACCACCAGGTTTCTGGATCCATCTCGGCTTTCAAGATCGATAGCAATACCAAGATTTACCTGTCCCGGATGGACTTTGTAATGCGTGTTATCTTTTTGTGAATAGTACGTATTGATGCTCGGAAAATCTTTCAGTGCACGTATAACCGCCCAGGCTATAAAATGGGTGAATGATGCTTTAGGCTCACCACGTTTTAGAAGGTGTGTATTTACAATAGACCTGTCTTCGTTGAGCATTTTAACCGGAAGAACACGCAGAGAGGTAGCCGTGGGCACTTCCACACTCTCGTCCATATTGTCCACAATTTTTGAAGCCACACCTTTAATTTTCTCAAGTTCAGCTCCCTCTGGTATAGACGGTTCAGTAGTAGGCTTTTTACCCTTTTTTTCTTTTGCCGGCGCTTTTTTAGCTTCAGGTTCTGCTTTTTTCTCAGATTTTGCAGGTTTATCGGAAGTTTGTTCAGGGGCAGGAATTTCGTTGCCGTCAATTTGGTCGAAATATTTTCGCCAGTGATTGGGAACAGAGTCTGGGTCGGCCTGATATTGTTCGTAAAGCTCTTCGACAAGAGCTGAATTGGGTCCAAATACAGATTCAAGTGATTTCAAAACAGCGAGTGTGTCTTTTGTTGAGTTTAAAAATGTGTATGGCAGATTATGTACTCAAATGATCTTAATAGCTATAAATAATCGTTAGCTTAATTTGATTCTACAGCCAAAATTAATTCAGTTGCGTTATGATATGTCAACGCAAGATTAAGATGCTTTGAGCTTAAATTTTTTAATAAGTGGTTAAATTAACCATTTAACAATTAAAATACGATGAATATCGCTTAGTTTTAAGACGTTAATTTGGTCTCAATTCCGGGTTCATCATAGTCATTTCATTCGTTATATTCAGATTGAATAAAAAACCAATCATTTAACGACGTGCTTGCATTATGAGCAGTAAAAACAAAACAGAAACAGGGGCTGAGAACGTAGCATGGGACCTTTCCGATCTTTATAAATCGCCGGAAGATCCTAAACTAAAAGAGGATAAAAAGGACTTACTGGAAGAAGCGGATAAATTTGCAGAGAAGTACCACGGGCGAATTTCTGCACTATCGTCTTCTGAATTTTCAGACGCGCTGAGAGCGTATGAATCTCTGATTCAGCGTGCGGGAAAAATCGGATCGTATTCTCATTTGATTTGGTCTACCAACACAGAAGATGCCAAGCTTGGCAAATTATTACAGGAGGCCAACGAACTTGGATCCGAACTCAGTCAGAAGCTTGTGTTTTTTGATGTAGAGTGGATGAAAGTGGACGATGACCGTGCTGAAGAGTTGATTAACTCGAAAGAGCTTTTCCCATGGAAACACTACCTGCGTGTTTCAAGAATGTATAAAGATCACACTCTGTCAGAAGATGCAGAGCAGGTGATGAGTGCAAAGTCGGTAACCGGCAGGTCTGCATGGAATAGATATTTTGATGAAACACTGGGTGCTGCGCGTTTCGAACTGGATGGCGAAGAGATGACCGAGCAACAGGTACTGAGTAAACTGCATAGTCCTGACCGGGAGTTGAGAAAAAGAGCTCATGAATCGTTAACTGAGACGTTTACTGAACTTTCGCGGTCACTTACTTTTATCTTTAATACACTTCTGGCCGATAAACATACCAACGATAAACTTCGTGGTTACGATAGCTGGATTTCGTCGAGGAACCTTTCCAATCAAACTGATAGCGAAACCGTAGAAGCTCTGATTACGGCTGTAACCGGGCGGTATGAGTTGGTTCAGCGGTACTACAAGCTCAAGAAAAAACTTCTGGGTGTTGATGAGATGTTCGACTACGATCGCTACGCTCCGATCGCCAAAAACAGGGAAACAATAAAGTGGGACCGGGCAAAGTCGATGGTTCTGGAAGCTTATGGTGATTTTCACCCTCGCATGAAATCCATTGCTACAGAATTTTTTGATAAAAAGTGGATTGACGCAGCCATTCGTCCGGGCAAAAGAGGTGGCGCTTATTCTGCAAGTACGGTGACAAATGTTCATCCCTATGTGTTTATGAATTTTGATGGTCAGCTCAGGGATGTGCAAACTCTGGCACACGAATTAGGTCACGGCGTTCATCAGTACCTGTCCAGAAAGCAGGGAGAGCTGCAGTCATCTACGCCGCTTACAACAGCAGAAACAGCTTCTGTTTTTGGTGAGATGCTTGTCTTCAATAAGCTGATGAACAACATTGATGATCCAAAAGAAAAATTGGCTCTATTGGTGAGTAAAATTGATGACACCATTGCGACGGTTTTCCGTCAGATTTCGATGAATCGTTTTGAAGATCGCATACACACGGCCCGGCGTGAAGAAGGTGAATTAACGACAGAAGATTTTTCCAGACATTGGGTGGAGACGCAAAACGATCTTTACGGAAAATCAGTAACCATCACCGATGAGTACAAATTGTGGTGGTGCTATATCCCTCACTTTCTACATACCCCGGGATATGTGTACGCTTATGCATTTGGAGAACTGCTTGTTCTGGCACTTTATGACGCATATAAAAACCAAAAAAATGGATTTTCAGATCGGTATATTGAACTTTTGGAAGCGGGCGGTTCTGATTGGCCACACAATATTGTTGGCAAAATGGATATCGACATTCGCGATGCGGAATTTTGGAACCGCGGACTCGACCTGTTTGAGTCTATGATCGATCAGGCGGAAGAATTGGCAGAAAGTCTCTAATAAAACAGATTTTGATGGACAACAAGCGAGAAGAAAAAGCACTGCTCGAATTTAAACACGCCCTGGAAGATATTATGCAGCTGTTGCGTAAATCAACGGAAGCAGATACGGTCTATATGTACTGGGTTAATCGTACCCGGAAGCAGTTTGTTTTGGAGACCAGCTCTACTATTCTGCCAAACGTGATGTTTAAAGACCGGATTGCTTTTGAAGAGTACTACCTGGATAACTTCAAGGAGATCGAAAATGTAATGCAGCTGAAAGTTGATGAGGACTTTTCGGTTTCTGATTTGAGCCATTACCACGATCATGTGCCGGTTCGATTCCTCACGCTCATTCCATTTATAAACAATGGCGAAACCGTTGCCTTGACGGTAGTTGAGACAGAATTTCAGATCAACTTAACCGACTATGAAGATGTGTTATCAGCATACAGAAATGCACTTCTGAACTTGCTGAACACCTATCTTGAGCTTACGGACCTTTATGAGAACGAAAAAGAGTGGGCCAGATACGATGAGTCGTTGGAAAGTATTACACCAAAAATGCATAAAGCTGAGGTTCTCGAAGTTATGGCTTCGGAGATGCAAAAATATTTACGCACGGGCGGCGTATCCGTTGTGGCTCGCGGAATGGATAGCTGGTGCAATATTCTGAGATCCTCAAAATCACCAGAATACCCAAAACTTGGTTTGTTGATGGAGGAGAAAAGTGTAGCCTATGATGCTCTTCAAAAGGGAAGAGAGGTTTTTGCTATTCACTTCAACCAAAATCCAAAACGTATTTCCAGTGCGGAGACAAATACGGATGGTGCGACCTATGCCATTCCAATTATGATTCATGACCGGCGCCACGCTGTGGTAATAGCTTATGATAAAAACCCTTTAACGTTCAAAGATTCTGTAAAGCATAAGCTTAAAAATCTGGTTCGGATTGCATCACTATCCATTCAGATTAATCAGGGGAAAGTGGATGTAGACAAGGATATCCTTACAAGTGAGTATGGTAATTTTATCCCGGAAATTTGGGAGCGAACCCTCGCCACCCAAATCAAAAGAGTGGGGAGGTCAGAAGAAAAGACGTGGTTTGGTTTCGTAACTATTGATAACCTGCAGGAGCTGCGATCCAGATTCAGGCTTGAAGATTTAAAAAGGCTACAGCGATCTGTCGTAAACATTCTGAATCCGGGGAGGAATGGTTCCTCAGGGTTAATTGGATTTAACTCAGATTATATTTATTCCGCAATTATAACCGGTAATGATGACCAGGCTTGTGGAAAATGGATTTCTGCAGTCGATGCAAAATTGGAAGATCCAGTGAAAATTTTGGGCGGACAGAAAATCAAACTTTCTCTTACATACGGTATGATCGAGGTTGAACCCAACAGCGGCGATCAGTTTGAGCAGATAAGACTGGCTAAAAGAAAACTTTCGGATGCCATGAATGGTAATCAGGCCCGGTCTGCCAGTAATTTTTAAATAAATACTTTGAGTGGATGTCAAGATTTTTTGTAGTTGTTATTGATGGTTTAGGAATTGGCGCACAAGAAGATGCTGCCCAATATGGTGATGCAGGAACAAATACATTGGGTCATGTTTTGGAGACGACAGGAGTAAAGCTGCCAAATTTTGAAAAGCTTGGTCTCGGAAATATTGAACCGCTCAAGTCTGTGGATAAATGTGAACAGCCGCTAGGCAGTTATGGAAAGATGCGTGAAGTTTCAGCAGGTAAAGACTCTACAACCGGACACTGGGAAATTGCAGGAATTCATCTGGATCAACCGTTTCCAACCTACGCAAAAGGATTTCCAAAAGATGTGATCGAAAAGTTTTGCGAGAAAACAGGTACAGATGATGTATTGGCAAATCTTCCCTACTCAGGTACGGACGTGATTCGTGACTATGGTGAAGAGCATATGAAATCTGGCAATCCGATCGTGTATACTTCGGCTGACAGTGTATTCCAGGTTGCCTGCCACGTCGATGTGGTTCCACTGGAAAAATTATATGAATGGTGTGAGTATGCCAGAAACGACGTGATGGTTGGAGAGCATGCGGTTGGTCGTGTAATTGCCCGTCCGTTTCATGGTGAGCCCGGTAGTTTTGAAAGGTTATCTGATGACAGGCACGACTATTCGATGATACCGCCAAAGCCAAATTTACTTTCTCTTTTGCAAGAGAACGGAGTAAAAACTTATACAATCGGTAAAGTGATAGACCTTTTTGCCGAAGAAGGGTTTGACCAGTATCGGCGAACAAAAAGTAATGCAGAGGGATTATCGCAAACACTGAGCCTGATGAGTGCCGGTATTAAGAACAGTTTTGTATTTGTGAATCTGATTGATACGGACCAAAAATATGGTCATAGACAGGACCCTCATGGATTCGGAGAATCGCTGCAGGAAATTGATCGGGCACTGCCTGCAATGCTGAATAAACTGGGTGAAGGGGATATACTGATCTTTTTAGGAGATCATGGTAATGATCCTACTGATAATAGTACCGACCACACAAGAGAATTCGTCCCTCTGATAGTTGTTAACGGTTCACAAAAACCCGGAAAGGATTTGGGGATAAGAAGTACTTTTTCGGACGTTTCAGCTACTGCACTGGATTTTTTTAAGATTGAAAATCCACTCCCGGGAACTTCATTTCTGGAGAAAATAAAATAGAAAATTCATTTACCTGCGAATGTAAATCGAATTTCAAAAGAATGCATTTTGTTTGTATCTTAGACAGTTCGAGTTTGGGATGATCCACAACATAATTCATCACTGCTCGTTTCAATAGCAGATCATGCAGGCGCAAGCACAACTTTAAAGAAATCTTTTTATAACGTGGCAAAAAGTTCAGGAATTTCTACCCGCGAATCTGAATCTTTAGATCGATACTTACACGAAATTGGAAAAGAGAAGCTCATTACTCCCGACGACGAAGTTCGTTTGGCCAAAGAGATTCAAAAAGGATCACAGAGAGCACTCGAAGAGTTAACCAAAGCTAACCTCCGATTTGTTGTTTCAGTTGCAAAACAGTATCAGAATCAAGGTTTATCTCTCGGAGATTTAATTAACGAAGGTAATCTTGGCTTGATTAAAGCAGCCAAGCGGTTTGACGAAACCCGTGGATTTAAGTTTATCTCTTACGCTGTTTGGTGGATTCGTCAATCAATTTTACAGGCCCTGGCAGAGCAAAGTCGTATTGTACGTCTGCCTTTGAACCGTGTGGGAGCCTTAAACAAAATCGGTAAGGAACTTTCAAAATTAGAGCAGGAGTATGAACGTGTGCCTTCTGCAGCTGAACTTGCTGAAAGTTTGGAAATGACTGTTTCTGAAGTAGCCGATACACTGAAAATTTCAGGTCGTCACCTATCAATGGATGCTCCGTTTGCACAAGGTGAAGATAACCGTCTGTTGGATGTACTTGAGAATGAAGAGATTCCCAACCCCGACAATGAATTGATGGGCGAGTCTTTGAAAGTGGAGATTGAAAGAGCCCTTTCTAAACTCACTAAAAGAGAAGCAGAGGTTATCCGCTTGTATTTTGGCATCGGACGGGAACACTCGTTGACTCTGGAAGAGATTGGGGAACGCTTTGATCTAACACGAGAACGTGTTCGTCAGATTAAAGAGAAAGCCTTGCGAAAACTTCGCCACCACAACAGAAGTGCAGCTCTCAGAGCGTATTTAGGCTAAATACATTTTTATTATAAGAATTGAAAAAGCTCCATTATGGGGCTTTTTCTGTTTTTGGGAGGGATTGACAAACGGGTAAGTTTGTTTGATTGTGTTTTTAAATCCCTATCGGTTAAAAATAGTTTTAGGGTTGGATGAATAAAAAAACCACATGAATATGTGATTTGCTCCTTCGGTGGAACTTGTTAGCTTAATTTGATGAACTATAGCAAAAAAATAGCGGCATTAATCCTTACCGTTTTTTTGGTTCAGGAATTGGCTTCTGCCCAAATCCTCCCATTTCGCAACTACTCTATCGAGTTTGGGCTAAGTGAATCGGTGGCCCATGACCTGATACAGGATTCAAAAGGGTACATCTGGGTAGGCACCGGATATGGACTCAACCGGTTCGATGGGAAGAGTTTTCGTCAGTACTATGAAGATAATGGTCTTTCAAACAACAGGGTGCACACGCTTTTTGAAGACTCTGAAAAAAATATATGGGTCGGTACTGAAAATGGTATTACGGTTGTAAAAGACGACTCCCTCCACACTCCTGAAAATCTGTCTGAGCTTTCTAATACAGCAGTTCTATCATTCTTTGAAGATTTTTTGGGCACAATCTGGATAGGTACCGCAGAGAAAGGGCTCTGGCGGTTGGATAGTAACAATAATCTAATTCACTACAGTGAAGAGAATGATCTTGGAATCTTAACGGCAAATGATTTAGCTCAAACTGAAGACGGTGTAATCTGGGTGGCATCAGACGAGGGACTGTTCCGGCTTGAAGATGGAAAGTGTGATCATTTTGGAGATGAAGAAGGTCTGCCTGAGGTAAGGGTACAAAGTGTTACTGTTGATAGATACAATCGTCTTTGGATTGCATCCCGCGAAGGGCTTGTACTTTTTAGGGATGGCCAATTTCAGTTATTCAACGAGCAGCAAGGGCTCAACAATAATCGTGTGCTTACCATTACTGTTCAAGCTTACGACCGAATTTGGGTTGGTACCGAAAACGGTCTGTCTCTTTTTGATGGGCAAAGCTTTACAAACTATAACCGGGAAAATGGCCTTCCTGCAACCACGATCTACTCAAGCATCATTGATAGAGAAGGTAATCTTTGGCTTGGAACACTGGGTGGGGGTATCACGCATTACTCAGGCGAGCTGTTTCAAAGTTATAATATCGATACCGGATTGCCCAATAACGTGGTAACCGGATTTACTGAGGATCAATTTGGAAATATCTGGATTGCTACCTACGGAGGCGGAGTTGTTCGGTTTGACGGGGAAAATCTCAGGGTGTTTGATGAAACCGACGGGTTGCAAGACAACAAAGTTTATACGTTTCTGGAAGACAGCCGCAATCAATTTTGGGTTGGTACCCGAGATGGTATTTCAATATTCGAGGAGGGGAGGTTTACGGATTTCGAAGCATTTGACATCAATTTTCAATCCGTGAGGAGTATTCACGAAGACACAAGTAAAAGCGAATTCTGGATTGCGACTTACAACGACGGGGTGTATCGACTTCGAAATGATGGATATGACCATTATAATACATCCAATGTACTGCCCAACAACACCGTAATGGACGTCAAACAGGACGAAGATGGGACAATTTGGTTGGCCACCTATGGAGGTGTGGTAAAGTATCTTGACGGTGAATTTGAAACCATCACGATTGCGGATGGGCTACCGAGTAACGGGGTCATTCAAATTTTTATTGATCACCTGGGAGAGAAGTGGTTTTCAACATTTAATGGTCCGGCTCGCTACCAAGGTGACAGTGTTGAAAGGCTTATTCGATCTAACCAGGTTGAAACGATCTTCTATTTTACCATTCAGGATCGTGAAAATAGATACTGGATTGGTACAAACCGTGGGCTCTACCTGTTTCGAAAGGATAAATTTTATGAATCAGAAACTGAACTTGAACGAATGCTCTCCTACAGGTCCTATACCAATAGTCAGGGGCTGATTGCAAACGAACTGAACGCGGGCGGATCATTTTTGGCTTCCGACGGTACGATTTGGCTGGGATCTGTGGAAGGACTGAGCCGATTTTTCCCAGACAGGATTAAGAATAACATGTCCGCACCGGGACTCGAATTTGAATCACTTTCCATTAGTGGCCGAGACGTTGAGCCCGGAAGAGAGTACCGACTTACGCACGATAATAACTTTTTACAGGCTACAGTAACCGGGCTCACTTTCGAGGCGCCAGATCAGATTATTTACCAACATCGACTGGTGGGGCTTAGTGATGAGTGGACGATAACCCGGGAGAATGAGATCCGATACCCTGGCCTGCCGCCGGACGACTATTCACTTCAGGTCAGAGCTTACAACGCAGATGGAGCTCAGAGTGAGAATATTTCGGAATTTGTTTTTACGATACTGCCTCCATTCTATTTCCAATGGTGGTTTATTCTATTGGCCACTGCTTTATTTTCCGGCTTAATCCTTTTCATTATTCACTATAACCGTGTAAGTAAACAGGTTGAAATTGAAAAAATGAGGGTTCAAATCGCCAGCGATTTACATGATGATGTTGGGTCGTCGCTAACAGAGCTGGCCCTTCAGACCGACTTTTTGCAAGCGGGAAAGATTAGTAGTGAAATGCGTGATACTCTAAGCCAGCTGGGAGAGCAGAGCCGTAAAATTGTAACGAGCCTGGACGACATCGTATGGTCAATAGATTCTCGAAATGATACGGCAGGTGACCTGACGGATCGAATGCAGGACTATGTAAATCAAGTATTCAGTAATAATAAATGCGAGGTTATCTATCACTTTGATGACCTGAAAATGGATAAAAAGCTACCTGTGCAGGCAAAAGAAAACATATACTTGATTTTCAAAGAGGCTGTAAACAATATTATTAAACACTCAAATGCCACTCGAGCTCAAATACGGTTTTCATTTGATGGAAATAAATTTAAGCTAATTGTGGAGGATAATGGAAATACTGCAAATAAGGTTAAAAAATCGGGTCAGGGATTAAGAAATATGCAGTTAAGAGCTGACAGGATCGGGGCGGACCTCAGCATTAAGAACGGTCAGGGATTTTCAATAACGGCATCAGGACATGTAACCTGATAAACCATTTAAAGCGGAGCAGTTATGATTAATGTTGGAATTGTAGAAGACAATGTAAAAATAAGGAATTTGATACAACGCTATCTTGACATGCAGGACGAAATAAGCTGCAGCGTTGCCGTAGATTCGGTTGAGGAGATGCTGGACTACTTAAAAGAGAAAGAGCTGCCGGATATCCTGTTGATGGATATACAACTGCCCGGCATGTCAGGTATTGAGGGGATTGGTATCATTAAACAGGACTATCCAGAGATCGATATCATTATGCTTACGGTTTATCACGACTCTCATAAAATTTTCGATTCACTGAAAGCCGGGGCTTCCGGGTATCTCCTCAAACACACATCGCTTCCTGAAATTAAGGATGCGGTTGAGGATCTCGCGAAAGGCGGAGCTCCAATGTCGCCTCAGATAGCTCGCAAGGTGATTCAGTATTTCAATACAAATCAGGTCAAAAAGAAGCCTGAATCAGATCTGACAGCACGTGAGCAGGATATTGTAAACGGCTTGGTAGACGGGCTCAGCTATAAAATGATTGCCGACAGATACGATATCTCCATCGATACAGTGAGGGCTCATATACGGAATATCTATAAAAAACTGCACGTCAATTCGAAGGCTGAAGTAATTGCCAAATCGTTGAGAGGGGAGATCTGAACTTACGGGCACTCTCCTTTTAAAAGAGCTGACCTCAGCTTAATTCTCGATTTATGGAGATTGTCAGATAAGGTCAACTATTCGTTTATTCTTTAACCAGGTGCAATTATTTTTTCCTGCAACACTGCAAGCCGTTTAGCGTTATAAATGAAATAGAATTTACAGTTTAAGATGGGTAGTGAGGTGAAAAACATTTTTAACTGTAAGAATTTTACATCTACTCACATGGACATGTGATACAATGTTGGAAACCTGTTGTGTATATTTACTGTTGAAGGTACAGAACTGACAATAAGCCGGAGGCTGATATGAAACTTAAACTACAATATCTCGCGATTTTAATTGCATCAGGACTATTTTTGTCCGGTTGCTACACACAGGTAAAGACTGTTCATTCAGATCGAGGCTACTATCCTGCTTCTACCCAACCTGCTCCGGATCGTCGTGCACCGGTTGAGCAGAGAGAAGGACAGATAGTGAATGAAGATGATTATGTTCTGGGGTATGAGGATGGCTGGGATGATGCCGAAGAGTACTACTTTAAAGATTATGAAGCCAAGGAGTGGTATTTGAACCATGGTATTAATTTAGCACACGACAGACATGTTCGGAGATCTTACAGTTCTGTTTACCATCACTACTATCCCTACCATTTCAGTTCGTGGTACACACCTCCATTTTACAGATATTATGGTCCGGCTTACTATGGGCACAGTTATTTTGCAGTTCGCTTTTATCGGCCTCATTTTAGCATAGGATTTGGATGGGGTTTCCACGACCCGTACAGATTTTATTATGATCCTTACTCTTACTATGGAGGCTACTACAGTGGATACTGGGGATATAATAGCGGTTACTACGGCCGACCCGTAATTGTATACAATACCAGAACTGTACAAAGAGATTATGGCCCTCGAAGCACTGGATTGGCTACAAGAGGAAATGTTATTCGAAACAGAACGTCAGCAGTGCAGAGTAGCAGAAGTGCTATACGGAGTAATGCCAGATCTACTCAGGTAACCAGAAGCAGGAGCGCGATGGACCGCACTCGTTCATCCAGTTCTATACGTTCCAGGGGCACCAGCAGGTCGAATAGCCGATCAACAGTTAATCGATCAAGAACAAATACGAATCGATCGTCAGGAACTGTAAATCGTAGTCGATCGAATAGTAACAACAGAGGTACAGTTAACCGCAGCCGCTCTGGCAGCAGTAACAATAGAGGTACTGTTAATCGTAGCCGATCAAGCTCCAACAATCGAAGCAGCGGATCCGTAAGCAGAAGTAATTCATCAAACCGGTCGAGTGGAGCCAGTACCAGCCGGAGCCGGTCAAATAACAATGAACGTCAACAAGCCACTATCGGATCAACCTCGAGCCGCACATCAACTTATGTTGCACCACGGACTGAGGGAAATCGAATAAGTGTTGGTGAAAACACTACGATTAATCGAAGATCCGTTGTTTTTAATCGATCAGTTAATCGAACTGCAGTAAATAGAAGAACTACAAACGCAGTAGTTCCAAACCGAATAGGGACTAGAAATAACAGACAAAGCCGATCGTCCGGATTCTTAAGATCACTTGGACGAACATTGGGCAATGCGGCTTTAGAAAGCATTACCAATAGCAGAAGATCATCTTCATCTGGAGTAAATAGAACCAGAAGCAGCAACTCTTCTCGCTCAGCCGTAAATCGGTCGTCAAGCAGCAATCGATCGAGCAGTGGCTCAGTTAAAAGATCATCATCTAATAACAGATCCAGTAGCGGAAGCTCATCCAGAAAGCGCTCATCGTCATCAAATAATCGAAATTAATTAAACTCAGCCGAGTGAAAACACACTCGGCTTTTAATTGTCAAAAGGTATTCAAATCTACAGGAGAAGTATGCTTAAGAAAGCTATAGTATCGGTTTTAACACTCGTTTTATTTTTTATAGTGGGACTAAGTGGAACCTTAGGGCAAAATGCCAACCCGTTAAATTCG
>CAYNZY010000015.1:0-65698 GCA_964401805.1 uncultured Rhodohalobacter sp.
AATCGGTTCGCATAATGATCTCATCAGTATACGTAGTGAATTATTCCTGTCTATAAACTAGATCTCTTTTAAAGCCTGGCTTTGTTATAATGTAAACCAACTCCGGAGGAGTTGCCTGTTTGTAGCATCGCATAATGCAAAAGATCAAACCCGGCTCCGTAGGAGCCACCTCTCTTTCTTAGTTCTTGGTAAATAAACTGCGTTATTAAATCCAGATTGTTTTTTAATTTTTTTGTAAGGCAAATACTAATACGGCATCATATAATTAAAAACCAAATTTTTATCCTGATGCCTAATACCTACTCACAAATATACCTACACATCGTTTTTGCCGTTCAATTCAGACAACAACTAATCCCTCAACAACATAAAGAGGAGCTTCACAAATATTTTACAGGATTAATTACTAATCGAGGTTCCAAACTATTGGCCATCAATTGCATGCCCGATCACACTCATCTTTTTATCGGATACAAACCGACAATATCCCTACCGGACTTGGTTAAGGAAATGAAAGTGGCTACTAATCAATTTATAAACAGGAAAGGATGGATAAACGGAAGATTTAAATGGCAAGAGGGATATGGTGCTTTCTCATTTTCACAATCACAAATAGATACAGTGATTAACTACATTAATCGCCAAGAACAGCATCATAAAAAAAGAACTTTTAGAGAAGAGTATATTCAGTTACTGAAAAAATTTGATGTTGAATTCAATCATAAATTCTTATTCGATTTCAAACAGAGTGAGGACGCTCCTACGGAGCGTTGATATTTATCCTCTCTTTAATTCTACAAACAGGTGATTCCTACGGAATCAGTTCGTAAAATAATCTCATTAGTAGACCTAGTAAATATTCAAAACTAATAACTGGTTCTCTTCAGAATCCCGGTTTTGTAATAAATAAACCAACTCCGGAGGAGTTACCTTTTTATAGCACTTCACCCATCCTGAGTACCGTCAGCACTTTGAGGGATTTGAAAAGTGGTGCTGCTTGTATGATCTGCTATTTCAATACGGTCCGGAGAGTTTCCGGATATTCGATGAGTTGGTTTAAACCACTCGTGGCACGCCTTGAAGTCGTGCCACGAGTATGTCAGACATAATTAATTCGAAATAAAACTCCGGAGGAGTTGCCTGTTTGTAGCATAATATAAGTTAGATAAGACTTGGCTCCATCGGAGCCTCCTAAATCTTCAATTTGAAAAATATGGTTTGGGATCCACAGAGAGCTGACTGTGAATGGCATCTTTAAGTTTTCCTGCATCTTTGAGCCCCTTTATTCTTTTTGTTCGAATACCGATCCCAAAAATTGTAACAATACCCGTATCCAGCCATTTATTTGACCAGAATTGACGGAGTGTCACATGTTCAATTTTATCAATTGGGATACTCTCTGTGCGTAGATAGTAATAACCAGAAACAATTGCCAGACGCTCATTTGTAAGGATATACTCTCTGTAAGTCCATTTGAAATATCCTATGGCGATCCAAATTAATGTGTAAGGCACAAAGAAATAGGTCATACCGTTTGTTCCCATTGCGACCGTAGTTGCAGCTATGTAAATTGCAAAGACCACCCCACTATAAAATATTGCAGGATGAACATTGCTCCTGAGCAATATCTCTTCGCTTGCACTTTTTTCAAATTCTTTATGAATCATATTAAGGTGATGTATTGATAACCACTCATGGTACACCTTTGAGTCGTGCCACTAATGAGCAACCTACTTCCTAAACATCTTTTGATCTACGGAATACTTCCCCGGCCCGGTTAAGAAAAGAACGATAAAACTGATCAGAAAAAACAGACCCAATTCTTTATCACCGAACGGATCCCCGGCGTGTGCTACAAAAACAGCCACCATCATGGCAATGATCAAGGGAATCAGGGATAATCTTGTCATCAAACCAATCATTACCAAAGCTGCGCAAATCGCTTCGGCAAAGGTTACAAGTATTAGGGAGGCCGTCGGGCCTATGCCGATGGGATCGCCAAAACTAAAATCTCCTTCTAAAATCCTTAACAGTTTGGGGATACCGTGAGTGAGCATCAGAGCTGCGGCACCGATTCGAAGTAGCAGGACAGCAACATCCGGGTTTACAAATTCATCAATACGAGCAGAATTAAGTTTTTTAATCATGGTTTGATAATGTCTGATAATGATTTGAACACAGCAATCGAAAACTTCAACGGTAAATAGAGAATCCTTCTATGTTCCGTTTCATTGTTAAACCATAGATCAGATCAAAAAACTCCCAAAATATTGATACGCTAATTAATCATCGGCAGGGCGCACCTACGGAGCGGGATTTGTTTTTTTCCACTTCTTTCTATAAACAGGGGATTCCGATGAAATCAGTTTTCTATATAGCTACCATAAAATGGTACGCTATTTATTTTCCAGGCTTACCAGCATAAAACAATTTTCCCACTTCAAAGTCTGTCACATGTAAAATCGTTAAATTTATTCAGAGCCTTAAATTCCGGAGGAGTTACCTGTTTATAGAAAACCAGACATGCTTATTAACAAGGCTCCACCGGAGCCTCCTGATTATTCGATTAGTGTAGTAAACTATAGGTCGCACTACGGAGTGAACTTACCATCCCATCTCTTTTTCTATAAACTGCGGATTCCTCCCGAATCTCTGCTTTGCGGCTTTTAACTTCTTATGCCCTCTATTTGCCGAATCAAATTGTCCAACTTATTTCGGTCGGGATGTTCTTCATCTAATTCAAGTGCATCCAAAACTTCTCTGGCAGAAGCAGCATATTCGGCAGCTTGTTCAATATTATTTTTTGCCATTTCAAGTTCAGCCAGACTTCTAAGGTTATTAGCTACATGCCTGTGTTCCATACCCAGTTCTTGGCGATTCATTTCCAATGCCTGTAAAAGCAAGCGCTCTGCCTCTGCTAAATCACCTTTCAAATACATCGTTTGCCCCATATTAGCAAGGACAAGGGCGATATCGTGATGGGAGTCACCAAAAACCGAACGATAGATTGATAAAGCCCGACCTAACCACTCTTCAGCCTGATCCAGTTCCCCCATGTCTATTGCAACCACAGCTGCAGCATTCATTATTACCGCTGTAGATGGATGGTCCGGCCCAAGAACCCGGCTTCGAATATCCAGCGCTTCTTCGAGGAAGAGCCGTGCCTGATCCAGTTCCCCCCTGCGCGATTGCAGCCAGCCAATCTGATACAAAACACTGGCAACTGCCGGATGATCATCACCAAAAATGTTTCTTCGTAGTCGCAACGCTTCCCGATAATTACTTTCCGCCTCTTCCAGCCGATTCATTTGATCCAGAAGAGTAGCAAGGTTAGTCATTGAGTATGTAGTTGTCGGATGTTCATTTCCAAGAACGGACCGTCTCATTTCCAGCGATGCTCTGTAAAGTGGTTCGGCCTCTTCATGCTGGTCCTGTGCTGCAAGCACCAAGGCCAGGTTATTGAGTGATGCGGCGAGCTCAGCACTTTCAGGAAGCACATCCCTTCGCAGGTTAAGAGCTTCCTCCAGTAATTTTTGCGACTCACCAAGTTGCCCAAGTGAAAACAGTGCCAAGCCAAGATTGTTCAGACGTTCAGCCTGCGCAAGACTATTTTCAGGATTTGTCAGCTCCAAAGCTTGCCGATGTGCATCTTCTGCCTCACCGTAACGGCCCAGAGAGGACAAGGTGTACGCACGCATTGTCCAGGCACTTGCCAGGCTTATCGAATCAGGTGATGCCTGTTCTTGCAGTAATGTGAGTGCCTGACCTGATAATTTATGCGCGGTTTCGTGCTCGGCCAGTGAACGGTAAACCCGAGCTAAAACCATATACATCTCAGCCTGCACCAAAGGCGCTTCATCCAGTGTTTCTATCCTCTCCCTGCCCTGAGCCAAAAGATTGCCTACGGTAAGTTCCTTTCCCGAGCTGGAGTAAGGATCAGACTGTTCAAAAAGACCTACCACAAATTCGCTGACACGAGCTGTTTTGGAGGCTTCCAGTTCTGCCAGGTCACGCTGTATCTTTGCAATGTCGCGCTCCTTGCTTATCTCGGTGGTATGATAGTATAAGCCGGAAAGTACCGTGATTAGAAGTACTGCGGCAAATGATGAGATCTTCTTATTACGCTGAATAAATTTACGTGATCTATAGATTATGCCCACCGGTCGGGCTGATACCGGCAAATTATCCAGGTAGCGTTTCAGATCATCAGCCAACGCTTCAGCTGAACGGTAACGGCGCTCGGGCGACTTTTCCAGAGCTTTCAGTATGATGTTATCTAAGTCACCCTGAATCTGTTTGTATAGATCCTTAGAATTCCGAACTAAAGTGCTCGGTTTCGAAATCGGATCTTCACATATTATTCGTTCAAATTCGCCATAGGTAGTTTGCTCTGTAATATTGTAGGGTAACGAACCGGTCAATATTTCATAAAGAAGAACTCCCAGAGAGTAAATATCAGTAAGAGTATTTACCTGTCGGTTTTGAATCTGCTCAGGTGCGGCATACTTCATTGAAAAATACTGCTGCCCGGTTTGTGTTAACTCAGGCAGATCCCCGTCTTTATCCAGAAGCTTTGCAATTCCAAAATCAAGTAGTTTACATTCGCCTTTCGGGTTTACCAGTATATTAGAAGGCTTTAAATCCCTATGAATAATGAGGTTTTGATGTGCATGCTGTACGGCTTGACAAACAGAGATAAACAATTCAACTCTTTTCCTGATGGATAAGTCATTTTCATCCGAATAAGAGGTAATAGGTTGGCCATCTACATATTCCATCACCAGAAACGGAACTCCGTGCTCATCACTGCTTGCATCATAAAGGCGGGCAATAGAAGGGTGATCCAGTGATGCCTGAATCTTCTTTTCACGGTTGAATCTTTTTTTAACCTCTCTGTTGTTCAGTTCAGTACGGACAAATTTGATTGCTGTTTTTCGTTCAAACAGTCCGTCAGCCCGCTCGGCCAGGTAAACATTACCCATGCCACCCCTGCCAATTGGTTTAAGCAATTTATATCTGCCAACTTTTCTGGGGACGAAATCCTCTTCTGATTCCTGAACCGACTCAGCAGCCATATCTTTGA
Organism: uncultured Rhodohalobacter sp.; assembly: GCA_964401805.1. GTDB lineage: Bacteria > Bacteroidota > Rhodothermia > Balneolales > Balneolaceae > Rhodohalobacter. The sequence goes on from CAYNZY010000015.1 coordinate 5,084, forward strand.
AAAAGCTGTTCAGATATTTATCCCGCCCCTCTTCAAGGAAATTTTGAGAGTTTTCCGCAAGTTCAAGAAGGTGTCTTAGATCCTCATAAAGCTCTGGATTCTCTTCCCGGAGAGTTTCCAATCGCTTCTTTTTTTCATTCTCACTAAGATCAAAGAGTGCATCAAATTCAGCTTCGGTTTTTTTCCATCTTTTTTTATCCATACCCCCCTTAATTCTCAATGAATAATGGCATATTTAAACTCTGATTGGTAACAAAACCAAAGAATAATAAGTAAAGATTTCATTTAAAAATCATCATCGAAATAACGCGGATATTTTATAAACAAACTATCCGCAGTTATTCCAATTGGATGAAACCTGAATTTACACATCAAACTCAATTCCCTGCGCAAGTGGCAGTTCATCACCCCAGTTGATGGTATTGGTTTGTCGACGCATATAAGCTTTCCATGCATCAGATCCGGATTCGCGTCCACCGCCGGTCTCTTTTTCACCGCCAAACGCTCCGCCAATTTCCGCACCGCTTGTCCCAATGTTAATGTTCGCAATTCCGCAGTCCGATCCGGCATGGCTCAGGAATCTCTCCATTTCGCGCATATTCAGCGTAAACATCGATGAGCTGAGCCCCTGAACAACACCATTATGCAGTTCGAGTGCCTCATCCAGTTCGCCATATTTGATGAGATAAAGTATGGGTGCGAACGTTTCATGCTGCACAATTTCGTAGTGATTTTCAACTTCACAGATGGCTGGCTTCACGTAGTGACCTTCCATGTTTTCCAGGACATCGCCACCACAAACTACAGATCCCCCTTCTTCTTCAACTTTCTTAAGAGCCGATTGCATTGCATCAACGGCATCCTGGTCGATAAGTGGGCCAACCAGCGTATCTGAATCAAGCGGATTGCCAATGTTAATGCTCTTGTAAATATTTACCAGACGATCTTTCAACTCATCATATACGTCTTCGTGGATAATCAACCGACGGGTACTGGTACAGCGTTGCCCCGCCGTTCCAACGGCACCAAACACAATCGCGCGAATAGCCATTTCCAGATCGGCTTCTTTACTTATGATGATGGCGTTATTACCTCCCAGCTCAAGGATTGTTTTACCCAATCGAGCAGCCACGGTTTTTCCAACCTGCTTACCCATTGGGATGGATCCGGTAGCAGAAATCAATGGAATACGTCCGTCGTTTGTCATCCATTCACCGACCTCACGTCCGCCGGTAATCATCCCGAAAACTCCTTCCGGAACGTCATTTTCTTTCAGAACTTCTCCGATAATATTTTGAACCGCAATTGAGCAGAGCGGTGTTTTCTCCGACCCTTTCCAGATCACGGTATCACCGCAGATGGCAGCAATCATTGCGTTCCAGCTGTAAACGGCTACCGGAAAGTTAAACGCTGAAATAATTCCTACAGGACCCAGCGGATGCCACTGTTCATACATTCTGTGCTCCGGGCGTTCGGAATGCATCGTTTTCCCGTAGAGCATTCGGGATTGACCAACGGCAAAATCGCAAATATCGATCATCTCCTGAACTTCACCTAATCCTTCCTGGTAAATTTTACCCATCTCATAGGAAACAAGTTTACCAAGCGGTTCCTTATACTCGCGAAGTTTCTGTCCGATCTGGCGAACAATCTCTCCTCTTTGCGGAGCGGGCATCATCCGCCACTCTTTGAATGCTTCCTGAGATGCTTTTACAACCTGCTCATAATCCTCTTTCGTAGTTTCGTAAACAGCACCAATTTCTGATCCGTCAGACGGAGTGTAGCTTGTAATCAGTTTGGCAGACGTGTTTTCTATAAAATTTTGACCGGTAGACGTTCCGGCATTTTTCTCTTTTATTCCGAGCTTGCTTAAAAAATCTTTCATACTATATCTTTGTCTTAATTAGTAGTTTCTTGGAATATAGAATGTTGATCAGCGAAACCCAATTTATGCTAAGGAGTTAGATTAAATTTATGGCCTTTCCATCCCCTTCAAACCGTCAGATCACCGATTGGCGGAAACTACTTCAGGGAAAATATCGCAAGCGTGAAAATAAGTTTATTGCCGAAGGTTTGCGCTGTGTAGAACAGATCATCCATCAAAAGCGCATCAAGATTGAAGCCGTTGTCGTTGAAAAAGAATTCCACCTGGATGATGCTTTCATAAATTCAGGTCTGCCCTTTTTTGAGGTAGATAGTGATGAATTCAATTCTTTGTCTGATACAGATACACCGCAGGGAGTCCTGGCTATCTGCCACTCGCCTGTGGAAGCAGCTTTAGAGAAATTAGTGCAATCCGATGGCCTGTTAGTTGCCGTTGATGCTATACAGGATCCCGGAAATCTGGGTACAATGATCCGCACTGCCTCTTGGTTCAATGTGACCGGTTTACTTATCGGCCATGGAACCGTTGACCCATTTCACCCTAAAGTAGTCCGAAGTACCGCGGGAGCAACCGGGGCGCTTCCATATTTAAAATCAGATCTTTCTGTAACACTGCCGACCTTTGAAGCTTCCGGCTGGAATATTGCTGCACTAGACGGCGGATCAGAATCTGTTTCTTTATCAAACAGTGAGCCATCAAAAAAAGAGATTCTAATTATCGGGAATGAGGGAAATGGTGTAAACCCTCAACTTATGGAAGGCAGAAAAAGTATCAGGATTGAGGGTAATACAGAGAATGTGGAAAGCCTGAATGCTGCCGTGGCATTGAGCATTGCACTCTATCATTTTTCTCGTTAAAAACATAGAAATGGTGAGGCCTAATCTCGTTCATTAAATCAATATTAAGTTTATCACTTATGTTGATTCTATCGAGCTGTTTAGCTATCGTTTAAGTAGCAATCTACAGAAACAATATCATCAACCTGACCCGCTTTGCCTATGCCACGCGCCAAAAAAGCGAAGAAGATATTTGTACTCGACACCTCCGTTCTTCTCTATGATTCTGATGCAGTAAAAAACTTTGAAAAACACGATATCGCAATTCCGATAACCGTATTGGAAGAACTCGACTCCTTCAAAAAAGGCAACTCCGTAACCAATCTTCATGCTCGGGAGTTTATCCGCTATTTGGATAAGATCTCCGACGCCAACATGATTGAGAAGTGGATTCCGCTGAATGGGAAGACACATGGAAAAATACGTGTGGTCAGTGATGAAGGATTGGATGATGTTGCGTCCAGACTTTTCGGTTCGGTAAAAAATGATCACCGAATTCTAAATACAGCTCTTCATTTAAGAGAAGAAGAGACTACCAAAAAGGTGGTTTTGGTATCCAAGGATATCAACCTGAGGCTGAAGGCCCGGGCGCTTAAACTGGATGCCGAAGATTATGAGACAATCCGGATTAAGGATATCGATCATCTTTACAAAGGGAAGACGGAACTGGAGTTTGAAGATAATGGACCCATTAACGATCTCTACAAAAAGGGTCACATCAAACACAACAAACTGGAAAAGAGTGAACCGATTAGCAATCACTACTACATCTTGAAAAATCACTCCAGTTCTGCTTTGGGACACTACAATACCAAAAATGAATCTGTAGAGCTAATCAAGCCGATGTGCGCCTATGGGATTTCACCGAAAAATGCTGAGCAGACGTTTGCACTACACGCCATTATGGATCCTGAGATTCAGCTTGTAACCATCACCGGTGCCGCCGGAACCGGGAAAACGCTATTGGCTCTGGCCGGAGCACTTGAGCAGCGCAGAGAGTACAGGCAGATCTACCTGGCCCGCCCTATTGTACCGTTAAGTAATCGCGATATTGGGTACCTCCCGGGTGACGTAAAATCAAAAATTGATCCCTATATGCAGCCGCTGTGGGATAACCTGAGTATCATCAAAAATCAGTACAAGGAAAACAGCTCTTCCTACAAGAAAATTGATGAGCTGATTCAGACTGAGAAACTCTCGATCGAGCCTTTGGCCTACATTCGCGGGCGTTCTCTGAATAATGTGATCTTTATTATTGATGAGGCGCAAAACCTGACCCCGCATGAGATCAAAACCATTATTACCCGTGCAGGAGAAAATACGAAAATCATCTTTACAGGAGATATTTTTCAGATCGATACACCCTATCTTGATACACAGACCAACGGGCTCTCTTACATGATTGACCGGATTCACAACAACAAAATATACGCACACATCAACCTGGAAAAAGGAGAACGATCGACGCTGGCAAATCTGGCGAGTAAGTATTTGTAGATATCAGACATGAGACTCGAGATATGAGACATGAGACTCAAATCTCATATCTCACGTCTCAATTCTGCTCAGCAATAGCGTTTGCAGCAAGCCATCCGTTTGTCCATGCGGCTTGAAAGTTGAATCCGCCTGTCACACCGTCGATATCCAAGACCTCTCCTACAAAATAGAGATTTGGAACAATTTTACTCTCTAAAGTATCCGGGTCTACCTCCTTCAGGGGAATTCCTCCACAGGTAACAAACTCCTCTTTATAGGTAGTTTTTCCCTGAATGTTATAGCGACTTCGAGATAACGTCTGAGTCAGCTCATGGATCTCCTTATTTGAAAGATCCGCCCATCGTTTCTCCGTTTTAATTCCCGACAGTTCCAGAAATCGATCCCACAACCTGTTTGGAAATGGAAAGTGATCTTGTTTTGAAACTGTTTTTCGGGCATTTTGGTCACGAAGTTTGATCAGCTCCTCTCTTGTCTCTTGTTCATTTAATGGATGAACCCAGTTCACCAAAGCATGAAACCGGTATTCCAGGTCGTGCAGATCCCGAGCTGCCCAGGCAGAAATTTTCAGCACAGCCGGTCCGCTCAATCCCCAGTGCGTTATAAGAACTGGCCCTGATTCCTCATATTGTAATTCCTCAATTTTTACATGTGCATTTTCAACTGAGATTCCTGCCAAATCAGACAGTATTTTCTCACGAAAATTGAAGGTGAACAGTGACGGGACAGGTGAATGAACCGAGTGTCCTAATGTTTTGAGCCACCCATACGCTTTCTCGCGATTATAGCCACCTGTGGCAATAACAACGGCATCGAACTCTTCAGGGCTCTCTTTTCTGATGGATAACCTAAATCCGCCATTCTCTTCAGGCACAACGGCTTCAACTTTTGTTTTTGTGCGAATTTTCACCCCATTTTTTTTGGCTTCTTTCATCAGGCAATCGATAATCGTTTGCGAATCATTCGAGACCGGAAACATTCGCCCATCATCTTCAGATTTTATCGCTACTCCCCTATCCTCGAACCACTTTACGGTGTCTTTGGCTTGAAACTGCTCGAAGCTCCATCGTAGAACTTTTTCACCTCTTGGGTAATTTCTTGAAAGGATTTCAGGATCAAAACAGTAGTGTGTGACATTGCATCGCCCGCCACCGGAAACCCGCACTTTCGAGAGTACTTCTCTCGACTTTTCAAAAATAGTGATGGCCAATTCGGGATTTTGCTTAGCTGCATTCACCGCTGTAAAAAAACCGGCCGCACCCCCTCCGATGATTGCAATTTTTTGTTGCTCTTTATTTTTCATGAGCCAAAAATACAAAAATCTTTATTCGGGTTGAGAATAGAGTAAATAAAAAAACCTCTTCCCATTTATCATGAAAAGAGGTTTTTGTACTTAATGACAGAGTCTATTCATTTGATGAATCCGACTGTTCGAACACTCTGATTTGTTCTTCAACAGGATCACCTGACCTGTTTCTAAACTGAATCTTCATTTGTCGTTCGATCAAATCACTTTCAAGTATTTCGTATTCATCAACCAGCTCTGCCAGCTCCTGGTCGGTCAACTCACCGCTATCTACGGTGCCATCTGCTTCCACTTGCAGATACATTTTATTTCCCAGCGATCGCACTTCACCGGTCTCTCTGATTGTTACCTCTACCTCTCCCTCTTCTACCCAGATTTTATCATCAGCTGTTACACCAAAGCGTGTTCCTTTCACAGAAGCTACAGCCCGTGTTGTGGTTATTTCAAACTCACGGTTTGGGTTGCTCTCCACATCCAGAAAGATACCGCCCAGTAACATGCCGACATGAGTACGTAAATTCAGATTTCTATCAGGGTTCAGCTCACTTCGAATAACCATCTGAGAAGATGGGCTCACCCTTGCAATGGATTCATCCAGAAACAAAACCATTGCGTATCCGCTATTTCCGGTCGTTAATGTATCGCCTGAGATCAATGCTCTCCCCACCTCTTGCAATGAGTCGGCATACGACACATTGGTTACCGTTACAGACGGTACATATCTTCTTACAAATGCTACTTCGTCATCCGTTTCATTCAAAACCGGTACCTCATAGCCGGTTTCACTGCCGTCTGAAAGCATGAGAATAATTCCGGTAATGATCGCACCTATAACTAAGAGTGTTATAATTATTTTTTTCATTTCTGCCACCTTTCGTTAGCTAACTACTTTTAATTGGTTATTTTCAATTTTTCCTGCCATTTCTCTTAAAATACCAAGCACTTCCTCTTTGGAGTAGGTTACACCGTCTACCTGAATTTGATCAAGCAGCAGGCCGTTCTCTATAAATTCATTGGTTCGCTCTTCACCAAAAATGTTGACCAGAAGCTCACGAATTTCCCCTTCAATTGGGAAACTTGTTGTAAATTCAAGCCGATCCGAATAAGCTTGAACAAAATTATCCTGCACGGTCTGTTTACTCGACTGCACTTGCCATGCATATGTTTTCCCCGGTTCAAACAGTCCTGCGAAACGATCCGGAATTTGATAGCTTGGTTGCCCGGCTATCACATCCAGCACTACTCCGGCTTGCTCGTCACGGATATCACTTTCAGAATGTTCCCTGGCAAATCTTTCAGAAAACAGAACATCTGCATTTTGTGCTCTATCGGTATCAACAATTACCAGTCGATACCGCTGATTCTCTTCTCCGCTCCAGGAAAATTCCGGAGCTTCATTTGATACATTCAGTCCCATCAACTCAGCAACAATCTCACGGTCTGTCTCGATCACAAGTTCACTCTCATTCAGAGCTGTCTCAAATGAAGTGGATTCTTGTGTCAGGATTTCCCGGTTGTCCATGAGATCTTGCTCTATTCTAACATTTATCGTAAAGAGATCGTCCGCAATTAGATAACCTTTTCTTAAATTTTGTATGAGTTTCCTTCCATTCGATGTTATTACTAAATCAAATTCAGGTTCACCTCTAATCTCAAGATTCGAAATTTCGGTTATGCTCAAGTTTGAGAAGGTAATTTGCCCTCCCGGATTCAAACTAAACACGCCGGATGAAGATTGCTCTGCAGTGAGTACAGTACCAAAAACCTCACTGTGTACTTCAAGGATTACAAAATTATTCCTCAGTATCCCGCTGGACATATTTTCAGCAGTAATTTGAAAAAATTGGGCTGAATCATCCTGCTCAATAACTGCACTAAACAATTCAGATAGATCCTGTTGTGAAAAATCAGAATCCATTCTAATATCAAGTTCCATATCGGATGACTGCGCGACTGCACCAACCGATAAAACGAGCATTACTAGTATAGAATTAAGTATGTTATTCACCATTTTGGTAAAACAGGCCTGTAATAAGTTCCTTAGTTTAGAATAGCAGAACCTACGCATTTATGCTTATAGATCTGACTAACAATCGAAGAATTTTGTTAAATCTGTCTAACTCGCTACATACCATTGAGTATAATTTTTCCTGCATTTTTATTCTCGCTCATCATCTGATGCGCTTTTTCAACATCAGACCAATCGATTATAGCACTGATGACCGGGGCAAGTTTTTCTTTGTCAAATAGATCTTCTGTACTACTCCAAAATTCCTTCGTTAGCTGTTTTTTATAATTTAACGAACGGTTTCGCAGAGTAGACCCTCGAATAGTCAGTCTTTTCCTCAATATGGGTACAAGATCAATTTTCTCAATTTCTGCTCCTCCCAACATAGACAGATAAACAACTCTCCCATCCATATTCAGGCTGCTAATGTTACCTTTCCAATACGGTGAGCCCACAAAATCGATGATCAGGTCAACACTATTTTCACCAAATTTCTCGTTAATCTTCTCAGCAAAATCCTGCTCTTTATAGTTAACCTGAAGTGTGGACCCTAATGATCTACAGAGATCAAGCTTCTCTTTGCTGCCGGCAGTAACCGCAATTTGAGCCTTTTTTAGATGTTTAGCGAGTTGAATGGCAGCTGTCCCAACACCGCTTGCTCCAGCATGGATCAAAACCGTTTCTTCTTCCTTTAATTCACCCAGCCACATCAATGCCTGATAGGCCGTTAAGAAAACCTCCGGAATGGCTGCAGCCTCTTCAAATGATATAAAATCATGAATCGGAAGAGCCAGATCTTCATGGATCGTACAATACTCAGCATAACCGCCGCCACCAAGTAGGCCAAAGACTCTATCGCCCTCCCTAAACTTCTTAACTTTCTTCCCTACTGACTCAACAACGCCCGACATTTCCAGTCCCAAAATCGGGGACTCACCTTCAGGCACAGGGTATTTTCCTTTCTTCTGAAGCAGATCAGCCCGATTGAGTGCCGTTGATTTTACCTTCACAAGCAGTTCGTTCTCTTCAGGTTCAGGAGTTGAGTATTCTCCAAACTCCATTACCGGCTCATCTGATTGATTATTAACAAGTAGTGCTTTCATTATCAATTTCCACTTTTTGAATTAAAAATCAGTTGATGGATATCTTCCGATACCCGGAAATATAGTAACGGTGCCACAAAAAGAGCTAAGTAGATCAGGGAGTTAAGCGTTCCTGAAATCCACAGGTTATCAAAGCCAAAATTGCTCAGGCCGGAGATGTAGAGTGCTGCAACTCCCAGAGAAATCACAACTGCCGTTTTAATTGTAAATGGCGTCATTTCCATTCGTAATTTTACATATAAAAACTTAACCCCGTTATAGAAAAATATTGCTCCTGCAGATGCTATCGCTGCACCTTCTATTCCATATTCCGGGATGAGCAGGTAGTTCGCTCCTATCGTAACCAGCACCAAGATTATATTCGTATAGAAACTTACTCTGTAGTGTTTGGAGTTGAGTAAAATCACTCCGTTTGAACCATTCCCAATATCGATGAGCTTTCCAATACCGATAATGAAAACCACCCACTTACCATCCTGATATACTTCAGGTAAAAAGGTGAAGAGCAGATCAACATTCAGCCAGATAATACCAAATATTGTGAGCCCCAGAATCAGTTGGTTTAGCGATGTCTTCTTATAGATTTTTTCAACTTCATACCAATTCTTCTGTTTGATAAAATCAGAAATGAGTGGAGTTGCAATTTTGTCGATCGAGCGCTGCGGAACCGCAATTACGGATCCTATGTAAAATGCAATAGCATAAATAGCAGTACTCTCGAGTCCTGCCATTGAGCCAAGCATCAAAACATCTACATTCCAGACTAAAACGGTTGTTAAACCTCCTAACAGTGAATAAAGACTGTAGTTGGCCATACCCTTCACCAGAGGCTTTTTCAGAATCCCGAAGTTGGGTTTAATCTGAAACTCTTTTTTACGGATAATCTGCGCTAAAATAATCACCGGCTGCGACGCATAACTAAGAACAAACAGGGCAACAAACTGTTCAAAACTGATCCATCCAAAGAAATAGAAGCCCAGGAACAGAATGGCAAACAACCGCTGAGAAACTTCATTTACAATGGATCCCGTGGTTGAGTCACGAAGCGACCTTAAGTAGTTATTGAGTACTTCAAAGTAGAGTACAAAAAGTGTCAGTGGGAGCAACCAAAGATAGTAGTCCACAAAAAGCGGTGAACGATCATCATAAACTGAGATCAGCAGTTCATCAAATAGAAAGAAGAGAACCGTAAAAAGTAAAAATCCGCCAAACGGAACCGTCAGCGCCCAAAATAGGAAACCATGTTTTTTTGGAGATGCATTTTTAAAAAAAGGGAAATAACGCAGAATCAGATTCTGAAATCCAAGATGAGCAAACTGAGATAGAATGAGAGCTGCAGAAACCATCACACGGGTAAGCCCGTACTGATCGGGATTGAGAATATGCGGATATAGGAAAATTGTTAAAATAAACCCTAAACCGATTCCAACATAGGTGATCAAGCTGTTCCAAAAACTCTGTTTTGCTATGATCCCCAACTCTACACACCTCCACGATCAGATTTCAAAAAACCGCTCAAAACCCAAACCCTGAACTTTAAAATAAAAGACGCTGCCTTTGTCTTTCCTCTTAAGAGGTATCCGAAACTCAGTACTATACTGCCGGCAAATTTTACAAACTCACTCGCCAGCTTTGCTGCTCTTTTCCCGAATGAGTGTCGAAGCCGTACTTTTTCACTATATCCAATTCCAATCGACTGATTTTTCAGATACTGCTTGGTTAGCCTTTTTTGTCCGATACGATGGTGCAAACTCATTTCCGGCCAGTAGTAGAGCTGAAACCCGTACTCCCTTGCCCGATCAAAAAAAGCTTTCTCTTCGCTACCCAAAAGCTCTTTCCCGATTCTTCCCAAATCCGTATCGAATCGTCCAATTTCATCAAAAACTTCTTTTTTAATCAACATATTACCGCCCCGTGGAAAGTTCGTTTTAGTGTAGACTTTCTCCTGATCTCCCAAATCATGCAGTCCAAACATCGGCATCAGTTCATCAGGGATCCAATCGGGCTCACCGTCATCAAACGAGACATTAATTCGTCCACCAGCACACTTCGCATCCGGGTTGCTCTCCAGTTTTTGAAGCGCAATTTTGACAAAATCTTTATCCAAACGAACATCATCATCAATGTAGAGTATCGAACTGAATGTTGCTTCATCAATCGCACGGTTTCTGGCAAACGACAATCCCTGCTTGGTTTCTTCAACCGCTTTAAAGTTCAGATGAGGATTATCTTCAACAAAGTCGGCACATACTTTTGCTGTTTGATCCGAAGAATTGTTGTTGATTACCAAAATCTCAAAATGGTTTGAATCTGCAGTCTGTTCAGACAGATATCGTAGTGTATCACTCAGATATTCTGCCCGATTGTAGGTACAGATTGCGATCGTTATGGATGTGTGGTTTATCATATGTATTTTGTTCGGCAACAAATATAACGAAATGGTAGCAGAAGAAAATTGAACTCAAATAATCATTCCAAACCGCTGGTTTCTGCAATTATCCCGACGCATAACAGGTCAGAACTCCTGAAGCGAGCCATAGATTCCGTTTTGGATCAAACCTGGGAGAATATGGAAATCATAGTCGTGGATGATGCGTCCGACGACGATACACCAAAAGTCTTGCAATCTCTTTCTGAACAGCACAAAAATTTGAAAGTCATTCAGAATAAGGAATCCAAAGGCGCTGCCGCAAGCCGGAATATTGCTATTGAACATGCAAAAGGTGAGTATATCGCCGGGTTGGATGATGATGATCTTTGGAGACCCAAACGCGTTGAACAGTTGATGGAAGAGTTTCAAGAGGGTTACTCAGCTGTCACCTCTAACGACAGAATGGACTTTGGGGAGAAAGAGATCGTTTGGAAGAAGAAACCTGTCATAACGCTTCACGATCTTCTTTTTTATAACCAGGTTGGCAATCAGGTCCTAACAAAAAAAGAGTACCTGCAACAAATTGGCGGATACGATGAAACACTTCAGTCTGCCCAGGATTACGATTTATGGATTCGCCTGGCACATGATTTCGGGCCGATTAAGACAGCTCCCCATACGCTTCAGGTTGTAAACATGAGCGAAGACCGGGAAAGTATCACAACATCCGATAATCAGGTAGACGGGTACATAGCCTGTTTCCAAAAACATCGGGATAAGATGAACTCAGAGCAGATCAAGTATCAAAATTACCGGATTAAAATCACCGAAGGTAAACAAACAGGGTGGCTTGAACTTTTCAAAGCAACACCGCGTCACCTTTTAATAAAAGAGATTACCAGAAAGCTTTTTCTTTAAAAGAGATCTATACTGTTTGAACCAACTAAAAAAACAATTTTTATACAATAGGTTGTATTTCCTTCTTTAGAGAATCACCAACTTCATCATACGTTTTTTCCAGTTCAAAGCGGTCTTGAAGACGAAGCCAGAATTCCGGTGAGGTATTCAATGCCAATCCTAATCGTATAGCTGTATCTCCTGTAATGGCACGTTTTCCATTTACTATTTGATTCACTCTGTTGGCAGGCACTTTAATAATACGTGCAAATTCTCTTTGAGAAATATTCATCGGATCTAAAAACTCCTCCTTCAACATTTCTCCGGGGTGTACAGGTTTTAACTTTTCCATATGTATTTAGTTAATGATAGTCTACAATTTCAACGTCAAACGCATCCCCTTCTTGCCATTTAAAACAAATCCTCCATTGCTGGTTAATTCGAATACTATGCTGTCCATCCCGATTACCCTTAAGCTTTTCGAGTCGATTCCCCGGTGGTGATTGCAGTTCTTTGAGCTCAGTCATCAGATCAATTTGCAACATTTTTCGATATGCTCTTTGCTGAATCTCTTCAGGAAACTTCTTTGAATAATTACGATGGTAGATCTTTTCAGTCTCTTTATCTGCAAAAGATTTAATCATTGACACTGTGTTACGTTACACATAACAAAATATTCTTTTGAATTTTATTTCCAAATAAAAATATGATTTAATTTACAATTTCACCTTTTTACCTAGCTCAAAATCAAACGAATCCGGTTGATAGGCTATAAAACCATTTCCTGGAAAATTGGTCAACTCACCAAAGTAAACACGATTGTTAGAAGAGTATAGATCGACTCTGATGAAATTAAACTCTGACGCAAGCTTTTCAGCAACTGCTATCATTTCATCCAAATTCTGCGGTTTTGTAACCTTTTTTTCTGAATTTGGATACAGGCATTTGGCATCGATAAGTTGGAAATCGCGATTATATAAGTTTCTTCGCTGCTTTTTAAATCGACCGAGGTCAATTTGTATCATTTCAACGCGGCCGTGAAAACAGAAAAATTTATAGTCTTCAGGAATTTCGTTGTCACTGTCGGTAATCAACTCTTCGGCAATAATTTTTCGTGGAACTTCTTCGTACACCCACTCTCTCCCAAATTTTGCATAATCAAACTTAAGCCATTCCTGAGTTAGCTTGAATATTTGATCATACTCAACCGCTGACTTTTCAAAAACGAGATCAACCATTCCACAACCGTGATTAGCCTTGAGCACAAAACTTTTAGGCATAGATTTCCAATCGGATAGACTCAGCTTGCCTGTTTCCAGCAGCAACGGAATCAAATATTTTTCACCTGCTTTCTCCCTAACAAATTCTCTCACCCGTAGTCGATCGGCAGCGATTTTTCTGTACGGATTCCGGTTGTTTAATTTTAAATACTGAATTTTTTCTGTGAACGCTGAGGGTTCGCGCAGATTAAGCGGGCGTCCAATATCAAGCCAATATCGGATTTTGGCATACTGTCTGTCAGAAAGAATTTTGTGAAATCCGCCCCAAAAAACTTTCCTAACAAAAAACCGTGCAATATTACCCGTTACTGACGAGATGATTGATCACCTTTCTCTTTTCGGTACCGGATCAGACCAATGCCTAAAACCAAAATTAGCATCAATGTACCCGCACGCGACAGCCATTTGCCCGTTTCATACCAAACCGGTTCCATACTCATTTTCAATGTGTGATCGCCTTCCGGAATTTCAAATCCTCTTAGAACATAGTTGGTGCGAATCATATCAATTGGCTCTCCATTCAGGGTTGTTACCCAACCTTTAGGGTACCAAATTTCACTTAGCACCAGAAAACCGGGTTCATCAGTACTTACTTCAAGCTCAATTACATTCGCATTGTACCTGATAACCGAAACTGTTTTTTCACCTGCTGCTGAAATATTTTCTATCTCCTCCCTCACAAGTGCTATATCTGCTGGGTCAAAGTCCTGTGAAATCCGGCTTAGTATGTCGGTTTGATTTTCAATCGTTTCAACACGGTTAACAAACCAGGCTTTCGGAAATACATTTTGGTTTTCCATTACCACACCGTCCTGCCCTTGATAGACTGCTTCAAATCCCGGAATATTAAATGCTCCCTGTGCTGACAGATACTTTACGTTCAGCATGTCCAGAACACCTGTATTGATTCCAAAAGGTCCGGAAAAAATAGCTTCATCAATCAGGTCCTGATAATAACCCAGTTTTGCACCTGAATAGCCTCCGGCTGATGGATAAAAATATGCGGGTGTTGCATTGTTAAACGGGTTATCAAGCAGCGGTAAAACTCTGTAGTCCCAATCTTCGTCCGTTCTAACGTTCTCAATTAAAAACTGATCTAATGGACGCTCAGACCTCTCCAAAACCTGTTCCCTGTCCAGATTTTGGCTTACCAAAGAACGCTCACTCATGTATCGCTGATCAACGCGGATAAAATCAAAAGCAAGCAGTATACAAAACAACATTCCCCCAATAGAAAGAGAGAGCTTTTGCATCCCTACAGCAAATAAAATACCAACTCCGGCAAAAAATAATAATGCAAATCGAAGGGTATCGCCTTTCGCAAGCTCCTCACGCTGTGGGATCATCTCGTTTTGCAAATACCGGTCAACAGCTTGCGAAACCCTGGGGTCATCGATAGGTACTCCATTCTGCGAGGCTATCTGCTCAGCAATATTCTCTCTTTCACCCGGCTTTTCGAATGACAAAAACTGGAATCCGATCAAAACTGCGACTAACGCTATCCCGGACGCAATGTATAGAGGTTTTTTCCACTGTATAGAATTCTTCTTTTTAATTTCATCCAAAAGCCAATCCAGTCCAAATACCGCTGGCACTGAAAAACAGAAAACAGAGATCATTAACCACATTTCCGGTACTCTGAATTTATCAAACAGTGGGAAATAGGCGAACATGGTATTGTTGAGCGCACCAAAATTTTCACCCAGCGAAAAAAGCAACGTTGCAATACCTGGGCCTAAAAATACCCATTTCAACTTATGTGACGATTTGAGCATCCCCACAATCAAGAAAAGAAATGAGATTGCACCAAAATAGTGAGGACCACTCGTAAATGTCTTTGGGCCCCAATAAAATTCCGAACCTCCGTAGGCTCCGGGAATAATAAGTGTCAGCAGTTCTCCCCAACCCTGCGACCATGCAAAAGCATAGTCTCTGGCCAGACCATCGTTACCGGCAAGTTCTGATCCTCCACGCATGCTAAACGTGGAATACTCAAGAGTGCTCCAATAGAGTTGAATGGTTACCAAAACCGCTATCACTGCAGCGGTAATCAACCAACCGGTTTGAATGACAAACGGTTTAATCTCACGCTCACGAATCGCTTTGGCAAGGTCATAAAGAAAAAGTGTGCCCAATGGGAAAAGGAAGAAATAGGTAACCTGTGGATGATAGGCACGAAGATGGAGAGTCAGCGCCCAGGCAAAAAGAAACATGGCAAGCCAGGGATTTACTTTCGACCTTGTTAGAAGAAAGTACCCGTTATAGAGCCAGGGAATGTAAATGTACGCCAAAAATTTAGCGTTATGGCCGGCTCCAATAATAATGGGAATATAGGTGGAAAAACCAATGATGATCGCCCCGAATACAGCAGATAGCGGTTTGGCACCCATTAGTATAAACATGAGATAAGCACCTCCCAACAAAATCCACATCTCAGCCGCCGGATAGATAAATTGTAAAAACTTTAACAGCGTATTATCGAGGTTACTGATTTGGGGAGGATGTGAAATAGTGGTCGCAGGCATGCCCGAAAACATATTCGTTGCCCAGTGAGCCGGTTCATTATACTCCTCCTGATATTCTATAAGAGATTCAGCTCCCGCTCTCCACTGAAGCACATCATGGCCCATATATTGTTGCCCGCCCAAAACCGAAGAATAAAAAAGAATTACAGGCAGAATAAATAGAAAGGTCAGGCAGAATAGATGTTTCTTTCGGCTTGAAAGCGACTCCCAAAAGTCAGGTTTTTGAACCTTTTTATCTTTGCCTTTACTTTTTCTGGAAGCCATTTATAAAATTAGGTTAGAGTTGGAAAGTGACTCACTTCAAAAAAACAACTACTCAATAACTCGTGGAACTCTAAAGTAGTCAGAGTCAGCATCAGGTGCATTTTTCAACGCGTCATCATGGCTTAGCGGCTCTTTAGCCTCATCTTTTCTAAACTCTGTAGAAATCACTTCAGTTACGTGCTCAAGGGGTTCAACATCGGATGTATCCAGCTCATTAAGTGTCTCAATATAGCCGAGAATATTATTCATATCTTTTTGAAGGCTTTCAGCTTCATTGTCATCTAATTGAAGGCGGGCAAGATTGGCCACATAGTACACATCGTCTTTTGTAACTGACATAAACTGTTCTTTCTTAAATAGAAGTAATTACTTTTTTCGGTTGATAAAGGTAAGAAATCCTGATCAAAAGCTTAAGCATTTACAAGGTATTTCTAGCATTAATAGATTTTTGAGCTTTATTATTTCCCTGCTTTTTATTTGCTTGAAAGAAATACGGACCAAAAACCCAAACTATGCTAATTGGCATCTGCTCTGATACTCACGACCACGTTGAACACATTCATAAAGCTGTTCAGAAATTTAAAGAACATAAAGTCAGCAGGGTTATACATGCCGGAGATTACTGCAGCCCATTTACGATTCCACTTTTTGAAGGACTGAAACTAGACGGCATATTCGGTAATAATGATGGAGATAAATTTCTGTTAATGAAAAAATTTGATGAGATCGGTGCAACCCTGCACGGTGATTTTTACTCATTTGAGGAAGAAAAAATAAAGTTTGCCGTTTACCACGGAACCTATCCTGAGATAACAGAGAGCCTTGAAAATTGCGGGAAATATGATGTGGTTATCTCGGGGCATACTCACCAGGCAAACGTTGGTGCCGCCGGTGATACCATTACCATCAACCCGGGAAGCGTAAACGGTTTTGATCAGGATCCATTAATTGCACTGTTTGATACGGACACCAAACAGGTAAAGTTTATTGAACTCACCAATTAAAGACAGAAAAGGCCGTATGAAATTCACACGGCCTTGTTGTAAAGCAAATAGACCTTAAAAAAATAGGAGTTAATCCCTTAAAAGTTTACAGATTGCTTCTGTGTAAGTTTCTGTATTGCCTTCTCCGCCAATATCCTTTGTACACTCCTTTTTATGTTCCTGGAGTACAGTATAAATAGCCGATCTGATTTTTTCAGCCAGCCTGTCTTCACCTAAATACTCCAGCATCATTAGTGCTGAAAAAAGTAGTGCTGTTGGGTTCGCGAGTCCTTTACCGGCAATATCCGGCGCTGAACCGTGAACCGCTTCAAACATTGCTGCGTCATCGCCAATATTGGCAGCTCCTGTAACGCCAAGACCTCCCACCAAACCGGAAGCGAGGTCGGAAAGAATGTCACCAAAGAGATTTGTAGTCACAATTACATCAAATTGTTGAGGACGCATCACCATCTGCATCGCCATATTATCCACAATCAGATCTTCAAATTCAATTTCCGGATAGTTCTGAGCAATCTCTTTCCCAATTTTCAGGAAAAGTCCGGTCGTCAATTTTAGGATATTGGCTTTGTGCACCAGCGTAACTTTATTCCGCCCACGACTCTTAGCATATTCAAATGCAGCCGTAATAATTTTTTCACTGGCTTCGCGCGTTACTACAGCAATACTCTCCGCATGCTTTTCTTCTTTATCCACCCAGTGTTCTTTTCCGATATATAGACCCTGAGTGTTTTCTCTGAAAAGAACCAAATCCACACCCTGGAAAGGACTGTCAATATTGGGGAGAGACCTTGCCGGACGAATATTGCTATACAAATTAAATTGTTGCCGAAGAGCCACGTTGATCGATCTAAAACCTGCACCAACCGGTGTTGTCAGCGGACCTTTTAAAGCAATTCGGTGCTTTTTTACCGCCTCAATGGTCTCTTCCGGAAGTGGAGTTCCCAATTCATCATTTGCTCCTTCTCCTGCTTTACACTCAATCCAGTTAATTTTTGCGCCGGCTGTATCTAAAATTTTGGTTACTGATTTCGTAATCTCTTTCCCGATTCCGTCTCCCGGAATCAATACAACATTATGCATAGGTTAGTCAGTTATGATGATCAATTTTATTTCGACTCAAGATATGGATTTTAAAGTTCAGTTTTGAATTATATCCCCTTTAACTCACTCTTGCATAAGGCTTGAGACGATAATCGTCAAATTTACCATCTCTTGCTTTTAATGCCCCTGTCACTGCAATCATGGCAGCATTATCCGTACAATATTGGATTGCCGGGATCATCAAATTAAGATTTTGAGCCAATGCAAAATCCGATACCTTTTCTCGCAGCATCGAATTAGCCGATACACCACCCGCCAGCATCACATGTTTTACTTTTTTCTTTTTTACGGATCGCTTCAGTTTTGCTACTAATACATCTGTTATAGCTGCTGAAACACTGGCACAAATATCATTCAAATGATTTTGCACAAAATCCTCTCCTTTCTCCTGCGTGTAGTAAAGGACACTGGTTTTAAGTCCGGAGAAACTAAAATCCAATCCTTTATTAATCATCGATCGCGGAAAATCATGAAATTCCGGATCTCCCTCTTTCGCCAATTTATCCACTACCGGGCCGGCCGGATATGGAAGGCCAAGCAGCTTTCCGATTTTATCAAACGCCTCCCCGGCCGCATCATCTCGTGTATCTCCCAATAGTTCATGATTAAAAGCTTGATCAACGTAAACCAATCTTGTGTGTCCTCCGGATACAATCAAACCGACAAAAGGGTAGATTTCGTCATGCTCAATAAAATTGGCGTACAGGTGCGCATCGATGTGGTTGACGCCAATCAGAGGTTTTTTATAAGTGAGTGCCAATCCTTTCGCAAAACTCAACCCCACCAAAAGTGAACCCATCAAACCCGGACCTTGAGCCACAGCTATTACATCAATTTCTTCGATATTTAATCCTGATTCCTCCAGCGCCTGACTTGTCGTTTTCCATATGGTTTTGTGGTGTGCACGAGATGCAAGCTCAGGAACGACTCCTCCAAACTGTTCGTGAACCGCCTGCGAAGCAATCACATTTGATAAAATTTTACCATCTGCCCAAATAGATGCGGCAGTTTCATCACAGGATGATTCTATTCCCAATACTTTCATATTCTTCTATTATTACTTTGAAAATGATTCTCGAAATTCTGCTATTTTTTCAGAATCATGGATTCATTTTCTTTTTCTTGTTTCTTCTATCAGCTTGTCAAAATCGGATTCAAAAGCTTTATCCTGAATGGGCCTGAATTTTTCATACTCTTTCTCTGCCAGTTCTTTTGCTACTTTTGCAGAAACTTTGCCTGCATCCTGTAGAATTTCATAATCATTGAACTCCAAAAATCCATCCAGCTTTTTGATCCAGTCTTCCATAGTCATAGCATTCTGACGTTCAGCTTGTGACTCCGCATAATCCAGATACATGGTCACAATTCGGTTCAATGATTTTAATTCCTTTTCACTGAGATAATTTTTTGCCGTGGAAATATCTCTTTTCAGAATTTTCCCTTTAGGTGCTCTCTTCCAAGTAGTCAACCCCATATTAGGTTTTTCAGCATCGGCTCTTTTTGCAATGAGTTCAGCAGCGGTGTGACCCGAAATAGCCCAATGTAATTTATTTTGAACCATTTTATAAAACGTTTGAGTGATTTCTGAATTGGGATCATAGTCAATACTGCATTGCGCGTAGATATCGGTAATCTTTTGATAGAATCGACGTTCGGATGCCCGAATCTCCCGAATGCGTTCCAGGAGTTCATCGAAATAGTCTTTACCAAATAGTGTTTTACCTTGCTTTAGGCGTTCGTCATCCAATACAAAACCTTTAACCAAAAACTCACGCAGGGTTTTAGTAGCCCATTTACGAAAATGAGTAGCCTGAATAGAGTTTACGCGATAACCAACTGATATAATCGCATCAAGGTTATAATACTCTAAATTACGTTTAACGGTGCGTTCACCTTCTTGCTGAACTGTTCGGAAATTCCGAACAGTTGCCTCTTTGTCTAGTTCACCGGTTTCATAAATGTTAGATAAATGCTCACTGATTGTGGACTTTACCACTCCGAACAACTCCGCCATCGCTTTTTGTGTAAGCCACACCGTTTCGTCTTCGAGGGCAACCTCAATCCGAACTTCTCCATCCGGGGTGTTGTATAACAGAAATCCGCTTTGTTGCTCTTCTCTTGCCATTCGCTACTTCTTTAGCTTATAAAAAGCATGATTCAACTTTTTATCTTCTTCACTAACCTTAAAATCGGTATCATCTATTTCGGAGTAGTTCACGTTGAGTAGGTTTTCATCCAAGACCTCGATGAGAAACCGTTTTTGTTCGGTGATACCGCCCTGTTCTCCCTCAACAAACAGGTTTTCATCTCTTAATAGTGCTTTTTTTAAGTCATTTTGCAGGTTTTGCATACTGATCAATTTCAAAAATCTTGAAATAATTTTAGGCTTAAAGTATTAACAAATTTTCAACCATCTACAAGGTTATGACTATAAAAAAAGCCCGTCTCTTTGAGAAACGGGCTTCCAATTAATTGTTATGGAGTCAGAGAAGATTACTTCTTGTCGTCCTCTTCTTCATCCACAACTTCGAAGTCTGCATCAACAGCATCGTCACCTTCTGCTGATTCCTCAGCTCCGGCTGCGCCATCCTGTGCGGCACCTTCTGCTTGTTGCTCAGCTTCAGCTGCCTGATAGATCTCTTGCGAGGCTGCAGCCCAAACCTGATTCAGTTCTTCGATAGCAGGTTCAATTTCATCCACTTTCTCTTCTTTGTGGAGTTCTTCGAGCTTGGACAGTGCATCTTCGATCTTGGTTTTATTTTCATCCGAGATCTTGTCTTTATGCTCGTCGAGTTGCTTACGGGTTGAGAAGATCAGCGAGTCCGCTTTATTGAGCGTTTCAATTCGCTCACGAACTTTTTTATCCTCTTCTGCGTGTTCTTCCGCAGCCGTTTTCATTTTTTCGATCTCATCCTCACTCAATCCGGAAGACGACTCAATTCGAATACTTTGCTCTTTTCCGGTTCCTTTATCTTTCGCACTTACATTTAGAACACCGTTGGCGTCCAGATCGAAGGTAACCTCAATTTGAGGTACTCCGCGCGGTGCCGGTGGAATTCCGTCCAGGTGGAATCGTCCAAGTGTTCGGTTATCCTGTGCTTTGGCACGCTCTCCCTGCAAGATGTGGATCTCCACACTGCTCTGATTATCTGCAGCAGTTGAAAATGTCTCTTTCTTGCTGGTCGGAATGGTTGTGTTAGACTCAATCAGTTTGGTCATCACGCCACCGAGAGTTTCAATACCCAAAGTAAGCGGAGTTACATCCAGAAGAACAACATCGTCTACATCTCCGGTAAGAACTCCACCCTGAATAGCTGCACCGACGGCAACTACTTCATCAGGGTTTACTCCCTTGCTCGGATCTTTTCCAAAGAAGTCCTTAACAACTTCCTGAATCTTCGGTATACGAGTTGAACCACCAACCAGAATTACCTGATCAATTTCATTCTTGCTGATACCGGCATCTTTCAATGCTTTTTCGCAAGGCTTAATCGTTCTCTTAACCAGGTCATCTACCAGCTGTTCAAATTTAGAACGTGTTACATCAATATTAAGGTGCTTAGGACCTGAGTCTGTCGCTGTAATAAACGGCAGGTTTACATTCGTTTTTTGAGAACTTGAAAGCTCAATCTTGGCTTTTTCAGCAGCATCTTTGAGTCGCTGCATCGCCATTGGATCTTTTCTCAGATCAATGCCTTCATCTTTTTTAAACTCATCGGCCAGAAAATTAATCACACGCTGGTCAAAATCGTCACCACCAAGGTGAGTATCACCGCTTGTTGATTTCACTTCAAATACGCCGTCTCCAAGATCCAGAACAGATACGTCGAATGTACCACCACCGAGGTCATACACGATAATCGTCTGATCTTCGTCTTTTTTGTCCAAGCCGTATGCTAAAGATGCAGCAGTCGGCTCGTTAATAATTCGTTTCACATCAAGTCCGGCAATTTTTCCGGCTTCCTGTGTTGCTTTACGCTGAGCGTCATTAAAGTACGCCGGAACGGTTACTACAGCTTCTTTTACTTCTTCACCGAGATACTCCTCAGCTGTCTGCTTCATCTTTTGAAGCACCATCGCAGAAATCTCCTGCGGGGCATATTTTCGATCATCAATCTCAACGCGAGCCGTTCCGTCATCGCCCTTCACAACTTTGTAAGAGACCTGATCAATTTCATCTTTCACCTCACCGAACATACGTCCCATGAAGCGCTTAATAGAGGATATCGTTTTATCGGGATTTGTGATCGCCTGACGTTTCGCAGGTGCACCCACTAAGCGCTCTCCGTCTTTAGAAAATGCTACAACAGAAGGAGTTGTTCTTCCACCCTCTGAATTCTGAATTACAACAGGCTCGCCGCCTTCCATTACGGAAACGCAAGAGTTTGTTGTACCTAAGTCTATACCTATAATTTTACCCATAATATTGTCTTTATTTTACTTTTTATTCTTATAAACTGTTTACTTGATTGGAATAGACTGACTGTCGCCACCCTCTTCCGAAACTTTTTTGGAAACTGAAACTTTTAACACCCCATCACTAAATGCAGCGTTTATTGATGATGTATCGGAATTCTCCGGCAAGGCAAAGGCTCTGGAAAAGGACCCTTGTTTGCGCTCACTTTTCACCAATTTTTCATCATCTTCGAGATAAAGCTCTCTGTCACCGCTTATGGTCAACACACCATTTTTTAGCGTAATGGAAACCTGTTCTTTCGCCATCCCGGGCAGATCCATCATGATTGAATATTTCTGATCACTTTCTGCCACATCACTACGAGGATGAAAGCTTGCTGTGCCCTGTGCGGGTACAGCTCGTTCAACCAGCTGTTGAATGTCTCTGCCGAGTTTTGATAACTGCTTTTCCAAATCTATGCTAAAGTTGTTCATAATAGTTTTCGTTTTATTCCTATATGAGCAACCTCAATGCCAACCTCAGTTCGTGTGGTTGATCACTGACGTATTGGCATGTAGACGTGTGGAATTATGTGCCGTTGCCAAATTGACAACTACGATTGGGTGAGCTCGTGTAAATGTGTCCAGAATTGAGGATAGGATATTGAAGTGCACTCAGCCCCTTCAATCTCGCAAATTCCGACAGAACGTGTTGATAAGACAGCCGCTGCCATCGCCATTCTGTGATCGTGGTAGGAGTTAAAACGAGCCGGGCGCGGACTGAATTCAGGATCACCGTAAATAATCATCCCATCTTCCTGAAGCTCAATTTCTGCACCGGCAGAGTTTAAAATTTCTGCCATGGCCGATAATCGGTCTGTCTCTTTATGCCGCAGCTCTTCAGCGCCGGATATCACAGACTTCCCATCAGCAAAACACATGGCAACCATTAAGACCGGTAGTTCATCGATACAGTTAGGAATCAGTTTTGGATCCAGTTCGATCGCCTTTAACTGCGCTGGCTTGACATGAATATCTGCCACCGGTTCCTTGCCGGCAAATGCAGAGTTTGTTTGGGTAAACTTCGCGCCCATCTCTTCCAAAATATGATAAGCACCGGTGCGCGATGGGTTGATACCAACCCTGTTGAGTTCAAGCTCAGCCTCAGGATGAATGGACCCGGCTACAAGCCAGAATGCCGCAGCAGAAAAATCTCCGGGTATCCGATAATTCTGAGCGGGTAAAACGTCACTTCTGCTGCTTTGTATAATTTTCCCGGTTCCAAACGGTTCCGTTCTTAAATCGAGTAACCTCTCCGTGTGATCCCGGCTGGGGATTGTTTCAACAACTTCGGTAGGTTCATCACCAAAAAGCCCCGCTAATAGCACACACGATTTAAGCTGTGCACTGGCTATCGGAAGCGGGTATCTCATTGATTGAACTCCCGCATTCTCTCCAATTTTCAAAGGTGCAAATTTCCCTTGCCTCCCCTCGATAGCGCATCCCATTTGACGCAAGGGGTCAATAATGCGTTTCATCGTTCGTGCAGAGAGGGATTCATCACCTATCAGTTCACACTCTATTCCGGCACCGGCCAGAATCCCGGACAATAGACGCATCGTAGTTCCTGAATTCCCACAGTCCAACGGTGCATCAGGAATTTTTAAGCCATCACGTCCTACTCCCTTAATTTCAACCCGCTGATCTTCCGTATGAACGGGAACGCCCAATTGCCTTAAACAGGACAGTGTGCTTTGCGGATCTGCGGCGGTAGAATAATTATCAATAATACTTTTATTACTGCTAATTGCCGCAAAAAGAGCCGACCTGTGAGAAATAGACTTATCAGGCGGCATTTCTAAAGTGCCTGCCAATTTTTTTGCAGGTTCCGTTTTCTGAATCATAGATTAATTTCTGTTTAGAAGAGCCTGCGCTTTTTCTGCACCTGAAGTGCCCGGATATTGCTCAGTAATAGATTCAAGTAGCGAAATAGCTTCTCCCCTTCGCCCTTCTCGAATATGAATTTCTGCAATCTTATACTGAGCTTCAGCCACCCAGATATCATACGCCTCAAATAGTACCTGAACTCTCGAAAATGCTTCACGGGCAGCCTCACTATCCCCTTCATTCATATAGGTTTCGCCAAGCAGATATTGTGCTTCAGCTCCAACATCCGTGGTACTGTTTTCTGCAACAAGGGAGAAAAACCGTTTAGCTTCCTCAGTACGGCCGTCATTCAATAGAACTTTTCCTAAACCAACCCTGGCTGCGTCACTGTTTTCGTCGATAGAGAGTACCTGTTCAAAATTTTGCCTTGCCTGATTGATATTACCCATCGCCAGGTTTGCATTTCCCATGCCTAATGTACCTTCCTGCCGATATCTTGCATCAGCTTCTATAAGCTGTTCATACCTTTGCAAAGATTCACTGAAGTTTCCTTCTTCGTACTGAAGGCGACCTAACTCAGCCAATGCAGCTGCAACTCTATCAGAGTTGGGAAAATCATTCAGCAATGTCTGGAGCGCCTCAATTGCAGATTCACGTTCGTCTATTCGTACGTACGCATCCGCCATATTGATGTAAGCGTCAGGGGCCAGCTCCCGGTTATTGGTAATTCTGAGATACTGTCTGAATTCGCTAACAGCCGCTTGATAGTCACCTGACTGCATCATGTTCTCTGCCTGTCTGAATCTAAGCCGGTCTGCAGTAGTGGATGTAGGATTATCAGACAAAAAGTCCTCAAGAATCTCGGTTGATGAATCTTCCTCCCCAGCTGAAAGCTGTGCAAACTGAATTCCATTGATCGCTTCAATGATATAGTTGCTTCGCGGATAGTCGTCCAACACTTTCTGATAGGCTTCTACTGCCTGATCATAGTTTCCGGCATTGTAATACGAATCTCCAATATTGTATTGGGCTCTGGCCGCCCACTCCGTTCCCGGATATCGGCTGATTACGGTTTGAAACTCTTCGATCGCCTGATCATAATTCCCGGTATTCAGGTAGATATAGGCTACATTATACTGAGCCTGCTCCCTCAGTGTTGAATACGGATAAATTCTTAATACGCGCCGGAACTGAGAAACAGCTTCAAAGTTCTGATTCATCCGGTAGTAGCTGTTTGCAACCTGAAACATTGCATAGTCACCGCCCGGCTCAGCACCGATTGCCATATTGTAATACTCGAGCGCATCGCGATACTCTCCCTGAGCATAATAGGCATCACCAATTCTCAACTGCGTGTCCGTATCGTAGGGAAAAAGTGCAATGGATGGAGGTTCGTAGTTTTCGAGAAAGTCCGTTAATGGACCCGTTGCATTTTCAAAATCTCCCATCATAAAGTAGGACCAACCCAACCCATACTTTGCAGCTCCTACCAGCTCATGGTTTGGATAATTTTCAATAAACCGCGCATACTGATTTGCCGCAGGTCCATAATTCCTTGTTTGATAATGGGCATCAGCACTCCAGAATAAAGCTTCCCGCCCCAATGGTGTACCGGGTGCATCATTGTGAACTCTTTCAAATTCAGGCTGAGCTTGCTGGTAGGCCTGATTGCTATACTGCACCCAAGCACGTTGGAATCGTGCCTGGCGTTTCAGTTCCGGTGGCAACTCCGTCAGTTCTTCGGCAATATCAAAGGTTTCCAGTGCCCGTGTATACTCGCCATTTGCAAAATATACTTCACCCAAAAATGTGATGACATCACCTGGATTTTCAAGTTCATCAGCTCGCTGAGCAAGCGGACGCAACGCCTCAATAGCTTCTCCATAAAATCCGACTTCAAATGCTATCACAGCCCATTCAAAATAGGCTTGTTCGGTAAACGTTCCGGTTTGAAACCGTTCTCCAAATTCCCGAAATGTAGTAATGGCCTGATCTGACCGCCCGGCCATTTTTTCATTTGCTCCTTTATAGTAAAGTGCTTTTCGAGCGAGTTCATCATCACCTACGGCTGCTTCACCAAATGATCGTGCAGCCCAGTGATAAATTTCCTGCTTATGATACACCCACCCCAATCCATAATGTGCAATTCGTAAATCATCTCCCTCTTCGGCGGCATTAATATACTGTCTGTAAAATCGGGTGGCATCTTCAAATTGTTGAAGTGCATTGTAGCTCTCGGCCATCAGGTAGACCGCTTTTTGCCGATTTTCGTGATCCAAATTTGGCAGTGCATCATTAAAGGCCTGGATAGCCTCTTCAAAGTTCCGCTGCTGATAATAGGACTCACCCAACGCAGTTCCTATTCTTCTGGTCATTGGATCAAACGGGTGCCTTTCTCTTAATAACTCAAAAGCTTCAGCCGATTCATTGAATTTCTCTTCTTCCAGAAACAGTCTGCCCCTGGCATACAAAGCCTTGGGCGACCATTCACTTCTGCGGTGATTATCTGAAAGTGTTAAAAAGTATTCTCTTGCTAAATCGTAGTCACCGTACTGTGCCGATGCTTCACCAAGCATATAGTAAAGTTCAGCCTCATCGCTGTTCGATTGCGGATAATCTAAAGCCTCATCCATTCTTTGAATCGCATTTTCCAGATCACCCTGTTCAGAGTGCAAATTGGCCAGCTCTTTTAACAGCACAGCAGAGCGGTTGCTGGTTGGATGTGATTGAACAAATCGATCAACATGGTGGTCTACTCCTAAAGAGTCTACCTTAATGAGAGCACGGGTATGGTAAAATGCTGCAGTTTCTTTCGTTACAGAGTTTTCTGCCCGATTCTTTGCTGCTTCAAACAGAGGAATTGAGGACTCAAAAAGCCCTTTGTCAAACAGATGGATAGCTTCCTGAAATTCATTTTGATAGGACTCCTGATGCTGTTGGGCAGTCAGCAGAGTAGGTACAAAAAGTAAGCAGGCTGTTAGAAGGAGTAGGTAAAACGTTCGACTCATGTAAATTTCAGAATAATAGATTCTTTGCAAGGGTTGTAATATACCAATCAACAAAACATCAAATCATCTTTGTATGATGATTTTACAAACTATATATCCAGGTAGCGTAACAGTTCATCTGCCCGCGATGTAATATCTGTTTGAAGCAGATCATTTCGGTTTTCTGTGGTTGTGTGATAGCCATGGCGTTGAAGTGATGAAACTACAGCAGACGTATCAATATGGCTTATCTTAATTGAGATACGAAGTCTCAAACTGTCATCAACGGGCTGGTCAACTGTTAAACCAAGAATTTTTGCTCCCTCCGTCTCGATCAGGTGAACAAGCTCAGAAATCGTAAAATCTTCTTTAGTTACTTCTACTGTGATCACCGATCCCGTGGTTGTAATATTCAGCATTTTTGAAAATGCTTCTAATACGTTCTTTTTTTCGACAATGCCCAAATATATCCCGTTTTCATCTACAACAGGTAGTAGTCTCACTTCATATTCAAGCATTTTACGTGCAACTTCAAACAGATGCTGGCTTGCATACACGTATATTGAGGAGTTCAACTCTACTTGGTTAACTTCTTGGGAGTCATCAGGGAGATCGGCGATATCCTCGAACGAAATCATCCCAACCAACCGTCCGGTTGTCACTTCCCGAACTGGGATTCGGGTGGTTTGCCATGCATCCATTTTGGCTAGGGCCGCAGATATTTTATCCTGCGGTGAGAGCGGATTGAATTCGGTATTTAAGAGTTCTCGAGCTAACACGTTATTCTGAGTTTACCGGTTGAATTTCAGCCAGAATGCTTTCAAATCGATCGCGTTCCGCTTTAGATACACTTCCTTCTATTGTTACGTGATTTCCCTCAAAATGTTCGCGGTCAATTACACCAACTTCGTGTAGATACGCAACGGCTTTATAATGCGACATTGGCACGTCGTATGCAAATTCCACATAATCTTCTTCAATCAGTAATTTCAAGCGCTCTTTCAATTTACCTAAGCCAATCCCTCTTGCAGCAGAGACAAATACAGCTCCGGGATACTCTTTTTTCAAACCCATGAGTTCATTGGGTTCAAGTCGATCAATCTTATTAAGCACCAAAACCATCTTTTTACCCTCTATCTCAAGCTCTTCAAGAGTGTCATTTACCACATCGATATAATCTTCAAGAAGTTTACTGGAAGCATCCACAACGTGCATTAGTATATCCGCGTCACGAACTTCATCCAGTGTAGACTTAAAACTCTCTATGAGATTGTGCGGGAGTTTTCTTATAAAACCAACCGTATCAGATAACAGAATTTCGTGATCTTCTACTTCAAGACGTCTAACCGTGGAATCAAGAGTTGCAAACAATCTGTCTTCCGCCAATACCTCTGTATCTGTCAACGCATTCATTAGTGTAGACTTTCCCGCGTTTGTATATCCAACCAGTGATACCCGATCAATTCCTTCTCGGTTTTTTCGTTGAGTGGTGCGCTGGCGATCAAGCTTTTCGAGCTTTTCCTTGAGCGTGGAAATACGTTTACCAATTAAACGGCGGTCGGTCTCAATCTGAGTTTCACCGGGTCCTTTTGTTCCAATTCCACCTTTTTGACGAGAGAGGTGAGTCCAAAACCGGGTCAATCTGGGCAACAGATACTGTAGTTGGGCCAATTCAACCTGAGTTTTGGCCGCAGCTGTTTTTGCCCGGGATGCAAAAATATCTAATATGAGCCCGCTCCGGTCTAACACTTTGTTATCTACGGTCTTTTCAATATTCCTGATCTGTGTTGGGCTCAGATCGTCATCAAATATGAGAACGTCAGCATTTTTTTCACTTACCAAAGACTTCAGCTCTCTTAACTTTCCGGTCCCAACAAATGTAGTAGGATCCGGATGTGGGCGATTCTGTAGCACTTTTTCAACGGTCTCAGCGCCTGCAGTATCGGCCAATAGTTCAAGTTCTTCGAGGTACTCCTCAGCCAGCCATCTGGGAGTATCTGCTCCGTAGATGCCAACTAAAATTGCCTTCTCTTTACTGAGAGACGGTTTGCGTATATCTTCTAACAAATTATTTTCTGTGTTTTAAAAAATTCAATCGAAAGCTTTGATATCAAATGAAGTACCTGTAACAGGCGACATCGTCTTTCCAATCTTTAATGTAACGAGCTTATCAAATTTTGAACATTTATCATCAGGGACGAGCAGCTCAAGTCGAATCAGACGACTATTTTTATTTTTCAACCGGCCATTTTCTTCATAAATGAAAATGTACTCCGATCCTTTCTCGGTTGGTTTTTCAACATAGTCGCGAATTTGATGCCACGCTATGGTTTGTGACGGATCATTCACATTTTTAACAATTCCATGATCTGTTACATAAACTTTTGTGGAAAAGTAACTGGCCAGGAACCAGCTTAATCCCATCCAGCTGTAACTACCCAGGATGATATTGTACTGTCCCATTTCCGCACTCCATACATAACTTCCAACCACTAAACTAAATGATAGAAAAAGGGTCGAAAAAAGCGGGTACCCAAATAATTTACCACACTTCCAGCTCAATCTGATGTTTCTCAGTCGCCATGCATTCGCAATAGAGTATGCAGCCAAAAGAGTTGCCCCAATTGTAAACAGGGCTAACAGAAGTACAAACAGACTGTATGTATCGGTGGTGATATTCATTAAATGCTAGATAATTTCAACTTTATATAAACGGGTAATGACTGACTCAACGAGTAATAATATAATGGCCGAAATGATAAACCAAAACCAAATTTCCTTTCCAAAGGAAGCCGACTCCAAATTTGAATAAAATGATTCTCTGTTGTCACCAGCTCGAATCACGGATAGATTTTCAAAGACTAACTCCAGAATATTCTCAATCTCTGTCCTATTCAACGAATTTAATCTGGATTCCATTGCATCCTGATTCACAGAAAAATCCTGTTCCCAGTTGTCTAAAACAATTTTGCCAAACCCGGGTTCCCACTCTTTTCCATCATAACTTATTACGGTGCCTTCAAACCTCTGAGCAACTTCCGGAACAAACGTTTCACCATCTTTATCAATCTCAGCATAATCAAACGTTTGCCCTATCACTGTTTCAAATCTTTCGCCCAATTTATGGTCACTTATTTTCGCCCCTTCACCCCTTGCAAGATATTCAATGGTCCTGAAAAAGAAGGGTGCATAGAACGGTTTAATTGGAAAATTAGACCAACCCGGATCACTGCCTATTGCAGAAAAGATCATTCTTCCATTTCCAATATTCTGCTCCTGCAGTAACACCTGCCCCGACCTGGTTGATAAAAGCGGAAATGATCCACTCTGAGAACCTTCCTCTATCCGGTAAAGATAAAACAGTTCAGGTACGTTTAACCGGACAGATTCATCTTCTCCAAGTTCAAAGATGGTATCAATAATCGGGTGTAAACCCTCCGGCTCGGCCATTCTGTCTATCACATCAAATGAACCGTAGGAGCCAACCACATCAACATATCTACCCGCATTACCAAATCCCAGCATACGGTTGTAGCTATTGATATCTCCATCAGCAGCTGGCAGCAGTAAAGCACCGCCCCCATTTTGCACAACATCCAATACCGTTTGTGACAGGTAGTCCGGTATTGTTTGCAGTCCATCCAGAATGACAGCATCATACTCATACAAATTATCTACATCCAGGTTTTGAAGTGTAAAAAATGAGATATCGAAACGGCCCTCCTCTTCTCCCATAACTTCCAGCAAAGGGAGCAGATAAGATTGAAAACCCTGGTTTCCGGTCTGTTCAGATATCACAGCTACAGAACGGGTATCGGGCAGCTGTATATTTACGTATTGACGGTCGTCGAATGTCAGCTCATCTCCTTCAATAAAAACTTCGGCTGCTATGCTCTTTCCGTCAGAATATGTGATCGGAAATATATACTCTTCTGTTTGACCGGCGTCCAGTTGTATGGCTTGCTGGCTAATTAACTCTCCATCAATAGCTAAATTTAAAAATTGATTGCGAGCCTCACGAACACCATAATTACGAATACTTACTCGCAATGATAATTCTTCCTGCCCTTCTGAAACGGAACTCTCCAGCCCCACACTGCTAACACCGGTATTGACCGGCTCGGCATTGCCAACGCTGATGAAATGGACAGACTCTTGCTGACTCGAAAAAGATGACTCCGTCAATTCACTCAGCTGTGTTTCCTGTCCGTCTGAAATTATATAGATCTGCTTATTTGGCTCGGGGGCATTCTCTAGCCTGCGAAACGCATTTTCAATTCTGCCGGCCAGGTAGTTTCCTTTGTTTACGATGGAAAAATCTGATAATCTTGCCAATGCTCCCGCTTTTGAAACAAAGGGAAATGGCAAGGTTTCGCCATTCGTAACATTCAGCAAAATCCTGTCATCAGAATCGGCCATTTCTATCAGTTCTTCTGCGATTTCTAAAGCCTGATCAAAATATGGCCCATTTTGATCTACCTGCTGCATGGATGGACTGTTATCGATTAATACAACTATCGCTTTTGGCTCAGCGTTATTTATCCAACCTCCAAAATTGCCCGGAAGCAAAGGACGTGCAGCTGCCAATACCAACATTAAGATAGCCAGCATACGCACAGCCAAAAGAAGCAGTCTTTTGAGCTTTAATCGTTTTAAAGCAGTCTGTTTCAGGCTTTCAAAAAAAGCAAGAGTTGAAAAGCGGACTTTTTTCGGTTTCCTTACGTTCAGCAAGTAAATTAGCAACGGTATAGCTGCGGCTACCAGCGCAATTAGAAACAGTGGATTTAAAAAGCTCATTACACGAAAAGTTTATACCTTTACAGCTCACCCAATTGAAACATTTCGAACGAATGGGTACTAAGCTATGGTATTAACCAATCCTGAACAAACATATTATCCCGGATCCGGCAGTGATTAATCAATCCCTATTTTCAAGACTTTCAATATTACTTTTATCGCTCGTACTACTATCAGGTTGCTTTAGCAGATCGGCCGATAAATGGCACGATTTAGTTCCAGACGACACGCCATTTATCTTAGTACCTGAGCAGAATACAACTATACTTGAACTTCTGGAAGCTTCATACATTCCCCTTTTGGATGATATCACACCTTCCGCCATTCAGCTTATCAACAGGATTGAAGAACAATCCAACAACGGAGTAATAATCGAAGCGGTTCTCCTTTACACCGACACCGCCAACGACTGGCAGCCCATCTGGGTTTCCAAGTCTCAGCCCGGACTTTTTGAGGAGTTAATGGAGGATTATCAAAAAAGGTTTGAGCAAAACCGATATTACTTTAAAGGATATACGATAGAGAAGATCTTTTTATCCGATCGCGTGATGTTTGCATTTCAAAATGGTGACTATTCAATCTTCTCGGAGTCAAGCCTGGGAATCGAAAATATGATTCGAACCTTAACCGGCGAAAAAAACTCCATCGAATTAACGCAGGAGCAATCAGCACCGGGTTCATTTATAGCCAACACGGAAAGTCTGGAATCATGGATTCAACAAGTTGCCCAGGTTACATATCGACCTCAACTCAAAAACATACTAACGGGAGGCAGCCCGGTAAGTTTTCGTTTTGATCAACTGGAAGATGAGAGTCCGGTTTGGAGAATGTCGGGTAAAATGAACCTCTCTAATGAACGATCAGAATTGCTCAGTTCAATTTCTCAACCCACAAGCGAATTCACCCTGGATCGATACATCCCCATGAACAGTGCCGCTTTTTCACTTCACAGGCTGCAGCCCCGTACTGTTCCCGCCGATGATTTTCTGGCAGAAACCGAGGTTGACAGATTTATTGAAAGCGATTTGTCTATATGGCAAACTATTTCAGACGTACTCGATGAAGAGTTTGCTTTTGCTACATTTGACCAGTCAGGTGCTGAAAGCGCCAGCGAATTTCTTTATCTGAGAAAAATTTCTGATGCAGGTACAGTCCGAGCAGAACTAAACAAATTAGTAGAGGAAAATTTAGCCCTGCGCGACGGTAATACCTACTCTATTCGTAGCGGATGGCTCGCTAAACTATTTGGAAGTGAGCTGAACCCAATGGTTGATTTTTATATCACTGTATATAGAGACGTGGTGGCTCTTGCCAGCAGAAAAGGACTTTCGGAAAGTATTGGTGGAGATGCCAGCCGCAGACGTGTGATGTACTACGATGATGATTTTATGGAAATAAAAAACTCTCTGCCTTCATCACTGAGTTCGCTTTTCTTTATGAACGCATCTCAATTTGGAACCTTTGTACAGCCGTGGCTCTATCCTCAACACAACTTAAACACAATACTATCTCCGCTGGATCAGTTTGTCATCACCACTGAGCTTATTTCTTCGAATCAGCTAAACATCCAGTTCCATTCATTTGAAAGAGAGACTGTCGATCAGCCATACCGTGAACGTTGGATCTTTCCGTTGGGAGGAGCTGAAATCACCGGCCCATCCGTTTTAGCCGACATCACAGGCAGTGGCCGGAATGAAGTTGTATTTTCGACAAATCGCGGAAATGTTTATGCACTTGCAACCGATGGAACTACCGTTTTGGAAACATCAACCGGCACAGATACACCTGTTGGACCGCCGGTTGTATATGACTGGTACGGTAATAACCAAAATGTAATCTTGCAGGCAGCCGGAAATAAAGTTTATGCGTGGAATAATTCCGGATCTCTGCTACCAAATTTTCCAATCGTTCTGGAAGAAACAATCACAACACCTTTAACTGTAGAGGACGTGACGCGTAATGGTGTAGCTGAATTGATTATAGGCACCAATAATCGAAACCTGCACATCCTCGATTCGAGAGGACAGGCTATTACAGGTTGGCCCCAAAGCACCAATTCTGTTGTAAACGAAAAACCCTATATCGACAGCTATTTAGGTCAGCGATCCCTCTTTGTCTATGCCGAAAATACACTTCATGCTTGGGCCATCAATGGGCAAAGACGGAGTGGATTTCCGGTTTTTTTACCTGCACAAATCTACGGAGCTCCTTCCAGGTTTAAAGACCACATTATGGGAGCCGGATATGACGGCAATCTCTATGCCGTAGGCAGAGACTCTCTATTTACGGACTCACTCTCTGTTACCCACTCAACAGATTCACTATTTGTACAATCCATTCAGGTATCAAATACATCTTTGAACACAACCCCAAAGAGTTACAATTTAATGATGAGGGTGGACGAAGAATTAGTCCGTGATGATTTCATTTTAACTCAGGCTAGCAACGGTTCACTCTTTTTATATGACGAAAAAGGTAAATTAATTTTTACGCAAAGTATGGGGCAGCCATCCTCAGGTAGTTTCATACCTGTTGTTACAGATCTGGGTGGCAATCAAAGAATGGATGTAATTTCACTGGCCGGCTTTGGACGTCTCTATGCATGGGACCTGATATCCAACCGAAGACTGTTAGATTTACCGACCACAGGGATGAATCATCCGATCATTTCCGATATAAATGGGGACGGCGACCAAGAGATTGTAGCTCAAACCAGGGACGGTTTAAGGGCTTGGTCGATTATCCGGACCCGAATGGAAGGTGAGACTGAGTGATAGTCACATAATATCTCCAAGAGCCGTTTCCAAATCTTCAAATTCAAACTCAAAGTTTGCTTTTTGAAGTACTTTCGGCTGAACTCTCAAACTTGCCAAAATGGGTTCAGCTGCCTCGCCTAAGGCAATATTGAGTAGAAATTCAGGAACTTTAAACACAGATGGGCGATTCATCACACTGCCCAAAGCTTTTGCCAACTCGTTCATCGTTGCAGGGTTTGGAGCGCAGGCATTGTAAGGACCACTGAAATTTTCGTTTTTGATCGGAAAAAGAATAGCGTTGCATAAATCTTTCATATGCACCCAGGGCACATATTGGTCTCCGGAACCAACCGGCCCGCCAACAAAAAGTTTGAAGGGAGTACTCATCTGTTCTAAGACCCCACCGCCTTTCTCAAGCACAATACCAATTCTTGGGTTTGCCACGCGCACTCCAAGTGCTTCTGCTTTTTTTGACTCTTTTTCCCAATCCACACACACTGTTGCCAAAAAATCGGATCCGAAAGAGCTCTCTTCATTCAAGAGTTCATCACCTGAATCGCCGTAAATTCCGACTGCGGAAGCCGAAATAAAGAGGTCAGGCCTCTCTTCACTGGCCTCCATTGCCTCAACCAGTGAACGTGTGGTATTAATACGACTCTCGTATATTCTGTTTTTAACTTCGTCCGTCCAGCGCTGGCCAAAAATACTCTCACCGGCAAGGTTTATCACAATATCCATATCAGGCATTCTTTCTGCTACCTGATCCATCGTGATAAACTTCTGATTTTTAGCACTTACAGATTTATACTTTTCCGGCGATCTCGTAATAACCGTTAAAAAATGACCCTCTTTAAGAAGCTCTTCACTAAGATATCCGCCAATAAATCCGGTGCCGCCGGTAATAAGTATATTTTTTTCTTTCATAGTATGTACAGAACACTTTGGGTAAGCAGATCAATCCAATTGATTTACAGAATTATAGAAGTGCATGGAAATAGAAAAAGACAAAAGGGGCTGATAGAATCATCGAATCGAACCGGTCAAAAAATCCACCGTGCCCCGGCAGTATGGATGATGAGTCCTTTACACCGGCGATTCGTTTTATTCGGCTTGCAGAAATATCACCGAGTGGTCCCGCAATACTGACAATCAGGACGGCAGGTACAAGCGCCCAAAGCTCTAATGGATAGGATGCTGCTGCATAGAATGCGATTAAAAAACCGGCGGCGGCTCCAAGAAAACCAAAGCCAAAACCTTCCCATGTTTTTTTAGGACTGATTTTTGGTGCTAATTTATGTTTACCGAATGATTTCCCGCCAAAATAGGCGAAAACGTCATTCCCCCATATCATCAGCATCAGTGTCATAGTGAGCCAAAATCCCTCAATGGGTGCTCCGAGTTCTCTGATATTAATGAGCATCACAAAACCAAGAGCAGGATATACACCGGTAAATAGTGTTGAGAGCCACCTAACGGATGTTTCTGAGTGCTTGCTAATCACAGCGATGGCCGTCAAAAGTGTGGCTGTAAAAGCAATAGATAAATTTAACCACTGAGGCATAAATTCCGGATTCCAAACCAGCAGAACAAAAATCAGCGAGATAGGGAAAAAATCACTAAAACCGGTTTGCTGCATCATTCTGTGTACCTCCCAAACGGTGAGTAATAAAATAGCAAGTATCGCTATTTTAAATGCGGCCCCACCCAGCCAAATAAGCCAGATAAAAAGAGCTGCTGCCGGAACACCAACCAATATACGCTTTGCAAGTTCACTCAAGATTCCTCCCCCTCATCCAAATCATCGTCCTCTTCATTATCTTCTAACGGTTCGTCAAGACTCTCCAGTGCCTCTCTGGCTTCTTTCTCAAACTCCTTGGGCACATAAAGGTAAACCATGGACATTTCACCAATATTAAGACTATAAGATCGATCCCTTTTTGACAATATATTGGAGGGTATTTGCAAGCTATTCAAATAGTTTTTAGCCATCTGTATTTCATACTCAGTCCCCTTTTCGAGTATACAAACCCAATTTTCAAACTTATTAGGTGTAGGATCCTTAAACATAATTTACTCCAGAATAGCTTCTGTTCGGTAGATCATCGTGTAAATAACACCGGCAGTAAGTATGATACTGGCTAATAGTAACCAAACCGAAGGCAAGGTCTCTGCGGTTACGTCACCAAAGGCAAGATCGGGGTAGGCTGTGGCCAGCAATACAGCTCCGCCATTATTTACAAAATGTGCCACTATAGCCGGCCAGATACTCCTGCTTAACCACGTCATTACAGCAAGCAGGATTCCCAACGTTGCCAACGGCATCAGATTGGGCACCTGCAGATGGAACATTCCAAATACGAGACCGGAAAAAATAACAGCCAATAGAATCCCCCAACTCCTTTGAAAAGCTCTGAAAATGTAACCCCTGAACAGTACTTCTTCACATATTGCCGGCACCAGTGCAATGTGAAATAATCCAAACCAAACAATTCCTTCTGTCTTTAGAAACTGCTCAAACATCTCATACTGAGACACTTGTAAATCTGACCATGATTCCGGTATTGGAATTAAGGAGTTAAAATATCCCAGGTAAAGGATAATTGGTTGAACAACTACAACTAAAAGTGCTCCTAAAAAGATATATGTGGGAGTATCATTCTTCCACCTAAATCTTAAAAAATTAAATACCTTCTCATTTTTCAGGTGTAGTTTGGCAATTAAAAATGTTGTACCGCCCAAAAAAATGATCTGCCCGGTGGAGTTACCAATAAACAGCAGATCGAGATGATTGTGCAATACCTCTTCAACTTCTGCAGCCGATGTGATCTCACCAAAAATTAATAGCAAGGCAAAGAAAACAACACCGGCTGTTACCTGAAACATGACGAAAGCAACAATGAGCCATATGAGAGCTACTGCCCAATCGGCAAACCCGTTACGTTCCGCCCAGGATTGAATTTGTAATTTAATATTTGAGTTACCCGATGAATCTTTGGTCATAAATTTAGAAACTTATCTCGTCTTTCTTTTTTGCAAATATTTTAACCCCAATCATAGCCGTTGCCATATTCAACAGTCCCGGTATTGGGATACCTATAAATATTTGTTTGAAAAAAGACTGGTCGCCCATCGATTGCGCCATTGCATCTACCATTTCGTTACTGGCATCCGGCGGAAGATCCATCGCTTCGACATTCGCGATCGTTGCTTCGATTAGCTTTTCAGTGTATTCGGGATCAATTAAGAGCCACAACTCATTTAATATGGTACTGAAGATTACAATAGCAGCGCCCGTTAAAAAACCAACCAACGCACCCTGGCCCAGTTTCATAAATGGACTAACCTCTTTTGTGTAGTGCCAAACGGCAATCATTCCCGCGAACGCAGTAGCCAGGCAAATGACCCCACTGCTTATCATTACCGGAGAAATAAATGACCCTGCAGGTTCTGAGTTAATCTGCTGATATCCAAAGTAGAGCCCTATTACAAAGCTTACAAAGCTAAATATTGCACCCACTATAGCAATAGACGGCCAATAACTACTAAAACTGAATGTGTTTTCCTGTTCCTGACTTACTTCTTCCATTTCCATAATTGTCCCTTTTTTAAGTTGATTGAAACAAATCAGCTATAACGATTGAACTAAACATACCGAGAGGAAGCCCCAGTAAAAATCGAGAACTGTTTGTATTTTCCCACAGTAAAAATAAGTTGCCTGAATAATCGATGATTTGAAGTAACCCTGCAAACAAAAGACAGATTAAAGGCCATTTTTTTTCTGAAATCATATCTTTTAACACAGGAATGAGGATCCAGCCTGCCAAAAGACCGGAGAAAATACCAAAACATCGGGTATTTACCGCCATTAATTCTCCCATAAAAGAAAACGTGCGGTTCGGAATTTGATGGCATACTCCGCTGAATAGCTGCTCTGTCCAGTGTAAACCGGCTGATCCTCCCCATAACCCGCTGCCCAGAGAAAACAGAACCAGAAGCGTAAGAGCAAGCAAAACCCCTGCATATAGCGCTTTATACTTCATCGATTGGATTTTTCTTCAAGGTGCATCAGAAAGTGTTCGGGAGCTTTGCAGGGACGCCGGGTTTTACTATCTGTA
The DNA here is from genome assembly GCA_964401805.1 of uncultured Rhodohalobacter sp. Classification (GTDB taxonomy): domain Bacteria; phylum Bacteroidota; class Rhodothermia; order Balneolales; family Balneolaceae; genus Rhodohalobacter. The sequence continues at coordinate 44,095 of CAYNZY010000015.1, forward strand.
AAACATAAATTCACTTGTCCCAGAACATGTGGTGCATCATTCCTTTCAGTGAAAATCCTGTAAAATGTCTTCAACCGAACGAGTGGCTTTTCAAATAGAGAAACCTCAATATTCATCTCCTCATCATAAAAAATTGGAGACTTATACTCGATTTGAGAATAGATTGCAGGCAGCATCACTCCCTCTTCTTCGAGCTTTTTATAGGAAAACCCAAGAGATCGGATCATCTCGGTTCTGGCAACTTCAAAAAATTCGAGATATCGGCCATAGTAGACATATCCCATCTGATCCGTTTCGCCATACCTGCTTCGTAGTCTATGGTTATACTTCAAAACCGGATCATTTCCCGGAAACTCAATCATCAAATCTAATCTTTTTTATCTGATGCCACTTCCCAGTCGCCCATCGAAGCATATTTTTCAACACGCTGATTTATCAGCTTATCGACTTTTAGTTTGCCAAGCTTTTTGAGACTCTTCGTGATTTGCTTTTTAACCGCCTCAGCAGCCTTTTCATAATCGCGATGTGCTCCTCCGAGCGGTTCAGGAATGATTCCATCGATCACTTTAAGTTCCAGGAGATCTTTTGCTGTTGGCTTTAAAGCAGAAGCAGCCTGCTCTTTGTAGTCCCAGGTTTTCCATAATATGGACGAACACGATTCCGGAGCGATAACCGAGTACCAAGTGTTTTCCATCATGTAAACTTCGTTCCCCATTCCTATACCGATAGCACCGCCACTGGCACCTTCGCCAATCACTATACTCAGAATTGGTACTTCCAGGACAGCCATCATCTTTAAATTTTTGGCAATCGCTTCCGCCTGCCCGCGCTCTTCAGCTTCCAGTCCCGGAAAAGCTCCCGGAGTGTCGAGTAGTGTAACTACCGGAATACCAAATTTTTCGGCCAGTTTCATCAATCGGTAGGCTTTTCGATAGCCTTCGGGATTGGCCATTCCAAAGTTTCTATACTGACGGCTCTTGGTATCCCTTCCTTTCTGATGTCCCATTATCATAACCGACTGTCCGTCTATGGTCGCCAAACCGCCAACAATGGCTTTGTCGTCGGAGTGGTAACGGTCGCCATGCAACTCAATAAAATCTTCTGTAATTCTCTCAATATAATCTAACGTGTATGGGCGTTCGGGGTGCCGGGCCAGCTGTACCCTTTGCCATCGGGTCAGATTGGTAAATATAGATTCACGGAGTTGATCAGCCTTTTTTCGGAGACGGTCAATCTCAGGTTTCAGAACTTCATCATCAACAGAAATCTCCTGCAGTTCATCTATTTTCTTTTCCAGATCAGCAATGGGCTGTTCAAAATCGAGATATTGCATAACTATCAGTTTATTTTATTCAGAATAACAATATAATAACAATTCTGCTGCGTGTTATAACACTTTTCTTATTCAGAAATTTCCATCTTTTCAGCAAAGTAAGCGCAAAAATCACGCATATCACCGCTTATTCGCGGGTCGTCAATTGATTTTTCCAGCGTATCGGCCATGGTAACCAGTGTTTGATGAAAGAAGATTTTCATCTCATCAACGGTCATATCTTTAGTCCATAAATCGAGCCTTAATGTATCTTTTCGTTGATGATCCCACATCGAAAGTATCATGGCACGACAGTTCGCTTCGTCATACCCTTGCAAGTCTGTAGCGCTCCACCGAATATTTTCAGGGATATTTTTTTCATCAAGTTCTACTTCGATATCAATTTTTTTATTCTGTTCAGACATAAATTTCTATGGTTTACAATTTGTTCGTAATGTATTTAGCACAAACTGAAAATCTTCAGGCAGCTCTGAATTAAACTCTACATACTCTTCAGTACCCGGGTGAATAAATCCCAGGGTTTTTGCATGAAGTGCCTGACGTTCCAGCTTTGAAAAAAGATTATTAAACATTGCTTTTCTTGATCCGGTATTTGGTCCGTATCGCACGGAATTTCCACCATAAGTAGGGTCACCAAAAACGTATAAATGTTCGTGCTGCATATGAACACGAATCTGATGGGTTCGGCCCGTTTCAAGGTTTATTTTCAGCAGCGCCAAATGGTCAAACCGTTCAATGGTTTCAAAATGAGTAACCGCACTTTTCCCCTTCGTATCCTTCAAAACTGTCATGATTTTTCTGTCACGAGGAGACCGTCCGATATTTCCCTCAATAGTGCCACTATCCGGTGGATTCCCCCAAACAATTGCCCAGTAAGTACGCTCTACACTCTTTTCAGCAAACTGTTCCGACAGCTTTTTATGAGCCACTTCATTCTTCGCCACTACCAGTAATCCACTGGTATCTTTATCAAGACGATGAACAATTCCGGGCCTTAAAGTCTCTTCATCTTCTTTTGACAGTGTATCGGCATGATAGAGCAGTCCATTCACCATTGTGCCCGACCAATTACCAAATGCAGGGTGTACGACCATTCCGGCTTCCTTATTCACCAAAAGCAGTTCGTCGTCCTCATGTACAATATTGATGGGAATATCTTCCGGCTTGGCTTCGGGGGCGGGTGGTTTTGGCAAACTTATTTCAATTTTATCACCCGGCTGCATGGTGTAGGAAGATTTCTCAATTTTACCGTTTACCAGCACATGACCGTCTTTGATCGCCTTTTGCACTTTATTTCGAGAGGCGTTTTGAACAAAAGAGGTAATATATTTGTCCAAACGAATATCGGTATGCTGCCCTTCCGGCACATTCAGCAAATATTCAGTTCTGTTTGGATTTTCTCTTTCAACTAACATGCGGCCAAAAATACAAAAAATCTAAGTGCGAATTCAGACAGGCGACTTTTAATTGCCTTTATTAATTATTTGATGCATTTGACGTTTTATCCTTCACTTTTTGGCGAAGCATCATTTCGGTTTGATACAGATCTCCTTCTCTAAGCAGCTCCACTTGCATTTCATCCCCAACGTCGTAGTCTCGCAATAGTGCCCAGGCATGCATCTCACTCATAACCCTTTCTTCTCCAATGCGGACAATAACATCACCTGGAAGGATGCCGCACTCAAAAGCCGGGCCATTTCTGTTCACACTGGTTACCAACAACCCCTGAACATAAGGAAGACGATATCGGTAAATGAGCTGCTCCGTCATGGATGTAAACTCCATACCCGGATCGTAATCGAGCATAACTACGCCGCTGGTGAGCAGCTGAGATATGATTTTTTCAATTCTGTTACTTGGAATCGCAAAGCTCAGCCCTACAAACCCTGCACTTGTACCTCCCGTATAGATAAAGGTGTTCATCCCGATAACCTCTCCGTTACTGTTCAAAAGTGGTCCTCCGGAATTCCCTCGATTAATCGCCGCATCCGTTTGAATCATATCGATAAATACGCGTGGATTATTCGGATTGGCTCTAAAATCTCGGTTCTTGGCGCTCACAACACCTACTGTAACTGAGGGGCGCCCATCGTCAAAAAGGCCAAATGGATTACCTAAGGCAATAGACCATTCACCCACAATTACGCTGTCTGAGTCCGTAAAACTCAAATAAGGAAACGTTTGATCAGACTGAATTCTGATTAAAGCAATATCTGTAAGTTCATCATATCCTACTAATTCAGCTTCGTAAGTAGAGCCATCCCCCATAGATATCATGATTTCTGAAGGGTCAGTGCCAACCACGTGCTGATTTGTAACAACCAATCCATCCTCACTTATAATAAAACCTGAGCCCATACTGGTGTTTTCACGCGGAAACTGGTCACCAAAAAAGAACCTAAAAAACTCATCTCTTGCTGGATCCTGTTGCCGGATCTGTTCAGTGGCCATAATACTTACAACAGCTCCACTCCCTTTTTCAACTGATCTTGTAATCGCATTGACTCTACTCGATTCAATTCTTCCATCAGTTTCATCAAATTCAACCTCCGGGTTTGAATCACTGTTCATCCCTTCATCTGAATTTTCAATGTATGCTGCCGAAAATGGAGCTCTTTCGGCGAATTGGGTACTCTCCGAATTCGGTGTACTGTCACTTTCATCCGATAATTGGCAAGATGCCAAAAGCAGGGTAAATACTAACAGTAGGATATGTGGTATGCTTATTTTCAATCTGAATTCAACTGTTTTCTTCCAATTGCTATCACATCTTCAATGGCCTTTTCGAGTGGTCCGGGATGCCATGCACCGGCTGCTTTTTTATGCCCGCCGCCATTCAGTTCCCTGGCCCATTGATTAACATCTACATTACTTCTGGATCTCAGGCTCATTTTAACGCCTTCTTCCGCTAAATCTTTCATTAAAATAGCGGCTTTTACGCCGGCAATACTTAATGGGTAACTTACAAAACCTTCCGTATCGCTGTTGGTCGTTTCCGTTTTCTCAAGCATCTCTTGCGTAACGTACATCAATGCAATCTGATTGCTTTCGTACAATTTTATAGTACCGAGTGCCTCGCTAAGCAATTTATACTGTGCTTCAGTTTTAGTCGAAAATACCTGTTCGGCCACCACATTGGGCTTAAAATCTCCCCGTTTCAAAATATCGGCTACTGCCTCAAGCGTTTTAGGTGTCACGCTATCGAACTGCAGAGAACCCGTATCTGTAATGATACCCGTATAAAGTGCCTTTGCCGCATCTGAATCGAGCTGCTCAATGTCATATTCATTATAAAGATTATAGATCAGCTCACATGTTGAAGATGCGCCGGGTACAGAAATCTGCAGATCAAACTCATCATTTGGATCAGGGTGATGGTCTATCATCCAGAATGGGGCATCTACCGATTCTGTCCAGTTATCGGAGTGGGCAAATCTATGCAGTGCATTTCCATCCACTAATATTACCAAGTCAAACTGTTTAATTTTCTCTATATCAAATTCCTGAATTTGAAAATATTGGGCGAGCCATTCAAGATTCACGGGTACGTCATCGTCGTTGAAAGCCTGTACGTCAAATCCATTTTTTTTCAACCAAAGGGAAAGCCCAACCTGAGATCCGATACAGTCTCCATCAGGCCGAATATGTGATACAACAGCAATTCGTTTGTATTTTTTTATCTTTTTGATGAATTCTTTAAACATAATTCTTTATCCTGAGGCTGATTTTAAAACGGCTTATTGCTCAATTTTTTGAAAAGATATAAACGTAGGTGTAATTGAGGCAAAACGTCAAATTAAACTTTAACTGTCGAGAATTACCATATTGATGAATGTAGTGATATTATGTGACGGTAATCCCCCGAGGCCTGAACAACTAAAAGAGGCGCTCAAACATTCATCGCTTTTCATTGCTGCAGACGGGGGCGCCATTACTGCCGAAAACATGGGAGTAAAGCCCGATGTTATCATAGGAGATCTCGACAGCTACTCCGAAACAGGGGAAGAAATGGCAAAGGTAATTCACGATCCCGACCAGGAAACTAACGATCTTGAGAAAGCGTTGACATATGCCTTTAAGATGGAAGGAAAAGATGTGGTTGTATTTGGCGCAACAGGAAAACGCCTGGATCACACACTTAAAAATCTATCCGTTCTTAAACAGTTTAACAATCAGTTCGAAAAACTTGTTTTTAAAGACAAATATTCTGTTGTGTTTCTTCTTCCAGAAAATTTTGAGGCCCAATTACCACTCCATACTACCATCTCCCTTTTTCCGCTTTCGGGTAAAGTAGAAGGAGTTACAACAACCGGTTTAAAATACGCTCTGTCCAACGGTATACTGGAAAATGGAATCCAGGATGGCAGTTCCAATTTGACCATCAAAAAAAAGATCGAAATTGAGCACAAAAAGGGAGACCTTCTCATCTTCATTAATCACAAAACTGACAGGTAGTGGAATCCACATTCTCGGTACTCGATTGGTTACTTGTAGCAAGTTACTTTGTATTTTTAATTTGGCTAAGCTGGAAAAAAGGCTGGTCTTCCGACAATGAAGAAGAGTTTCTGTTAAGTGGCAGGAAGGTAACACTTCCCGCATTTGTTGCCACATTGGTATCCACTTGGTATGGAGGAATTTTAGGTGTTGGCGAGTGGAGTTATCAATATGGTATTTCCCAATGGCTTATCCTTGGGGCGCCTTTCTATATTTTTTCTGCGCTTTTTGCCATTTTTCTGGCCGGAAAAATCCGTTTGAATAAAGCTCTGACCATTCCTGAGGCGATTGCACATCGATACAGTGAAAGAGCAGGGCGTTTGAGCGCGCTACCTATCTTTATTCTGGTAAGTCCTGCACCTTATATTTTAATGCTTGGCCTTCTTTTCCAATTTCTTTCGGGCGGTGAAGCACCCTTTCTCTTTTATGCCTCCTTAGTGGCTCTTTTCTCAGTGCTTTATATCACCATTGGCGGATTTGGAGCTGTAATTCGAACAGACATCCTTCAGATTATCCTGATGTTTTCCGGATTTATCATTTTGCTCCTTTTTGCCATTGGGACGTTTGGAGGTTTTGGACAGCTGACAAATGCCGTGACGGATATTCATCTCGACATTACAGGAGGCAATAGCATCCAGTATATTCTGGTGTGGTTTTTTATCGCTCTATGGACATTTGTAGATCCGAGCTTTCACCAGCGGGCTGCAGCTGCGGAATCACCTGAAACTGCCCGAAAAGGTATTTTCGTATCAATCCTCTTCTGGATAGGGTTCGACTTTTTAACGGCCTTCGCAGGCCTTTACGCTTTTGCTATTCTTGGACCGGGATTGGAGCAACCTGTTCTGGCATATCCTATGCTGGCCGAAGAAATTCTGCCAATCGGCTTGAAGGGTCTCTTCTTTGTATCACTGCTGGCAACGATTATGTCTACCCTTGACAGCTACCTATTTATTTCGGGACAGACTCTTGGGCGAGACTTTTTAGTCAAATATTTCCCCAAAACAAACCCCAACCTGCTCACCAGAATCGGAATACTGGTCTCCGCATTATTGGGAATACTGCTCATTATCATCTACCCAAGCGTCATTGATTTATGGTATGTTATCGGCTCCGTATTCATACCGGGGTTGTTGATCCCCGTGCTTGGTATCTACCTTCAGCCGTTCAAACTGAAAAATTTATTTGTGATCGGTACTATAATTGGTGCCTCGGCTGTCTCGTTTTTTTGGCTCATACTGGGCACACTGAGCCCTGATCAATCCACTGGTTACGCATTTTACGGGGTAGAACCGTTTTATCCCGGGTTGGCAGTAGCTATCCTAATTTGGTTGGTTGGCAGAGAGAGACAGGATAGTAAACAGTCGTCAGGTTGATTTAAGCAAATGGCTTAAATTGAGCTTATGTATGGGAATTAAATACTTATTTTGAAAAACATCTTTCTGAATACCCAACAGCCCTGTTCCTCTAAAGTCCACTACACAGTAATTATCTTCGGCACTTACCACTTCACCAATTCCGTAATACTCCGGTGACGGACCATAGTACACCAGATCACCCAGCTGAATGGGGTTCGTAGCCCGCCGATGATATGGATAAATGACCGGGAGCAGATCAAGCCGATATGAAAGCCGCCGATTTTTGGTACTCATGGGTTAAAAAGTATTTCCCGTTCTGAGGGACCTGTTGAGGTAATAGTTACGGTTTTGGAATGAGAAGGTAAAATTGCCCGTATTCGTTCAGGCCATTCAATAATACAAATTCCTTCTCCATAAAAATATTCTTCTGCACCAATCTCAAGTGCTTCCTGAATCTCTTCAAGTCGATAGCAGTCAAAATGAAAAATTTCAATACTATCACCTTGATACTCATTGATTAGCGCGAATGTTGGAGAGGAAACGATATCTTTTTCAAGTCCGAACGCTGTGACAAATCCTTTGGTGAAATGAGTTTTTCCTGCACCCAAATCGCCTTCCAGACAAATAACATCACCGGGTTTGGCTTGCCTGGCATACTCTTTGGCAATCCGGAACGTCTCTTCTTCACTGTGACTGATTTTCTTTTCCATTCACCTACTTTTTGGACTTCAAAACGGATACCGGCAAAATCATCTCCTCCATCGAAGCTCCGCCGTGCTGAAATGTATCCTTATACCGATTTTGAAATTTGTTGTAGTTGTTGGGGTAGACAAAGAAGTAATCCTCTTTAGCTATGATAAAACTGTTAGCGGGTGGATCCACAGGCAACATGTACTCTTCCGGTTTGTCGATGTAGATTGCCGCACTCTCTTCCGCCCTGAGGTTCCGGCCATATTTATATCGCAAATTGGTTGCCGCGTCTTTGTCACCAAAAACTTTCGTATCCCGCAAAGCTCGAACTGAGCCGTGGTCACTTGTAACAACTACGGTTACACCCTCGTCTGCCAACTCTTTAAAAATCCTCAAAAGTGAAGAGTGCTGAAACCAGGTTTCTGTCAAAGATCGAAAGGCGGGCACATCCGGGGCAATCTGTTTCAGTACTTCCGAGTCTGACCGGCTGTGAACCAAAGTATCCACAAAATTATAAACAATCGCTGTCAGCTGAGATTGCGTGTAATTTGAAATTTTGGATGCAATTCGGTTTCCATCATCAGGATCAATCACTTTTTCGTACTTAACCTGGTCTGACAAGTGATTTCTTTGTAGATATCTTTTTAGCAACTCCTCCTCATGGCGATTCAGAGAGGTTTCATCCTGCCCCATTTCCCATAATTGAGGATATCTGCGTTTAATTTCCTGTGGATACATCCCGGAAAAAATCGCGTTTCTGGAGTAGGGAGTAGCCGTAGGAAGAATGGAATAGTAGTAATCGGTATCAATGGTATAATATTCAGACAGGATCTGTTGGAAAAGAAGCCACTGGTCGTAACGCATGCAGTCTATCAATACAAAAACCACCTTTTCATCATCTCGCAATCGGGGGAAAACTTTCTCTTGTAACAAAAAAGGGCTGAGCAGCGGAGCATCATCATTTCCCTTCAGCCAGCTTCTGTATTCCATTTTGATAAAGCGGCCAAATGCCTGGTTCGCTTGTTGAAACTGATCCTGAAGTACCTGCTGGAGACCCTCATCGCTCGACTCCAGATTCATTTCCCAGTGTGTCAGCGTCTTGTAAATTTCAATCCAGCCCTTCCAATCGGTGTTATCACTAAAGCGAGCCGACAATTCATTGAAATTTTTTAGATAAGACTGTGCCGCCTTCTCATTCTGAATTCTCTGTTTATCGAGGATTCGTTTTACGGTAAGAAGAATTTGATTCGGATTAACCGGCTTAATCAAGTAGTCGGAAATTTTACTCCCGATCGCATCCTCCATGATCGACTCTTCCTCACTTTTCGTAATCATGACAACCGGCAGAGAGGGTTGAATGTTTTGGATCTGATCCAATGTTGCCAGTCCATCCATACCGGGCATCTGCTCATCAAGAAAAACAATATCAAAGGGCTTTCTCTTAATGAGAGATACTGCATCTTCACCGTTCGTAACCGGAGTAATGTCAAACCCCTTGTTTTCTAAAAAGATAATGTGAGCTTTGAGCTGATCGATTTCATCGTCAGCCCATAAGATTCGATTTGCCATAAATTTGTTTTAAAAGTTTCCCTGAAAATAGGGAAAGCACACGGGTATAGAAAAGCATATTGGGAACTGAGCAAAGAATTAAACTGATTTTTCAGCTTTTAACTAAATCATCTGTTCATATCATAGTGTTATAAGAGGCACAATTGCTTCCAATCTCTTCTCACCTATGCCTTTTATTTCTAATAGTTGGTTTTTAGAAACAAAGTGGCCGTTTTTATTTCTCCATTCAACAATCCGAGTTGAGTAGGCCGGTCCAATTCCGGGCAATTCCTGCAACTTTTCCGCCGATGCTGTATTTATGTTTATCAACGAAACGGCATCTTCATTCGTACTCTCTGTTGTTGAGTCGGGCAGGATGGTATCCGCTTTCACATCAGCCAGGGGAGTTTCTGCCGGCTTCACACCTTCAGTTGGACGATACCGTTGTAAAATCAGTTCTCTTTCGGCCGCAATTTGTGCACTTTTAGCTGCAAAAATCGAATCGGATACAGAATAATCAAACTCAGGATCAGGAAAGATGAAATCAGTGCTGGCATATGCAATAGAGATCATAATGGTTAATACCAGTAGCATTGAAATTGCTATTCTTTCACTTCGTTTAATCTGAAGTCGTTCGAGAAGATAGAAGAGTTTCCGTTTCATAATTCTCTTGTTTTGATAAGGTTGACAAGGGGTTTTTCAATCCATTCCCTTACCTTTATGAAACGAAAAATCGCAAAACCTTACAGTTTATCATCTATTTGTGATCTATGGATCAGCAACCATTTATTTTTGAAGAGACTAACGCCGTTTGGTATAAAACCGGAACAGGGAAACCACTGCTCATACTTCACGGATGGGGCAGTAATTCTGCAGTAATGACTCCGCTGGCTGAAAAACTCAGCGACATTCGGACGTGCTACCTTGTTGATTTCCCCGGGTTCGGAAACTCTCCTGAACCGCCGGAAGCCTGGGATGTCGATAAATACACCGATTTTACAGAAGCATTTATCAACCGTGAAATCAAGGAAGATTCTATTGATGTATTGGTTCACTCTTATGGGAACAGAGTGCTCTTAAAACTGCTGAATAGAAGTGCCGGGGAAAAGGTTGATAAAATTATTATTACCGGTGGCGCCGGACTCAAACCAAAACGATCGGCCAAATACTATGTAAGAAAATATACCGCGAAAGTGCTGAAGGCACCTTTCTCTCTACTCCCGGGTAAAATGCGGGAAAGTGGATTGGAAAAGCTAAGGTCAACAAAACTTTGGAAGTCATTGGGTTCGTCCGATTACAAACAACTCTCCGGGGTTATGAGAGAGACGTTTGTGAAATCTGTGACTGAATACATGGATGATTTGCTTCCCGAAATAGACCATGAGGCCCTGCTTATTTGGGGTAATACAGATACAGCCACTCCATTAGACCAAGCCTTAAGAATGGAAAAAGGATTAAAAAATGGTGTGTTGGTTCGAATAGAAAACGCGGGACATTACGCCTTTCTTGATCGGCCGGAGCAATTCGTTTCCATCTGCCGAGCTTACCTTGAACCTAAAAACCAACCTTCCGGTTAGAGTGCTAATTTATACGATGTGCAGGGTCCTTCCTCTTTACCATTTTTCTCACACTCTTCGCGAGTTTCAAAACCTTTTTTAGAGAATTCAACAATATCTCCATTTTTTTTGACTTGTCTCCATCTCCATTCGCCTTTTAAATCTTCGTAAATTTCACACTTTGGCATAGGTATCGAATTTGATTTGAGGTTTACTTAGAAACGTTTTTTTGCATTCAATATTGCAAAACATAAGCCTATATAATAGCGTAAGTGATTAGCAGTCACAAATTAATCTCAATAAATCCTGTGTATAAACGTCAACTCAGTTATTTCGGTCCAATATTTTCATTCGAGTTAATGCACACGTACATTTCATCAACCATAAATTTTCAAAAATTATACCATGGAATCGGAATCAACCCGAAAACTCGCAGTTCTTATTGATGCTGATAATGCTCAACCATCTGTTATTGAAAACCTCCTTGCAGAAATTGCTAAATATGGAGTTGCCAACGTAAAACGTATTTATGGCGACTGGACCTCTCCTCAGTTAAAAGGGTGGAAAGAAGTGCTGCTGAACTTCTCGATACAGCCAATTCAGCAGTTCGGGTATACAAAAGGCAAGAATGCCACAGACAGTGCATTAATCATCGATGCTATGGACCTCCTTTACAGTGAAGAATTTGATGGTTTTTGTCTTGTTTCGAGTGATAGCGACTTTACAAAATTGGCCGCGAGAATACGGGAATCCGGACTTTCGGTTTATGGATTTGGCGAAAAAAAGACTCCCGAGCCATTTGTTGCCGCATGCGATAAATTCATATTTACAGAAGTGCTTCGCGATGATGAAGAAGAAACCGGATCAAGTAAAAAAATGTCGACTCTTGAGCTCAAACAAGACACAAAACTTGTAAGCCTTTTCCGAAGTGCAATCAAAGCCTCATCCGATGATAGCGGCTGGGCTCACCTTGCTCCCGTAGGCAGCCATATTGCAAAACAATCACCCGAATTTGACCCCAGAAATTACGGTTATCCAAAGCTCGGTGAACTCATCAAGGCCATGAAACTTTTTGAAGTAGAAGAACGTCCGGTAGGCCAAGGCCAGTCTAAAGCAATTTTTGTAAAAGATAAGAGACGATAAACATATCAATACAAATTTATACAGTTATTAGGAGCAGCATCTTAAATCAAATTCTGCAGATTTTCATCCATTTTCCGGCAGATAGGTTTTGTGTAAGTGCTTTCTATATAATTTTTTACACTTTTAATATCTCCTCATTCTTACTTTGGATTGAACCGTTTAATCAAAGCGCTCCTCCAATATGTTCAAACATATTCTACTCTTAGTATCAACCGCACTCCTTTTTGCAGCCTGTGAAGCGGAACCGTACGATGTGGTTATCACCAATGGAATCGTTTATGATGGTTCCGGGGATTTCCCACAAGATGCTGACATTGGAATTCGGGGAGATAAAATTGTTAAAATCGGAACTATCGATAATACCTCAGGAGCTAAAAAGGTAATAAATGCGGGCGGGAAGGCAGTCACTCCCGGATTCATCAATATGCTCAGCTGGGGAGCGGGCTCACTTTTAAACGATGGTCGATCCATGAGCGGTATCAAACAGGGAGTTACCCTTGAACTATTTGGTGAAGGAAGTTCCCTTGGGCCTTTAAGTGAAACGATGCAGCGGAGCAGATGGGGAGAAAATCAGGACGACTACCTATGGCAAACTCTGGGAGAAGGTTTACGCTATCTCGAGAATAGCGGAGTATCTACAAATGTAGGCTCCTTTGTTGGCGCCACTACCCTTCGGATAAATCAGATTGGTTACAACGACCGTGAACCAACTGTTGAAGAAATGGACAATATGAAACAGCTAACGGACGAGGCCATGAGAGAGGGCGCGATGGGCCTGGGAACATCACTCATTTATGCCCCCGCCTTTTATGCGAATACGGATGAACTTATTGAACTGGCCGCTGTAGTTGGAGAATATGATGGCATGTATATCTCTCACATGCGAAGTGAAGGTAACCGCCTCATTGAGTCGGTTGATGAATTAATTGAAATTAGCCGGGAAGCCGGAGTTCATGCAGAAATTCATCACCTGAAAGCCGCCGGCAGACAAAATTGGGATAAACTGGATGAGGTCATTGAACGCGTAGAAACGGCTCGAAACAGCGGCCAACCTGTTACTGCAAATATGTATACCTATGATGCAGCTGCTACCAGCTTAGCCGCCATATTTCCACCCTGGACTCAGGATGGCGGGCACAGCGCCTGGATTGAACGGCTTAAAGATCCTGAAACCAGAGAACAGATAATTGAAGAGATCAAAACACCTACCGATGAGTGGGAAAATTTTTACCAGATGGCCGGTGGCGGTGAAGGAATTATTCTGGTTGGATTGAGAAGTGACGAACTTCAAAAGTATGTTGGTATGACGCTCAGTGAAGTTGCCGCTGAACGGGGAGATGAAGATGAGGTCCGCACGGCTGTTGACCTAACCATCGAAGATAACAACCGTATTGGGGCAATCTACTACTTAATGAGTGAAGAAAATGTGCAGCGCCAGATCCAACTCCCCTGGATGAGTTTCGGCTCCGACGGTGGTACATTTGCTGCTGAAGGTGATGTTTTAAACCGGCAAATGCACCCCAGGGCGTGGGGGAATTTTGCCAGACTACTGGGAAAGTATGTGCGTGAGGAAAAACTGATTTCATTCGAAGAGGCCATTTACAGACTTACAGGACTTCCGGCAACCAATCTGAAACTGAATAATCGTGGATTTCTCAAAGAGGGATATCATGCTGACATCGTCATTTTTGATCCCGAAAGAATTGAAGATCACGCTACTTTCGAAAATCCTCATCAATATGCTACAGGAGTAGAACATGTATTTGTGAACGGTATTCAGGTCTTAAACCAGGGAGAACACACGGGTGAGTTTCCCGGACGTTTTGTAAAAGGACCGGGTTATTACCAGTCACAAAATTGAGTAATTCATCTCAAATGGGAGCTATCAAATAACTTCTCCGGTTAAAGACATAGGTATCTTTTTTGCCATTTGAAATCCATCTGTTTAGTTTCCGTATTTAATTTGTGCTGTGATTACAAGTCATCTAACAGCATGCTACAGACGGCACCGCGGTGAAATGTATGTTTGAACTTTGGGAAAAATATAATCTTAGAGTCCGTCAAAACTGTATGGGTGATTTTACTCGGATGGACGGCCTGCAGTATTGGCGAAACAGACTTTTTGCCAGTATTGTCGTATACCTGTTTCCTCTCGGAATTCTCATTTTGATACCCTCAGCATTTGTTGTCTATTCGTTGAGCCTGCCTGCTCTGACAACAGCATATTTCTTGTTTGGTGTAGCCATATCCCTGATTTCACTTTATAGCGGTTTTGAATTGAATCAGAGAAAGTATCTCTTTATTACACTCATCTATACCGTAGCGGCTGTTTTGATATTTTACATGGGCGAACACGGTGCCGGCCTGACTTATCTTTTTGGTGCCACCATTTTTGCGCTCCTTATCCTTCCAACAAAAGCGGGTATCCTTACCATCTACATTAATATAGCTGTTTGTTTGATCCACGCTGTCTTGATTCACTATCAATTCGTTGATTATCCTCTTCGTGATAGCTACCAGGTAGCATCCTGGCTGGCCATTTCGAGTAATTCAATTTTACTGAGCATTGTATCTGTGATTTTTCTTCCCATGCTCTTTAGGGGTTTACAGGTGACGATAGAGTCTCAGCAAAATCTAAAACAAAATCTAATCCGGCATCAGCATGAGCTCGAAGAGTCATTGGAAGAGAAAGAAACACTGCTTTCAGAAATTCATCATAGAGTGAAAAACAATCTGGCCGTAATTTCCGGCATGCTGCATATTCAATCCTTTAAGGAATCTGACAAGCAGATTCAGGAAAAACTCCTGAACAGTACACTACGGGTCAAGTCAATGGCTAACATTCACGAACAGCTTTATCAATCAAAAAACTTTTCTAAAATGGAGTTTGATGAGGGGGTAAAAAAATTGGTGGATACGATTCTATCAACTATAAATCACTCTAAGAGTGTTGATGTACATTACGATCTTGACAAAATGCATCTCAACATTAATCAAGCCGTACCTTGCTCACTTATTGTTAATGAAGTTGTAACCAATTGCCTGAAACATGCATTTAATGAACAAGATACAGGGGAAATCGAAATTAGTCTTAAAAAGAGCGAAGATAAGGTCAACTTTATAATCAGGGATAATGGAATTGGATTTTCAGAACCCGTAGGTGAAGCAAATTCAGAATCTATTGGTCTGGAGTTAATCCAGACTCTGACCAAACAGTTGGAAGGCGAATATTTTTACAAACCGCTTCCCGGTGGCAAGGGCACGATTTTTGAAATTACATTCAGAACAGTTTAGCCGATGGTATTGAAAACTGTAAACTAATTGACTTCTTTTTTTATCTAAATTCTCCGCATCGCCTCTACCCTCTGTAAAACAGGAGGATGAGAATAGTTCAGAAAAACATAGAACGGGTGAGGCGTAAGGTTACTCAGATTGTCTTTCGATAATTTCTTTAGAGCTTCAATCATCGCCTCTCTGTTTTCAATGGTTGTTGAAGCAAAGTGATCGGCCTCAAATTCGTGTTTCCGGCTCAACACCTGCATCCCTATGCCCAATATTGTTTCGATCGGCGAGTAGAGTAAGCCGAAGAATAGAAGCCCCGCATACACACTCATCTGATCCATAAAGAAGGCATCAAACAGCGCCGAAACCTGCAAAAAGATCGAAAGCAGGGCAAACATGATCCCGGTTTGGAGGACGGAAATTCCCATATTTTTGACGATATGCTTTTTCTTGTAGTGACCAATCTCGTGCGCCAGAACGGCTACCAGCTCATCGGTTGTATGCTTTTCAATAAGAGTGTCAAACAGAGCGATACGCTTATTCTTGCCAAAACCGGTAAAAAAGGCGTTCGATTTTGAGGATCTCTTCGATCCATCCATCACATAAACTCCCTGAAGTGGAAAGTCCACGCTTTCGGCATACTCTTCAATAGCCTGACGAAGTTCACCATCCTCCAATGGTTCAAACTTGTTGAACAGCGGCATAATCCATGTTGGAGCTATGTACTGCATAATCATTGAAAATGCTGTTACCGCAAGCCAGGCGTACACCCATGCCCATGGACCGCCAAACTCAAAGAAGGCGATAATTCCGGCCAAAAGCGGTGCCCCAATTAAAACAGATAGCAATAATCCCTTCAGCCGATCCATGATAAAAGTGCCCGGTGTGGTTTTGTTGAAACCAAAGCGTTCTTCAATCACAAAGGTGGAGTAGACCCCGAACGGCATCGATATTATTATTTTTCCCAGAACCAAAGCACCGATAAAAATCATCCCTGTTCCGATCACACCAAACTCAAATCCTCTCGCCCATTGATCGAGCCAGTTAAATCCGCCTGCAAACCAGAACACGAGTAAGATTAAAACATCAACGGTTCCGGTTAAAAAACCGAATTTTGTGCGCACTTTCGTGTACTTCTGTGATTTTGCATAGGTCTCTTCGTCGTATACGCCCTCAAATTCATCAGGCAGTGATTTATCTAAAGCTTTTAAATTGAGCAGATTGGACGTAATTCCCAGCACGTAATCGATCAGGATGGCAGCCAGGATGATAATAGTAAAAATGTTCATTTACAGTAAATCAGTGTGTCAGTTTTACAGTTGGTCAATAATACGGAAGTTCAGTCCAAAATAGCAGTTCTTCCTCATAGTGTGGCTTTTTATCTGATAGTTAAACAGTGACACACTAATCACTGAATAGATATCATTGCTTGCTTTCAAAAGATTTATCTGAAAGGAATGCCAATCGGTTTGTTTATAGTTATTTTGCCAAACGGTTTATTTTAACGGTTTTGACAACGTACTTTAATATCAGTTCGAGATAAAGATCTGACGCCTAAAAAGTCCCCCTTAGAAGGGGGAAGAGTCCCGACAGCTGTTGGGGCGAAGGGGATGACCTGATGGGTTAATGTTGAGCTTGAAAATTCTTCATCAAGCTTAGAATCAACTACTTTTCATCCCCCATTGCCCCCTTCAAAGGGGGATACTCTATTACAAATTCATATATTAAATTCACCTTACTTCATAACCTTTATAAATCGATTTATGATTCGCTTCCGTTTTACAGTTCTTACGATTTTTGCCCTGATACTTAGTTCCTGCTCCACTTCTGATCATCTCTCACAAACAGCACCGGACATCACACAATGGGAGTCCATCGCTACCCCTTCCTGGTATGATGATGAAGTACATGACACTATTTCGGTCGTAACATGGAACATAGAACATTTCGTTGATGAGTACGACAGCCCATACATCGATAACGACCGAGAAAATGATCCTCCTGAAAATATGGAAGAACGCAGAACGCTTTTTGCAGACGCCATCAAAAGTATTGACGCAGATATTGTAGTTCTGCAGGAAGTGGAAAGTGCTGCATATATGCAGTCTTTTGCCGATGAACACTTTCCCGATCTCAACTACCGCTACTTTACCGGGCGGGAAAGCAATGACTGGTACATGAATGTTGTAGTGATGAGCCGTATTCCACTTGGTATGCTCTACAGCTACGCCAATCCCGACTCCTACATTGTCGATATTTTGGACGATGATGGACGTGTACAGCGACAGAATTTTACGAACAACCGAATGCTTTCTGTGGATGTGCTGGTAAATCAGGACTACAGCTTTCTGCTTACAGGCCTGCACCTGAAAGCAGGTCGCGGTGAACGAAATGAAAACTGGAGAATTGGTCAGATTGATCTGCTCAGAGACCATTTTGAATATCTGACAGCCGTTCATCCCGACAAGCGAATGTTACTAGCCGGAGACTTGAATATCCTCCCCGGTGACCGCGAATTTCTTCATCTTTTAGGCGACAATAACACTCCACAGTTTGTTGATCCACTTGCCGATGTTGATTCATTCACTCACACTTCCGACAATCCCGTTCGCCAACTCGATCATTTGCTTCCCAATGAAACAATGATGGAAGATATGGTCCCGGGATCAGCCGAAGTGATTTTCCCTTTTGATCCCGATACCATGCGGACCATCAGCGACCATCTTCCGGTTATTGCTCGTTTTGTTACTGTAAGGTAAGAACCGTCTGCCCATTCATTTTTTGATTGATTGGCATCTTCTAACGGAAATGTTGACTTCATTTATCTATCCTCTAACAATTAAGTTTTCAGATACCACTATCTGAATACGTGTTCGTACTCAAAATTGCTAACTAACAATTACACTCAATCAAAGATGAAAAATCTCTACGGGATATCTCTATTTCTAATTTTTTTAGTTTATGCTAAGCCTTCACATGCTCAAATTATGTCGTTCAACGCAGGGTACATCCCGGAAACCGAAGTAGTCACAATTGGCTTATCTGAGTACTATGTACCCGGTTTCGAATTTGATGTATTATTTGCGGATTCTGAATCTGACGAAGCTTCCGGTCTCGGTTTAAGAGCAGGTTACATGCTTAAACTTGTGGGTGACAACGCGTTTGATTTTTATATCGCGCCAAGACTTGGGTGGAGATTTTTAACCTACTCTGACGGTTCAGATCGCGAGGAGAATGGTTTATTGTATGAAGCCGCGGCCGGGATCTATCTGTACCCACTAAACTTGAGTGTAGGTATTGGGCAAGATGATGTAGCTGAAACCGGATACACATCTTTCAGAATTGGGATTGCATTCTAACTATTGGAATATCCTGAAATGGATAAAAAATTCCCTATATCCTGCAAGTAGGGAACTTACCAATCATCCAAATTCATCAATTTTAATCGTGCTCACATCTGGTAGATATAATCTGTCTCAAATCAGATCGTAATCTAAAACTATGATAAACTATCGCACTTTTTCACTCAATCCGCTATGAAAAATTCATTCTTTATTACCCTTTTTCTTCTTCTTTGTATCTGTACTAAACCTTCCCAATCTCAGGATTTAACAATCAATTTCGGATATATCCCAGAAACTGAATATGGCTCATTGGGATTTGCAGGAAGCGGTTTTGAATTAGACGTGATGATGTCTACCAATGAAGATGTATATGGATTTGGAGGGCGAGCAGGTTATATGTTTATCATTTTGGGCAACTACGTAAATAATTTATATATCGGCCCAAGGGTTGGCTATAAGTCTGAAACCTATGCTGATAATTCTGACAAAGCGGAAGGTCTGCTTTATGAAGGTGCCGCCGGTTTCCACCTTGGCATGTTTAACGTCAGTGTTGGTTATGGATATGACAATTTAGACGATACAGAATATATCTCTGCGAAGGCTGGATTCTATTTTGGATTCTAAACTTCAATTTTCTCATAACTTTTGAGCTGATCTTACTCTAAAACCTTGATCGCAGCTTGATATCCCTCTTCAATCAGTTTTTCAGTCTGGCTGGTATCGGCTTTGTTAAAGGCGCTCAGTTTTGGCTGAATCATAAAGATACTGTCATCATCGATCTGCTGTTTGATCATATTGTTTAGTCCAATATCAAACGTATTGACAAGTACGTCCACGATATCGTCAGGACGTTTATACTCCCGGTTGGTTGTTAAATCCACGGCAATAATATCGTTGGCACCCATCTCCCGCAGAGGACTTACCGGCACGTTTTCGCAAAGCACGCCATCAACCAGGAGCATATCGTCCCACTCTACCGGTACAAATACGCCCGGCAGACATGTACTGGCCATCACGGCTTTGTAGATCGGGCCTTTATCCAAAACCACTTTTTTGCCCGTTGAGATATCCGTAGCAATCATGCTTAGCGGAATTTCAGATTCTTCAATATTAACCTTACCAAGTTGGTCAATCACACTTTTGCCCAACCTCTCATTGCTTAAAATGCCCATCTTCGAGAGCTTTAATCCGGTTATATCGAGCCAATCCAAATCTGCAGCAATCTCCTCCAAATCTTCAATTGGGGTACCAAATGCAATGTGTGCGGCTACAAACGCCCCGATACTCGTGCCGGATATAAATTCCGGTTTAATTCCCTTTTCAAACAGAGCTTTTAGTACACCAACATGGGCCGCTCCCAAAGCTGCACCCCCGCCCAATGCCACTCCAAGCTTCTCGAATTTAGAGCCTTTCATACAAACACCATTTAGTTTAATGTTGAACTATTTTTGTTTATCTTCTGTTGAAATAATAAATCAAAAGTAAATGATAATTCTATTATGTCTGAACCAATTAAAGGACTGCATCATATTACAGCCGTTTCGGGGCCGCCACAGGATAATTTTAACTTCTACAGAAATAAGTTAGGGCTTCGGTTTATCAAAAAAACGATCAATTTTGATGATCCCTTTACCTATCACCTCTACTACGGTAATCACAGTGCAGAACCGGGAAGTACCATCACGTTTTTCCCGTGGCAAAACGTTGTAGACGGGCAACCAAATAGAGGTGAAGCTACCGCTGTGCAGTATGCAGTTCCCGGCAATTCCCTGGATTACTGGAGAGAACGGTTCAATAGTCTGCACATCAATAACGGAGATATCTATCAACATTTCGGCTTCAAACATCTTCCGCTATCTGATAACGACGGAATGAATATTGAACTGGTTGCAGATCAAAAAGTTAATGACAACCAAGCCAAAGGCTACGGCGGTGTAGACGACAACTACGGTATACGCGGTTTTTTCGGCACAACCCTTAGCTTGCCCGACATCGGCAGAACCGGAGAACTATTGACTGAAATGGGGTGGAAATTCGAAGGAGATCAAAATGAGATTACACGTTATTCATCTGAACCGGATAACAATTTAGGACGTTACGTTGACTTGAAATCCGAACCCAATTTAAACGGTCGATTCGGAAGAGGGTCTATTCATCACATTGCGTTCCGCGTACCGGATGATAAGGCGCAGGCTGAGTGGAGAGAAAAGATCCGAAAAATGGGATTTCAGATCACACCAGTCAAAAACCGTGACTATTTTCGATCCATTTACTTTAGGGAAGCAGGCGGAGTTCTCTTTGAAATTGCTACCGATGTTCCCGGATTTGACGTGGATGAGCCTTTTGAAGAGCTCGGAGAAAATCTGAAAATTCCGGCCTGGTATGAGAAGCATCGCGAAGAGATTGAAGCACGGCTGCCGGAGTTGAAGACGAATTGAGGTTTCTTAGTCATAGCAAATTTTAACACACCCCTGATTGTTACGCTGAACGCTTCACAATCTGTCCCCTCTCCCCGAGATGTCGGAACGTAAGCGCAAGAGGGGATTTACAACACAGAAAGTTTAAATCATTAAATAATTATGTTTAAAGCAAATTCAGAAAATCCATTTGAAGGACCGCATCAGAAGAGCAGAACCATTACGACCGGAGCTGATCCGCAGAAAGCAGACGGTGCCATCATCATGATTCACGGACGGGGAGCTACTGCAGAGAGTATCGTAACCCTCGCCCATGAATTTGATGCAGAAAACTTTCACTTCGCAGCCCCGCAGGCATCGGGCAACACATGGTATCCCTACTCGTTTATGGCTCCTTCCAAAAACAATCAGCCCGGGCTTTCATCCGGTCTTCAGGCAATCT
>CAYNZY010000016.1:0-49811 GCA_964401805.1 uncultured Rhodohalobacter sp.
CTGTCGACTTCCTCACCACCATGAATCTCAACTCACAATCATCAGTCGACGGGCGTGTCCACAACCCATTCCCTCACACCAACCAACCCGACCGTCAAAAACAGCAATCGACAGTCGGGGAAGAATTCCTCAAAATTCTATCTTCTCATTTTTATACATTATTATCACTAAGAAATGAGCAGACACTTTTAAATATTGAATCTTTGCAATGATTTTTATTTTTGATGTTGAAACCATCCCCGACTTTGAATTCCTTCGCAGAGTGCTAAATCAGCCAGACATTGATGAGGAGGAGTTACTTCTGCAAGCCAGCGAACAGCTCACCCGAAACAACAGTGGGTTTCTACCGCCTATGTATCATAGAATGGTCTCATGGGCCGGTCTTTGGGTGGAGAACAACGGAAAGCCTGTACAAAAAGATGCCTGGAATGGAGAAAACGAAAAAGAGGGTCTCAAATCCATTTTTGATACACTCCTTACCTACAAGGATTTTGGCCTGGTTCACCACAACGGACGCGGTTTCGATCTTCCTCTGCTCACCTACCGCTCCATGAAACATAACATGCAGATGCCAATGCGGCTCAACCACTACGACATTCGCTACCGCTTCAGCAAAGAGAACGTGGATTTGATGGATGAATTCAGTAATTACGGTGCCAGCTCCTATCCTAAACTGAAGCATCTCGGCTACCTGATTGACGTACCCTTCAAGCAAACAGCAGAGGGAAATGAAGTTTTAGCAATGTACAGGGATGGTAAACTTGCTGAAATTGAGCACTACTGCTACGAAGATGTCATGGCTACCTATATCGTTTGGCTGCGAATGAAATATACAATTGGTGACATACCGGAAGATATTTTCTCTAACCTAAATGAAAGAGCTCTTAGCAAACTGAAAGAGATCCAGGCCGGGTAATTTACACCGGTAAAAACATTTACGTTGACATGGTATTTCTACTAATCTCTAATTTCAGAAATTATACCTTACTGGTTCTGACTTCATCATAGATTTTTGAAGTCACATAGAAATACCATGTCTATTCAACGAAAGCCCTCATAACTCACTTCTGGCCTCTCACATCTCGCCATTCAAAATAGCCTACCACTCTATAGAAAGTCTGCCAAAACCGCCATCGAAACGAGTTGTGTCCTGTCGTGGCCATCCGATTCCCGACTCCCTATCTCCATCTACATCGTATGAGACACCGGCTATCACATAAACATCCGGGTTGATTCTGTATCCAATAGTGAATGTTATTCGATCACTTCTTTCCCTTACAATTGGATAGGCTCTTCTGAAATTATAGTCACGAATCCCGTTTGATGGGTCCTCCTCTCCCTGCAAATAGCGATAGTCCGTATGAAACTCCAATCCCAATTGAACTCCTTTTTCTGACGACCCATATAATAGCCGGCTCTTCATTTTCAGCCGATACTCTTCAAAATCAAACGGACGTCGAGTATCCTCCAGATAGTCCGGCGAAATATCATCCGGAACGGCATCACCCTGCAGTTGATCTACAACCCGTTCCAGCCACATCCACTGTTCCATACTGAATTTCCGATAGTTACCCGTAATGAAAAAACCTCCTGAATCGCTAAACTGCCGATTGTAAAAATCGTCTTCAAATACAGAACCGGCTACTGGCTGTCTTCTCAATTTTGAAAATCGCCTTTGAAAAGTTAACCCTACGACCCCAATCGGATGAGAATACTGAACCAATGCACCTACATAGTGTGCCCACTCCTCATCCAAATAATCCTGATCATCAAACTCGGTGGAACTCACTTCCTTTTCGGAATAAGTCTGAATTCCGGCCAGTAACTCAGCTCTGAAATTCTTTATTGTTGGAGAGATTAATTTCAGATTAAACAGTAAAGGCCGTCGTTTATACTGGAAGACGGTTTTGTACCGATCGTTCCATTGATTGGCACTTCCTTCGGCCAAACCCTGAACCACATTTGCCCCCCAATCCAGGTAGGATACCCCGGCTTGGAACATCCCTTTTTCAAAATTACCATATCTGTAAAACAGCGTAAGATCCAGGTCCGATTTACTGTTTGAAAGTGTGTGTTCAGCACCTAACGTATGATTTTGCCTCAATTTATATTCGTATACCAGCCGAAACAGAAACCGGTCGGCACGCAGTTTCTCTTCATGGACACCATCAACCAGCAGTTTGTGATTTTCGTTAAATCTGTAGTTGAATTTTATTCTGTTTTCAATATAAAAGTCAGTGGCATTTAAACTGCCAAATGAAAGCCGGTACGCCTGATCAGCCATATACCAATTATAATCATCCCCGGGAGTGAAACGATAGGTCAGCAGATCAATCTCGTGCTCTGGGCTCATTAGATTAATATTTTCTCTAAAGAGTCCGCGATTATAGAGTGTACCTTCATAATTGTGACTACGATCCAGCATGTAGTTCAGCGTTCTCTGTTCCCACTCCATTAGCGTAACTCCATTCTGAGCATCAACTTGTTGAAACAGTGTGATGAGTATAAAAAGAGTAATTGTTATCCTTATGAGATAAAGTATAGCCTGCCTCATGAAATTTTACTGTTTAATAATTTGCTCAATGATACTAAAAACATGGTTTTTAACCTCAAACAATCTATAATTGTATTGACTTTAAAATCGGACAAACTTATCTTTAATTAGATATTGGAATAAATATGAAACAGTCCGTCAGCTCAATATTGGTGATTCTTTCTATACTCTTCTCTATGACGGAGATTAGTAAGGTTGCAGTATTGGGTTATACAATGTTTACAGATGGAGAAAAAGCTGCTCACTTCTGTACATGCATGGGTTGCTCTCATAGTACCGATACGGTCAAGGAAAGTTGCATGGTAGACATGGGTAGTAACCATTCTCAGGATGAGGAAAGTGAACCGATGCACTGTAATATGACTCAATCGGCAAACGGCACTTCAATTTGCGGTTGTGACAGTTCCCCGACCGGTGAAAAACAAATTCTATTCAACACATTGGATAAGACGGGTTTGCTTGCCGGCTTTCACTATTCATCAAAAGAGATTAAAAAAAGTATTGAATATTTAAACCGAGTAGAACATCCGGTTTCCGTTCAACAAGATATCTTCCACCCTCCCCGGGCATAATCATCCTCCCCAATCATGCTGCAGCATGAATCTCTCTGCAAGCCAAATTAAACTTTTACACTTAACACAAGGATGAATTATGTCTTTAATAAAATTCGTCGTTGTTGTGGCAGGTCTCTATATGGTTACGGGCTCAACCACAGCATCGACATTAGACAATACCGGCTCCATAGCTGATAACGAACAAATAACACTTACAGGAACCGTCATTTCTTCAGATACGAATGAGCCGGTTATTGGCGCTCATATCCGAATTCAGAACACAGATATGATGACGGTAACCGATAATGACGGGCTATTCACTATACGTTTTGAACCGGAATCCGAGTCGATAACAATTCGGATCAGTCACATTGGATATCGTCCGACTGTCGAATCAATTCAACTAAGTGATCTGCAATCCGGAGTTCCAATTCAATTTTTCATCACTCCTTCTTCAGAGATGATGAGCCCTATTACGGTACTCTCTCACAGGGTATTGAACTCACCGTCAAACCAGATGGGAACCGATAAAGCTGCTTTTCTCCCCATTGATTCGGGACAGTTTCTTCGTGAAGCAGGAAATGCTTCTGGGATCCGAAAAGGAGGTTTTGGCATTGATCCCGTTCTGCGAGGTCTCAGTGGCAGCAGACTCAATGTCCGCCTTGATGGGCTCACAGCTACTGCAGCGGCATGTCCCAACCGGATGGATCCGCCAACCTCACATATTCGACTCAGCGATATCGAACGGGTTGAAATTCATCGCGGACCTCACGCGTTGCAATATGGTCCGTCATTTGGTGGAACCGTGAACTTTGTAAGTCATAAATCACCGGATTACATCGATTTTGGACTCAACGGAGATGTACGAGCCGGAATAGAAAGCAACACCGGTCACCAAAAAACAGATGCACGTATTCAGGGCGGAACTGAATCGTGGGATTTCCTTCTCAGTGGCGGTATATCGTCCACGGATGATTATACCGGAGGAAGCGGAACTACAGTGTCTTCCGGATTTCAATCTTACGACTATGGCCTTGAAGGAGGAATAAATCTCATGCCGGAACATCGTCTCACAGCTGGTTGGTCTCAATCGTTTATACGCGATGCAGATTTCCCCGCACTGATGATGGATATGGCTGTGGACGACACCTACAAGCTAAAGGGCGGATATGAATGGCAGCCGGCCGGCAATGAAACCATCGCCAAGCTGGATGTAAACGGATACTGGAGCCTGGTAGATCATGAAATGAATAACTACAACCGGGGAAGTTTTGAGATGAGAAGCGCCGTTGCCCTTGCTGAAACGGAGACCTACGGTGTACACGGTACTTTTAAGGGATTATATGAATCAGGTTCTTACACCATCACCGGTGGATTTGATCAGCTTGATGTAACGGGAACACGATTTGTAGATATAAAAATGGGACCCAATGCGGGGAACAGTATGACCTACAATTTATGGCAGGATGCATCTATTTTTAATGCCGGATTATTTACCGGTATTGAACATTTCATAGATCGATGGACTCTGTCAGCCGGGACCCGAATTGACTACAACACCGCTGATTCGAACGATCCCGCTCCTCGATTCCAAAACATGGACATCAGTTCAGAGCATATCAACTTCAGCGTAAGCGCAGGCATTACCCGGCAGATAGCATCTACCACAACTGCAGGCCTGTACATTGGGCGTGGAGTACGCAGCCCGGATGTTACCGAGAGATACATTAACTATCTTACCATTGGACGAGACAGTTATGAATATGCCGGGAATCCCAACCTGGAAGCAGAGGCCAATAACCAAGTAGACCTGGTCTTGAATTCTGAGTTTGGTAATTTCAGTGTTGAGTCAACTCTGTTCGCTTCCTACATGACAAACTACATCTCTGCGGTAATAAATCCGGATATGCAGCCCGTAGGAATGGGAGCACCGGGAGTAAGAGAGTTTCAAAATCGCGGAGATGCATTTTTCACCGGTTTTGAACTTGGGTTACGCTACAGTTTTACCCGAAATTGGTTTGTTGGTTTGAACAGTTCATACACGCGAGCCGAGTATACAGATACTAACACACCGGTTGCAGAAATCCCGCCTTTGGAGGCTACACTGAATATCGGAGGATCCATACTGATGGATCGAATACTCCCTGATTTGAGTATTCGACGGGTATTTCCACAAACCCGCTTCAATGAGGAGTTTGGAGAAAACAGAACACCCGGTTTTTGGTTGGTTGATGCATCAGTAAGCACAGCTATTTACCAAGGAGTAAACCTTTCCGGTGGCGTACGAAATCTTTTGGATGAAGACTATTACGAGCACTTAAACCGGCAATTCAATGCTATGGAAAATCCATCAGGAGGATATCTCCCTGAACCCGGAAGGCGCTTCTTTGTTGAATTGAGTGTCAGATTTTAAAATACTGACTCACCCCTGATCTGACTTTTTTAGATTGGAATAATTCCCCTCTTTTTTTAGGAGGGGAATTAAGGGGGAGTCAATATTTTACTTCAAATTTAAAACCCACATTGATTCATTTCGGTGTGGGTTTATTTTAATTCGGAATATTTCTTGGTGGGAAAATCAGCACGTAGCTGCAGAAGCTGTAGTACCAATTGACTCCTGTCATTCAGCGGAACCATTAATTGCCCGGACGGGTAGTAGTCGTAGGTCTGTTCCACACCGCCTGTTGCATCGATGATGGCCCGTGTTCTACCCAGATGATCCCGGTGGAAATACAACCTTCCGTCACTATCCTCTCATTTAATCACCGAACCGTCCGGACGGTGCATGTTCCACTAGTCCAAAGAACATTTTCTGTACCCGTTAAAACTTCTCAGATAGCTTTATTTATAAAAAATCAATCAAAAACTCCAAATAGCAATAGTAAACTGAATATTCCAAATACGATTGAACCGATAACCGAAAGTACAGGAAATATCTTTTCTATAAAATCAATTTCATCCCAGTGTTCAAAGTCATTTTTGTGGCTGTACACAAATAATAAAAATACCACAAAACAAACATATAAAATATTTAATCCCATCTTAGTGACTTATTGTATTTTAGTCTTAATTATTCTGAAGTTATTTGTTATTATTTTTGGAATTGCCTGATTTTCTTTAATCCTTCAGCCTTAGTAAAATTAAAGCCTGTTTTAATGGCCTGAGCTTGAAAAGCTTCCTGAGATCCATCAAACATTACCAAGTCAACTCCTTTCAACCCTAAAGATGTTACATTCGCAACAGTTCCTATTCCACCTACAATTGCAATCCCTTTTGGCCCAAACATAAACGCAGCGGGAAGTGCCACATCAGTGGCAAGAGACACATTATCTGCGACCAGTACTCCAATTCCAACTGAGGTTTCAGCAGCATCCAGTCCCTTTTCTTTAGTTTCATTGGCAACTTCTGTGACATCATCGGCTACACCTTCATAAACGACCTCTGAAAAATCACGGCTATTAAAGCTCTCTGAACCAGTTTCCGGATTTGTAGACAATAGATAATTCAACATTCTGCCAAAGAGTCCTTTGTTCTCGAATCAAAAATCTTCAACACACACTATCATCACTATCACTCATTTCTTCCGGGCAAAGTCCGGTTGGATCGATAAAACTCAATGGGTTATTTAAGACATAGTGATAAGGTGTATAGCCAGGATAGAGATGAGCCATCGGATCCACACTATTAAATCGGCCAATCACCGGATCATACATCCGTGCTTCAGCATGGTACAGATTTAAGTCTGCCTCGTCATCCAGTTCGTAGCCGGTAAATTTTTAATTAGATATCGGCGAATTATCACAATTGTCCGGGCCCGGCATGACCAGCTCGAATATCAATTAATCAACTTTTTTAAATTCTACATTTTCAGCACGGCCCGTTGTTACCATAAAACCGTCGATTTCTCCATTTCCATTTCTGAAAAACTCAAAATCCCATGATCCCGCTTCCCAGACATCTGCTTCAACTTCTTCCATTACGCCATTCGGGCTGAGCCTGCGTTCCAGGAGTAAATTACCCTCTTCAACAGTTAACATATATTCAGCAGGAAGTTCATCATTAACGTAGCGACCGGAATATTCACTTAGATACTCTTCAAACTCATCCTGTAGAAGATAGTCCGCTATTTGATCATTTAATGCTCCGGGATCTGCGTCGCCGCGATTACACGTCGTAACCATAGAGGTGCCTGTTTGGGGATATCGCTTAAAGTTGGTTTTAAAACCGGAAAATGATCCACCGTGTCTCACTGTCTCAACTCCTTTTCTGGATGACACGCGAAGACCTTTTCTATAATCACTGATTTCACCGTCCACATAAGTAGGAGCAACCAAATTCTGTTTCAACTCATCGGCTTCTTCTTTGGAGATACCTCCCTCCCAACTCAGATTACCGTACCAAAACTGTTCCCATTTCTCCAAATCTTGATGAGTGGTGTAAAGTCCGCCTCCACCAACGCCTTGAAAATTACCGGGGTATGAGCGACGGATTATACCATCAGAAACCTGATAGCTGATTGCCCTATTTGGTATAATATGAGTACGGTCATCATGAAAATGAGAAGCGTTCATTCCAAATGGTTCAAAAAATTCTTTTTCCACAAATTCAGGAAATCCCATGCCGCTAATCTCCTGGACAAGATAAGCAAGCATCGTATAACCGCTGTTTGAGTAGGAGTAATCCGAACCCGGTTCAAACATTAACTCCTCCCCTTTTTTGATGACTTCTACATAATCCTCTAAATCCATCACATCATTGATATCCATTCCGCCAATGCGCATCAGCCCATAAATATCGGGCAGACCCGATGTGTGATTAAACAGATGTTGAACCTGCACTTCCGATGCCCATTCCGGCCACTCTTCTACATAGTCCGACAGGAAGTCAGTTTCATTCAATTCGCCACGTATAATCAATAGTTCAGCTGCAGAGGCGGTAATATGTTTCGACACCGATGCCATGTAGAATCTTGTGGAATCACTATTTTGAATTCCGTAATCCAAATTTGCAATCCCGTATCCTTTGGTTAGGATCGATTGCCCGTCCTGAAAAATAGAAACCGCACATCCCGGCACGGAACTGCTGTCATATTCTGCAAAAATTTCATCTACTCGTTGAATAAGCTCATCTGAGTTATTTTGAGACCATAACGCTTCCGCACTTAAAAGCGAAACCAGGGTAAAAAATAGGAGCAATTGTACGATTCGTTTCATAGGAGTTTTAATCAATTCTACGTTCAAAAGTGACATTAGCTGTTCGGCTTGATTTCAATTTCATCGCTTCGATAGCATCACCGCTGCGAACAAACGAGACAGTCATTCCTCCTGCGCGGAATTCATCATCCTCACTCCAGCTGAGTTCGATCTTCTCACGCAGACCACGTGTCAGGAAAAGTATTCCGTCCTCCATCACAATATCATACTCTGTGCGAAAACTGTTGTTGTGATAAGATCCTTTATATTCTGAAAACTGCCCTTCAAACACCTCCTTCAGGTACAGGTCTGAGACTTCACGAGCGTGGGTAGCCGGGCTGATGTTGCTGCGATTGCAAAATACAATCACACCCAATTCATAATCGGGGAAATGCATATAGCTGGTACGAAATCCCATATAATTACCACCATGACCAAAAGTGTCGAGTTTTCGATACTCGCTCAGACGAATACCGGCCGCATAATCCATCTCTGTTCCATCGTTGAAAATCCCTACATTCAGCATCTTTTCCCTGAAATTTTGCAGGTTCGATCTGTTTTCAAGAAAATTGGCGTCCCATTTGGCAAAGTCTTCAATGGTGGTAAAAAGTCCGCGAGCTCCAACGCGATCCAGATTATCCCGATAAAACCGCCCCACTCCGTTTTCGGTTGGCCTGTAGCTCTCTGCCCGATTTTTAACGATCATTCCTGTATCGTCATGAAAATGGGTATCCGTCATTCCTATCGGCTGAAAAAAGTGCTTATCGGCATATTCCCGAAGAGACATACCTGTCAGATTTTCTACCAGTATCGACATCAAAAAATAGGCACTGTTGCTGTAGTTATACTCAGTATTCGGTTCAAAATTGAGCTTACTTATTCTGGTGATCAGATCGAAGGTAGCCTCGGGCGTAGTTGTGTTGTCTAACCCTACATCGTTCAATGCAAGCAGACTAAACAGGTCCCGCAACCCCGACGTGTGGTGGATCATTTGACGAGCAGTTATTGGCGTTTCGAAATCGGGCAGTTCCGGAATATAGTTTTTCAGGTTTTCATCCAGGTTCAGTAATCCCTCCTGTTCCATCATTAGCAGTGCAGCCGCCGTAAACTGTTTGGAAATGGAAGCAATCATAAACTTTGAATCGGGCTGAATCGGTATACCATAATCAAGATTAGCCATTCCATAACCGCCTGAAAATATGAGGCTACCCTGATGAGTAACTCCTACAGCGCAGCCGGGAGTATCGTCGGTGTAGTCGGAAAAAATAGAATCAACTTCTGCTGTTTCGATATCGGCGAATGAGATCTGGCTTGGCTGGGCTACTATCTGTCCTTCAATTACTAATAGACAAAGACTCACGAATAGTATTGAATAGAATAGTTTCATGGGTGTCTGAGCTATTTGTTTTTAGTGAGAAGGCCTACAATAACAACAAAGATGACAGAACCAATAATCGACCAGATAATTGGAAAAGAATTTCCACCAATATTGACATTGAAAAGCTCAGGTAATCCCAACTGTCCGCTCAACCACGTTCCCAAAAGTGCCCCAATAAAACCCAGTACGATAGAAACCACACATCCACCGCGGGAATATCCGGCAATGGCCTGACCGATTGAACCGCAGATACCGGCTATAAAAAGAAGCAGTAAAAATTCTAAAAATCCCATGGTTTTACCTCATTTAGTTATCAAATTGAATACTCTATATTACAAAACAGCATCTACTGTCCCATTACTACACCTTCGCGGCGTGGGTCAGCCCCTCCAAAGTATCCATCGTCTGTTACCTGAATTGCTTGAATTCCGCTGGTCATGGGCTGTGTACGGATTTCATGGCCCATCTCCTGCAGCGATTCAATAAAATCTGCTGGAAAGCGATCTTCCTCCAATGCGGAAGCCCCGTTGAAATTGGCGAAATTTGGCAGGTTTATAGCATCCTGAGCATTTAAGTCCCAATTGTACATTCCAACAATCGCCTTAGCTGTATAGTGTATAATGGCAGCACCGCCCGGCGACCCCACACTTGCAAGAGCGTTACCCGTCTCACGATCAAATACCAGTGATGGACTCATACTTGATCTTGGGCGTTTGTTCGGCTCAACCCGGTTTGCCATAGGGTTACCGTCTTCATCAACCGGAGCAAGTGAAAAATCTGTTAACTCGTTGTTGAGAATAAACCCACCGGGAAGCCCGGTTCCGCCGTCACTCATAATTCGGCTTCCAAAACCGTTCTCAATCGTTGTGGTCATCGATACCATATTTCCCTCACGATCTACAATACTGATGTGACTTGTTCCGCTTTCGGGCTGATAGGGCTGAATGCCAAGCATTGCCTGAGTTTCTCCCGGGTTGCCGGGTTCTGCTGTACCCATACTCTGACCTCCAATTAATTCTGCACGTTCAGCCAGGTAAGAAGGATCCATTAAACTGTTCCAATCGCCACCCGGAGCGTCAACAAAATCCCAGTCTCCGATATATTTTGCACGATCCGCAAACGCGAGTTTCGAAGCTTCTAAATAATTATGCATCCACTCTGTCGTCATCAGCCCGTTTTCAAAATCACTTTCCGGTGCATCCAGCTGTTCAAGAATTCCCAATATCTGCATGATGGCAATATGCCCGGATGAAGGTGGCGGGAAACCGCAGATATTGTACGTTTTCCAGTCGTTACAAAGTGCACGTGTTTCAAAATCCTGATCAGGATAGTTATTCACATCTTCAACAGCCATATTTCCGGGACGTTGATGGGAGCGAACCCTTTCAACAATATCTTCTGCAACCTCACTCTGATAAAATGCGTCGATACCTTGATTAGCTACGAGTCGCAATATCTCAGCCAAAGCCGGATTTTTTAGTTCATATCCTACCGGTCTCGCCTCGTTGTTTTCATCGTAATAAAACTGAGAAGCTATTGCATCTTGTCTAAAAGACTCATCACCGGCTAACAGCTGATTTAAACGAGGGCTCACTTTAAATCCATTTTCCGCAAGAGTAATTGCCGGAGTAAAAAGATCCCGCCATGGAAGTACACCATGTCTTTCATGCGCCTGTTTCAGCATGGCTATGGTTCCGGGAACTCCTACAGACTTCCCGCTTCTTACTGCATCCCGAAATGGCATAGGTTCCCCACTTTCATCCAGAAAATGATTTTCATCAGCAGCCGCCGGTGCAGATTCGCGGCCATTGTACGCATAAACCTGTTCTCCATCCCAGTTGAGCAGAAATGCTCCGCCACCTATCCCACTGGATTGAGGTTCAACCAGTGTAAGAACCATCTGAACTGCAATTGCAGCATCAACGGCCGATCCACCGGCCTGAATAATCTGGTAACCGGCATCCGTTGCAAGCGGATTTGCGGCAGCAACGGCAAACTCATTGGTAGCCCAGCCCGGCTTTTCCGTATACCCGGTACTCATTTCGGGCTGTTCAGGTATGGAATAAGATACCTGGGTTTCTTCTGCGGATTCACATCCGGAGACCAATAAAATTGAAAAAATTAAAAATGAGAATATGACAGATAGAGGTCGTAAAAACTTGAGCATGTGATGGTAGATTTTAGTTTATCCGAGTCTTTGACTTTTAATTGAACACCCCCAAATATGACATTTCAAAACTCTATAAACAAACCGCAATCCAATCTCTCAGAGAATTTTAAACGTTTTTACGGTAAAACATGAATAAAAGGGAAATATAATTCGTGGCACGACTTTGAGGTGTGCCACGAATAGAAAGAAGATCATGGCCAGGCAGACCACGGTATTCTGGATAACATGAGAATCAACCCAAGGCCGTAGTAGATGATCACGGTTCGAAACCTTCGGGCGTCATCTCCCGGTTTTTTAGCTTTTATGTAACCAACCGAAACCAGCACTATGGCTATCAGCATTGTCAATGGATGCTCCAAGATGTAGAGCCGGCTAAGTGATTCCGACATCGCCTCACCTGAAAAGTTGGACAGGCCAACAGGTGAAATGACATAGAGTACCAAACCTATCAATAGCTGAAGGTGTGTGGCAATAAATCCGATGAGGGTAACTTTTCTCACCTTTTCGGTAAAAGATTTTTTACCAACAAACTGAATAATCACATATATAATCGAGAAAACAAGAGCAGCCAACAGTAAATAGGCTAAGTAAGAGTGTAAGTGTTTTAATCCGGTGTACATTTCAAATGGGATTGGGTTTGAGCTTCAATAATGTTGTAACGAGCAAGCCAATCAATGTTCCCGGCAAAATGCTTGTTTGATGAATAGAATACCGGAAAGCACTGTTAGGTGAATATCTTGCTTACAAACCCGATTTACAAACGAAAAATCCAAAATCAGCTCACACAATTCGATTTGGATCGCTGTAGTCCGGAACTTCTCCCCTGTACCTGAATATTCGTTTAATCCACTTGACCATTGTCTCCGATTGATTTCTTATATACCACTGATCTGCTGCTCTTCTTGCACCAAGACCATACGTCGGATAGGGGTGAATAGTATCCGCAAAATCGCGAAGAGAAACCCCGTTCTTCATGGCCAGTGCATACTGTGAAATCATTTCGCCGGCGTGGGCCCCAACAACCGATGCTCCCAATATTTTTCCGCTCCACTTTTTCGCATAAATTTTGATCAATCCGGTTGTATTTCCATCGGTAACCGCTCGATCAATTTTACTAAATGGAAAACGATATATCTCGAAAGAGATACCCTGTTCATTCAAATCTGCTTCCCTTGCACCAACATGTGCCAGCTCCGGGTCGGTAAACGTAACCCAGGGAAGATGTTTTTCATCAATACTCATCGGAACTTTAAGTAATGCTTTAGTTACAGCCGTTTTTGCTGTGTGCTCACTCATATGCGAAAAATGAAACTGTCCGGTTACATCCCCCGCGGCATAAATGTGGCGTTGGTTCGTTCTTCCTGATTTATCAACCTCAATTCCTTTTTTCGAGTAGTTTACTCCCGCTGCCTTAAGATTCAAGCTATCCACATTTGGCTTTCTCCCTGTTGCTGCCAACAACGATTCACTGGTGGCCGATCGAGACTCACCATTTACATTGTATGAAATTCGAACACCGTTACCCTCAGGCTCTATTTTTTCTACAGCAGCATTCAGTTCAAATTTCACCCCTTCTTCTTTTAAACATTCCATCAAAATTGCAGTAAGCTCAGGATCATCATTGGTCAGAATTCGGTCGGCCATATCAAAAACGGTCACATCTAATCCAAGACGAACAAAGCTTTGAGCCATTTCACAACCAATAGGGCCCGCTCCGATAATATTTATCGAATCCGGAATACTATCTAACTGAAATAGGGATTCATTGGTAAGATAGTTTACACTTTCTAATCCCGGAATAGGAGCTATAAGCGGGGTGGATCCCGAACAGATAAAGAAATATTTGGACGTCACACTTCGCTCAGTCCCATCCTGGAATGTAATACTCAGAGTGTGACTATCGGTGAATGAGGCTTCCCCGATAACCACTTCGATTCCCATTTCTTCAAAAATTTCCGGGCGATCGGCATCTTCATAAACTTCATTTCGAACTTCATCCACATGTTTCATCACCCCGGAGAGGTCTATATCCTGGATTGAAAGATCAATACCATACTTCTTGCTCTCTTTTGCCTTGTGAATTACTGAAGCTGCTTTAATTAAAGTTTTACTTGGCACGCACCCGTTCCATGTACAGTCACCACCAAGCCTGTCTTTTTCGATCATCATCGTTTTAGCGCCAAAATTCGCAGCAATCCCGGAAGCCGTTAGTCCTGCTGCCCCGCCGCCAATTACAATCGCGTCATACTCATATTTCATCTGATTCCTCTACTTCATTAATTTTATACTTTACTTTCCTGAATGTTGACCATCCTCCATAAGCCAGCATTCCAACCACAACGCCGTATACCCAAAGCGGCACGTTTTCTCCGGCAATAATCAGATAAAGGTAAGCCGATACAAAAAAGAATGATGCACTCAGCACGGGCAGTACAATAGACTGTTGGAGTCTGTAGTTTCGAACAAACCAGGCTATGGAGAGGGTGAAAAAGGGTATAGCTCCAACAT
Source organism: uncultured Rhodohalobacter sp. (assembly GCA_964401805.1). Classification (GTDB taxonomy): domain Bacteria; phylum Bacteroidota; class Rhodothermia; order Balneolales; family Balneolaceae; genus Rhodohalobacter. The sequence continues at coordinate 14,357 of CAYNZY010000016.1, forward strand.
AAATTACTCCAAAAATGATTGGATTTACGCCATAGGATTCCCCTAAACTCATAAACCAAACCTGAAAATCATTGATCCATTCCATATACACTAATTTCATTAATTTACTGTAATACAATAGGTTGTGCACTTAAAAAAGACGTCTTCATCCTTTTTGTTAACCTACCAATATTCTTGCTACATTTACGTTTACATGTTGAAACAATTAATCAAACATTTCGTTTGATCAATCCATTATTTTGAGTGTATATTCAAATACACACTACAATACGATTTCGCTTGGATAAAAAACGCATTTACATATCGATCTTTTTTAGCTGCGTGCTGTTGCTTGGCACTGCACTATCTACGATTCATATTCACAATGATGATTCGTCCGGTTCAGAAACCGCCCATCAATTAGTTGAAGATGATTTTCAATGCGTAATTTGTGGATCAATTTTTAAATACAGTCCACAGTCTCAAACGGTATCTGAAGTATTTATCAAATCTACTACTGTCAGATACGTTCAGCCAACACTTTCTTACAACTCTTCCGTACTTCCCTCCTTCCTCGGCAGAGCTCCGCCTGTGTCAGCCTAAACAGGCCTCCGCCAATTACAATTTATATATCAATTTCGATTTCTTCAGTATTACTGTAGAAATCTATCTCGTATCCCACATAACATTAAAAACGTATACCTATGAAAAGCAGAATACTAGTTTTAGCTATTACTATATCAGCACTTTTGGTGTTGACCTCTTGCGACAATCCTGCATCCTCAGACGATCATGATGATCATGCCTCACCCTTTGGTGTAGCACTTATTTTAAATGGTGTTGAAATCGCTGTTCAGGAAAACGGTGAGGTATCCTACCATGAAGGTGACCACATAGAACTTGAAGTTGGAGAAGAAACCAACTTGATTACAGTACGATGGATCGCAGAAGATGGCGATCGATTTGCCCCTGACGCTGAGGATGGATACTCTTTGAACTGGATTGTTGGCAATGAAAACGTTGTCGAAGTGGAACAGCACGAAGAAGATGGTGCCTGGGCCTTTCACATGGTTGGTCTAAGTGCCGGTGAAAGTGACGTTCAGTTTGAGCTATTTCACAACGACCACGCCGACTTTACCTCATCAGCATTTGAAGTACATGTAGAACAAGCGGTAAGCAGTATGGAAGTTCGTGACGGATCGGGAAATGCTGTTCTATCTGTTGATGAGACTGGCTCTATCACCGGTTCTGTTAATGTTAATGAAAGTGAAACAACTGAAGAGCTTACAGCAGTGTTTTTCGATGACGAAGGGACAGAAATTGATCTCACCGACGGATACGAACTTGAATGGCATCTTGAGACCGGTTCAGAGTTCGTAACAATAGACAGATCAACTGAAAATCCATTTGCCTTTACATTAACCGGAGTAGCTCAGGGTCAGGCTACTATGCATTTTGAATTGATCAAAGAACATGGAGACCACGAAGGTGATGACCATGATCACGGAGATGAACATGGAATTGCCGCTTATGAGTCTCCCGATATTACAATCACCGTAAATTAAATCTCTAATAACGGGATCGCTTTAAAAGGCGACCCGTTTTTTCTTTTATACAATGAATAAAACCCTGTTTGGAATATCTCTGTTTTTAATCATACTAATGTTGCCTGGCACACTACTCGCTCAGCTTCGGGGTGAAATACGCGATGCAACAACAGATGAACCTATTTCCTTTGCGTATGTTCACCTTGAAGAAATAAACCGTTCCACCACGGCTGACCGTAACGGTATTTTCCGATTCCAGAATGTTCCTGCAGGCACTTATATCCTATCCGTTCACAGAATCGGTTTTAAAACAATTACACGTGAAATCGAATATGATGGAACTGACTCAAATTTACTTGAGATTAGGATGCAGCCACAAAATATCAGTGGTGAAGAAATCACAGTAACTGATTCTCAGGAACAGACCGGAGGGGCACGTCTTGAACACGCATCAACAAAAATAATTGGCGAGGAACTGCGCCGAAACCTGGGCACTACACTTTCTGAAACACTTACAAACCAGGCAGGCTTTAGTGAACGATCCTCAGGTCCTGCGCCCGGACGACCTGTAATTCGCGGCTTGGGTGATGAACGAGTTCTTATTCTGCGTGATGGTGAACGAACCGGTGATGTCTCCGCTCAGTCTGCCGATCACGGCGTCAGCATCGATCCAATGGGAGCAGAAGAGATTGAAGTAGCCAGAGGGCCGGCAGCACTTGCATATGGTGCCAATGCTATCGGTGGGGTAATCAACGTTGTTAAAAATCAAATACCAAACACAGTTCCCAACAATTTTACCGGCTCGGCGTCTCTCAACGGCAAATCAGTAAATAATGAGGCATCTGCAGCTGTTGACTTGATCGTGCCCTGGAAGAACTGGGCAGCCACGCTTGACCTAAACGGAAAAACCGGACAAGATTTTTCTACTCCTGATGCATCTATTGAAAATTCCTACCTAAGAAATACACACAATACCGCCGGACTCAGTTACGTCGGTAAAAACGGCTATGTTGGAGGCTCTTTCTCAACTTACCTGTCCGATTACGGAATTCCTCCGGATCCCAATGGCGGTCACCCAAACGGTGTAGATATTGAAATGCGAAAATATCAGGCCGATTTCCGTGGTGAGCTCATTCTCAACCACCCATTTTTCAGAACCATTGAGGCACGTTACTCTTTTGTTAATTACAATCATGTAGAGCTTGAATCAAATGGTAATCTGGGAACAGAATTTGGTAAACTGACAACGAATGTTTCTGTTAAATCGAATACAAATGGCTGGGCAATCTTTGATGAAGGTCAGATGGGGCTATGGGGCGAAATGCAGGATTATGCTGTTCGAGGTGCTGATACACCCAATTCGGATCTCTATAGCGCCGCTGCTTTCATCATACAAGAAGGAGATATAGGTAATCTTCATTTTGAGGTCGGAACTCGTCTTGAATCCATTCAATCACGGCCTGAAGAGGAACGTGTCTCAGCAAGAATCGGGCAAATTGAGAATCGATCTTTTCTTGGGCTGGCATCCTCAGCATCTTTGATTTACGGCCTAACTGATAGAGTATTTGCCGGAACCACCGTGATGCACTCTTTCCGTGCCCCAACGCTTGAGGAACTCTATTCCGAAGGACCACATCTTGCCGCCTATAGCTTTGAAATCGGTAATCCTCAGCTGGATCCTGAACGCGGACTTGGTACAGAATTATTCCTTCGATATCGTTCATCACAGATAAATGCTGAAGTTGTCGGGTATCGAAATAAGTTTCAAAACTACCTCTTCCCGCGAGATACAGGCGAACAGAGTGTTTCTAATCCCGCCCTGAATAACTACCAGTATATCGGATCTGAAGCTGAATTCTTCGGTTTTGAACTTTCAGCAGACCTGCAGCTGCATCAGCGGCTTACCATTGGTGGAAGCCTCTCTTATACTCGAGCTGAACGAACCGTTAGTGAAGAAGAACAGCAAATTACTGGATTTAACGGTGATACTCGTCCTCTGCCAATGATTCCGCCACTGAAAGGATCTTTTTATGTAAAATACAGCCAAGGCAATTTCACAGCTACAACCCGCATGATATTGGCTGATAAACAAACTCGGCTTTCTGAATTCGAAACAAGAACCGACGGCTACCGGTTGTTAAATGCTTCACTTCAATACAGAATAGATCAAACGAAACTACTTCATACTATATCCCTTTCAGGTAAGAATTTATTGAATACAACATATAGAAATCATCTTTCACGAATTAAAGAAGTATTTCCTGAACCTGGCCGTAATATCTCTCTGCTCTATCGAATCTATTTTTAATTCGATGATTCGGTCACTCATGATATAATCTCAGGGATTCTTTAGATCTTCAAAGTCAGCTTTATTCGATGCTTCCATTTGCAGCCTTCGAATCTCCTTGTTTTTATCCCCATACGAAATCCATAGAAAAAGGATCAGGTTAGTAACTTTACGGAGCACACTCGACACCAGCAGCATACCCGCAACGGCTGCTGTGGCCATATTCAACATTTTAGAGAGCTCAATACCGGCCCACATAAAAACTAAATCACGACTGGGGATAAACGGAATCCGATTTACCACAATAACGATTGCCAGGAAAGTAAACCAAATGGTTATCGGTGTGTTTGGAATCACAACCGCCCACTGTACGACCAACAGTCCGTGATGAATTAAAAATCGAAACAGGTATATCCCAAAAATTTTAATCGACTTTTTAAAGGGAAGGGAGAACAGATATTTTCTGAACTGAACGGCAAGAACCGTAAACACTATCGTAATCACGATTCCAAAAATCACATAAACGGTATTTACATCATCAATCATCTCTTCAAGGTTGATCGTGCCTGTAAAAACCAAAATGCCAACCAGTGCAAACGCCACAAGATTTGAGGTAAGGGCCGACAGTATATTATTATCTCTGATATCCTTCAATATCTCCCTGTCTTTTTTGTCCAGGTACTTCCTGCCCCACACAAACAGATAGAACTCCCCGGAATAGCCCATCACTTCATCATTGTAGACCTTTTTAGTGATGAAGCCTTTGAATGAATCCCATTTTCCGGTCTTCCAAACCTGCCCGTATATAAAAACTTCTGCAAGAGGCAGCGATATATATAGTACACCAAAGATGATGTAAAAAAGAGGATGTGTTGGCAGAGAGTTCAACACTTCTCTCCAGCCAATATCAAAGAGTTGATAAACAATAATACCGACGATGAATAGTATCCCTCCTCTACGAAGGTATCGCTTCATTGTTTTAGCCTTGGGGCTTGTAGAAAACTCTTTCCAGCTTTTTTTGATTGATTCTGTATTGATGGCGCTCGTTTTTTTGATCCTGAGAATGGACTAAGGTAGTAATCATTTGATGTGAATTAAAAGCAGATTCTTATTCAGATATCAAATGTGGTTGATTTCGAAACTTTTATGACTAAAAATGATTTAACAAGATGAGTTTAATTGTTTAACAACCTTTTTATTAGTTTGACGTTAGGCTGGAGAGACTCTTTAAATATTTTGGCTATTATCAGAATCAAAAATATCATCATGCACTACTCATTTAGACTTTCAACTCTAATTCTGGCATTTATTTTATGGTTCCCTTTAGCGGGCACGGCTCAGATATCCAATCCGGATGTTGAGTTAACTACGTTAGAGGCCGATATGATAATGGCTCAGACACTGGAAGGAAGTCATTTTAATGAATTCTGGAACTACCAGTTTTATTTTAACAACGGAATGAAAGTGCATATTACGTTTTCAGCAGCGAACTTCGGAAGCTTAAAGGATCCGGTAACCGGAGTTCGTATATCCGTTTACAACCCTGATGGCGAACTTTACCAGCTGGCAAGAGAGTATCCTCTTCCCCGCCTGATTCAAGACAATGAAAAGTATCTTTTTCAACTGCGGGATGATCGCGATCTATACTTTAAAGGAAAGCTGCCTGAACGCCACAGAGTGGTTATTAAAACATCAAAAGATGGAGTGGAGTACGATATTGACCTTCGCTTAACCAACATACAAAAAGGTTTTAAATTGGGTGACGGCAAATATCAGATTGGCGGAGAACAGGTAGGTATCGTCACCCACATACCCTATGCCGAAGCAAGCGGCCATGTAACCATTAATGGAAACCGAGAACGAGTAAACGGGACAGCTTATATGGACCATACCTGGCAAAATCAGACCACAACAAGGTTAATGCATAGCGGTTACAGAGTAGTTGTTCACAACGACAGTAAAAATTGGGATTTGCTTTACGTCATGTTGCCCAATGAAAGTAGTAACAACGAAACAATCGGGCATAGAATTATCAACTCAGATGGTGAATTGCATTCTGCATCTGTAGAAAATATTGATGTTATTGCCAGTCAAAGTGCATTTGGTTCAAAAATACCCAGAATAATTGATATGAACCTGAGTGATGACAGCTCCATCCGTATATCACGCTCGGAAGATGAAGAACGATTTACCGTTTTGGGTGAACTGAGCTGGATTGCAAGACGAGCCGCAAGAACCTTTCTCGGAGGAGAAGTCATTGATTACCGAGGCGAAGCCACATTGATGCAAACCGGCGTACGCCCAAAACATGGAGAGTACAATTTCTTTTTTGTGGATTGATCCTTTTGATTCAGAAGAGTAAACTATATCACTGTGATCCAACTCACAGAAACACTTTATAGGATATAAAAATCCGCTTTCCGAGTCGTAAGCGAATAAAAAAAGCTCCGGAAGTTTCAGTTCCGGAGCTTTATGCTTTAGGTTCAGCATAAATAGGAGTGACTAGTTGACTAACCAGAGATAAGATTAGTTCTTATGCTGTTATTAACAAGAGAGACAACTATCCAGTTTGTTACAATTTTTTTAAAAAAAGTTCAGAATCTTTGTATTGGATTTGCCTGAATAGATTTTTTTACGATTCAATTCCTTCTGAAATCGTACCTTCCACCAAATCCGGAACACAAAATCTGAACGATGAAATTTATCTTTACACTTCTTTTTACTCTTTTACTCTCTCCTGCCCTATTCGCACAAATGTCAGATGCTCCCGATAGATCAGAAGGTGAAGGTCCCTTTGATCGCCTGATCATTCGCGGTGCCACCATGATTGATGGAACCGGCTCTCCGGCTGTAGGCCCTGTGGATATCGTGATCGAAGGCAATCGGATAGCCCAGATACGAAATGTTGGTTACCCGGGAGTGCCAATTGATGAAAGTCGGCGACCCCAAGCCGAAGAGGGTGATCAGGAAATTGAGGCGGAGGGTATGTATGTTCTCCCCGGTTTTGTGGATATGCACGCACACATTGGTGGAAATGCCCAGGGAACCGTTCCAGAGTATGTGTTTAAACTGTGGCTTGCGCACGGTATTACCGGAATTCGTGAACCCGGATCCTTTAATGGTGGTGACTGGACACTTCGTCATGCCGAGAGAAGTAGCAACAACGAGATTACCGCTCCCCGAATCTATCCATACTTCGGATTTGGAATGGGGAGTTCTGAGGGCATCAACTCGCCCGATGAAGCACGTGATTGGGTTCAATCAATCCACGATCAGGGAGCAGAAGGAATAAAATTCTTCGGAGCTCGTCCCGAGATTTTTGAAGCAGCGCTCGATGAGGCTAATAAACTTGGGCTCGGTTCCATGGCTCACCACGCACAAACTCGTGTGGTTTACAACAATGCCCTGGATACGGCCGAAATGGGACTCAAGGGCCTCACCCACTGGTATGGTCTTCCTGAAGCACTTTTCACGGATCAGGTGATCCAGGACTATCCATTGGATTACAACTACAGTAATGAGCAGCATCGATTTGAAAATGCCGGAAAACTTTGGGAGCAAGCCGCTGAGCCTGGAAGTGAGAGGTGGAATGAAGTAATGAACCGCATGCTCGAATTGGGCTTAGACCTCAACCCAACCTTTACGATCTATGAAGCAAGCCGTGACCTGATGAAAGAGCGCCGGGCCGAGTGGCACGAAAAATATACTCTTCCCTCCTTATGGAAATTCTACCAGCCCGACCGAAGAGCCCACGGTTCCTACTGGTTCGACTGGGGAACTGAGCAGGAAGTAGCATGGAAAAACAACTACCGGCTTTGGATGCAGTTTGTGAATGAGTATAAAAATCGTGGCGGCAGTGTAACGTTGGGATCTGATGCGGGTTATATTTTTAAACTATACGGTTTTGCCTACATTCGGGAAATGGAGCTGATGCGTGAGGCAGGTTTCCATCCGCTTGAAATTTTCCAATCCGCATCCCTGCAAGCCGCACGGGTACTTGGAAACGACCACGAACTTGGTACAATTGAAGTGGGCAAAATAGCAGATCTGGTTATCGTTGAAGAGAATCCACAACAGAATATTAAAGTACTCTACGGAACAGGTGCTATACGTGTAGATGAAAATAATGAGCTAAAACGGGTGGGCGGCGTAAAATATACAATCAAAGATGGTATTGTCTACGACGCGAAAAAACTCTTAGATGATGTTGCCCGAATGGTTGAAGAGAAGAAGAGTGAGGAAGACTTTGAAATTACACAACCGGGTCTGAACTGGTAAAATAAAATTAAGCCTGCTGAGTTTGAATCTTTTTTATAAAATATTGGTATGTATTGATAGGATTTAAACCAAATCAAAACAAACAGGTGTCACTCATGAAAACTAAACTGATTACTACTTTTATCATTCTTTCGCTCAGCCTAATGCTTTCAACGGCACAAGCTCAGGATACATCTGCGAATAGATCACTCGGAATCGGAGCACAGGTTACCAGTCCCGCAGGAATTGCACTAAAAGGATGGATTTCTGATGATGCAGCCATTGCTTCGGTAATAAGCTTTAATCTTACCGAAAATGCATCGTCATTCTACTTTCAAGGTGATTATCTGATGCACAAGAGATACGATACTCCCGGTTGGGATGTAGGATTTTTAAGCTACTACTACGGCGTTGGCGGACGCTATATTTGGCGTGATGCAGGTATCGACAATAACTTTTTCGGAATTCGTCTGCCCGGTGGGTTGAACTTTACCTTTACCGACGTTCCCTTTGACTTCTACGTGGAAATGGCGCCCGTTTTTGATGTCACTCCTAATTTTAACTTCGGTTTTACCGGAGGGCTTGGCTTTCGCTATTTTCTGAATTAGATTTTTTTCGATAAACAGAATCATATTTTCTCAAATAAAACAAAGGTCCGTTGAATAGCTGACCTTTGTTTTTATCTCAAGAAAACTGAACTGCCCGGCCAAATTCTGGAAGATATTCTCAATACTTTTACAATGCCACAAATTCTACCCGATCACCGAGAAATTGAAGACGCTCACAAGCGAATTCAACCATTTGCTCATCGCACACCTGTATTAACCTCATCCTACTTTAACGAAAAAACAGGTGCCTCGTTATTTTTTAAATGTGAGAACTTTCAAAAAATCGGAGCATTCAAATTCAGGGGAGCCTTTAACGCCATCTCCAAGCTATCCGATTCGGATGGGAAAAAAGGAATTGTGACTCACTCTTCCGGCAATCACGCCCAGGCTGTAGCACTTGCAGCCAGGATGAATGGCTACAGTGCAACCATCGTAATGCCAGAAAACGCTCCAAAGGTGAAAGTAAATGCCGTTCGGGACTATGGAGCTGAGATCATATTCTGCGAAAATACAACCGAGGCCCGGGAAGCTGCCGCACAAAAAGTGATTGACGAAACAGGTGCAATATTTATACATCCTTATAACCACCCGGATGTAATCGCCGGCCAGGGTACGGCTGCCAAAGAGTTATTGGCAGATCATCCTGGACTCGACATCATTATGGCACCGGTTGGAGGCGGAGGACTCATCAGCGGAACAGCCATTTGGGCCAAACATTACAAACCCGGAATTAAAGTAATCGGAGCAGAACCAAAATGGGCAGATGACGCTTACAGGTCATTTAAATCGGGAAAAATTGAGCCTGTGTTGAGAACAGATACGGTAGCCGATGGCCTTCGTACTTCGTTAGGAGAACTTACATTTCAGGCGATTCAAACCAATGTTGATGATATTGTAACAACCTCGGAAGGCGTGATTATCCAGACCATGCGAGATATATGGGAGCGAATGAAAATTATCATAGAACCCTCCTGTGCTGTGCCTTTAGCTGCAATCATTGAAAATGAGATGGCAATTGAAAATTTTAAAATTGGGATAATACTTACGGGTGGGAACGTAGACCTGGAAAATTTACCCTTTGGAAAAAAATAAGAGACACATCCATTGGCTGTGCCTCTTTAAAAATTATCGATCTGATGGATCACTGATTATTGATTCACTTTCACGTCAGTAACAGCAATATTCATAGTCATTCCCTCATCACTTTCCAGCATACGCTCAAACTGCTCTATCTGAGGTTTTATTTGACGTTCGATAGCTTCTCGCTGAGCTTCCGGCATCTGGCTTAACTGTTTTTCCATTTCTTTCATAGCTTCTCTGGCCTCAGCAATTTCCTCACTACTGAATTGAGATGACATTCCACCAATCTTCATGGTCATAGACATAGGTACCGGATAGCCTGAAAAAACCTGGTAGTCATCCAGGCTCATCTCCACATTCATATTCTTATCCCCCTCAACAGTCTGTTCCATAAATAATTTTCTGACGTTCATAGAACTTTTCTCAATCCAGATTGTGGCAGCATCAAAAACGATCTCCATATCCTGCATCTCCATTTCGCCCTGATCCAATGATTTAAGCAACTCGCTGTCATTCACAAAGATCTTGTACGTATCCTTACCATCTATACTCTCTTCGGTAATACTTTCGGCTCCCCTTATCAATTCAACCATTTGATCCACAGATCCGGCCAAAGCACTGAAATCCATTTCCATATCGTTTTCACTTTCAAGATCAAGATAGGGTGTTCCGTTCTCGTTTGTCTTTTTTACGTAACGTGTTGTCATGTCAGGAATCAGACCGCCCTCATTCACCTGTATTGTCATGGATAGTGTTTCAATCTGTGAAAGTGACTCTTCATATTTATTGACCATCTCTTCAGCTATACGATCGGCTGATGGCTGTGCAACAGCAGCAGCCACAGTGAATGTAAAGGTCAGTATTGATAGGATTAAGCTGTTTTTTACGGTTTTAACTCTCATAACTCTACTCATGTATTGATTTTTTTGTGATTGGAATATGTTACATATTTGAATTCAATTATCGAAACTGTTATCAATCATTTATGCGCAATGATGATGTATTTACTGCCATGATTCGGGAAGAGCTCGAGCAGCATGAGCGATTTTTTCTGTTTCAGGAACGGGAACTCCTTCGCAGTGAAGAGTACCGGAAACTGGCCACTCAGTCATTGCGCCAAACAAGGATCTTTGCCGTCATCGTTTTTTTGACCATTGTTACATTCTCAGTCATTAGCATTATGCATTTCGTAGAATTTGGCCAGCAAGGTGGCCTTTCACGTTTTATTCTGGGTATGCTTTCCTGGGCGTTTGCTATTGCATCTGTCTTCTTTTACACAAAGAACATTCTCGAAAAGAAAAAATGTATGGAGCGTGTACTAAAACTACTTGAAGCCCGCGAACAATTTCGCGATACTGCTAACAACTCTTAACCAATTGACGGACAGTTATATGCAAAAAATGATCTCAGCTGCTCTTCTCGTCGGGGGATTAATCCTTCTCTATTTCGGATACCAGGAAATGCAATCTTTGGGTAATGAAGTCAATGAATTTGTAACCGGTTCGCCCAGCGACCGATCCATGTGGATGATGGGTGGAGGAGCTGCCATTGCAATAGCAGGACTGGTTGGACTGGTGCGGGGTAAACTTTTTAAATAGTTTTCCTGCCAAGTTAACCAGAGAATTACTACTTGCGGCTGACATCCGAAACTTCAGCTTTCCTTCAGAATTCATCAATATCTTTTCCCTGATATGAAAATTTTGATTGTAGAAGATAATCCGGATCTCCGCGAAAATATTCTTACCTACTTAAGCCGGGAAAACTATATCTGCGAGACGGCAGAAGACTATGAGCATGGATTTGATAAGATTATGTCTCACTCCTACGATCTGGTCTTAATCGACATTATGCTCCCGAAAGGCAATGGATTACAGCTGCTACGGGATTTGATTTCAGTACGTCCTCAAACCGGCTCTATTATTATCTCCGCACGTAATGCGCTGGACGACAAAGTAAAGGGTCTGGAAATAGGAGCCGACGACTATCTGACTAAACCTTTTCAACTACCGGAACTACTTGCCAGAATAAAAGCCGTTCATAGAAGAAATCAGCTGGAAGGCACTGACATTCTGAGTTTGGGGAATTTAGAAATCAATACGTCCACCCGGGTTGTTTCCATAAATGACAAATCACTCAACTTGACACCTAAAGAGTACGATTTGTTGCTTTACTTTGCCTCTAATAAAAATAGAGTTCTCTCAAAACAGACGATCGCTGAACATCTTTGGGGTGATTATGTTGACCATCTTGAAAATCTCGATTTTGTCTATCAGCATATCAAAAATCTTCGGAAGAAGATGAAAGAAGCCGGTGCCGGCGACTACATTAAAAGCGTGTACAGTGTAGGCTATAAATTTGTAGTTCCGGGAGAATCCGTATGAAACTGGTTACAAAATTTATATGGATCTACCTCACTGTTACCCTAATTGTTCTGGGCATTGGGGGATTTCTATCCTATCACATTATTACAGATGAAATTAATAATGAGCTCAAGTGGGAATTTCTGGATCGAATTGACCGTGTAACCTACCTGATTGAACGCGGCCGTCGTTTTCATCCGAAACGATCGATTGAGGGTGACCAAAATCTGATTATCGAAAGGCTTGATTCGATTGTGGAGCCAAAAACAGAAGTATCCGATACGCTAATCTGGCATGATCGTTTGGAACAGAATGAAAGAAATGTAAAAGTCTCGGCTTATCGAACCATTAATAACGAGTCGTACTTTATCTCTACATATGGAGCCATGATCGAATCGGACGATGTAAAAGAGGCTGTAATAAAAATTCTTTTCTGGATTTTGACTCTTCAGATATTGGGAGCTTTTGGAATTGGGTATTTCGTATCGGGCAGACTGTTCAGGCCTTTCCGGGAAACCCTCAACAAAATCAAAACATTTAAACTCAACAGAAAAACATATCTGCCTGCTGAAAAAACAGGGGTTGAAGAGTTTGACAATCTGAATCTGTTTGTAGAAGAAATGACACGTAAAGCAGTATCAGACTATCAGAACCTGAAAGAGTTTTCTGAAAATGCATCCCATGAACTTCAAACCCCATTGGCTATTGCGAAGGGTAAACTTGAACTTCTTGCAGAGACTCCTTTGAATGAAGAACAGTACAAATATATAGAAGCTCTCGAACGCTCCGTTAAAAAGCTGTCTCGCCTGAGTGAATCCCTCTCCTTATTGACCCGAATAGAAAATGAGGAGTTTGAAAATAGCCATGAGATAAATTTTTCAGAGCTCATATCAGAAGGAATTCAAACATTCTCTGAGTTCATCGAGTTTAACAATTTAACCTTAGAAACATTGATCACGGATAATGTGATCGTCAATATTCATCCCGCCTTAGCTGATATCCTGTGGACAAATCTGCTGCAGAATGCCATCAAGCATAATGTGGATAACGGATTCATTTCGATCAAACTAACCCCGGATGCGTTGATAATCTCAAATAGCGGAAATCCAACCAACACTCCTACCAGTCAATTCTTTAAACGATTCCGAAAAGCAGACCAAAATTCAACCTCAATCGGTTTAGGATTAGCTATTGTTGAACGAATTGTTCGTCAAAGTGGCTTAGATATCAGCTATGAAATAAATCAATCCATACATACGGTTACCGTTGAGTTAAAGAATGTAAATAACGGATAACTTCAGAATTACTTCAGGATTAAATCAGTTTTGGCATAAGATTATGATTTAATATTGAAATAAATCGAAGAAATTATTGCGATTAAAGTTACATCACAAAAAAATGAAATTGAGATTTAAAAAATACTTTTTACCACTCTGCATTTACCTGATTCTAACATCTTCCGCATTTGCACAAAACAGTAATTCCGGATCAGTTGCCGGTACTGTTATCAACCCTGACGGACAGGGTATACCCAACGCAACTGTGGCCATTTTGCCTGAAGATCCCGAATCTGAAGAGTTAATTGACGGAACAGCCACGAACCTGGATGGTGAATTTGAAATCAATATCGATCCCGGTACGTACAGACTGAGAGTTACGTTTGTATCATTCAATTCTTATTTCACGGAGATCGAAATTACATCCGGTGAAACATTAGATTTGGGACAAATTGAATTACAAGAACGTCAAGAAGAACTGGATGAAGTAGTCGTTCGCGGAGAGCGATCGTACGTTGAAATGAATTTTGACAGCCGACGCTTTAATGTTGGAGAAGATGTAGTAAGCCTTGGAGGATCCGCGCTGGATGTTTTAGATAATGTACCCTCTATTACAACAGATTTTGAGGGGAATGTTAGTCTGCGAGGAAATCAGGGGGTTCAAATTCTAATCAATGGTCGTCCATCAAATTTGGTGCGAGGGGGAACCGATGGATTGAGCAGTATTCCGGCAAGTCTGATTCAGTCTGTTGAAGTCATTACCAATCCATCAGCCCGATACGAAGCTCAGGGAACAGCCGGTATCATCGATATTATTCTCGTCGACAATGCCCAACTCGGTTTTAATGGGAATGTGCAGGTAACAACAGGCTACCCGATGGATAGCAGTGTAAGCACGAATCTCAACTACCAAAGAAATAATATCAATTGGTTCTTGAACTTAGATTTTGAGTATGAAAATCAACCTGAGACAGGTACGTCGTTCCAAAGTTTCAGCGCAGATACTACCTATTTGTTTAGTGAAAATAACGATGTAAGTGAGAAAGAGAGAGAAGGAAACATCTTTTTTGGCGCCGACTTTTTTCTTCCGAATGACCAGATTATAACGGCTTCTTCAAGAATCAGCCTTGAACGCGGTGATGAAGACGGGGACCTTCTCTATACCGATTTCAACCCTCCTGCAAATCAAATTTACCGCTCTGTAGATAACAGCTGGGATATTCTGCGTCAGATTGATAGAGAAAATATAGAAGATGCCAGAGAGCGCGATTTTGATATAAGATTACAGTACGACAATAAATTTGACGGGGAGGATCACCGTCTCACAGCCGATTTTGATTTTGAATTTGGCAGTGAAGGAGAAGATTTTCTTCAAACCGGTGTAACTGAAGTCGGAACTTCTGATTTTAACGACAGAAGAACATTCTCTGACGAAGAGTACCGGGAAATTCGGTTTGACACTGATTATGAACGTCCTATTGGAGAAAATGGTCGTTTTGAAACAGGATTGAGAATCAATTATGAATGGGAGGATAACGATTTCATTTCTGAAGAGTTCATTAACGGAGTTTGGACTGAACCGGAAGAAGAGTTTACAGTCAGCGACAACTTCACATATATTGAAAATGTAAATGCACTCTATGCGATCTATTCCGGTGCTGTTGGAGATTTTACCTACCAGGCAGGTTTACGGGCTGAAAACACCAACATCGAAACAGAGCTCAATCTTGCAGGAACTGAGAGCAGTCAAAACTATACCAATCTGTTTCCCAGTCTCTTTCTCTCCTATACGATAAGCGAACAGAATTCCTTGCAACTAAGCTATAGCCGACGAATTTCACGACCTTGGTCGCGCTATTTGCTGCCCTTTACGGAAATTCGTGATTCCAGAAACAGGCGAGTTGGTAATCCGGACCTTGATCCTGAAATCGGAAACTCTTATGAACTCGGCTGGCTGCGACGATGGGAATCAGGATCCATACTCACAAGCTTCTATTATCGATACCGAACAGGTGTGATTGAAGATGTATACACTATTGACGGAAACGGAATTACAACACGTTTTCCAATCAATTTAGCAACAGAAGATGCCTGGGGAGTTGAACTATCTGTAGACCAGGATTTGTTTGAGGGCTTTCAATTGTCCGGAAGTCTGAATCTTTTTCAGTCTGACTCGGAAGGTCAGTTTGAAGGAGAACTTTATGAAAGCAGCAGCGAGTCTTTTACAAGTCGGCTACGAGTAAGGTATCGATTTTTGGAAACCTGGAATTTACAATCCTACATGTTTTATCGCGGACCGCGCGAAACAACACAGGGAAGAAGAGGTGGATCGGCATTTTTCGGTTCCGGGTTATCGAAGCAGCTTTGGGATGATAAAGCGAGAATATCTCTGAATGTGAGAGACCTTTTTAATTCCAGAAATGCCGACCGTGAAGTCATTCGGGAGTCATCATACACAAATAACAACTACAGCTGGTCATCCAGGTCTTTCAGAGTTACATTTCAGTATAATTTCAACTAAGAAAGGCTCCGGAAGTTTCCCCTCAAACGTAAAATTCAGAGTGAAGGGATAGAAATTTATCTGTCTTTCTCTTCACTCAGCTTTTGAACGGCTTCATCCATATCACGGATCAACTGCCACCTGTACATACCGGCGTTGTGCCCGTCATCCCAGGTAATTTTTAAGGCGTGATTTCCAACAGGCTCGGCCTTCCGAATTTCGAACTTACGCGTTGGTTTAACTTTGAACAATTCCGGCTCATACTTCCCCATCTCGGAATGACCACCGCGGCATGAAACACAAGGACAATTTTTTCTTAATCCAAATAGTGAAAGTTCTGTAACGTGACCGTCTCCCCACTCTACTTTAAATAACTGCTCCGAATTACTTACATCTACCGATACCGGTTTGTATCTTGCGTCCATGCTCAGATTGTTTCTGCTAAATGAATATTTATTTACAAACAAATATACACACCATTTATGTGGATTTTAAGTACCGTTTTGCTTCTTATCTTTTCCGGAAGCGCCTGGGCAGGCAGCAGAAAGTTATTTTTTATTGACCGACTTACACCTCCCCTGGTACTCAATTCACTTCTGGGCCTGCTTGCATTTTTCACTCTGTTAATTATTGCAAACTCATTTGGTCTCTTTCCTCAAAAAGTGGCAGCACCATTTATGATGGGCGTATATACCACTACTGGCGGATTTTTCTTTGGATATGCATTTCGTCTTTATAAAGAGCGAACCAAAGCAGGTAACATACTGTATCAACATCGTTCTTTCTGGATTGATCACGCACCGAACCTTCTTGCGGCTGCCATCATCGTATTTGGAATCTATCGAACGTCATTTCTGATTGACATACCGGTGACCGGAATTCGTATCACCTCAGGGCTTTCACTCATTGGATTCGGATTGTTTACATGGACTTTAAAACCTGTTCCTGAGTTCAGGACAAATGGAGTTCTCATATTGGATCGAAGAATCTTCTGGCCCGATGTGGTTTCCTGGCATTGGCAAAGTGAAGAGGTATTAGCAATAGAATTTATGGCAAGATCAATTGAGAATGATAAGCGGATCAAGCAGTTTGCTACCACTGTGCCGGCTGAAGATAGAAAAGAGGTGGAAATGGTTTTAAAGTCGAAAATGGATGAATTTGCCGATCAGAGAAAAGAAAAGATGTTCAATGCGGAAGAAGAGTGATGCGATAAAAATTAATCGGCAACCCGATTGAAAGCAGTTTTAAATATTTAATAGTGAGATTACCAGTGGTCTAAACGATATCTACTACAGGTACGTCTATCTGTTCAAGATGTGCTAAAAATGGAACAAAGCCCCTCCCGTTGAAAACAGATACAGAGGGGTTTTGATGCATTTTGATAAAAATTAAGAGGTGAACTTAGGTCTTCAACTCAAATCCCAGACTAACTGTTTTTCATCATTTCACTTGCCATGATGAAAAGAGGTTGATTTTCAAATCTGTGATAAAAAGGTCGCAATCTTTCTGTGTTGTAGTGTTTATCCACATCTACCAACTTTTTACGGCTGGTTACAATTTCAATAGGAATATTGCTGTATCGGCCATTGCTTAAAACTACAAGACGGCCTGAAACTCCTTCCAAAATCAAATCCAGAGCCAGGTTTCCAAAAGCCATTGGAGCAATGGAATCGATTGAATCGGGATCGCCGCCACGCACCATATAACCAAGTTTCTGGTTTACTGTGCGAATCTCCTTCCCGTTGTTATATTTTGGCGAACGTCTCTGTAGCTCCTCGGATACAAGATCACCGATTCCTCCAAGTTTCTTGTGACCAAAAGCATCGGCACGGCTATCTTCAAACACCATTTCACCACCTTTAAACATTGCCCCTTCCGATACGAGCACCATGGAGTATTTACTGGGATTCGTGTTGCGATCTTCCACAAGGAGTTCTGTCAGGTGATCCATATCAAACTTATACTCAGGTATTACGCAACGATGCGCAGCTCCGGCCATCGTAGGAAGCATGGCAGTAAAACCGGCATATCGGCCAAAAACTTCCATCACAAGAAAACGCTCATGTGAACCGGCAGGGGTTCGCAGATTATTTGCAAGGTGAATGGTTCGGGTTACACAAGTACTAAATCCAATACAATAGTCTGTACCCGGAACGTCGTTATCCATGGTTTTTGGAATAGCAACAACTTTCACTCCCTCTTCGTGAAGCCTCACCCCATAACTAAGCGTATCATCGCCTCCAATAGGGATTAGCGTATCAATACCCAAGAAGTCAATATTTTTTAGTACCTCAGAAGTGAGATCATTCACATCATCCGTGAATTTATCCTTTAGATGCTCAGGCACATTCTCCTTAGACACTTTGCTTGGATTGGTTCGGGAAGTATGCAGAAATGTACCTCCAGTACGTCCGGCCCGGTTTACGATATCTCTGGTCAAATCTAAGTAATTATTGCTATTATCCGCATCTTTGTCACGGATGATGTCGATCATTCCACCCCAGCCCCGACGAATTCCTATTACTTTGTAACCCTCGCGAAGTGCACGAATGGTAACAGCCCGAATTGCAGGATTGAGTCCGGGCACATCCCCTCCTCCTGTTAATATTCCAAGCACTTTTTTGCCACTATTGATATTTGCCATAACTATAGATTTTTTAATTATTGACTTCTTATGAACTAACAGCCTTCTACTTTATGAATAAATTGGAATATGCATCCGAATTCAGCACTCTGTAGAATGGAATTACGACACATCGGCTTATAGATTGTTTAGATTACAATAATGTACAAATTTTGTACTGTAATCATACATATCAACTGTAGTACAAGTACAAAAAGAAAAGGTTTAATACGTATAAAGTATTCGCAGACAGATGAATAGTCACCGTAAAAAAACTTTTACAGGTTACTCAAGTCAATTTTCAAAAAGTGCAATCTTAGAATAACATTTAAACTGAACGGTGATCTACCATAATACACCGATTTTTGATGTAGATCAGCTCTTCGCTTTCGACTCTCTTTTTTGCGCTGTCGGTGCTTACGTCAAGTTGTGTCCAGATAATGGGTTTTTGCTCTCTCCTATCGGCCCATTCGATAATCTCTATGACGGTTTCATCCGTAAACTTTTTGTTTCTGAAAATATTCATTACATCTACCTTCACCCCTTCTGGAATCTCATCAATAGACGGATAGCATTTTAACCCAAAAACTTCTGTTTCATTTGGGTTTATAGGTATCACATTAAAGCCCTGATCAATCAGGTATTTGGTAATATGATTGCTTGTTCTGTAGGGATTGGATGAACAGCCAATAACAGCTATGGTCTCTACTTTGTCAAAAAGTTCTTCAAGGTTGGTTTGATCGGGGCCGAAGAGGATGCTCAAATTCTTAATTCTGCTTTAAAATGGTTATATTTAGCTCATACAACATAATAATTAAAAATAAATACTAAACATTTTGTCAAAAGTAAAAGAAGGAGATACCGTAAAAGTTCATTACACCGGCACATTGACTGACGGTACGGTATTTGATACATCAGCAGAACGAGAACCTTTAGAGTTTACACTGGGTCAGGGCCAGTTAATTCCGGGCTTTGAAAAAGCCGTAGTTGGAATGAATGTTGGCGACTCAACAGAAGTAGAAATTCCAAGTGATGATGCTTACGGAGAATCAAGAGAAGATTTAGTGATCTCTGTACCAAAAGATCAACTTCCGGATGATGTTGAACCGCAAGTTGGAATGCAGCTTCAGGTTAATCAGCAAGACGGACAACCAATTCCGGTTCGCATTACAGATGTTGGAGAAGAAAATCTAACATTGGATGCCAACCATCCACTTGCAGGCCAAGACTTGAAATTTGAAATTGAATTGGTAGAAATTGCCAATTAACTTCAATTAGTAATACTTTTAAAACCCGATCTGATTGCTTTAATGTATATCCGGTCGGGTTTTTTTATTTGACGATATCTCCCCTCTTGAGAGGGGGTAGACAATGAAGTGTTTTCGCGTAGTTATCGCGGGAATGTTTAACTGCTTTAATTCGCGTTAAACACACCTCTGATAAAAATGCTGAACGCATTTATCATCTGTCTCCTCTCAAGAGGAGATTTCTGTAAACTGACAATCGATTTTAACTCTTTCATTTCAATGGCCGATTTTAACAACAAAAGTACCGTAAGTATCACCTGCCCGCTTGGTCTCGCTTCACTGCTTGAAAAAGAAGTGCGTGAACTGGGTTTCCAGCCAATCTCAACACGAAAAACCGGTGTTGAAATTGAAGCATCACTAAACGACTGTATTCTCCTCAACTTCTGGTTAAGAACCGCACACCGTGTTCACTACTTAATGGAGGAGAAATCGATTCAATCGCCAGACCAGCTTCGAAACTGGCTTAAAAAAATTCCATGGGAAAACTGGATTTCTGAAGATGGTTACTTTTCTGTTACGTCCCGAGTGGATCATCCTACCATCGATAATGATCAGTTTGCCAATCTTGTGGTAAAGGATGCAGTTGTAGACCGTATTCGATTTAAAACCGAGTCTCGCCCTGATACCGGATCAAACCTGAACGACACGGTTCTTTTCCTCTTCTGGAACCGTCAAGGAGCAAGAATATTTCTCGACACGTCAGGTGAATCACTATCGCGGAGAAACTACCGATCTACATCCGTTGCAGCTCCCATGCAGGAAACTCTGGCATCCGCAATTGTACAATCCACCCGATGGAAACCGGGTCAGGAGCACTTCATCAATCCGATGACAGGTAGCGGAACCATTGCTATAGAAGCCGTTATGATGGCTCTGAACAGGGCTCCCGCTTCGCTACGTAACAATTTTGGGTTCATGCATATTCTGGGCTACGATGAATCGTATTACCAGCAAGTTCGGGATGAGGCCAAAAAGAAAGCTGTGAAAGATGTAAAAGGAAAGTTTATTGCAACAGACCAGGATCCGCGTGCGGTAATGGCTGCTAAAAAGAATGCAAAAACTGCCGGTGTGGATCACCTTATTGAGTTCGAAACCTGCGAGTACGACCAGACGCCCATACCTGACGGAGATGGCGTTGTAGTGTTCAACCCACCCTACGGTATGCGGCTGGAAGACAACACTGATTTGCGGCCGCTTTACAAGGGAATCGGTGACTTTATGAAACAGGACTGCCCCGGCAAAACGGGTTATGTATTTACAGCAAATATGGCACTGAGTAAAAAAATTGGATTGCGGGCTAAATCAAGGACCACGCTGTTTAATTCTACGCTGGAGTGTAAACTTTTTGAATATGAGCTTTACAAAGGGAGTAAAAAATAAAGTATGATGCTAAACACAACGGAAACGGAGTGTTGCACAAAGTTCACCATGTGAGAACTTTGTGTAGATTCAGGCTTTCTGCTATTTCAAAACCCTAACGATTGTCACTCCGTCACGGAGCGGGAGCATCAGCTGCTCTACTTCTTCGTCGTCCCGAATGAGTTCATTCATCTGATGAATAGCCTCTGCCTTTCGATTTTTCTGATCGAGGACATCACCATTCCATAAAACATTATCAACAACAATTAGCCCCCCGGTGTTGATTTTCTCTTTAGCAAGCCGATAGTACTTAGGGTAGTTCACTTTATCCGCATCGAGAAAGATCAGGTCAAATGCACCTTCAAGTCCGGGAATAATATCAAGAGCATTTCCCATTATCTGCTTTATTTTTGATCGATATGGTTCTTTTGAGAAAAACGGTTCAGATATTTTCTTGTAGCGTTCGTTCATTTCGCAAGTAATCAACTCCCCGTCATCCGGAAGTGCCTGCGCCATCATAATGGCTGAATATCCCGTAAATGTCCCCACTTCCAGAATTCGTTTGGCTCCGGATATAGACACTAACATTTTCAACAGCATCCCGGTCTGCCGCCCACTCAGCATATCGATATGCTCCAAATCTTCATCCGATGCTTCTACCAGTTCCTTGATAATTTCCGGCTCTTCTGATGTGAACGATTCTGTGTATTCTGCAATTTGTTTGTTCGTAATCTCCATGTACCTTAAACTCTTTCTTGAACTAAATGTTAAGTTATGTGTTTAGATGTTGGGTAATAAAGTCCCCCTTTGAAGGGGGATGAGAACCTGACATAAGTCAGGTGAGCAGGGGGATGAACACCCCTCGTCCCGTCAGCTTAAATTAGTCTAAATTATTCCGTCACATTCTATCAACGTGAATAAATCTTCCAAGGATTTTATACCGGCCAACGAATCGAAATGGTTTATCTCCATATTTGATCTCTATGTTCGCAATCTATTCTGGCGACGATTCAAAAATATCGCGATTGATCAACAGTACCAACCCGGAGAGGATAGTAAAACCATTTATTATCTCAACCACACCTCTTGGTGGGATGGACTGATCCCATTTCTATTAAACCAAAAGTTATTTAAGCAAAATGCCCGTGCTCTCATGGAAGACAAACAGATGAGGCAACATAGGTTTTTTAGTAAAATCGGTGCGTTTTCTGTGAATTTAAGTGAGCCTCGAGCTGCACTCAAATCACTTCGCTATGCTGTCGAATCTATGAAACGCCATAATTCCAGTCTATTCATCTATCCTGAAGGTAAAATTGTGCCTTTTTCAACCAAAAAGCCGGAATTCCAAAAAGGGCTCGGATGGATTGCCGGCCGCACTCCAGGTTCAGATATTGTACCGATCGGAATTTACATTCACACCGCACGGCACGATAAGCCGGAACTTAATTTAAAAATTGGACCGGCTGTTGAGTTCAACCCTGAGCACTCTTCTGATGACCTTAACCTTCAGTTCGAAAAAAATATGCAAAGGATTTTGATCGATTTACAGAAAATGACGCACTCTAATCCCGGGCGATTTACAGCTATCTGATTTCTCCTTAGCTAATCCTATTCAAGGCATTGGAGATAGACATAAATACAAATCTCTGTAAAAAAGTATTAACTTTGTGCCCACTAATTTTATGTTTTTTGAAATTGGTGCATTTTAAGTGTCACCAAAAATTTATTTGATTTAGAATTTCTACCATGAGTGAAATCCAACCGAGCGTCAGTTACAGTTTTACAGTCCGCATGGCTATTGAAAACAAACCCGGTATGCTCGCCAAAGTATTGAATGTTATTGCAGAACACCGAGGTGATCCGGGGGGTGTGGATGTAGTAGCCGTTGAGGGAAAATTTAAAGTCCGGGATATTACGGTGAGTGCCCGGGATGCACGTCATTCCCGTGAAATTGTTGAGGCAGTGAAGCAAATTGATGGAATTGAGGTCCGATATGTCTCCGATCGTGTTTTTCTCCTCCACATTAATGGAAAAATAAGTATCAAGAATAAGGTCCCTGTAGATACCCGTGATACTCTCTCCATGGCCTATACTCCAGGCGTAGCTCGTATCTGTAAGGCTATAGCACGTGACAAGGATAATGTACATTCTCTCACCATTAAACAGAACTCTATCGCTGTTGTAACGGATGGAACTGCCGTATTAGGACTTGGTGATATTGGCCCCGAAGCGGCTATGCCCGTAATGGAAGGTAAGGCGATGCTTTTTAAAGAGTTTGCTGATATTGATGCCTATCCAATCTGTTTAAGCACTAAAAGTGCAGATGAAATTGTACAAACGGTAAAAAATATCTCACCGGGATTTGGCGGTATTAATCTGGAGGATATTGGCGCTCCAAAATGTTTTGAAATTGAACATCGTCTCAAGGAAGAGCTGGATATACCCGTATTTCATGATGACCAACATGGAACAGCTGTGGTTGCATTGGCAGCTACCATCAATGCGCTGAAAGTTGTTGGCAAAAGCCTGCAGGACATTCGCGTTGTGGTTGTGGGAATTGGAGCGGCAGGAAGTGCCATCAGCCGAATACTGCTGGAAGCAGGTGTTAAAGAACTGCTGCCTGTTGATATTGACGGTATCCTGAATCGGGACGATACCGATCATCTCGATGAGAATAAAAAGTGGGTTGCTGAGAATGCGAATCAAAACAAGGTAAAAGGCGGATTACTGGATGCTACAAAAGGAGCCGATCTGATCATTGGAGTAAGCGGGCCGGATACCATTCCGGTTGAGGCTGTAGAACAGATGGCCGAAGATGCAGTCATTTTTGCAATGGCCAATCCCGACCCTGAAATCCGCCCCGAGAAAATTCAGGGAAAAGCCAGAATTATCGCCACCGGGCGAAGTGACTACCCCAATCAGATTAATAACGTCTTGGCATTTCCCGGAATATTTAGAGGAGCACTGGATGCCAGGGCGTCAGACATCAACGAAGATATGAAACTTGCTGCCGCCTATGCCATTGCGAACTGTATTGGTGAGGATGAGGTAGGTGAAGAGTATATCATCCCAAGTGTATTCAATAAAAAAGTAGTACGGGAAGTGGCTAAAGCAGTTAAAGAAGCTGCTTTTGAAAGTGGCGTTGCTAAAAGAACTCCTTAATGTAGAGAGTTACAGGAATACAGATATGGACAATTATTTTGAAACATCCAGACGTTTTCCTTCCCGGTTACTCTTGAATGCCAGTTCGATGAGATAAATGATAAACGCCGCATCATTCGGGTCAACCGGCAGTTCTCCTTCACCGTTTATTGCAGCTCCCATATCCCGATAGAATGCGGAATAATTGCCCAATGCAATTTTTATCTTCTCTTCAACCATTTTGCTATCTTTCTTTTTGTACAGGGTTCCCCTTGATCTATTTTCATCAGAACTACTATCGGCGGAATTGGGTGTCTTCCCCTCTTTCAAATTCTGTTCCTGTGGGTCCAGGCCAAATGTAACGAATGCCCCTTCCGTTCCTCTCACTGTAAATCTGGGTGATGGATCCGCAACCAAAACTCCGGCTTTCAGTTTTACCTTGAGATTTGGATAGTGCAAATCCAGTTCAAAATAATCATCTGTAACTCCGCCTCTCTGCTTGCGAATATCCGCATAAATTTGATCCGGCTTACCAAAAATTTGAATAGACTGATCGATCAAATGTGGCCCTAAATCATATAAAACACCGCTTCCCGGCTGACTCGATTCTCTCCATGCATCTTTCTGCATCTGATTTCGAAACCGGTTGAAAGTGGAAACCATCTCCACTACTTCTCCCACTTTTTCATCTTTGATTAACTTTTTCACCGTCATAAAATCTCCATCCCAACGGCGATTTTGAAAAACGGATAGCTTCAATTCCAGACTGTCAGCCAATCGGACCAACTTATTGGCTTCCTCAAAAGTAACCGTGAACGGTTTGTCGATCACAACATGCTTTCCGGCACTTAATGCCTCCTGTGCCATAGAGAAGTGAAGGTGATTAGGCGTTGTGATGATCAAAAGCTCTGTTTTATCATCCTTCAATATTTCTTTGAAACTTCTGAACACTTCAACGTCTGGATGTTGACGGATGGCATCATCACTGCTGCGCTCTACTACACTGTATAAATTTAAGTCGTCTACAGCATTAATCAGCGGAGCATGAAAAACTTGAGCCGATTTCCCATAGCCCACAATTCCGGTATTGATACTCATTTTGCGTCAACTTTTTGATTTGAGATTGATGCCGGCATTAATGACCGTCTAAATTTGAAAGGTTTAGAAGGTTCCCTAAGACAAGTTATAAGGAAGCTTTACAAAGTCAATTGAGTTAGAAAACCATAGCTATTTAATGAAATTATAACAGTTTGACTCACAAAAATCTCAACCCATCAAACAAAAAGAGGCGCAGTACTACTAAGCTCTGCGCCTCTTCAGGGGTCATCTGTAAATCATTTATTCTTAACTCAGCTATTTAACTCATCCATCCATTCGTTGAACTGGTCAGAGACGGAGTCGCGAACATCGTTAGCTTCCGATTTAATACTGTCCCAAGAATCTTCTGATGCGTCTTTGACTTTATCGATCGCCTTTTCCAATTCAGAGCGGTCACCACGGAGTTCCTGATAGGCCTGCTCAACACCTTCGCTAACATCATCACCGGCTTCCTCGATACGATCTCCAAGTTCTTCTATCTTGTCATCCAGGTCATTTCTCAAATTCTCCAGATTATTCACCATTTGCTGTCGCTCTTGCTCGAAATTCTCAGACTGCTGATCACTATTTCCATCGCCACAAGAGATGAAGAAAAATAGACCAAAAAGTACGGTAATTACGATGAGGCTGAATTGTTTAAGGCTTGTCATAAAAAAAGTAATTGTGTTGAAAATTAATTCATCCATTCGTTATAACTTATTGTGCTGTTTAATGTTCCAATGAAAATTAATCTCAGATTCAATACTGAAACATTCCTCCATCCCACTGTTTTGCATTCATCTACTGAATTCTTTAATCTCAACGAGCCAACTCAAATATTTCCGTCTCTATGATTCGATTACCAGCCGGCATCATTTTATTCGTAATGATCCTTTTATCAACAGAAGCCTTCGCCAGGCAATCAAATGTTAAGATTGAAGTGCGGGGAAACAGCAGAGATGGGTCTCAGGGAACACCGACGGTGGAGACGAAGTAATTAAAACCGGTATGTAAAAACTGCCTGCCCGAAAATTTAATTCTAAAATTACCGTCACCACGTTCCAAGCGTGGCAGACGGATCTTTTAAATTTCAACACGATACATAAAATGAAATATATAATTCTACTACTCTTAACAGCATTTACTTTCGTTGCGTGTGAATCTGATTCAAACCAGTCCGAAAATCAGAATCAACAAACCGAGGCAACGACATCGATCTTCGAAATCAATTGGGTTCTAATTGAACTCAATGGGGAGCCCGTTTCTGAGACTGAAATTAGTCAATCGATTCCCACAATCCAGTTTGATGCTACTGAAAATCGATTTTATGGCAGAGGTGGTTGCAATCAGTACAACGGTGGTTTTGAGTTTGATTCAGAAACAGGGGAAGTAGAGTTAAGCCAAATTGCCGCCACAAAAATGGCTTGCCCGGATATGGATTTGGAGAACCGGTTTTTCACAATGCTGAATGAAGTTGAACGAATAGAGCAAAGTTCTCAAATTCTGAAATTTTTCAATGATTCCGGAGAGACCATCGCTCAATTTGAAGTTATGGAGAACTGATACTCTAAACCCGTCAGCACGCTCAAAGCGGTCAGACGGGTGTCTTGAACTCATTCTTCTATACGACTCCGGAGAAACGATCGCTAAGTTTGAAATAGTAGAAAATTGAAAGTTCTAAGCACTCGTGGCACGACTTGGAGTCGTGCCACGAGTAATTGAAGCCATAAACTCCGTTAACACGCTCCAGGCGGGCAGACGGGTCTCTTCATTCTTTCATTCCACACAAGCCAAGACAAAGCAAAAGCACTTAATTCAATCGTTTATTACTCATTTGAGTCTTTTGGTTTAGATCTTGAACTACACTTTTCAACATATGAACCTGGCCTTGAAGTTGTTGAGCAGTGGATGCATTTTTTTCGGCCGTCTCAGCAGTTTTTCTGGTAGTAACATCCAGCTCTGAACTAATATTTTTCAGCTCTTCAACACCGGATATTTGTTGATTACTCACTTCATGAACGTTGGCAATCCATTCATTGAGTTCACTGATTTTTCCAGTGATATCATTCGCTATCATTCCACCGCCTTTGGCTTTACCGATATTAGACTCAATAATTTCAGCAATACCGTACGCTGCTTCAGATGTTTTTTTCGCCAAAACCCTCACTTCTTCCGTAACAACCGCAAAACCTGCGCCGGCTTCCCCGGCTCTTGCTGCTTCAATAGCTGCATTAAGCGCCAGCAGATTAGTTTGAGATGCAATGCTCTCAATCGTCTCAACTACAGATCGTATGTCGCTGCTTGAATTTTCAAGATCGTTCATTGACTGATTTAGATTAATGGTTTCTCTATTAATCTCTTCTATCTTTGATTTCGCAAAAGATGTTTTATCGCTAAGATTTAAAATATCATCTCCCATTTTTTTCAATGAAGCATGAGACTGAGCTATTGATACAGAATTTTCGTTTGCATGCAGCGCAAGATTTTGTCCTGATTCTGAAATAAAGTCTGCAGCTTCACTTGTATGATTAGCAGAATCTTCTAACTGATCGATAATATTAAACACCTCCAGATTTTCAATGTATTCACGAGTCAGATTTAAAATAATTGAGCTGTAAACAAGTGTTGCTGCAACTACAAAAGAAGCGTGGAGACCTACAATATCCCATCCACAGCCATAGTCGAAGATCATGATCGGATTTCCGGCTATCATCAATTCGGAGTCTTGAGCTAAATTAAAAATTGCATGGTGAATTGCAATGGTAGCAGCTGCAGATAGTATTGGAGAGATATCTTTATACTTTATCAGAAAAGCCATCGATACAAAAATATGAAAATGCATCTCTATCCGTCCAAAGTGCTGCTGAATAAAGAGCATTGAGAAAGCCATAAATGCAGCACCCATCGTGATTCTGCTAATTAGTGAACCGGGATTTGAGCTGTATGCTAAATAAGCAAGTCCCGTAATCATTCCCCCTCCTACAAAACCCAGAATATAGGTGCTGTATGAAAAAGCTATGATAGTTGAAGCCAGAATCCAGTGCAATACCAGAAGCTTCAGCATAAATTTATCAGACTGAACGAATGTATCGTGCAAGGAGTCTTTTGCAAAAGACGGAAGAGCTTGATCTAAAGAAGGAAACAGGGTTAAAGTTTTATAATTCATAGATTTATCTATTTTTAGATCGAAATTTTACTATCTATTTATTTACTTTTTTGATTACTGAAATAAAACTTCAGCCAGTTTTTCAGTGGTTACCTGGTTGGGTAGAACAGCTATTATTTCAAATGCTTTGTCTCGTCGCTTTAAGACAAAAAAGTGATCGGTATGGTAAACTTCACTATCCATCCGTTTTGTATCTCTGATCCTGAGACTGAACATTTCTACTGCATAATCCAACTGCTCTTTCGACAAATTTATCCCCTGCATGCGAGACGAAATATTTTTTGCATAACGGTCAGATGATACAACACCCGGATGATTTGCAATATCTGCAAACAGAACTGACAAGCCCTCAAATTTAGATGAGTCGTTTTGTTCAGATAGCATTTCGTCAATCTTATAAAGTGAAGTCGGACAGATATAACTGCATCCCACATATCCAAAGAAAATAATCGCTGTATCACTCTCTTGATCGATGAGCAAAATTTCGGGGTCAACCAAATTCCCTTTTGCAGGATGTGTCACAGTTCCAAAACTGGATCCAAATACAATTACAATCGGAGTGAGAAAGAGTGCAATAAGTAGTAAAACCGACTTCATCAATTTTATGGCTGATTTTCTGTTCATAAGTCTTATCGGCCATAATTACTCAAAAGTTAAGCGCTATGAATGAATTAACATCAAAAGAAAAGCCTTGTTATAACGATATTTATCAGCACCCCATAAGGTTAGCAACACATAATAGCACCAGATGCTTATAACCGATGCCTAAAACAAACATTCGTTAAACGCCAACCCCGTCAGCACGCTCTAAGTGGGAGGACAGGTGTCTTGAACTCAATCTCTCTATTCCATCCGTCTGACCGATTGGAGCGGTATGAGGGGAATCTCATTTTTTATTTTTAATACAAGCCACTGCACACTTCTCTCCGTCCATCGCAGCCGAGATAATTCCTCCTGCATATCCGGCACCCTCTCCGCAGGGATAGAGCCCCTTTACTCTCACGTGCTGAAAAGTTTTCCATTCTCTTGGAATTCGTACCGGTGACGACGTCCGTGACTCCGGAGCGTGAACCACAGCTTCATTCGTCAGATATCCTTTCATCGATTGATCAAACTTTTTGAATCCACGGACCAGTGCATTATGAATAAAATCGGGAAGCACATCACTCAACTCTACAGATTTTATGCCCGGAGCATAGGAAGTATTGGGCAGGTCAGCCGAGAGCTTTCCATCCACAAAATCTACCAGACGCTGCGCGGGTGCAGTCTGAGTTTTTCCGCCCATCTCCCACGCCCGCTGTTCAATCGATTTTTGGAATTCCATGGCAGCTAACGGACCATGCTCGGTAAACGGTACAAAATCCTCCTCCCGAAGTTCAACAACAATACCTGAGTTAGCTGTCGCCCGTGCCCTTCTGGATGATGACCAGCCGTTGGTTACAATTTCACCCGGCTTTGTGGCACAAGGGGCTATTACTCCACCCGGGCACATACAAAACGAATAAACTCCTCGATCATCCACCTGCTTGGCAATGCTGTAGGGTGATGGTGGCAGGTAGTCACTGCGCACTTCACAATTATACTGAATAGTATCAATTAAGGACTGCTGATGCTCCACCCTCACTCCAATTGCCAGCGGCTTGAGCTCAATCTCAACACCTTTTCGGTGCAGCAGCTCAAAGATATCCCTTGCCGAGTGACCGGTTGCCAATATCACCTGATCAGCCTTGAAAATATCTCCTGACAGTGTTTTCACCCCTTTCATTTGATCTCCCTCGATGATGAAATCGGTCACTCGGGTATTAAAATGAATCTCTCCTCCATGATCCAGAATACACTCCCGCATTTTGGCGATAATTGGCGGCAGTTTATTAGTCCCAATATGCGGATGAGCTTCAATCATGATATTTCTCACCGCGCCAAACCCGACCAGAAGACGAAGAATTCGGTCTACATCGCCTCGCTTTTTAGATCGGGTATAAAGTTTTCCGTCTGAGTACGTTCCGGCCCCACCCTCACCAAAACAGTAGTTGGAGTCCTCATTCACGATGTGTTTTACGTTGATTCCCTTCAGATCCTGAATACGCTCTTTCACATCTTTTCCGCGCTCAAGGATAACCGGCTTCTTGCCCAGTTCAATCAGCTTGAGGGCAGCAAAGAGTCCGGCCGGCCCCATTCCCACAATGATAACCTCCTCTTCATTCCCAACATGTGGATAGTCAGGCAGAGAAATGGGCTCCTCTCGGTACTCCTCGCCAACATAGACATTCACCTTCAGGTTGATGATCACATCCTTCTGCCGTGCATCGATCGATCGTTTCAGGATCTCGATGTGGTTGATCTCATCCATTGGAATATTCTTCTCCTGAGAGAGATATCTCTCTAAAAGCTCCGGTTTTGCTGCGGTCTCTGGATCGACCCGTAACTGGTACTCGTTAATCATTGGATTTGTTTTGTACGGTTTGAGAAATGAAAATATGAATAAATACGCACGATCCCGATGGAGGAATTCAGATTCCCGTCAGACCGCAGAACACACCCCTGCATTTCGAAAGCCTCGCTTTGCGATCTTTCGCCAACCGGTCCCCTCTCGAGAGGGGAAAAGTATGCATGAAAGCATGTAATGCTATTCATGCATGCAAGGGGTGTGTTCAGCAATTCACGAAATCAGCTCCACCGTCTGTCCAAAACTATGCCCTTCAATTTCTTCTACTACCAAAACACTCCTCATGGTGGAAGGACTATTGAAGTGGTTTTGATTTCTATTTTATTTATAGAGCAAAAATTTTGTTTCAAACTCTCCCCCTCTTTTTGACCCTTCGGCTGGTTGAGAAAAAAAAGGGGCAGCCTGTCCCGATGTTGTTTATCGGGAGAGGTGCGTCCAAAGGTTGAACCCGTCTGACCGCGGGAAGCGGTCTGACGGAGCTTACCGAAAATAAATCATCTGTTTCATTAAACGGTAGGATTCTGTACCGATTTCATAAAAATAGACTCCACTGGCTAATCCCGTCGGTGACCAGCTGACTTCATGTTCTCCCTCTGCGGTCATCTCATCATATATACGCTCTACTTTTACGCCATTGACGTTATAAATATCAACCCAGACCCGAAGTTCTTCATCCAAAGAAAATGAGATAGTAGTCTCCCCGGTAAAAGGATTCGGATAATTCTGATTCAGTTCAAATGGATACTCCACTATCTCTTCCGGTGGTTCAGACTCGCCTGTCTCCACCTCCGAACGAATATCCGGCAGAAGCCGGTAGAGATTTTCTCCCGGACAAGCCGTGGCCGAAACATCCCTATGCCCGGAGATAACGGGTAAATAATTTCCGGCTATAAAACCACTGCTTTGAGAACCAATTCCATTTTGTGTGAAGCGCCACCCAATCGTCTTAACCAATGCATCCAGAGCCAATGCCTGCGGCTGTCCCGGAGCAGGTTGCGCTCCCGGTTCAAACTGCCCCAACAGTGCAATTCCCACACTTTGGCTGTTGGCACTCCCGGCGTGAGCTCCCTGAACGTCCGTCTGTTCTAAATTCGGATTGTACCTCCCCTGGTAGATGGTCCCTTCGTGATCCACCAAAAAGTTATAGCCAATATCCAGCCAGCCGTTATCATTTACATGCCAATCCCAGATCTGTCGAATCACCTGTGCAGGGTTGGCAGATTCGTTTGCCGTGACGGTGTGATGAACTATTGAATGTGAAATATCAATGGGCGTAGGAGAGTAGTTCGGCTCCAGCTCCGATGGAGGCAGATCTCCCCACCAGCCAGCCCGATCCACGATTTCCGGCATATCATAGCTTTTTGAAGCCGTTTTTGAGTTCTCTGAATTTCTAAAGTCATTACCCTCTTTTAGCCTGGCATCCGCACCTGTCACCCGAATTTCTTCTATTTCTACACCGGCCGGTATCTCAATTTCCACTTCGAACCGATCGTGCGCCTCTCCGGATTCCGTCACATATAGCATCGCCCAATAGAGACCGCTTGGAGATTCTTGCGAAGAGATATATCCAAATGACGAAGTCCACTCTCCAAAATCTTCACCCTGAGCGGAGCTTCGAATTTGTAACATAAATTCATTCGGGTTGATGGATTGATCTTCCAACTTCCACCCCACCGCCAGACCTGTAAACGGCTGTTCCGTTTCTCCACTCAGTATGATGGTGTTTCGATCCTGAAATTTAGATCTCAAACTTTCACTCACCGTTTGTTCACTCCAAATCCACTCCGTTCTAGGCAATTGATCCGATTCAGATTGAACATTCATTTTATCAGGTTCAATATAGATCATCGAATCCTGGGCCCATACAGTCGGTACGGTAACCAATAGTAGTATCAGGAAATATATATATCGTCTTAACTCAGACATCATAAAACTCAGTAAGATAATTTTTTACGAATCGACAATTGAAATTTATCTACATTCATAACCGTAAATTGTTTCAATTCAGAACCTAAACAAACGCATGGGATATATGAAGAAAGCACTACAACTTTTTGCATTTCTATTTTTGATTACATCTTCACTGGCTGTTGCTCAGAGTCAGGAAGAGATGGTGGATCAAATTGTAATGGAAGCCAATGAAAATTCACAATTGGAAGAGCTGGCGCACCATCTTCTGGACGTGATCGGCCCGAGATTGGTTGGTACACCTCAGCAACAAAAAGCACACGACTGGGCTGTTGAACTATTTGAAAGCTGGGGAATCGATGCCCGTAACGAACAGTATGGAACCTGGCGCGGATGGGAACGAGGCGTCACTCATGTTGATATGATTGAGCCGCGAGTGGTAACTCTGGAAGCGATGCAGCTGGCCTGGAGCCCCACTACACCCGAAGGCGGAATAGAAGCAGAAGTTATCTCACTGCCCCGGGTAGACAGTTCCGAAGAGTTTGAAGAGTGGCTTTCAACAATCGACGGGAAGTTTGTATTGGTATCCATGCCTCAAATAACCGGCAGACCGGATTACAACTGGGAAGAGTGGGCTACGGAAGAATCATTCGAAAAAATGCGACAGGACCGTGAAGAACAGATGCGCGCCTGGAGAGCAAATATTGAAAATACCGGATACAATCAGAGATCTCTACCGGCTGCTCTTGAAGAGGCCGGGGCTGCCGGACTGTTGATGTCGAACTGGAGCCGCGGCTTTGGAACCAACAAAGTTTTTGGTGCCGGCACGGACAACATCCCTCATATTGATGTTCTGCTCGAAGATTACGGCATGCTCTGGAGACTGGCTGAAAATGGCTCAAACCCTGTAATTCGTGTAAATGCTCAATCTAGGGACATGGGAGAAGTTCCAACATTCAACACCATTGCTGAAATTCGAGGAACGGAAAAGCCTGATGAGTATATCATCCTTTCCGCCCACTATGATTCATGGGATGGTGGAACCGGTGCTACCGATAACGGAACCGGGTCGATCACCATGATGGAAGTCGCCCGAATTCTGAAAAAGGTCTATCCAAATCCCAAGAGAACCATTTTGGTTGGGCTGTGGGGAGGTGAAGAGCAAGGCTTGAACGGCTCCACTGCATTTGTCGCAGATAACCCGGAGATCGTTGATGGTTTGCAGGCTCTCTTTAACCAGGATAACGGAACCGGCCGTGTGGCCAATATCAGCGGACAGGGATTCCTGCACTCTTATGAATATCTTACACGCTGGCTTTCTGCAGTACCTCGCGACGTAACCCAACATATCGAAACCAATTTCCCCGGACTGCCAAGCGGTGGCGGAAGTGATCACTCCTCTTTTGTATCAGCCGGTGCTCCTGGCTTTATGACGAGCTCCTTGAGCTGGGATTATTATAGCTATACGTGGCACACCAACCGCGACACCTACGATAAAATCGTGTTTGATGATGTAAGAAATAATGTGATTCTGATTGCCACATTGGCTTACATGGCGAGTGAAGATCCGGAAACCACATCCCGGGAAAGACGAGTTCTACCCATGAATCCAAGAACAGGTGAGCAGATGACCTGGCCTGAACCAAGAACACCAAATCGTCAAGGGGGTTTGGATTAATATTGTTTATACCTTCGTGGCACGTCTCTTAGCCGTGCCACGTATTTTTTATGAAGCATTTTACTATCACCCGGTCATTCAATATGGTCGGGTGTTATTTTTTGTGGCGTACCTACAGAACGCAAAAATGATAGAGAATCCTATTCTCATTTCTACCCATGTTGTCCCTAACGGGACAATTTCCTACACGCCCTATACCTCTAATACGGGTAACTTTTTGGCATAGAATATCTGGATATGAAATTCTCTTTATAAAATATCATCGTCCCAGAGGGACGAAACATAGGTAAAAGTTTGCATCTGCAAACAAATCATCAGTGCCGTCAGGTACGGTACATATCTGCGCACCTGAGGTAAATCCTATACGATCTTTAACAGAGGCTTTCAGGAGTTATCTATCGACGTCACACTGAAAGGTCCTTGTACAAACCTCCTCTGCGACCTCCGCGGCCCCGCGGTGAACCCTATCCCAAAAACTCCCTGATGTTATTATGCACTCCATCAATCAGCTCTGTCCGGGCTTCCACACTCGACCAGGTGATGTGTGGGGTCAAGAGCAACCTCTCGCTGTTTTTTACCTGAAGCAGCGGATTCTTTTTCTTCATAGGTTCATTCTCAAAAACATCCAGCGCCGCACCGGCAATTCGTTCCTCATCAATGGCTTTAGCCAGACCTGCTTCATTCACAATTCGTCCTCTTCCGGTATTGATCAAAATTGCTGAATCCTTCATTTTTTTGATCTGATTGTAGTCAATCAAATTATCCGTATTCTCATTCAAAGGCGCATGAATGGAAACCACATCAGATGTTTCCAGCAGTTCATCCAGATCCAGCTGTTTGTAAGGCTGATCGGTA
>CAYNZY010000016.1:49862-64785 GCA_964401805.1 uncultured Rhodohalobacter sp.
TCTGCAATCTCCGCCACTCTTTGGCCAATCGTCCCCAATCCGATTATTCCAAAACGTTTTCCTCTCAGTTCCTGAAATGTGATGTCTGTATTCGTAAAGATTTCACTTTCAGCATAATCTCCATTTTTTATAAAAACATCATAATAGTCCAGATCCTGCATGAGCCTGAATAACATTGCAAACGTGGACTGAGCCACACTATGAGTTGCATATCCTGCAACATTTTTTACAACTACTCCATGCTTTTCAGCAGCTTCCAGATCCACGTTATTCATTCCCGTTGCCGCAATGGCAATCATCTTTAACTGACCGGCAAATTTTGAGATCAGTTTTTCATCAAGAACCACTTTATTGGTGATGATAATATCCGCATCCTTAATCCGCTCTTCGGTTTGCTCGGGCCGGGTATAAGGGTAAAAGGTTACATCTCCCAACTCCTTCAATTTATCCAGGTTTGGCGGTGTTCCAACGGTTTTGGCATCTAAAAAGACAATTTTCATTATCAATCGGTTTTATTTCAACGTTTATTCTTCTCTTCAATCCACTTCGACATATACTTATTTCCCAGCTGATAGTGATGCATCAACATCGCGCCGGTAAAGTTCTTCTTTCTTTGATTTTGAAGATTATCATGCAAGGCAGTCAGTCGATTCAAAAAATCATTAGCAAACATCGCTTTATCAAATTTCTGCCTGAGCAGTTTAAATCCTCTTTTCTGAGACTTCGTCCACCATTCTCTATTTTGCCAGAGCTCCACAGCACAATTTGAAAATTGTTCAGGATCATCTTCAACGGCCCCGGGCCACTCCTTTGCTGAAACTATTCCTTCCGCCCCAATAGAAGTGGTCACGCTCGGAGTACCAAATTTCATCGAATCGGCAAGTTTACCTTTCAGTCCTGCACCAAACCTTAAAGGAGCCAATAACACCCTGGCTTGACTAATCACCTCACCGGCTGACTCTGCCCTTCCATGAACCAAAAATCCCTCACGTGGATTGTGCAGCTGATGCACTTTTTGTGTCGGATAAGCGCCATAAATATTCAATTTTGTTTTCGGCAACTCGTTTCGAATCAGCGGCCAGATCTCCTCTTTTAGCCAGAGCACGGCATTCCAGTTTGGTTCGTGCAGAAAATTACCAATGGATACAAAATCACTTCTCTCATCAAAACTAACCGTAGACTTATCCGGAACGTCCTCCATCAAAAATGGCAGATAAAAGAGCAAATCTTCAGGTATTTGGAATTTATTTTGAAGTAGCTCAATCTCATATTTTGAGATAATCAGCGATAGGTCACACCGGTAGATTGAGGCTATCTCTCGCTTGGCCACTTCTTCATCGAATAATAGTTCAGGAGTAAAATCTTCACCTCTCTTCCAAGAGCTTTGTCGGGCCGCACGCAGGCAGTGGAGATCTTCTGTGTCTAGAATTCGAACTGCATCAGGGCATGCTTCAGCAACCCGCCAGCCAAACTGCTCTTCGGTCATAAAACGGTCAAACATAACAGCACCCGGCTGCAGCTCTTTTACGAAACCATTAAAGGTGGCACTGTTCATCTCAATCTCAACACGGTCTACCTCATAATCAGCCAGATTCACGGCATAATTACTATCTGAGGCTGCGGAAGCAAATGAGACCGTGTACCCATAACTCCGGAAAAGATTGATAAGCTCCATCATTCTGCTTCCCGCAGCAGATGAGTTCGGTTCCGGCCACACTTTCCCGATAATCAGTAATTTCTTTGATTGATTCATGCCCAAAAACTATTTAATTCTTTCATCTAAAGCAGATATTTTTGGGAATTTGAAATCAATCTCAAAGACTATTTTTGAATAGATAGAGTTCTTAATACCTTTCGCCTGACTTTTCACAACATTATTATATGAGCATACGCTACATCGATACGGACAAGGAGCTCAGCTCTGTAGTCCGCCACCTCGAATCTACAGATCAAATAGCAATCGATCTTGAATTTGACAGAAACCGATACCGTTACGGTTTTAATCTCTGCCTTATTCAACTGTTTGACGGTGAAGATTGCCATCTGATTGACCCTTTGAGTGATACAGTGGAAACACAAAAGCTATTTCCTGTTTTAGAAGACTCTTCAATTGAGAAAGTGGCGTTTGCATTTCAGGAAGATCACAGGCTTCTGCATTATGTTGGTTGCCAGCCTAAAAATATTTTCGATCTGCGAATTGCCTCACAGCTTCTCAACTATCCTCCTGCCTCACTGACAAATATCGTAAAGGATACACTTGAAGTGGATATGGGAAAGTCATCTCAAAACAGTAACTGGTTCAAGAGGCCTCTGAAAGAGAATCAAATAAAATATGCGGCAAAAGATGTCCTGTACCTTTTTGACTTGAAGGAAAAATTCAAGGCTGAAGCTGAGCAAAAAGAGATTCTCCAATGGATCAATGAAGAGAACAGAAACTGGGATCACGTTCAATATGATGACTCCGACATCAATAATTTCATTAAGGAAAAAGACAAACGTGATCTGAACGAGGTTGAGTGGAATGTTTTCGTGAGCCTGATGGAGTTCCGGGAAAAAATTGCAAGTCAATCAGATCGCCCTTCGTACCAGATTTTTAGCAAGGATCTGATTTATCAGATTGTTGAAAACCCTGATAGATTAAAAAACTGGACCTCAGAAAAAGGTGTTTTTAATCGATTGAAAAACAGAGGGATTCAAAAAAAATTGGAGAAGCTTGTTCAGAAAGCAATACAGGAAGCCGAAGCAATGGGGCTTTCACGATCAAAACCTGCAAAAAGGATTCCTACAGCCGAAGAGATGAAAGAAATCAATCAAAAAAAGCAGCTAATCCAGCAGGCTAAATCGGAGTTTTTCTCACCCATCAAAGATAGAATAACCGAAGATTACGGGGATGAAGTAAGTACGTTTTTATTCAGTAACCGAATTATTTCGGATTTGGTAACCGGCACGAACGGCTCTTTGGAAAATTACAAACGCAGTTTATTGGAAAATTATGCGGATGAACTAAATCTGAATGTGGATCAGTACTTAGACTAAACGCTATATCAGGAACTGACTCAAAAAATCCCCCTTCTGAGGGGAATCGGGGATGAATAGTTATAGATTATAGGAAAAAATATGAATCTTTAAGCTCAACATAATCTATCAGGTCATCCCCCCTCGGTTCTCACGAACCTCTTCCCCCTTCAAAGGGGGACTTTTGGGCAACAGCTCCATATCCGAAGCTATTTTAAGTTGAATCGCTTGAATGCACGTTGAACCTTAATTCAAATCACATAAACTGCGTATAGATAATGACGGCAAGCCCTATGAGCAGTGATGCCCAGATAATTATTGCATAACGGCTCAACTCCTCTCCTTCTCTTCTATCCC
The DNA here is from genome assembly GCA_964401805.1 of uncultured Rhodohalobacter sp. Classification (GTDB taxonomy): domain Bacteria; phylum Bacteroidota; class Rhodothermia; order Balneolales; family Balneolaceae; genus Rhodohalobacter. The sequence goes on from CAYNZY010000016.1 coordinate 53,235, forward strand.
TGAAGTTTTTCGGCTTTATTCCCTGAAGCAAAAAGGTTACTACACCGGCCAGGTTCACACAAATGATATAGGTAACTGTTAAAATGCCTGCCCCAAATGCAAGATCAAACATGCCGCTTCCAATCAGCAGACCGGTTGCAACCATCGGTGGGAGAAGTGCTACGGCTACCATTACCCCTATAACGGCTGCAGAAATTCCCCGGGTAAATGAGAGACAGCCTGCGACACCCGCAGCCAGTCCCAACGCAATATCAGCAAAACTTACAACCGTTCGGGAAGATATTTCATAGACCTCAGGATCGATTTGAATCAAGAAACCCATTGTAATAGATAATATCATTCCAAGCGAGAATCCATATATAATGGACTTCATTGAACGGATCATCAAGGCTTTATCCCCTAATGTTGTGGCGAGTGATAAACCGACATTAGGGCCCAGAATTGGTGCAATCACCATCGCGCCGATCACCATCGCGCCACTATCTCGGATCAGGCCATTGGCGGCAACCACACATGAGAGAGCAATCAAGACAAAATAAACCCAGGAACTGTCCACAACCGCTTTGATCTCTTCATAGAGTTCATCCCTGGAAATACGTTTTACACGCTTCTCTTCCGACTCCTGCTCGTCCTTGGTTTTCTCTTCTTTATTTTCATCTTCATCCTCTTCGTCCTGCTCCTGTCGTGGTATTGTTGCAGATACTGGAAGTAAAATCACCCGGTAATCGTCTCGATGCCCCAGCTTGTTGTCAATATCTTCCAGAATTTTCTCAGTGAGTTCAACATCCGCTAAAATATGAACTGTAGTCCTTCCGGAGATAGAATCGTCGATCCACTGTTCAATCACATCCTCTTCGTTAATAATCTCATCAACGGGATCAAATCCTTCCGGGGTAATAATTTGAATGAGTCGAAGTGCCATATGGGAATATGAATTTAAAAACGTAGTTAATCAACAAAAAAAGAAGAGCCGGCTTTTTATCAAAAAGCCGGCTCCTAACCTATCTCGACAGATATGATAGCAGACGAGATTCGCCTGCATCACTGTGTAAGCATTTGTCAATCAAACAAAACTCAATTTGCTCGTTCAATATTTGGTTTGGTCGTTTCCATTTTCAGCAGCCGGTAGACCGGGCAAAATGATACCGCACCTGAAAAAACGAGGATGAATCCCAGAAATCCCCAGAAATTTTCAAAATAGAGTCCGAGTATAACCATCAGGGCACCAATTACAACTCGAATAATCGAATCGGTGTTACCTACGTTTTTCTTTAAAATCATCATGTCAACCTCTCAAATTTTATATATTAACAGATCGACGAAATTTGTAATCTTTCGATTTTTAGCTTCATCATTTACATCTCTTCTTGTATCTGTGTATATGATAAGAATCCTTATGGTGACCACACCACATGCCGAACCTGATCGCTATATGGTACTTGCCATTAGCAACACATCGGGGAAATCCCTACACGCTATGGATTGTTATAGAAACGGATGTAGAGTACCTGCATGCTGACAGCTTTTTACTATATTTGATTTAAAATTTTTAAATGAATTAATCCCGTTTTATGGATTTTAAACCCCCTTTTCAATCAATTACCTGGAACAACGATCATGTAACCATCATTGACCAGACCTATTTGCCAGAGCGGGAAGTTTTCATCGATCTCAATTCTGCCGGACAAGTATGGGATGCCATCAAAAAAATGAAAGTGCGCGGTGCGCCGGCAATCGGAATTACGGGCGCTTATGGCCTCTATCTTGGTGTAAAAGGTATGAAGGAGACCACCTTCGATTCTTTTTACAACGAAGCCGACCGGATCGCCGAGTACCTAAATTCAGCCCGTCCCACAGCTGTAAATTTATCCTGGGCTCTAAAACGGTTAATGGCTACCATCTATGCAGCAAAGGAGAAACCGATCGAGGATATTAAAGAGATCATATTAGAAACTGCTGTTACTATACACAACGAGGATCGAAGGCTATGCAAAGCAATTGGTGAGCACGGACTGGAGCTGATTCCGGATGATGCCAAGATCTTAACTCACTGCAATACGGGAGGACTTGCAACAGGAGAATTTGGTACAGCTTTTTCTGTAATTTTGCATGCTCATCACGCCGGAAAATTGAAACAGGTTTGGGTCGATGAGACCCGGCCGCTTCTTCAGGGTTCGAGGCTTACCGCTTGGGAGCTTCAAAAAGCAGAGATTCCCTTCAATTTGAATGTTGATTCAGCTGCGGCATTTTTAATGCAGCAGGGAAAAGTAGACCTGGTTATTCTTGGGGCCGACCGAATTACCAGAAATGGAGACACTGCCAATAAAATTGGAACCTACTCACTGGCTGTTTTAGCGAATGCCCACAATATTCCTTTCTATGTTGCAGCACCCTACTCCACGATCGATATGGAGTTGGAAACCGGCAGCGAAATTGAAATCGAAGAGCGTGACGCTAATGAGGTAACCGGTTTTGGCAACAAACAGACAGCTCCTGACAAAGTGGATGTTTACAACCCGGCGTTTGATATAACTCCAAATGATCTGATAACAGCCATCATTACGGAGAAAGGAGTAATCAAGCCAAACTATAAAACCAACTTTGAAAAGATGTTTGGATGAGATTTATTCTGACTCAATTCTGTAGCGAACAACTTTTTTAAATCCACCCTCATCTAATTCTACAGCATACGCATACGTCTCTGTAATCCTTGTGAAAAGACTCTCCCGCGGCCAGTTGAATATTGCCTTTATTTGATTCTGCCCTGATGCAGGGTCTACAATCCACCACTCAAATACGGATTCATTTTCAGGAATCAGAGCCAACCATAATTGGCCCTTATCATCAAGAAGCATTTGATAAATTGCGGGCCATTCTGATGGATAGACTGCACTCTGTCTGGTAAGCTGAAGCTGACGATTGTGACTGTAGTCTTCACTTACCATTGTTTCTGCATCAAGTCCAGCTCTTTTGTATGGAAATGTGATTTTTTGAATGACTTCACCGACACTGTTCCTCTGTTGTATCTCAAACTCTTCAGACCATGCCGTGTAGAAAAGATTATTTTTTAAATGAGTCATCAAAGATCTTTCCGGATAAGGAAGCAGAAAAGCTGATGGACGTCCTGCATGATCTCCAATCAGATAGTTCTCGGCTTGCAATTCAAATAGATTCGACTCCGAAATCACACCACTCTCTGTTCCTGTTCGATAGTACTGAACTCTATTACTATAAATCGCCGGATTTTGATTGTCTCTATACTCAATCAAATAGTTTCCATCATCCCAGAGAGCCACCGGAGCAGGCGATAACTCAACAGAATCGTCCTGCTCTCTTAAAAGGATCTCATTGAATTCTGTTATGTCAACTAAAGTATGATTAACAAGAGAATACCGGGTTGTACGTCTCAGTTGATCATCAAAAACATGAAGTGAACTGTCGGCGATCTGAATGTTACGAATGCTCTCAAATTCACCCGGATCGTTTCCATACCTGCCTAACGTATCAAGCAAAACCCCATCAGGAGAAAACAGGTAGACGCTTCTGACTTGATGACGTTCCGCTGCGATGTAAACCTGATCATTGGAATCAATATCCACAGCTGAAATGCTTTCGATATAGAGACTATCGTGATACTCAGCAGAAGGCGATAAAATCAATCCTTTCTGCTTCAGCTCATCAATCCCATCAGAATTGAGAGAGACAACCGGTACTGCCGAGTCGATCTCAACTTCAGACTCGCCAAAACATCCAGCAGAGAAAAAGGCTACCATTACGATCAAGAGATGGTTAAATAGTCTCACTTGCCTCCAGTCAGCATTGCGGGATGATTCGTTCAAATATATCAGTCATCCAAAAATCCATGCTCGCGCATCCACTCGTCATTATAAATTTTTGAAGTGTAACGCGTACCACTATCGGGCAATATCACAACCATTAAGTCATTCTCCCCAAGATTATTTTCCCGGGCATATTGAAGTGCCCCGTAAACGGCTGCACCGCACGAACCTCCTATAAACAACCCTTCTTCTTTGGCGAGTCTTCGGGTCATTTGAAATGCATCTTTATCGCCCACTTGCACAACGGCGTCAAGCAGATCGATATCCACGTTTTTTGGAATAATGTCTTCCCCAATGCCTTCTGTCAGATATGGCTTGACTTCATCTTTATCATACTCACCAGTTTCAAAATATTTTTTATAAACTGAGCCTACACTATCCACACCAACAATTTTTATATCGGGATTCTTCTCTTTCAGATATTTTGCGGCTCCGGTAACCGTTCCCCCTGTTCCCATACCTGCCACATAATGCGTCACTTTTCCTTCAGTTTGCTCCCAAACTTCAGGGCCGGTTGTTTCGTAATGAGCCTGTGTATTACTCAGGTTATCATACTGATTCGGGTAGTATGAATTTGGAATTTCTTCACTCAATCGCTTTGCTACAGAGTAATAACTTCTTGGATCGTCCGGTTCCACGTTGGTCGGGCAGACCTTCACTTCGGCTCCCAAAGCTCTGAGCAGATCAATTTTTTCCTGACTCTGCTTATCTGTAGTTGTGAAAATACACTTGTATCCGCGAACTGCTGCAACAAGAGCCAAACCCATTCCTGTATTTCCGGATGTCCCCTCAATGATGGTTCCTCCCGGCTTGATCAATCCCTGCTTTTCTGCGTCATCAATCATTTTTAGTGCGATCCGATCCTTCACACTTTGACCCGGGTTCAGATACTCCACTTTGGCAGCAACTGTTAACTTTAACCCATCTGTTACGCTGTTCAATCGAACAAGCGGAGTATTTCCAATAGCGTCTGTAATTGAATTGTGAATCATTTTATTTAAATCTCTTTGAACTGATAAACTTTTGCGCAAAATATAGTAATTTTTGATCCCGAAATTGTAATCAATCATCTATGGACCGGAGCCTGAAACGCTCATGACTCAGCATTCTTTTACACTGCTTATATTTTTTCTGATCGGGCTGCCCTTTTCTGACATATTCAGTGAAAACGTACGCAATCACTCAGAAAGTTATCTCGACCTCTCAGAAACAAAAACTGTTAAAGTATTAATCTTAGAAAAAGAAAAGCCGGATGTGATCAGAATTAATGCAAAGGATGCTCCCTTAATCTTTCAATTGAATGAACGCGAGCTTACCCTCAGACCCGGAGAAGGCTTTGCATTTATATTCTTCGATCATGACAAAGCAATATTAAAACTGAGAAATCTTACTGAAGAATCTGAAAAAATTACTGTAGTAAACCAGGAAGGACTCATTCAGCTCTTCTCTCAGGAAACTTCCAACCGGTACTATCGGGGGAATTTAGAAATAGAGTTTAAAAGCCGGACCGGACTGCAAATTATCAATTCGGTAGGTTTGGAAGATTACGTGACCTCCGTAATTGGCAGTGAGATGAACTTTAGAGAGATGGATGCACTTAAGAGTCAAGCCGTGGTTTCTCGAACCTACTCGCTCTGGAGTATACACAAAAGCGCGTGGCCCGGTTTTCACCTGAAAGACCACGAACAAAATCAGGTTTACAAGGGTGAGTTGATCAGTCGCCCGGACTATGCTGAAGCTGCAAAAGCTACAGCCGGCGAAATACTGATGTGGAGCAACAAACTGATTCTATCCGCGTACTCCAGCACATGCGGGGGCATAACCGGAGATAATACTGAAGTATGGGACGGAACAGATTTGCCATATTTAAACCCGGTCAACGACCGGCAAATGTGTAGCCTTTCTCCTCATTACAAGTGGGAAACTGTGCTTTCGAAGGAAGATTTTTTCAATTTTATCAAAGCTCGTTATGCGTTCACACCGGTAGATTTTGAGATTCAGACACATCCATCTGGTCGCGTTAAAACAATCTCTTTTTACGACAGATTCAACAAAGACCTGACATTCGGGGGAAATGAGTTCAGGCTTATCATAAACCGGCACTTTGAGAGCATGACTTTAAAAAGTACTCTCTTTACATTGAATCAAACCGACGCAGATATACACTTTTCAGGAAATGGATTGGGGCACGGTGTAGGAATGTGCCAATGGGGAGCCAAAGGATTTGCGAATGCCGGGTGGAACTACTCCGATATTTTATCATTTTACTTTAGTGGTACAAAAATTGTAGATTTGAACAACATTGAAGAACAAAAAATAGCCCTCTCTAATTAAACTCTATGTTTCTCGAACAAGACAAACCAAAAGACTACGACTGCGGATATAATCTGGATCTGATGATTGCAGCCATTCCCAGGATAGATGATCATCAAGAGCGAATCCGTTACGCAAAACGCGTAGTAGGCCTGATTAAGCAGAGCCATCCAAACTGGGTAGAAAAAAATGGTCAAAGCCGGTTGGCGTGGGATTACTACTTCGAACTTGCCGACTACAATCCCAAGGACTATGGAATACAAAATCCATTTGAAAGTGGACAACAAGATGACGCTGAATAAATAAAACGTGAATCAGCCTCATCCGGATAGATTTCATTCTATTTAAGCCTTTTCTGGCAAATTCTTGATTTTACAAGTTCTGTAACTGCACTGTCTTTCAATAGGATACCTGAAATTTTATGTTTTGGAATGATAAACTTTCAATTTATATTGAAAGTATTGAAAGATTTAGAAGTATTGCAATTATATGAATCTACCATATTCAGACTATATAACACCCACGGAATTTATAGAAGCACTTGACTCACCGTCATTTACAGGTTTTTTAAAAGAAGTAGAAAAATCTGATAAACCAGTGCTTTCAGTCACTCTTCCGATTGCGGCAATTGACCCTCTTGCTGCTCTTGAAATCAATGACGAGTACGAGCAACAATTTTATTGGGATCACCCGGAAAATGATATCTCCATTTCAGCGGCGGGATGTATTCGGGAATTGAAATCAACCGGTAAAGACCGTTTTTCCGAAATTTCATCTCAAACCCGATTCATGAAGCAGGAAATTGACGCTTACACAGCGATCAAACACTCCATGGCAGGACCGCTTTTTTTGGGTGGCTACTCATTCTCTGATCACAACGTTGGGAACGTGTGGAAAAAGTTCGGAGGCGCAAGATTTGTTTTGCCTGAATGGATGATCATTCGAAACGGGAAGCTACACTTGCTTACTCTCACAATTGACAAAAACAGTTGTACTTCCGATGAGATTTATCAGGAAATCATCAGCCGTATTACCGATTTTTTAAATCTTTCCGGGAAGCTACAGAATCAAAGTATTAAAGAGACATCCAAGAATTCAATTCTTTGTACGCTTCAATCTCCCGAGGATAAAGGTCGCTGGATTAAAAAAGTGGAAAGAGCGCGGGAAATGATAGCGAGTCAAAAATTTGAAAAAATTGTTCTGGCTCGATCAGTAGAAGTTGAGTCGCGCCACAAACCGGTTTTTACACTGCTTACACATCAGTTGCGTCAAAAATATCCGGAATGCTTCAATTTTATGATTCAGAAAGATTCTGAAACAGCTTTTATCGGTGCCACTCCGGAGCGACTGGCATCATTTAGAAATCAGATATTTATGACCGAAGGGTTGGCCGGCAGTACATCTCGTGGGCGAAGCGCCATGGAAGATGAAATTCTGGCGAATGACCTGCTGAGCAGTTCTAAGGATCGCGAGGAGCATCAGTTTGTGGTTAAAGCCATTCAGGAAAATTTGAAACCTTTGAGTGAGAACATAGATCATCCAAACAATCCACAGATTAAGAAACTGAAAAATGTTCAACATCTTTTTACGCCTATTTCGGCTTCAATCAAAAAAGGTGTTCAAATTCACGATCTGATTCGGGAGCTTCATCCCACACCTGCTGTAGGTGGATTTCCCAGGGAAAATGCAGTATCTCACATCCACGAAATCGAACAGCTGGACAGAGGCTGGTATGCCGCTCCTATCGGATGGTTTAATCTAAATGGTTGTGGGGAGTTCGCCGTTGCTATACGGAGTGCACTTCTCCACGAAAACAGGGCAACCCTGTACGCCGGTTGTGGTATTGTTTCTGATTCTGATCCGGAAAAAGAGTGGAAGGAAACTCTGTTAAAATTTCAGCCGATGATGGATTCATTAACAGGAGCACACCATCATTATGAATAGCCATCTCCGGTGGTCATCCGAATTTCTCAATGCTCTCTATCAACAGAAAGTTGAGCATGCCATCATTTCTCCCGGTTCCCGGTCCACACCGCTGACATTTGCTGCTGCAATTCATCCCGGTATTAAAAAACAGATTGTTTTGGATGAACGCTCGGCGGCTTTTATTGCGCTTGGAATAGGAAAAGCTACCGGAATTCCCGCTGTACTGATCTGTACATCCGGCACAGCTGCCGCTAACTACTTACCGGCTATCTCCGAGGCGAAGGAGTCGGGTGTGCCCATGATTGTTCTTACAGCAGACCGTCCTCCAAATTTACGGGGTATCGGGAGTTCACAAACGGTGGACCAGATTAAACTTTACGGTGATCAGGCTGTTTTTTTTCATGAAGCCGGAGAGCCTCAATTTGATGCGGACGACCTGAAAAGACTGCGTTATGCAGCAAAACAAGCAGTTGATAGCTCGATCATAACAGGCGGCGCAGCACATATCAACTTTCCTTTTAGAAAGCCACTTGAACCAACCTCAGAAGAGATTGAGTCAGAAAAGAGTCGCTTTTCCGGCACGCTCTCCGATCAAGTTTTAGCTTCTAACCACCAAGATGAAAGCAGAACTGTACATTTAAATCAGGAAATCACAAGTTTGATTTCTGAATCCGAAAGGCCGTTGATTATTGCAGGGCCGGCTAATGCCGCACATCGACTCCACAAACTTATTCAAACCGTTGACGATTTAGCGAATGCACCGGTTATTTGTGAGCCCGGCAGTGGTTTATCAAGCGCTGAACATCAGGTTCATCGACACGAACAGTTCTTGAGATCAGAAAAGAAAAGAAAATCGCTGCAACCGGATTTAATTCTACGCTTTGGAGATCAACCCTTTACCAAATCGATGCTTGTTGCCCTGGATGATTGGTCAGAAATACCGACTATTCATTTTGCGTCCCGCAGGGCAACCCAAGACCACATCATGAGCGTGACTCACAAAATTGTGCTTCAACCTTTTGACCAATTGGATCTTAGCACAATTCAATTTAATACAGATCCGGGATGGCTTGAACTTTGGATGGACATGGATCAATCTGCCAATAAACGTTTGAATGAATCCATCGATCAAACTAATGCGTTAACCGACGGACACGTATTTCACTATTTATCGAATAGTCTGAATAAAAATTGGAACGTGATGCTCTCCAACTCTTTTGTACCCCGGGATATGGCGATGTTTGGCAAGTCAGGGAACCATCAATATGTGAATCGCGGAGCAGCCGGAATTGACGGAATTGTTTCTACGGCAATTGGAATTGCTGTTTCTACGGGAAAACCGACGTGTTGTATTACCGGTGATCTAGCATTCCTGCACGATTCCAATTCACTTTTGAGTCTTCAAAAGATTCAACAACCATTTATCATTGTGGTCATTAACAATGGCGGTGGAAATATCTTCAAGATGCTTCCGGTTTCCGACAATCAGGAGTACTTTCAGGACTATTTTATCACTCCGCAAAACGTTGATATTCAAAAAATGGCGGAATCTCATGGCATTCCATTTGATAGGGTTCACTCAAAAGATGAACTGATGTCTTTTGATCCAAACAGCATTAATGGGTGCCAAATTATAGAGTATGTAACTGACTCTGAGGAGAGTATGAGATTAAGGCGCACACTTTGGGAGAATTAAATGAAACTTTATGCCGATGGAATTGCATATCATTTAACTATCCACCAATCAAAACCTTCTCTTCCTCACTTGATTCTTTTTCACGGCTTTATGGGATCCGGTAAAGTTTTTGATCCATTAATTGCCGAACTTCGATCGTTTTGCAACCCAATCACCATCGATCTCGCAGGTCACGGATTAACCAAGACTCCACCCAACAAAGAGTTATTTCACGCAAAACGACAAGTCAGCCAGCTTAAATCGATTTTGGATCGGCTCGCATTTGATCATCTTTTTGCATTCGGGTACAGCATGGGTGGCAGACTTCTTTTTCAGCTAATCACGACTCATCCAGACCTTTTTGAGGGAGCTATTTTTGAAAGTACACACTGCGGTTTAAGTGCAGAAAAAGAGAGAAAAGAGCGAATTGAAGTTGATGAAATCCGTGCAAAATCGATCCTCAACGACTTTGATAAGTTTTTGGATGATTGGGTAGATTTGCCGCTTTTTAAACAAACCCCGGATTCGGCCAAAAAAGCGTATCGAACAATCATGGAAAATCAGAATCCAGATTGCCTGGCTGCGTCCTTGAGAGGCTTTGGAACGGGATCCATGCCGTATGTTTGTGATAAGTTGCAAGATGTACAGCATCCTCTCTATCTTATTGCCGGAGAATTCGACACAAAGTATGTTGATCTGATGAGTTCAATTTCGAAACGTTGTACTGATTCAGCATTTCAGATTGTAGAAAAAGCCGGCCATCGTATACATACCGATCAACCCCATAAATGGATTCAAATTTTAACCACTTTTATTACTGAACACTATGTCTGACTGGAAAACTGTAAAAGATTACGAAGATATCACCTATAGAAAACGTGATGGCGTAGCCCGCATCGCTTTTAACCGCCCCGAAGTGAGAAATGCATTTCGTCCGCAAACTCTATTTGAACTGGAAGAGGCCTTGATCGATGCCCGGGAAGACACCTCGATTGGCGTGATATTACTATCAGGTGAAGGTCCCTCTGAGAAAGATGGTGGCTGGGCATTTTGCTCCGGCGGAGATCAGAAAGTACGCGGCAAACAAGGGTATGAAGGAGTAGATGGCGTTCAGCGACTCAATGTACTTGACATCCAGCGGTTAATCCGGTTTATGAGTAAAGTGGTGATCTGTGTAGTTCCGGGTTGGGCCGTTGGTGGTGGACACAGCCTGCATGTGGTTTGCGATCTCACTCTTGCCAGTAAAGAGCACGCCATCTTTAAACAGACAGACGCCGATGTGGCCAGTTTTGACGGAGGGTTCGGCTCTGCACTTCTCGCTCGGCAAGTGGGCCAAAAACGAGCCCGGGAAATTTTCTTTTTAGGAAGAGATTATTCCGCACAGGAAGCCTACGAAATGGGAATGGTAAATGAGGTGGTTCCCCACGAGAAGCTTGAGGAGACCGCATTTGAATGGGCACAAGAGATTCTTGGAAAAAGTCCGACTGCAATACGGATGATTAAATTCGCTTTCAATCTGGTAGACGACGGGATGGTTGGCCAACAGGTGTTCTCGGGCGAAGCGACACGTCTGGCATACATGACCGATGAAGCCGAAGAGGGACGAAAAGCATTTTTAGAAAAGAGAAAGCCAAACTTTAAGAAGTTTCCCTGGTTGAGTTTGTAATACTCCCCCCCGACTGTTGATTGTATTACCCTCGACTGTCGAGTGGCATTTCCGCCAAAGCTTTGACCTGCTATTGAATACTCGACGGTCGAGTTGGCTGGAGCAAAAAACATGGATTTGCTCAGTATTAGC
>CAYNZY010000017.1:0-12098 GCA_964401805.1 uncultured Rhodohalobacter sp.
TGAATGGCATGTGTTAGTTCTGCATGCAAAAAAGAGAAAGAATAAATGTTGTTTGGTTTAAAAGAGATCTCAGGCTTAGGGATCATCAGCCACTGAAGCTTGCCACAGAATCAGAACATCCAATCCTGCTACTCTACATTTTTGAACCCAGTCTGGTGAGTGATCCTCATTACGGAGATCGCCACTGGCGTTTTGTGTGGGAGTCTTTGGTAGAGATGAGGGACGATTTGAGAAATCATGGATGTGATCTTCTGATCGCCTATGAGGAGGCGGAAATAATCTTTCAGAAGATAAACTCGCACTATGATGTCCAAACCGTCTACAGCCATGAGGAGACGGGTATTGATTTGACGTATCAAAGAGATCTGCAAATGGCTGAACGGTTTAGAGAGTGGCAAATAAACTGGGAAGAGTCACCCACAAATGCGGTTCAGCGCGGGCTGATGAACAGAGATGGTTGGCGGAAAGCCTGGAAATCGATTATGGATCGGCCGCTGGAAGAGCCGGATCTTGAGAAACTTAATTCTCTGTCTATAAATGACGGACTGAAGCATGATATCAAAACAGATGTGCCGGATCGATTCAAAGTAAGAAATGAAAACTTTCAGCCCGGAGGTGAAACGAAAGCATGGGAGCTTCTGGAGAGTTTTGTAAAGGATCGTTGTGCGAAATATAGCAAATCCATCTCAGCACCGGGACCTGCAAGAAGCGGCTGCAGCCGGTTATCTCCTCATATTACGTGGGGAAATTTGAGTATCAGGCAGATCGTACAGTATGTAGATGAACACTACAATGATGCACCCTCAAAGCGCGGTCTTCGCAGTTTTCGCTCACGCTTGGGATGGCATTGCCATTTTATACAGAAATTTGAATCGGAGCCACGGATTGAATTTGAAAATATGAACCGGGGATATGATGATATTCGAAATGAATGGGATGAAGAAACGTTTCAGGCTTGGAAAGAGGGAAAAACCGGATTTCCTATGGTTGATGCCTGTATGCGTAGCGTAGTGGCTACCGGATATCTCAATTTTAGGATGCGTGCGATGCTGGTCTCATTTCTGACTCACCATCTCTGGCTCGATTGGCCGAAGGGATCACATCATCTTGCAAAACAGTTTCTCGATTTTGAACCGGGTATTCACTATTCACAATTTCAGATGCAGGCCGGTACAATGGGCGTAAATACCATCCGAATCTACAATCCGGTGAAGCAGGGCTACGATCATGACCCCGAAGGAATATTCATACGGGAGTGGGTAGATGAGTTGAAAAATGTGCCCGCCGAATTGATTCATGAGCCATGGAAAATGAGTGAGATGGAGCAAGAGATGTATCAATGTAGAATCGGTATAAACTATCCAAAGCCTATTATATCAGACATTAAAGAGAGTTATAAACACGCGAGCTCAATCCTCTGGGGTAAGAAGGGAAGCAAAGAAGTGAAAAATGAGAATCGTTGGATACTCAAAAAGCATGTTAAAAATCGAAGGTGATTCAAAAAATGTCGAAGAAAAACCTGCCATCAAAAATTTGCCCGGTGTGTAACCGCCCGTTTACATGGCGGAAGAAATGGGAACGTGATTGGGACAATGTGAAGTACTGCAGCGAGAGATGCAGAAGGAATAAAAACAAGGGTGATTAGTTTGGTAGAAGTTGGTGTAGCATAGTAAAATGGCTGAATGCCTGCCAATGGATAACCTTTGATATATGAAAAATCTGAAGCAGGAAAAGTCTAACTTTGATTAGATTATAACGAACAGACAGCGAGAACGTTGGTTACTATCTGATGGTTTCTAATTCCAAGTCCTGTATTTCACATTTAAAACGATTCCATTGAAAATCGATCGATCCTCTTTTCAACAATACCTGAAAATACTGGCATATGTAAAGCCGTATAAAACGAAACTAATTGTTGCGTTAATAGCATCGGTTTTGGCTACGCTTGTCTGGCTGGCGGTTCCTTTGGGTTTGCGCGAGTTACTTGATGCCGTATTTGATGATGGCGATAAGGCCCTTCTTAACAAAGTTACGCTGGTTCTTGTCGGGCTATTTATTTCTCAGGCTCTTCTCGGATTTTGGGGGAGCTACTCGCTCGACTGGATCGGAGAAAAGATCATTGCCGACCTGCGAAAGAACCTCTATGAGCATTTGAACCGTTTAAGTCTCAAGTTCTATTCGAATCAGCGACTGGGAGAAATTACTTCCCGCCTGACAAATGATGTGGCTGCCATCCGGGATGCCGTAACCGGCACGCTGTCTGAAGGACTGACTCAAAGTATTAACCTGGTGGGTTCGGTTATACTGATGGTCTATCTAAACTGGAGGCTCAGCCTGATCATCTTCATTACCGTTCCCGTCATTACGTTGGCAGTTCGATATTTTGGTCAGCTAATACGGAAATTATCCAGGGAAGTACAGGATCGGTTGGCCGATACCACCGCTATTGCAGAAGAGACATTAGGTGCTATTGAATCCGTGAAATCATTTGCACGTGAACCTTACGAAATCGGCAGGTATAACTCCGGAGTGGATACCCTTTTTAATACATCCCGGAAAAAAGTTCTTTTCAGTAATCTGTTTTGGTCGTCAGTAGGAGTAGTTTTCATGAGCACGATGATCGTCATATTTTGGTATGGCGGTACAGAAGTGCTGGCCGGCAGACTAACGGCGGGAGACCTGGTCGCGTTTATCTTTTTTGCATTCAATATCGGTCGGTCGATGGGAGGGATGTCAAGGGTTTATACGGTTTTTAGCAGTGCAGTGGGTGCATCAGAGCGAATCTTTGGATTGCTTGAAGAGAAGCCGGGAGTTGAAGATCATCCCGACGCCGTGGAGATGGGTGAGGTTAAGGGGGCCGTTTCTTTTGAACATGTATCCTTTCACTACGAGAAAAATCAACCGGTACTTCGCGATATCAGTTTTTCGTGTGAACCGGGCGATATTGTTGCACTTGTTGGTCCCAGCGGTGCGGGAAAAACTACGCTTTTGAAACTTATCCCACGATTTTACGATGTGCAGCAGGGAACCATCCGGTTCGATGGGATTGACATCGCAACAGTGACTCAGAAGTCCCTAAGAAATCAGATTGCGGTTGTTCCTCAGGATATTCAGCTATTTGGAAGTACCATCCGGGAAAATATAAGGTATGGCAGGCTGGATGCTACAGACCGGGAAGTGGAAGAGGCAGCGAGATTTGCGCAGGCACACGATTTTATCATGGAGCATCCGGATGGCTATGATGCACTGGTTGGGGAGCGCGGTATAAAACTCAGTGGAGGACAGCGTCAGCGTGTGGCCATTGCAAGGGCCATTTTAAAGGAACCAAATATTTTACTGCTTGATGAGGCCACTTCATCCCTCGATTCAGAATCTGAGGCAGCTGTACAGACAGCGCTTAATCACCTGATGAAAAGCTGTACCACTTTTGTAATCGCCCATCGCCTTTCCACCATACAAAATGCGACCACCATTCTGGTGATGGACAGTGGCCGGATTGTAGAGAAGGGAACCCACCAACAGCTGATTGATCACAACGGGCTGTACAGGCGTCTTTATGATATTCAGTTCCATAAAGAGACATTTTCTGTTGATGAATCGACTAATCCATAGAGCATTCATGCATTTTTTTGTCACGGGAACACGGAAATACACAGAATTTTTCCGTGGCATTATTTAAATCCCCTTTTAAACCGCTCCCTCAGTTCTACAATATAGATCCCCAGTTCATCGCGAATCTCTTTGGCTCGGCTGTAATATTCGAGATACAATTCACGGTCAAACAACTCCTTTTCACCGATATCATAAAGGGCATCAAGCACTTTGTTAGCGGCGTATAGTCCCCGTTTACAGTTGGCAATGTTGCCGCCGATGCTATCCCGGTCAAACCCGAAACCGAATCCTCCAGCAATTTTAGCGGGTGGGATCGTTACGTAGCGAGAGAACGACTGAATGGATTCGTCATCCCGGTCTGCAAAATTTTTGTTTAGCATCTTTTTGGCATCAACCGCAAAATCATGAGCTTTTTGATAGATCGGCAGATCATCAAACTGATCAAAATCGGTGGGCTCGTACCCGGTCAGGCGTTTCCACTCTTCACCCTCCTCATATTCATCCATATCAAAATCGGCTAACCAATCTTTGTCCTCATCATTCGATTCATTAAGTCGGTGAGTCCAGCCCATCTGCTCCGCAATAATCCTGTCGCGATCCGGATGATCCATGTACTGTTCAATTAGCAGAATATATTTGTCCGTTCGTTTATCCGACTCCCTGAAAAACTCCTCCCAGCGGTGCTCGTCCCAAATTTCAGGTTCGTTTCCCTCTTCATTTCCAAAATCCCTGTCTTTCTCACTCATGATTGTTTCTTTATATGGTTGAATAGATATGGCTTAGATACCTATTCATTATGGGATTTTAAAGTAAATAAGTCAACGGTGGAAGAGGATAAAAACCCTCCAAGGATTCAGAACCCTTGGAGGGTTTGGAGATAACTATAATCCCTGTAGTTGTCGCTGATTGCCAAGCAAGAGGAAAAGACATGGTATTTTAAATTTTTCAAGTAATCCCAGATTTCAGAATTGAAAGATTATAGAACATAAACATCCCCTCTAGAGAGGGGACAGAATCACAAAACAGTGCGAAGCCTTCGTTTTGTGATTCAGGGGTGTGTTAGAGGGGCGTCGAAGTATAAAATCATTTAAATGCCAAATTAATGAAATGGCACACACACCTCGCTTAACTCACCCTGTTTTGTCGTTTCGTATTCGCCTTAACCTCTCGAGGGGGGATTATTCTGCCAATCAACCTCAAAAATAGTATGGCACGCTGATCGGTAAGGTTAGTTGCTAATAATTACATCGAAAGTCTTTCTTCACAAATGGATATTTATGCTGAAAAAGCTAGGAAAAAGAGGATATTTAATTGATGGAAGAACAGACTAATGGACATTTCTCTAAATTTCGTTTCACGTGTCGCTAACGCTCGGAGCCCATTGTAAGGGGAGAACTGGCATTAGTCTTCGGATGAATAAATAGTTATTGGGCTGAAAAAAACAGAATTCCACCTTCCTTGTTACCAGAGAGAAACTCAGGAACGCCATCCCCGTCGAGGTCTGCAAAATGAGGAGCTGAAAATTGCGTCACTTCAATTGAAATTGGAAGTGGTTCTTTGGTGAACTGAGGGTTATTGGAGGATCCGGTATTTCTAAAAAACAGTACGCCTTCCACTTTCGAGCCAAGAAACAGATCCTGATCACCATCTCCGTCAATATCATAAAGGGCAGGCACACTTCGGTGCTGAACCTCAACGCCGGGAAAAGCGTTTTCCACTAATTGAAAATCCGGTTGGGATGAGGTACCTTCATTTCTGTAGTAAAAAACCCTGCCGCCTGACGAACCGAGCAGTAGGTCAAAATCACCGTCGCCGTCCAGATCTGCAAGCGCAGGAGTGGCGTTGCTTCCTCGGGCAAGCTCCAGAAGAGTTTCATCCACGAGTTCAAATCCGTCTCCGGTATTTCGATAATAGGTTACCCCGCCCCGCCAACGTCCGAGCAGAAGATCATCAAGTCCGTCACCATCAAGATCAGCCAAAGCAGGCGCATAATGATAGGCATCCGGCAGATCGAGTGTGCCTGACATGTGGAACTCAGGAGCGGATGCTGTTCCCCGGTTTTCATAGATGTACACCAGAGATGAATTACGTTCACCGGGATCAATTTTATTGGCGAGTAGCAGATCTTTTTTACCGTTACCGTTCAGATCGCCGACGGCAACAATGCTCTCATTTCCAACATCAAGAGTACTGAGGAATCGTTGGGTTTGGAGTGAAAAATTACCGGCATTGTCCTGACTGTAAAAATAGAAATTATCAGCAAGGGTTTGATTGGCATTGTAGGCCCCGCCAAGTACGCCAAGAAACATGGCGATTCGTCCATCTTTGCCCCATGGAGTTAGCGTTGGGGCATTGTAACCGCTCGTTTGAACGGGATCATTTGGTGGAAAAGGCTCCGGTTCAGCACGGAAGTCGGGGTTTTCCGGAGTGCCGCGATTTTCGAGCAATAAAATGCTCGGTTCAAAAAAGTCGCCCCAAAAAATATCTTGATCCCCATCACCGTCGATATCCATAAAAGCCATGGTGTTTGCGCCATGCAGGGTGCCAAACTGTTTTACAATTTCAATTCCTTCAAATTTCTCGGTTACAAGCTTGAATTTTGGGATGTCATTTTCATCAAGCCCGGTAGACTCATAACGTGTGACAGTTCCATCCAAGTGGCCAATCATCAGGTCCAGATACCCGTTACTGTCTATATCTGTGACATTCGGAATATTCTGACGATCTGAAAAAATAGGCGTCCCATTAACATCCTTGAGCGTATCAGCAGCCAGCTCAAACTGTGGATTATTTACCGATCCCTGATTCCGGTAATACCGTATATAGCTATACGGTTGTTCAGTGAGAAGGTCCATGTCACCGTCCTGATCAAGATCCACAAACCGGAACCACTCGCCGATATCCAGATCCTGGAATTTATCGGTCATCCATGTCAGTGAAGATTCAGAGTCCCATCCTTCGTTTTTAAAGTATTTGAGATCATCAGTGTTTTCCTGCAAAAAGAGATCGGGGAAACCATTGTTGTCAATATCCACGAACTGCGGGCGTGGAGCATTGAATCCACCCAGAAAAGGGAAATCTAACTTATCTCCGTTCTCATCAAATATAGGGAACGGGTTGACCTGTTTTACATAGGAAAGTGAAGCCGAATCATCACTCGAAGTCTTTAAGGTTGAACACCCAGTAAGAAATATGAGAAGCAGAACAACGGCCGGAAGTAGAAATCGGTCGGACATCATAAAAAGCATTTTATTTTGTGAATGTTACCATGCATTGGTTCCAATCCCGGAGGGATAATTACCGACCTCGATAATCTTTACTATTTCCCGTGTTTCGGTATCAATAATTGTAACCGTTCCCACAGGATTTTCGGGGGATGACACTTCCGGAGTGTATGTTCCGTCCAGGTTATTGTTTGATATGAAAAGATATTTACCATCACGAGAGAGTGCAGCGCCGTGTGGCTGAGCAAGTCCCTCACCTTTGATTACCGTATCAACCGTGCGATTTTCCATATTTACAACGGAGACCGAGTGATCCTGCTTATTTCCAAAGTAGACGTATTTCCCGTCAGGAGAGAATACCGGATGCCAAGGCATTGCTTCTGTTTTAATCATATCTGTCATCATGGGATTCATCGGATCGCTGATGTCGAACACGAGGAGCTGACCCGATACCTGACCTGTGGCCACCATAGTTGTGCCATCAGGGTGAACGGCAAAGTTTACATATACGTGGGTATTTCCGGAAACGTTTGTCAAATTGGATTCATCGTTCTCAAGGTTATACGACAGGAGTTGATTTTCTGACAAACTGCCCACAAAAGTCCAGCTTCCATCCACGGAAGTTGTGAGTGCGTGAGGACGGGTGAAAAACAGGTCAATCTCGTCCAATACCTCCATGTTTGAGCGATTGACTACTCCAAAGCTTTGCGGGGGATTTACCGCACTCATGGATCTTCCTACGAACAACAGATCATCCTGTGGATGCATCGCCAGCAGACCGGGAACTTCCAGTTCAGCCTGGTCAACTAATTCATTATTGCGGTTGAACTTGAGCACGCTGTTTTCCCCGATCAGTGTTACATACCAATAGGAGCCATCCGATTCGGCTACAACGTGATGAGGTTTTGCATTTTCTGAGAACCCAAACTCCTGAAGATCCACGGTTTCACTGACGGTTTGTGTGGAGGCATCAATGACAGTTACGCTGGCCGATCCCTGATTACATACATAAATAAATTGGGATGATTCGCCGGTTTGAGCTGATGCACCCGTGCTGACTAAAAGCAGTAGAGAGACCAGGCCTGATAGTAACAGTGAAAAAAATAAACGGTTCATGTTTTTCGCGTATCGTTAAATGGTATTTACAGTTGATATAAAAAAGGCAACGTTTCGTCGTTCCGTTCGGAAAACTCAACGTTGCCAGAATTATTGTGTTTCCCGGATTAATCCCGGTTTGCGTCCAGGATAAAGAGTCCTTCATTGGAGCTTGTCATCAACACAATATCGTCGAAGTAGGGGAAGTTGCTCCATGTTCCTGAAAAACCTGCGGCATCATCAACAAATGGGTGCGTATCAAAATAACCAACGTGCTCGGGTTCTTCCGGATTTGAAATATCGATTACCTGTAGTCCGCTCACATAATTGGATTGATACATTGTGTTACCCAATATGTAAAGGTTGTGATCGGATGCAGGGTTATCCAGATAATACTCCCGAACAAACTGCGGATCATCCAGATCGCTCACGTCCCAGATGATGGTCCGGGTTCGATCTACAATACCGGTTAGTTCATCAAGCTCATCATTCTGGAAAAAGTATCGATGATCTTCCGTCAGCCATCCCTGGTGAACATAGGCGTGATCAGGATATGATGCTGTAGAAAGAGCTACAGGATTATCTTTGTCCGTTACGTCGGCAATACTGATAGCCGTTTCGTTTGCTCCAAAGCAAACTTCCTGTCCCTGGTGCTCTTCATCAGGACCATTATAGATCACGCACTGTGCATCGTGAGTATAACCTGTTCCGCTGCGACCTGTTGATGGGTCAGCAAAACAGCCGGCAAATGTAGGGTTGGCCGGATCCTGAATGTCGATCATGTGCAAGCCGCCGCCGCAGGTTTCACCGCCGCCGCCGCTGCCTACTGCAAAAGCGTAGCCGGTTTCTTCATTGATTACGATGTTATGAACACTGTTCACATTATCGTAGATCGTGGTCTCTTCAAAGAGGATTGGTTCACCGTCAAAATCCCGTAACTGGGTTAAATCCAGAACCTGCACGCCGTGCTCACGGGCATTATCTGCTACAACGTATACGTAATTTTGATACACTTTCATATCGCGCCAGCTGCTTGGCTGTGCACCGTCAGTAAGCGGCAGATTACCAATGTAAACCGGGTTAAGCGGATCTGTGACATCTACAAAAGAGGTCCCTTCATTACGTCCTACAATTGCGTAGTTTTTGTCTGTTTCAGGGTCGGTCCATCCCCACATATCATTAAGCCGAACTCCGCGATCTCCACCGATAGCGCTGATGGGCAGAAATGAAATCAGGTCTACATTGTCGCAGAGATATAAATCTGCCATTCCGTCACTGCAGTTTACGCGATTACCTGTAATGGGTTCAAGAACATCGTCGCCTTCACCCACAAGAATTTCCTGTGTGGTCCACATTCCGGATGCATTACGCTCCATGATGGCAGCTGAACCGGCACCAAAATCAGTACCGGTAAGTCCTACAACAGCAAGGTTCCCATCAACGGCCAGTGTTCCGGCAAACTGTTCGCCTTCGCCTCCTTCTGAGCGCATTTTGGAAGCACTGATCCAGTTTCCGTTCTCATCACGATTAAATTGGTAAATAGCACCGGCACCTCTGTCTGAGTTTGGAGCACCTATCCATACAGATTCTCCGGAAAATTCAATAGCGGTACCAAATGCATAGCGGCTTTGACCATCGAAAGCGAGAAGGCGGCTGCTCTCTGCCCATTCACCTGAATCCTCATCTTTCGTATAAACGATTACTGCACCAGACCCGGACCCGTGACGAGGTGCACCTGCAAAAATCTGATTTCCCCTGACCTTCAGTGAGGATCCAAACAGACTCCGCTCATCAGCCTGACGGCTATCCAGGGTTGCGGTGTGGGTCCATTCAGAACCGTCGTTTTCAAAAACAAATACATTTCCACCCTGTCGCTGTGGGGCGCCTACAGCAAGGTGGTTACCATCGAGGGCAAGGGTAGATCCAAAATTTGATCCTGAGCTGTCAGGGTTTGCAATTGTTGTGGTTTCCATCCAGTTTCCGCCCGATCTGCGATAGACGATAACAGCACCTGCGCCATCAGAGTGACCCGGTGCGCTTACGAATACATGATCACCGTCTACAAGCACGCTGTTCCCGAAACCGGTTTGAACGGTATCGGCCAACGAAAGTTGAGCAGTTTCAGTCCAGTCACCACTGCTGTTCATTTCAAAAAGGTAGGCAGCACCCCGATTATCGTTTGCACCGGAGGCTCCGATCAGAATCATATTGCCATCGGCCGAAAAGGATGAACCAAAATTGTTTCCAATTTCACCATCCGAGGCTGACAGCATTGCTGATTGCTCCCATGAATCTCCGTTTTTTGAAAATTCGTAAACAATACCGGGCTGGTGATAGTTGGAGGGTTCACCGATCAATATTTTACCGTTCAATATCTCAACAGATCTTGCAAAGCCCTGCATGGCTTCCGACTCACCATCGGCAGTGGTTTGAGCTTGTAAAGGCACCGTTGTGTAAGCCAACATTAAAAGTGGTAGTAGTAACAGCAATCGTTTCATAAGAAAATTGGTTTCTGCGTGAAGGGGTTTACTCGAAACTGATAATATAATGGCTGCTGTTAAAAAAACAAGTACATATAGTACTACTTTAGCCGGAAAGATGTAAAAGTGTATGAAACCGGATGGAATTAAACTCTCTTAAACCCTCCAAGGGTTCCGAACCCTTGGAGGGTTTTTGTGTAAACTAATCCCCGTAGTTCTTTTTGTACAGTTCTTCCAGATCTGAACAGCTGAATCCAAGTATTTTCATATCCCTATAGAAATGAGGGAGTTTGTCGCGGATGAACTCTTCGCGTTTAAGAGCAACGACCTGCTCATAAGCGCTTTCTGAGACAAAATATCCCACTCCACGCTCATTGTAGAGAACATCCTCATCCTGAAGATAGTGAAAGGCACGAATGGCCGTATTTGGGTTGACTTCCATCTTGACTGCAATCTCGCGTACAGATGGAATCCGGTCGCCTGCTGTCCACTTTTTGCGGAGAATCTGATCACAAAAGTGATCGACAATCTGCATATATATCGGGCGGTTTTCTGAGTAATCCATCACGCAATCTGCCGGTTTTGAAATTGACGGTAGGAAAGGAAGAGAAAAAGTACCGCAACACCTATTTTTACAATAGCCGTAGTCGTTACAATGCTGTTAGGATCAAATCCCATGTTGAATGAAAGATTAACTACTCCACTTGGGCCACTTGGATATGCTGTTAAAAATATGACTGATATGATTCCAATGGTGATAAAGAAAACAACAATTGCCAGAAGTGTCTTTAAGAAATTATTTCCATTAAAGTAAATGGAGCCGAGGAAAAATACGCTGTGAAAAGCTGTAAATGTTAGCAACGCATCCAAAAAATAGACATTGGACATGTTCACTACAGGATCAGATAATTGCTGTGAAGTTAAAATTGGATTGATTTGGAGTACAATTCCAGCAATATAGAGTAGCCCAACAACTACTACCGAATATAGTAAGTAGGTAAGAATCCAGCCTGCAGCAAACTTCTCCAGTGTGCTGGCAGGGAGCGTTAGCATTTGGGAGGCTGAACTTTTTTTGCCTAGCTCATTGAAGATTCCTGATGTTAAGAAGTAACCACCATATTTGTAGAGCGTCAGTCCAAATCCGACCACCGCGAGACCCGTGACTCTGTTTGTTGAAGATGTCAAATCCGAAATATTACCAAATGCATTCATTAAGTAGATAAGAATCAGAATCCCTACACCTCCGGCAAAACCGATCAGCCACTTCTTTTGGTTCAGCACCCAAAGCCGTTTCACAACCTGGAAAAACCGCTCTTTTGAAAATCCATTTACTTGTTTGATCGTTTTCATGCTTTTCCTCCGTTAAACTGTTGGTTGATCTGTTCCGGCTTCTGAATGACCCCATTGAACAGTAGTTCCAGGTCAAAGTCATTTCTAACTTCATTATTGTATGATTGAATGGTGTGAAGTCCACCCAGAATCTCTTCAGCATAGATGTATTCGCCGGATTCCTCCGATTCCGTTTTGATAAAAGAGAGATGCTCAAATATTTTATCAAGAGATCGGTTGAAGATAATTTTACCATCTTTCAGTATTGTAACGTGATCGAGCATTGAGCCGAGGTCCCGTACCTGGTGCGTAGAGATTACTGTGCAGCGATCCGGCTGATCCAATGACGCCTGCAGTT
>CAYNZY010000017.1:12146-17744 GCA_964401805.1 uncultured Rhodohalobacter sp.
AATGAGAGCTCTGAGATCTTTTTTTTAGAATTGACTTGCAGCTCCGAAAGTGACCTCTCCATCAACTGTTCATCAAACCTGGGATAAAATGGAGCGTGAAGATCGGTGTATTGGTCTCCGGTTATGGACGGAAGCTCAAACTGTTCCGGTACGATAAAAAGTTCACTCAAAAATTCTGGTGATCGCTTTCGAACCGGTTCTCCCTCAAAGGTACACTCCCCATCTTTAGGGAAAAGCATTCCTGAGATTATATTGAAAAGGGATGTCTTCCCGGCGCCGTTCAGGCCAAGCAGGCCATAGGTTTTCCCCTGTTCAAGTGACCAGTCGAGATTATTAAATAGGGATTCACTCTTTTTAAAAGCAAATGCAAGATTTTTGATGTTGATCATAGCGAAAGTTTAGTTTAATACTGTACCAGTATACTAATACACTACATCATTGGCAAATATTTTTTAGTTGACTTATAAATCATGTAGCCGATTTGTACATTGTCAGTTACAATTCAATGGATACCAAAAAATAAACTCGACCGGTATGAAAAAGCTCACATGGTTACTACTGATTTTTCTCACTGCATCTCCAATTATGGCTCAAACACTTTCCGATTCTATGGAGGAGTCAGATGAAGTTCGGGAGGTAATTTTTAATCTATTTGAGGGGATGGAAGCGGCCGATGGTGATATACTCAGGTCCATTTTAATGGAGAATGCAACTCTCCATACGGTCAGATCTTCGGAAACAGGTACAGAACTGGCCGAAACCGATATCAATCAATTCATTGAATCAGTAGCCGGATCTGAGCCGGGAACCTTGATTGAGGAGATTCTCTATATCTCAGTAAACGTGGATGGGGATCTGGCAACTGCCTGGATGGACTACCATTTTTACCGTGGCGTGGAATTCAGTCACTGTGGAGTGAACAGTATGAACTTAATCCGAAATGCCGGTGATTGGAAGATTTTTTCCATTGTTGATACACGTCGGACCGAAGGCTGCCTTGATTAAAAAATTAACGATTCTATAAATTTCGGGTTCAGAATTTCCGGGGTTTAAAAACGTTAACTTTATGTGCTAAAATACAGTATGGAGAATGGCTGAAAAGGAGTTATTTTCAACCCGCACATAGTTTATTGGAATTTAATCGTCTACCATTATGGAGTCCATTTCAGTATTGGACATGTTTAAAATTGGGATCGGACCGAGCAGCTCGCATACCTTAGGCCCGTGGAAAGCAGCAACTCGTTTTATCGATGTGATTGGTGATCGGGTTGATCAAATTGAACACCTGGAAATTCAGCTTTTTGGCTCACTGGCTAAAACGGGTCAGGGTCACGGAACCGATATTGCCTTGATGCTGGGATTAAGCGGAAAAGATCCCGTCGATTTCGAAATTGATCAAATTGATCCCACTGTCGATAAAATCAGGCAGGAGAAGAGACTTAACTTTGGGGGTAAGGGATGGATCGATTTCAACCCGGAAAATCATATCCACTTTCTAAGAGACGAAATTAAACCTTTTCATCCCAATGCCCTTACTTTTATTGTGCGTTTCAACGACACCACACTCGAAAAAGAGACTTATTTCTCAGTTGGTGGCGGATTTGTTGTAAAGGAAGGGGAGGAAGATCGCTCCGAAACAGATGACATTCCGTTGCCCTATCCAATCGATTCTGCTGCCGACCTGAAGGCCGCCTGTAAAGAGACCGGACTTTCAATTTCCGGAGTTGTGGCTCTAAATGAGAAGGAGTGGCGTTCGGAAAAGGAGACAAATGAAGCTGTACTGAAAATCTGGGAAGTGATGTGTACCTGTATCTATCGAGGTTGCCATACGGAAGGATATCTGCCAGGTGGACTCCAGGTCATGCGCCGAGCTTCAATTTTAAATAATCGATTACTAAATCACCAGAAATACAGCGACTATCACGAGTGGCGAGAGGCGATTCGAAATGGCGGTGATGATTTTGCCTACATCCTCGACTGGGTAAGCTGTTTTGCACTGGCCGTGAATGAGGAGAACGCGTCTTTCAGTCGGGTGGTTACGGCACCAACCAATGGGGCTGCGGGAGTGATCCCGGCCGTGCTTCAGTACCTGGTTACGTTTAAAAGGGACCACTGTAAAGACATGGTGAGTAATTTTCTGATGACAGCCTCAGAAATCGGGAGCATTTTCAAAAAGCGTGCGACCATTTCCGCGGCAATGGGTGGTTGTCAGGCCGAGATTGGAGTCTCGTCTGCCATGGCGGCTGCCGGCTTGACCGAATCACTTGGCGGTAGCGTGGATCAGTGCCTGATGGCGGCAGAAATTGCGATGGAGCACCACCTGGGGATGACGTGTGATCCGATTGGTGGGCTCGTTCAGGTTCCATGTATAGAGCGTAACACGATGGGGGCGATCAAAGCCATTACGGCTACTCAGCTTGCCCTCCACAGCGACCCTGATAAAGCAAGAGTACCGCTGGATGCCGTAGTGAAAACGATGTGGGAGACCGCTCAGGATATGAACTCTAAATATAAAGAGACGTCAGATGGCGGTCTGGCTGTAAATATTCCAATCAGTTTGAGTGAGTGTTGATCCAGTGGCAACAGGGTACAGTGACTAGAGTGTATCAGTGATTCAGATGTCTAGTGGCAGTAAAGTTTGAATTTCATAGTTTGATGGAGACTGAAACTCCTCGAGTATTTGTTTATCTACCCCGCCATAATTTCCTTTAAAGTTAAATAAAGGTTTTTCAATAGTGTGCAGATTCTGATAGATTTGGCCTCTATGACAGAACAAAATGAATTTCAATCCCTTCAGGAACTTCTGGACAGAATTCAGGGAATTTCTCAAAAAGATAAGGATGTTTCAGTTGGAGAGATCATCGAAATGGTGGGGGATCGTTCGTATGGTCCGCTATTGCTAATTTCAGGTCTTATAACTCTTGCACCGATTATCGGAGATATTCCGGGCGTGCCAACTATTCTGGGAGCTATAGTATTTCTCTTTTCAGTTCAACTTCTATTTGGCAGAGAGCATTTCTGGCTGCCTAAATTTTTACTTGATCGATCTGTTTCCGGTGAAAAAATGAATAAAGGAATTGAGTGGCTGCAAAAACCCGCAAGTTGGATTGATAAACTTCTGAAGCCCAGATTAAGGTTGTTGGTCAAAGATACAGCTGTTTATATAATTGCCTTTATGTGCCTGATGATCGCTTCAGTGATGCCCATCATGGAACTTGTACCGTTTAGCGCAAATGCAGCAGGTGCCGCTCTCACTGTATTTGGTCTGGCGCTGATTGCCAGAGACGGTTTACTGCTGATAATAGCACTGCTTTTAACAGGAGCAATAGCAGCCATTATTATCAACGTATTGTAAGCTTTAGGATAGTGGCAGTAGTATAATGTCTTCAAAATCGAGATCGGCCGTTTCAAAAATGGGTTCCGCTATTTCAATAATCTCCTCATCGGAGTAGTCCTGCAGTCCCTCAAGCTCCACATAAAGAACATTGTTGTGTTCATCAACGGAATAGTTAACATCGGTCGATTCAAAACTCTCTTTCAGGATGTTGACTAAAAATTCAACATCTTCCTGCCAGGCCGATAGAGCTTCTTCTTCATTTTGTTCAGACATCTGTTCCTTTCGATCTATATTTTAGAGATTGTTTGCGATATTGAAACGTAATCGCAGTGAATTAATAAGTAAGTCCAAAATATGAATCCATCTATTAAAAAATTAGCACGAATTGCAGAGAAGGAATCCCGAACGGTAATTGGATTAATGTCGGGTACTTCACTGGATGGATTGGACATTGCACTTTGCGAGATCGAAGGGAGTGGGCCGGAGACGGAGGTGAGCCTGTTGAAATTTATTACAAGACCGTACCTCAAAAAAGATAGAGAGAAGCTTCGCAAAGTAACTTCTGTTGATGAGGTATCATTAAAAGATTTATGTTACGTACATACCTGGCTGGGGCAACTTCACGCAGATATGATTGTAGAAGCTCTTTTTGAGTGGGGGATCAAGCCGGAGAAAGTGGACTGTATTGGGAGTCACGGTCAGACTATCTATCACCTGCCCAATCGCGATCTGAATGGACAAGAAACTCCAATGAACTCAACTCTTCAGGTAGGTGATGGAGATCATATAGCTGTGAATACAGGAATTCTCACTGTCAGCGATTTTAGACAGAAACATACCGCTTTCGGCGGGGAGGGTGCGCCGATGGCACCACTGGTTGATGAGTGGTTATTTACCGACAAAAAAGAACACCGGATTCTTTTGAACATTGGTGGAATTGCAAACTATACCTTCATGCCGGCAGCGGCAGCGAAAGAGTTGAAGAAATTTTCCACAGACACCGGGCCCGGTAACACGTTGATCGACGCCGTTATGAAATCCAGATTCGATAAACCATATGACAAGGGAGGTAAAATTGCGGCATCCGGTAATGTTATTAAACCTCTGCTGAGCATGATGCTTGAGGACGAATGGTTTAAAAGCGAAGAAGAGAAATCGACCGGTCCGGAGTATTTTAACCTGAATTGGATCAAGGAAAAAGAGGAGCTGGCCGGATTTTCAGGTTCTGACATTTCAGATAAAGATATGGTGGCGACGATCACGGAGCTAACAGCCCGGACAATCGCGGAGAGTATCCGGCGTCACACCCCTGAACGTTTTCCGTTGATAATCTATCCGAGCGGAGGCGGTGCTCATAACCGGTATCTGATGAAGAGAATAGAGAGTTATTTTGATCAGGCTGATATGCGAGCATTTGCAGAGCTGGGTTTTTCGCCCGATGCGAAGGAAGCCGTGATTTTCGCAGTACTGGCAAATGAAATACTGGCGGGTTATGGATTCAATGTCAGTACGAAATACGGGTCAGATCAGAACGTGCATTTTGGAAAGATCTCCTTTCCAACTTAGCATTTAACAACCCTCCAAGGGTTCCAAACCCTTGGAGGGTTTGTTGAAGAGTTTAACCCACCCGCTCTAATAAATCTTCCATCACATCAATCAACTCTTCGCGGATTGGCATCGATCGTTCAAAGATTTCAGTCTGCTTATTCAGATACATTTTTCGCCCCTCTTCCGTCTCAATCATTATCGGCTCCAACCCAAACTCTCTTGCATCATACGGACTTGCCTGCATATCCACTTTTCGCGTTTCAACCGCGTTAAAAAAAGCTTCACGAATCACTTCACTCGAAATCCAAGGATAGAGTTTAAATGCCCATTTATAAAGATCCATATTGGTGTGAAGACATCCCGGCTGTTCCATATCATGAAAATTATTCCGGCTTAGTTCATTCCGGTTCATCGGTTTTGCTTTGTCGGTAAAGAATCGGAACGCATCAAAATGCGTGCATAACAACGGTCGGGACTCCACAAATTCGGCAATTTCTTCCTCTGAAAGACGAAACGGAATTTGATCATGGCGAACTTCTCCGGCGCGATAAACCATCGCCCATTCATGCATCCCAAAACATCCAAAGAGTGGTTTTTTGTTGGCACTCTTTTTCAGCAGATCGAGTGTCCATCGAATGGATTTGATCCTCTTTTCTGGAAAATGTTTGGGATCCAGAAATGCGATTTGATCAGAAATTGTCAGCTCAGAAATT
>CAYNZY010000017.1:17799-58881 GCA_964401805.1 uncultured Rhodohalobacter sp.
CTGCATCGAACGTTTTTTTAGATAGGGATCAAGCAGCTTCGCCAGCTCATTTTCATGAGATTCCATGGTGTTTCTCCACTCGCTCTCTGGGACAATGGTTTGATCAACCGTGATATCGTCTGTCATCATTTCCATGGGCTAAAAATATCACTCTTAAGCTTGCGATGCGAAATTGATTCCTGTAAACTGTTTAAAACTTTTCTGCTATGATTAAAGAAATCGGTCATTTTCTGCTTCATCTCCGCCTTCACTACCAGATATTTATACTTTCGGGTGGATTTCTACTTGGGGGTTTGATGGCAGACCAGATGAACAGTTTACAGTTTTGGCTGCAATATTTAAACGTTCATATTTTCCTTTTCGGAGGAGCTACGGCTTTCAACTCCTACTGGGATAAGGACGAAGGGCCAATTGGAGGATTGAAAAATCCGCCAAAAATGACGGACTGGATGAGAGTTGCTTCGCTTGTGATGATGTTTCTTGGCTGGGCTTGGTCACTGGTTTTTGGGTTTGTTTATTTTGCAATCTATGGCGCCAGCATATTATTATTCTGGCTCTATTCAACTCCATTAGCCCGGTGGAAAAGTCATCCGTATTTGAGTCTGCTTGCGATTGCTGTAAGTACCGGATTTAATTCGGTATTGCTTGGGACCATTGCAGCCGGTGGTTCTATAAATTCGTCCGTAATAATCTCTGCACTCGGAGCATCTATGATTTTGTTGAGTCTCTATCCGGTTTCACAAATATATCAGATGGAGCAGGATAAAAGACGCGGAGATAGAACATTTGCAGTGGAGTATGGAGTTGACGGAGTGAAATTCTTTTTTGTGATTTCCTATCTGTTTGGGATGATTTTCTTTAGTGCCGGACTGTTGCAAATTTATCCCTATCCGGCAGTAATCTTCTTCATACTCGGTTTAATTTCCGGGGTTATATTGCTTCGTTTACTGCTAAAACTGAAAGGAATGGAAAGTGAATATAGCAGTGTTATGAAGATGAAGTTCTTCGCTTCACTCTCATTTGTAATTTTTTTAATGATACTTAACGCTATCCGATACGAATGGATAGGCGAGACGGTTTTAATAAACTACTTTTAAACAGATTTATGACAGAAGTAAAAGCGGCACCCATCACCAGAGAAATCCTTGATAAAGCTTACTCCTATTCTCAGTACAGAGAGATGATTGACAATCTTATGGCTGAGGATAAGACAACCGGAGAGAATCACTCCGAGGCGATGCTCCATTATACCAAAATGAACACTTATCGGATGAAGAGGCTCGATAAAACGACTGAGCTTCTGCCGGAACTGGAAGAGCGACTGAAGCAGGTTGAACGGCCAATGATCTGGCTGGTTCTTACAGAGGCTTGGTGTGGCGATGCGGCTCAGATTATTCCGGTACTTCAAAAGATGGCAGATCAGACTGAACATATAGAGCTCAAACTGATACTCAGAGATCAGAATCTTGAGATCATGGATGAGTTCCTGACGAACGGGAGAAGTCGCTCCATACCGAAATTAGTCGTTTTGGACGCAGAATCACTTGATGTATTAGGTGACTGGGGTCCACGCCCTACTGAAGTGCAGGAAATGTATGATGACTGGAGAGAGAATGACGGTGAAGACTACCGGGAAATATCTGAGGCTTTGCAAAAATGGTATGCCAATGATAAAACGAAAACAACTCAAGCCGAACTGCTTCCTTATCTGGATAAATGGGAGTACAGTTAAACCTACTCTGAATGTCACAATTCTCGGATTCATTTTATAAACATGTTGCTCAAACAAGCGATGCCCCGATGGGTCTTGAGATTGATCGGGCTGAGGGCTGCTTCATCCACACAAAAGATGGCAAATCGTATCTCGATCTCATATCAGGCATAGCTGTAAGCAGTTTGGGTCATCGTCACCCCAATGTGATCAATGCCATCAAAAAGCAGCTGGATAAGCATCTGCATGTAATGGTTTATGGCGAATATATTCAGGAGCCTCAGAGTCGCTTTGCTCAGTTACTGACCGATCAGATGCCTGAATCTCTTGATCGCGTATATTTTGTTAACAGTGGAACCGAAGCCAATGAGGGTGCGCTCAAGCTGGCCAAAAAATATACCGGGCGAAGCAAATTTGTCGCTTTTAAAAACAGCTATCATGGAGATACACATGGCTCTTTGAGCGTAACAGGCCGGGATGTATACCGAGATCCTTACAAGCCTCTGTTGCCGGATGTGCACTTCATCGATTTCAATGATCCTGATGGTTTAAACGAGATCGATAAACATACAGCTGCCGTAATTATGGAACCGATTCAGGGTGAGGGAGGTGTAATACCCGCCGATAAAGAGTGGCTGAAGCAGGTTAGACAGAGATGTAACGAAACAGAAACACTTCTCATTTTTGATGAAATTCAGACCGGCTTTTACAGAACGGGCTCGCTCTTTGCATTTCAATATTACGATG
Source organism: uncultured Rhodohalobacter sp. (assembly GCA_964401805.1). Classification (GTDB taxonomy): domain Bacteria; phylum Bacteroidota; class Rhodothermia; order Balneolales; family Balneolaceae; genus Rhodohalobacter. Next base: position 20,258 of record CAYNZY010000017.1, read on the forward strand.
TGGTGCCGGATATTTTGTCGTTGGCAAAAGCGATGGGTGGTGGCATGCCGATGGGTGCATTTGTCTCTTCATCAGAAATCTTTGAGGAGTTTAAACACAATCCGCCACTGAATCATGTAACCACATTTGGCGGTCATCCGGTCTGCTGTGCCGCTGCCCATGCAAACCTGGAAACGTTGCTGAATGACGATTTTGCAGCCAAAGCAGAGCAGATCGAGAATATAGCCCGTACCATTTTGAAAGGGGATGGAATTGTTGAGGTTCGCGGACGCGGTGGAATGCTGGGACTTCAGCTACGCGACTCCGAATTGACCCAAAAAGTGGTTGAGGAGTGTTTTAAAAAAGAAATTATTCTTGGCTGGACTCTCCATTCTAATTCACTCATTCGCATTGCACCGCCATTGATTATTGAGCAGGATTTGCTTGAGGAAGCCCTTCAAACCATTTTATCTGCCGTTCAAAAATTAGCTTGAGTTAGGTTCTCGCAGATCATCGCGGATTATACCGCAGAGTGTCGCAGAAATTCTGCGTGAGTCAGCGTTTTATCTGCGTAAATCTGCGAGAATATTAATCTGATTCTTTTAACGTCTCTTCGTGAAGCTTAGAGCCCTTGTGACTTTGTGGCGATAAAATGATCTCTTTCTTGATTAAGCATAGATTAGCTCATACATTAAGCATGTATAAAATATGTGTAACTATGAGTCAGCCAATCAAAGGGCGGGGATCCGCTGAAAATCCAAAGAACCGTTTTCTTAAGACCAAGCTTGAGTATGAGATCGATCCGGAAACCGGTCAGCTCAAGAAACCAAAAACACAGCTTCTGAAAGATCACACTGCTGATGTGATATCCAGAAACAGCAGTCCTGATATTCCATTTGATGTAGGCTTGAACCCATATCGTGGTTGTGAGCATGGATGTGTCTACTGCTACGCCCGGCCAACACATGAATTTCTGGGGATGAGTGCAGGCCTGGACTTTGAATCTAAAATTGTGGTTAAGTACGACGCTCCTGAACTACTGAAAAAAGCACTAGCCGATCAAAACTGGAAACCTCAAACTCTGGTGATGAGCGGAGTTACGGATCCTTATCAACCGATAGAGAAAGATTTAGAGATAACAAGACGTTGTGTTGAGATATTAGCCAAATGTAGTCATCCCTTGGTAATCATCACCAAAAACCATCTGGTAACCAGGGATATTGATCATCTGGAAAAATTGGCCAAAATTGGTGCTGTTCGGGTCACGATATCGCTTACCTCGCTCAGGCCTGAAATTACCAACGTGATGGAACCAAGAACCTCACGGCCTGCCCGGCGTTTAAAAGCGATAGAAGATTTGGTAAAAGCCGGTATTCCGGTAAATGTGAATATTGCTCCGATCATCCCGGGATTGACAGATGATGAGATTGTGCCGATGATGGAGGCGGCTGCGGATGCCGGTGCATCCTCTATGGCGTATACAATTGTGAGACTGCCGTATGGAGTAAAGGATATCTTTTCAAAATGGCTTGAAGACCACTTTCCTGATCGAAAAGATAAAGTGCTGAATCGGATCAGAAGTCTGAAAGATGGTCAACTGAATCGGACCGAGTTTGGGCAGAGGTTTCAGAGTGTTGGACCCTATGCCAATCAGATCAAACAGCTCATTAATATTCATAAAAAACGACTCGGCTTGAATGAGCCGGTCCCACCGCTAAACAGTTCAGAATTCAAGCGTCCGGCCAACGGGCAATTAAATTTGTTTTGAAGATGAAACTCAATGTCAGCCAATGACTCAATTGCATGAAAAGAAGAAACGGTAGAATGATTTTTATATCTTCAATCCGAAATTTCTGAATGCAATCTTCCGATGATCTGTTTATTAAGCAGAATAATCAAAGTTAACTAAATGGAGATAAATAATGTCTGCAGTTAATTCAACCATGTTGGAGCTTGGAACAAAAGCACCAAAATTTTCACTCACCGATACCGTAACCGGAAAAAATGTACAGCTGAAGGATTTTAGAGGGAATAAGGCCCTGCTGGTGATGTTTATCAGTAATCACTGCCCGTATGTGAAAAATATTAAAGAGGGTATTACAGAGTATGCCAAAGACTACTTGCCAAAAGGTGTAGGAATTGTTGCGATATCTTCCAATGATATTGAGAACTATCCCGATGACAGTCCTGAGAAAATGAAAGAGGATGCGGAAAAATATGGGTATCCATTTCCATATCTCTATGATGAGACACAGGAAGTGGCCAAAGCTTACAAAGCAGCCTGCACACCGGACCTTTTCCTTTTTGATGAAAAACATGAGTTGGTTTATCGCGGCCAGTTCGACAGCAGCCGACCGAGTAATGATGAACCCGTAACAGGAGAAGATCTCAGAAAAGCAACGGATAAAGTGCTTTCGGGTGAAGAAGTCCCTGAAGACCAGACGCCAAGTATAGGATGTAACATCAAGTGGAAAGAAGGCAATGAACCGGAATATTTCGGGTAATGAGTTATGACAGATATTAAAATTGCAGATCTGCGAAAACAGTATAAAAAAGGAGGTCTTGTGGATCATGAACTTCCTGAAAATCCTGTTGAATTGTTCAGAAAGTGGTTTGAGGAAGCTGTTGATTCAGAAGTTATAGAGCCAAATGCTATGGCATTAGCAACAGTGACCGGGGCAGAAACTCCAAATGTGAGGATGGTTCTGCTGAAAGGTTTGACTGATCACTCCATCTCTTTTTATACAAATTATGAGAGTCAAAAGGCAAAAGATTTGGATGCTCATCCGGTAGCTGCCTGTACGATTTGGTGGGCAGAGCTTGAAAGACAGATCCGAATAAGCGGTAAAGTTGAAAAGCTAACCGCAGCGCAAAGTGATGATTATTTCCGGTCCAGACCCAGAGAGAGTCAAATTGGGGCATGGGCTTCAAGCCAAAGCCGTCCGGTAGTCAATCGTAATGAGCTGGAAACCAACTTTAAAGAAATTGAAGAGAAATTTGAAGGTGAAGATATACCCAGGCCGGATAATTGGGGCGGATACAAAATCATATTTGAAACGATTGAATTCTGGCAGGGAAGACCGGGGCGGTTGCACGATCGTATTTTATACCAGCAATCAGCAGGAAAATGGAACAGGCAGCGATTAGCACCATAAAAACTCAGATTAGGGATGGCGAAAAATAAACTTCAAAAATTTGAGGATGTAGATCGGTTCTCAAACGTTTTTGAATACACAGATTTTGATAAGGAAAAATCGAAACCGAAGGGAAACTGGCATAAAAAGATTTTCAAGAATGAGAATCCGATTGTGCTTGAATTGGCGTGCGGTAAAGGAGAATACACGATAAATCTTGCCCGTAAATATCCGGATAAGAATTTTATCGGAATTGATAAGAAAGGGTGGAGAATATGGACGGGAGCCAAGAAAGCTCTTGAAGAACCGCTGCCGAATGTTCATTTCATGCGGATCTTTATCGATCATTTGACAGATTACTTTGAAGAGGACGAGGTAGATGAGATATGGATCACGTTTCCTGATCCCTATTTAAGAGACTCGCAATCTTCCAAAAGACTCACATCGCCCAAATTTTTAAATATCTACAGTAAAATACTTGCCTCGGACGCAACGATTCACTTAAAAACGGATTCAGATGAGCTGTACGATTTTACGCTCGAAACGATCAAAGAGCAGAAGTGTAAGATTATAGATCGGGTGGACGATGTTTATGCAGAACGCCCTGATGACCCGATTTTAACAATCAAAACCTATTACGAAAAGATGCATCTTGAACAGAGAAAAACCATTCATTACATCGCTTTTCGGTTAAATAGTGAAAGTACTATTTAAGACCTCGCCATAAGAATTTAGGTTCTACTATTGACATTCCAATCAGATTTGATAAATTAACACTGTGAACTTAACGGTGTTAACCTACAGTATATGTCTCTAAGGGAAGAAATTCTGGATGTAAGCAAGGAACTGCTGCTGAAGCATGGATTCAGTAAGTTATCGATGCGAAAGATTGCGAAGAGGGCTGATGTAACAGCCACTAGCATCTACCTGCATTTTGAAAATAAGGATGATCTGCTGCTCGTTTTGGTAGAAGAGAGTATCGCAAACTTGAATAGAGTATTGAGAAGTGCACTCGATGAGACTGCAAGTCCAATAGAGCAGTTGGAATCTCTTGCTGATGCGTATGTTGGATACGCAATGAAAAATCCGCAGGAGTATGAGATTATATATATGGTTCGCCCGGAGGAGATGCCGAAGTATCCAAAAGAGAAATTTCAGCAGGTCAGAGAAATATATGAACTGCTCGCCGGAATCATTAAGCGTGGCAAAGAACGGAATCTTTTTGATGTGGAAGATCCGTTGGTTAGTGCATACACGCTCTGGGCTCAGATTCATGGAGTAGTATCCGTAATTCTGGGTAAACGACTGGATACCAGAGTTCCGATAGAGCGATTTTTGGATCTCGCAATTGATCACATCATACAAGGATTTATCGTACAAAAAACACCCGCTTAAAAGGAGTCAGATATGGAAGCTTTAATCGAACAACTTGGATTTTTCAATGAAATGGCCGGTTGGGCTGTTTGGACCGGAATTGTCCTCATTTTTTTAATTTTTGGATTTAAAGGTGCCCCGTTATGGCTTTGGGCCGCTGCAGGTTTAATAGCACTGGCTGGTCTGGGAGCTCCCGTCTGGTTAATTACAGCTTTCCTGGTATTGGCTGTGGTCTTTAACGTGAAAGCGATTCGAAGAACTCTGCTTTCCGGACCAATAATGAAGGTGCTCGAAGCTCTTAAAATTCTACCTGCAATTTCAGAAACGGAGCAGACCGCAATTGATGCAGGTACGGTGTGGGTTGAGGGAGAACTTTTTTCTGGCAGTCCGGACCTGAAGAGAATGAACAGCGAGGCGTATCCTGATCTGACTGATAAGGAACGCGAATTTATGGACGGACCTGCCGAAGAACTCTGTTCCATGGTGTCTGACTGGAAAGTATTTCAGCGTAAAGGATTTGATGATAAGACCTGGAATTTTCTAAAAGAAAAGCGCTTCTTTGGATTGATTATTCCGGAGGAGTACGGTGGCTATGGCTTTTCCGCAAACGCTCACAGTGCTATTGTTGCCAAACTGGCCTCAAGATGCGGACCTCTGGCCACAACGGTAATGGTTCCAAACTCTCTTGGTCCGGCTGAACTTTTAATGCACTACGGAACTCAGGAACAGAAAGATCACTACCTGCCCCGATTGGCAAGAGGTGAAGAGATACCCTGTTTTGCATTGACGGAACCGAATGCAGGTTCAGATGCCGGTGGTATGCAGAGTGAGGGCGAAGTATTCAAAGGTGACGACGGTGAGCTGTACCTGAAGTTAAACTGGGATAAGCGTTATATCACACTCGCAGCAATTTCAACAGTGATTGGATTGGCCTTTAAATTAAAAGATCCTGATAACCTGCTCGGGAAAGGCGAAAATCTTGGGATTACAGCTGCTTTGATTCCGAGTGATACGGAAGGTGTAGAACTGGGTAAAAGACACGATCCGCTCGGTGTTCCATTTTACAACTGCCCAACTCGCGGCCATGACGTAGTAGTACCGGTCGATGCGATTATTGGTGGAGTTGAAGGTGCCGGAAATGGCTGGAGAATGTTGATGGAATCACTGGCTGTAGGACGAGGTATTTCCCTGCCTGCCCAGGCGATTGGAGGTGCAAAAACTGCGACTCGTGCTGTGGGAGCCTATGCACTTATCAGAAAACAGTTTGGCCTGAACATCGGTAAATTTGAAGGTATAGAAGAGCCGATGGCCAAAATTGGCGGGTACACATATATGATGGACGCTGCGAGAGGTTACATCTGCGGAGCTCTGGATAAAGGTGCAAAACCGGCTGTGGTCACCGCGATTGCCAAGTACAACTTTACCGAACTTGGCAGGGAGATTGTTAATGATTCTATGGACATTGTGGGTGGTGCCGGTATTTCTATGGGGCCACGGAATATCTTTGCTCACAGCTACATTGCCATGCCAATCGCCATTACGGTTGAAGGCGCAAATATACTGACCAGGACACTTATGATCTTTGGACAGGGTGCAATCCGAAGTCATCCCTATGCCTTGAAAGAGATCGAGGCACTGATGAATAAAGATGTGAAGCAGTTTGATGACGCATTCTGGAAGCATATCGGTCATGTGGTCAAGAATGAAATCCGTTCCATGTTGCTAAGCGTTACACGTGGACGGCTGGCTTCCTCACCCGTAAGCGGACCCGCAGCGAAGTACTATCGAAAACTGGCATGGGCATCTGCATCATTTGCGTTCATGGCAGATATGGCACTGGGTTCGTACGGTGGCGCTTTAAAAATGAAAGAGAAGCTTGCCGGTCGCTATGCTGATATTCTCAGCTGGATGCTGCTTGCAACGGCTACGCTGAGAAGGTTTGAAGCAGAAGGTCGTAAAAAAGAGGATGAAATATTCCTGGATTGGTCTATGCAGCACGCATTCTACAGAATTCAAACGGCTTTTGACGAAATCTACTCAGAGATAGAAGTGCCGGGGTTGAGCTGGCTCTTTAGAGGACCGGTTGGGTTATGGTCTCGAATGAACCGTATTGGGAAGAAACCATCGGATAAACTTGGTCATAAAGTGGCACAGGCGATGCAAATCAGAGGCGAGCAGCGAGATAGATTGACGTCCGGAATTTACGTGCCGGAATCAGCAGACGAAGCTCTTGGTAAGTATGAGTACGCCATGAAAGTGATTGAGGAGTCATTCCCGATCTATAAGAAGTTGTACAAAGCAACCAAAGCAGGAGAAATCAAAAAAGGACACGTATTGAAGCAGCTCGATTCGGCTCTCGAGAAAGGTGTCATCACCGAAGAAGAGGCTGAGATTGTTAAGAAAACGGAGGAAGCCCGTTTCGACGCAATACTCGTAGACGAGTTTACCCTCGAAGAGTACAACCGATCAGCGGTTTCTGAAAATGATATTCCATTGGGATATCGCAAAGATGACGGTGAAACGGTCTTGGTTTAGCCGCTAAATTATGGGATCCGGAGTAGACTAAGAGTTACCTGAGAACTCCGGATCACTTTCTAAGTAAGGAGTACAGGATTTAACGACGCATAAACTGCGCATTTCTTAAAGTGAATGTTGAAACCTCTATCGTAGGTACAGACTCCATATCGGGCAACGTCTTCCGCGGTTTATCAGTATGTTTCGAATACCAGATTTCAAGTTTAAGAAAAGTTCCATCAAGAATTATATCTACTCTCACACTACCGGAACTTTTCTAACTCACTCTCAGCCAAAATAAAATCCTTTTTTTGAATGTTTGGAAGCCCTTCGAACATAAAGGATGTTTTGATTAAAGATTTTGTTGAACACAGCAGTGCGATTGGGTAACATATGCAGGTATATATTAACTATGAATGTGTAGAATGAGGATTTTAAAATTTGGTGGAAGCTCAGTAGGGACTCCTGAAGCGCTGGAACAAGTCATCACAATTATTAAGGATAAGCAAGAAGAGGATCGCCTGATTGTTGTTGTATCTGCATTCAAAGGTGTTACGAATCAGCTTTTTGAATTGGCTTCCCTTGCAGAGAACAATGATAGTCGCTATCAGGATATTTTAGCGGAGATTGAAAAAAGGCACATAGAGACAATCAATAAGATAATTCCTGTTAACAACCGCAGCGATTCCATAACAGAGTTTAAAATTATGCTCAATGAACTTGAGAATGTTCTCAAGGGGGTATCGCTGGTTCAGGAGCTATCCAATAAAACCCGTGATTTTGTTGTTGGTTTCGGAGAGCGATTTTCTGCATCCATTTTGAGTGCTTACTTGCAGAACAGGGGAGTAGATTCGCTTTATACGGATACACGGCAGCTCATCAAAACAGACACAAGTTTTGGCGCGGCCAAGGTAATCACCTCATCTACTTTTTTGAACATAAAAGAGTTTATTGAGCGGCATAATGAAAATGTGATTGTGGCCACAGGGTTTATTTCATCATCGGAAAAAAATGAATCCACAACGTTGGGCAGGGGCGGTTCAGATTATACGGCATCACTTTTCGGGGCAGCAACCGGAGCAAAAATGATTGAAATATGGACGGACGTGGATGGGTTAATGACTGCCGATCCAAGAAAAGTTGAGCGTGCATTCTCGGTAGATTACGCCTCCTACGAAGAGGCGATGGAGATGTCTCATTTTGGAGCAAAAGTTATTTATCCGCCAACGATCCAGCCTGTTCTGAAATCAGGAATTCCAATTTTAATTAAAAATACGTTCAAGCCCGACCACCCCGGAACTCTGATTCAGCAAAAAAGGGAGAAGGAGAATGGAAGCGGAAATATAAGAGGGATCTCATCCATTGATAATATCGCTTTGATTACAATTAAAGGTAGCGGTATGATTGGAGTTAGCGGTGTGGCTGCAAGAATTTTCAATGCGCTGGCCCGGGAGAGTATTAATATCATTCTAATCACTCAATCATCTTCGGAACACACGATATCAATGGCAGTTATGCCGGATCAGGCTCATACTGCCAAAACGGCCATCGAGTTGGAATTCACTGAAGAGATTAAACATGATATCATTGACGAGATTCGCATTGAAAAAGAGCTCTCCGCCATTGCCGTTGTTGGTGAAGATATGCGTCAGATACCGGGCATTGCAGGCCAGGTATTTTATGCACTGGGCCGTAACGGTATCAATGTTGTAGCTATTGCACAGGGTTCTTCCGAGCGAAATATTTCTTTTGTGGTGGATAGAAAGAATGAGAAGAAAGCCGTGAACACCATTCATGACGCATTTTTTCTGGCGGGAGAAAAATCGATTAACCTGTATTTAATTGGTACCGGATTAATCGGAGGGACGCTGTTGGAACTCCTGGAGAATCAAAAAGAAGAGCTTAGAACAAAATACAAGCTTGATATTCAGTTAAAAGGAGTTGCAACAAGTCGGAAAATGTTGATTGGAGAATCCTCTATTTCACTCTCAGGTTGGAAAAAAGAGATCGAGGAGAAAGGGCGGGAAATGTCTCTGAGCAAATTTGTTGAAAAAATGAAATCGTCAAATCTTTCAAACAGTATTTTTATTGATTGTACAGCCAGCCCTGATATCCAAACGGTATATGAAGAGATTTTGAGCCGGAGTATATCGATCGTTTCACCAAACAAACAAGCGAACTCATCATCGATGGAGTTTTATAATCTGCTCCAGAAAACGGCCGAAAAACATAATTGCGCGTTTAAATTCGAGACCAATGTAGGAGCCGGTCTCCCGATTATTGAGACCATTCATGAACTTGTGCGAACCGGCGACAAAGTTGACCGTATTGAAGGAGTTTTATCCGGTACATTGAGCTACATTTTTAACAATTTTGACGGGGAGTCATCTTTTAGTGATGTGGTAAAAACTGCAAAAGAAAAAGGATACACCGAGCCGGATCCGCGTGAAGACCTGAATGGTAATGATGTGGGCAGAAAACTGTTAATCTTGGCAAGAGTAGCCGGTTATAATGTTGAGATGAATGATATAGATATTCAAAATTTAGTGCCGGATGACGCGAGAGATGTGCAAAGTGTGGATGACTTTTTCAACAAACTGAAGAATCATGATGCTCACTATAATCGCCTGCAAAATGAGGCCATCGCAGAAAATAAAAAACTGTGCTATATCGCCCGTTTTGAAAATGGTAAAGGCGTTGTAAAACTGGAAAAAATTGATGACTCACACCCATTTTATAATTTATCAGGCAGTGATAATATCGTTGCATTCTACACAACATATTATGACGAGTCACCTCTGATTGTAAAAGGTCCGGGTGCAGGAGCTAAGGTTACGGCCGCAGGCGTAATTTCTGATATATTACGTGTTGCAAATACGAAGGCAAATAATGCAGGAGACTAATATTAATCGTTAGCTCAAATAAATATTCTAAATAAATGTGATGGGAGAAAGTAAAAGAAAATCAGTAACAGTATTTGCCCCGGCCACTGTTGCCAACGTGGCTTGCGGGTTTGATGTACTTGGATTTGCAATACACGGTTTGGGTGATGAGATAACTGCCACGGAAAGTGATCAGCCGGGGATAACAATTGCAGCTATTGAGGGAGATGGAGGCAAACTCCCGCTTGAAACCGAAAAGAATACAGCCGGGCTCGCAGCAACTTCTCTATTTAATGAATTAGGCTATGAAGATAAACCGGGAATTGAACTCAGAATAAAAAAAAATATGCCGCTTGGCAGTGGTTTGGGATCCAGCGCTGCAAGTTCTGCAGCTGCAGTTGTAGCAGTTAACGAAATTTTAGGAAATCCTTTTACCACTTCAGAACTATTGCCATTTGCCGTAGATGGAGAAATTGCAGCAAGCGGAACGGCACATGCCGATAACGTAGCTGCTTCACTTTTTGGCGGGTTTATACTTGTAAAAACACATCAGCCGCCGGATGTAATTACGCTGCCCACACCTGAAGATCTGCACTGTACAATTGTTCATCCGCATATTGAAATAAATACAAAAAATAGCCGGATGATCTTAAAAAAAGAGATTCTTCTGGAGAAAGCTGTAACACAGTGGGCAAACGTAGGGGCACTGGTTGCAGGACTTTATATGAATGACTACGGTTTAATTGCCCGCTCTCTACATGATGAAATTATTGAGCCGGTGCGTTCAGTTTTGATACCAGGCTTTGATGAAATGAAATCAGCTGCTTTGAAGGCTGGGGCTTTGGGATGCAGTATTTCAGGATCGGGCCCATCAGTCTTTGCCTTAAGTAAGTCAGGCAAGGAGGCTCAGCATATTGGTGAAAAGATGGGTGAGTCACTAAAAATGCTTGGGCTGGATTTTGATATCTATATTTCTAAAATCAACACTGAAGGTGCCAAAGTTACGGGTTGAATTATTTAGTATGTAAACAGATAAAAACCGAACACATGAAATTTGTAAGCACAAGGGATAATTCACCGCCGGTCAGCTTTTTTGAAGCGATGCGCAAAGGTCTTGCACCGGATGGCGGTCTGTATATGCCTGAGCAAATACCTGTACTTTCAGAAGGTTTTTGGTCTTCAATTCCAGGAAAAAGTTTTCAGGAGATCGCATTTGAAATGTCCAAACCCTATTTGGAAAGAGAGTTAACGGAAACCACTTTAAAAGATGTAGTTGAAGACGCTTTCAATTTTCCGGTTAAGATGAAAAGCCTTGGAAACAGACAGCATATACTTGAGCTTTTTCATGGCCCAACACTGGCTTTTAAAGATTTTGGAGCACGTTTTATGGCTCGCCTCTTCTCCGAAAATGCTCAAAAAAAGGATGAAGAAGTGACCATACTTGTCGCAACATCGGGCGATACAGGAGGCGCAGTAGCAAACGGATTTTATAAGGTACCCGGGGTTAAAGTCTGTTTGCTATACCCTAAAGGGAAGGTGAGCTCCCTGCAGGAAAAACAGATGACAACCCTTGGCGAAAATATTACGGCTCTTGAAGTTGACGGGGTATTTGATGATTGTCAGCACCTGGTGAAGAAAGCTTTTTTGGACAAAGAATTAAATGAAAAAATTCAGCTCAGTTCAGCCAACTCTATTAATATTGCCAGACTTCTCCCACAATCATTTTATTATGCTTTTGCAGTTGCAGAACTCATGAGACAGGAAGAACTTTCTAAATCCCCTGTTTTTTCGGTACCCAGTGGAAATTTCGGCAATCTTACAGGTGGGATGCTTGCAGGGCGTATGGGTTTACCCATAAAACATTTTTTAGCTGCGACCAATGTGAATGATGTGGTTCCAACCTATCTGAAAAGTGGTGATTTTGAACCTAAGGATTCTATTCAGACCATATCTAACGCTATGGATGTAGGAAATCCAAGCAACTTTTCGAGAATGAAATTTCTGTTTCAAGGTTCAGAAAATACGATGAGAAAGATAATTTCAGGATATTCTTATTCTGATGAAGAAACACGTCACACCATTTTGGATGTCTATAAAGACAAAGGGTACCTCCTTTGTCCGCATACCGCTATAGGATATCGGGCAGCAATGGAATATCAGTCTGAAAATAACATAGACAATCATTTAATTACGCTTGCCACTGCTCACCCCGTGAAATTTCGAGATGTTATCGAACCGGTAATTGATGAAAAAATTGATCTGCCCACAAGGTTAATTCGTACTCTCAAACATAAAAAGAAGAGTCTCTCAATTGATAAACGTTATGAATCTTTCAAGGAACAGTTAATAGAATTGAATGCATGACGGATCTTTCTACAAAAATGTAATTTACGTTACGAGATTTCATTTTCACCTATGGATTGCAAAAGCACAAACGATCCCGTATATTTGGTTTCTATAAAAGATTTAATCAACGCCAGACCACGATTATGAAAAAAGGAATTCATCCCGATTATAAAGAAATCACAGTTGTACTAAGTGATGGTACTGAGATGAAAACAAGAAGTACCATGGACGTTTCAGATGGTATCTACAAAAGTGAGGTAGATTCTAAAAACCATCCGTTCTACAACAAAGACCAAAAAATTACGCAAAAAGCGGGTCGTATCGATCGTTTCAACAAACGATACGCAAAGAAGTAAAGCCGCTTAGCAACACAATATCCAAGGATGTAGTGAATTTCACTACATCCTTTTTTTATATCTGATCAATATGGACGTAAAACAGTATACCGTTGGGCCATTCGCCGAAAACACTTACCTGATAACTATTGATCAAAAAGCCATTTTGATTGATCCCGGATTCTTCGATCCCAGGGAGTTTTCTGTTTTCAAGAGTGATTTAGAGGAGTCAGAAACTCAACTGATTGCAGTTGTTCTTACGCATGCCCATATCGACCACATCATGGGACTGGATAAAGTTCTCAAAGAGTTTGATGTACCGGTGTATCTGAATCACAGCGATCTTTATCTGTGGAAAAACTATCCGGATCAGGCACAACGATTTGGTTTCAGAACTTCGGGGTTTGATTTTATTCCGGAAGAGATGGCGGAACAGGTAGATTTTTCAATAGGTCCGTTTACGTTTGATGTGTTATTTACTCCGGGCCATTCACCTGATCACGTTTCACTCTATTTTAGGGACGATAAACTCCTCGTGGCGGGTGATGCTCTGTTTAGGGAGGGAATAGGTCGTACAGACTTGTATAAAGGAGATTTAGATCTTTTGACAAAATCAATCAGAGAGAAGCTCTATAAACTACCTGATGAGACGAAAGTTCTTTCCGGTCATGGACCATCAACAACCATTGGTCACGAAAAAATAAATAACAATTTTATAAAAGGGTAGGTCTACCTGTTAGCTTTCTTTTTTACTATCCGCCAGCTTCTGCTGAAGACGGAAAATCTGCTCATCATAGTACTCTTTCTTGGCCGAATTGGTGCGTCTTAGCTTTTTAAACGTATCAATTGCGTCTTTGTAGTTTCCCTGCTTTTCATGAATAACAGCAAGTGTTTCTGTAACAATATCATCTACATTGTTGCTTGCTTCACTTAGGTCCGGCTGTTCTTTTTCATCTTCAGAGAGGTCCGGTTTAATACGTTTCTTCTCTGCAGATGAGAGTTTTGCAATGAGTGAATCGAGATCCTGGATGGGGTGTCCTCTGTCGTTATTGAATTGACGTTTAAAGGTTTCACGGGAGGGCTCCGGTTCCCACGCTTCAAAATGACGGGGATGACTCATCATATAGTGAAGGCGCTCCATTAGTTTGCTGCCGGGTGCGAGAATTTTTGCATTCATCGCTGCCTGTACAGATTCTTGTTTCTGGCCGTTGCGATGATAAAACCATGCCAGAAAAAAATACCCTACTGCACCCGCATTGCGTTTTGTAATATGGTTTTCGAGTCTGTCGATTGCAGCTTCCGGGTCGGACTCAAACTGCTCGACGTAACTTTGAAGAGATTTAGGTATTTGTTCTGCCGTTAATTGCATGGTCAAAAGTAGGTAATGAAGAGATGATTTACCAATTGCTTACTGCATCATTGAACATATTATTTGCAATCTGTTGCAGTGCGGTTTCTGCAGCCTCTATTTCACCTTCTACAGGATTTTCAAGAGTATTATATGTAGCAGCGCCGCTAAAGCTTTTATTCCATAACGGTTCATCATCTTTCTGGTATTGGAAAGTAGCTCTTACGGTTATCTGAATTTCATTGATATTTGCCTGTTCATCTCCGCGGACACTGAAGGGACGATTTACATATCTCTGAATTGCACCCTCTACAAATGCATCTGATGATTCCTGGTTGTTTGCAAGAGATAGTCGGCTCTGATTTACAAAACGATTAATCAATGCCCGGTTTAGACGGTCACTTAAATCACCTAAACCGCTTTGAGACTGATCAGGAAAAAAGGGAATATTAATGGTATTTACATCCGATGGAATGGAAGTACCGGTAAAGCTATAGCTGATGCACCCGGATACTAATACAGAGAGAAGGAGTGTAAAAAAGAGATGTCTTTTACTGAAGGTCATATTGGTCCAATTTTCTGTAGAGTGTACGCTCACTAACTCCGAGTGCATCAGAAGCTTTTCTTCGATTTCCTTCAAAACGTTTCAGAGCCTGTTCAATCAAAAACTTTTCAGCCTCTTCTATCGACGGGATCTCTTTATCAGAGAAAAAATCTTGAATATTATCTGTTTTGTCATCTTCCGATGATTCCGCCGGACTCGAAATACCAAGGGAATCCTTGCCGGAAGGATCGCGGTAAATGTGACCAGAAATATCGTTCGGATCAATATCTCGGGGCATTGCGCTCGGAAGTGCTTTAAATTCTTTGTCAGTAAAAGAGGAGTAAACGAACTTTGCCAGCATCTTTTTCAGGTCGGTAATATCTCCCTGCATCTCAAGCAGTGCACGGTAGATAATTCCCATATCCGTGCCGCCCGGACTTTCGAATGAGTCATCCTCATCATCTTCGTACTCGCTTCTGGAGAGAACGGGCAGATTATCTGTTGATCCAAGGTGCTGCCGTCCTTTCAGGTATTTTTGCAGGCGGTCTTTATCAATGAATTGAGATTTTTCGAGAACAACCAGTTGCTCCGCCACATTACGAAGTTCTCGGATGTTACCCGGCCAGCGGTATGATATCAACAGATCTTTAGCTTCATCAGAAAAACCCTGAAAAACCGAATCGTACTTTGAGGAGAATTCGGTAACAAATTTTCTAAAAATAGGTATGATATCATCCTGGCGATCCCGAAGTGGTGGGAGTTTTATTTTGACCGTATCCAGGCGGTAATAGAGATCTTCACGAAATTTCCCCTCTTTTACGAGCTCCCACAGATCCTGATTGGTTGCGGCAATGACGCGAACATCGGCGGTATACATTTTACTGGAACCGACTCGGAAAAATTCACCACTTTCAAGAACACGAAGGAGCTTCACCTGGATATTTTTTGGGGTATCACCAATTTCATCTAAAAAGATGGTTCCGCCATCCGCCTTTTCAAAATATCCTTTACGAGCTTCATGAGCGCCGGTAAACGACCCTTTTTCATGACCAAAAAGCTCACTCTCTATAATTCCTTCAGGTATGGCCCCACAATTAACAATAACCAGGTTGTTCCGACTTCGATTACTGAGTGAATGGATTGCGCGGGCTGTCACATCCTTACCAACGCCGCTTTCGCCCTGCAGTAGAACCGTAATATCTGTACCGGAAACCTGCCTGATTTTATCAATCACCTGCTTTATTGCTGATGACTCGCCAATAATTCCGTATCGCTCCTGTAATGCTTCTCTGTCCATAGTATTTCTTTATTATTTAGACCTTAAAGGTAATAAAGTTCTGATTCTTGGCATAGAGTCGATTTCTACTTTAGGGCTTAAAATTCATAAAATAGAAATGGGATTTTAAATCCGGGGTTGAATAAATTAAGATTTATAGCAAGGTAACCCTTTGTACCACGAAAAGTCTTACCTCTATGTTTCTGTACGAATGAAGAGACCGGTGACCGTATACTGATTTACGTTGATCTCGAAGATAGAACCTTGATGTTTCTGTTGTACCCGGATATGACGGCTATGGCCGTAGTTATATCGGAAATATAGAAGTTACGGTAGGTGAGACTACAGATTTGGAAACCACTGAATAAGCTGAAGAGATTAAGGAATAGTAAAAGCGATATGAGTGAAGTCCAATACTGTATAGAATCGAACAATGGTAATGCCACCCAAGATTCAAATACAGATCAGAGAATACAAAAAGCTTCGGTGGTGATCGAAGCTTTTTCTCAGCAAAATAAAACGGTTGGTAAAATGTACATCTAAGCCGTAACTGCTACCTGACCAAAAAATTCTGAGATTGAGCTTTTTTGAATAGGTTTTGCAATTAAAGTAGCAGAGGTGTAGTCGGTAACTTCCACTTCAACATAGTCGCCTTTTTGAAAATCTCTTCTGTCAAAAACGGCCATCTTATTCGTGTCAGTTCTACCGGAGAGTTGCTGGTCTGATTTTTTGCTAGTCCCTTCAACAAGTACAAGATGTCTTTTTCCAACTTCGTCCTTGTTATTTTTCTCCTGTATACTCATCTGTTGCTGAATTATCTCGGATAATCTGCGTTTTTTTACATCTTCAGGAACATTGTCCTCATATTTCCGAGCGGCAAGGGTTCGCTCCCTTTCAGAATAGGCAAACATATAAGCCAGATCATATTCAACAATTTTCATCAGAGACATGGTTGCTTCATGTTCTTCCTCGGTTTCATCACAGAATCCGGCAATGATATCTGTGGAAAGAGAGACGCCCGGAATGATCTCCCTCATTGTGTCAATTAATTTGAGGTATTGATCACGAGTATAGGGACGGCGCATTCGTTCGAGCATAGTATCACTGCCTGCCTGAGCCGGAATGTGGATATAATTACATAAATTTGGTCGCTCAGCAATAAGGTGCAAAAGCGGCTCAGGAAAATCTTTTGGGTGAGGAGAGGAGAACCGAAATCTTATCTCAGGGTTCGCCTTACTAACCTCGTCCATCAGCCTTGTAAAATCGATATCCTCATATTGGTATGAATTCACATTCTGCCCCAAAACAGTAATCTCTTTGTAGCCCTGTTCATTCAGCTGGCGTACTTCGTTCATAATACTGGTTAATGGACGACTTCTTTCCCGCCCTCGAGTAAACGGTACTACACAAAAAGCACACATGTTGTCGCAGCCTCGCATAATAGACACAAAAGCAGTCACTCCATTTCCACTCGTCCGAACCGGTGTAATGTCGGCATAGGTTTCTTCGAGGGAGAGAAGAACATTTACGGCTTTACGGCCATCATTTACTTCTTTAAGAAGATTGGGAATATCCCGATAGGCGTCAGGGCCAACAACAATATCTACCAGCTGCTCCTGCTCTATAATATTCTCTTTGATGCGTTCGGCCATACAACCCAGAACGCCAACCGTTAACTCTTTTTTCTCCTTTTTTAAGGATCGAAACTCCTTTAGACGATTCCATACCCTTGTCTCAGCGTTCTCACGGATCGAACAAGTGTTCACAAAAATCACATCAGCTTCTTCGGCGGATTGAACAGGGCTCATACCTTCATTCATTAGAATGGAGTTCACAACCTCTGAGTCGGCCATGTTCATCTGACACCCGTAAGTCTCTATATAAAATCGTTTATCACTCATAACAACGAATTTGGAAAGAAAAGTTATTGAAATAAAATAACGGACATGGTTGACCGTAATGGAGCTTCAAAAGATACAAATTTAAAAAATGGATGTCATCACGGAATAAGGATCTTAATTCTGTACTTACTATTGTATTGAATAAGATTGTGCTTACTCAATATCACCTTCCGGTGAGGTGACCAGCTTGTATATATCTCTGCCGGATTTTTGTGGTCCACTAAAATCCCCGTCATTGGAAAGAGTCCAGCCTGTAAATGCGATGTTGCCATTGGGCAATCCAATGACAGACTCAGCCGTTTCATCAAGCTCCCCGCCATATGTTTTCAAATAGTTCAGAGATCCATCCAGGTTCAGGTTCACCATAAAAACATCTGTATTACCCAGATTTAGTTCATCAAAATCTCCATCATCGGATGTTGTTTGCCCAATGGCTGCAATATTACCGTTTTCCGTTTCAGTAATTCCGGTTAGTCCTTCTGTATTGCTACCTCCAAAAGTGCGGAGCCATTGTATGCTTCCGAAGTCTGAAGTTTTTAGAACAAAAGCGTCATTATCGCCGCTGTTAGAGTTTTGAAAAAGCCCGTTGTTTGACGAAAACCGCCCGGCAATGGCAAAACCATTGTCACTGGTAGTAACGACAGAGTTCGCAAATTCTGCACCTGTTCCACTGTATGTATATAGAGAGTTAAAAATCCCGTTAGGTTCAAGTTTTAAAAGAAAAGCGCCGCTTTCTCCGGGCAGCCGGCCACTGAAATCACTGTTAGAAGATGAGTATGAGCCTACAACGGCAATCTGTCCGTTGGGGCCAATTGTGAGATCCAATGCTTCGTCATTCTCTGAACCTCCAAAAGTTTCAAGCCATTGAATTTGTCCGCTGTTATCGGTTAGCATGACAAATGCATCTTTTGAAAGACTTGTACGCCCGGAAAAGTTTCCATTAACAGAGCGGGCAGCCCCTGCAATCAAGTAACCTCCATTTGGCCCTTCTATTAAGGCATAACCGTAATCTTCATTGGCGCCACCATAGGTTCGGGCCCAGATCAACTCACCGTTGGAGGGAGCTATTTTAATCAGAAAAATATCATTTTCTCCGCGATTCAAGTTAGGAAACTGGCCGTCATTAGACCGGTTGTAACCTGTAATAAGAATATCTCCACGGACATCCTGTATCACGTCCATTGCCCAGTCGCTGTTAGAACCGCCATAGGTATTTACCCACTGTTGAGTTCCGTTTGCGGTCAGCTTCAGAGCAAAAACATCACGATTTCCACGTGCCTGACCAGAGAAAATACCATCTACGGAAGTTGTTGTCCCAATAATAAGGAAGCCACCATCTTGGGTTCGTATGACAGTTTTGCCGAGGTCATCGTTAGTTCCGCCATAAGTAAACTCAGCCTCCGGTTCGGTTGGCCTATCCGGAGGTTGGGTGATAGATTCCGCATCACAGGATACCAGTGAGACCAGCAAGAGCATTGAGATGCCTACTGAATGAATGAAGCTACGCATGGCTAATAGGATTAAATTGAAGCCGTTAAGTGTAGTTATTCAACTACTCTGCATTCGTCAAGAGTTCCACTTCAAATATTAACACAGCACCTTCAGGAATTGATGCCGGGGGCGTGTCACCGTAGCCGATGTCAGCCGGTACAAAAAGTTCGTAAATGGCACCTTCCTGCATGAGCTGTATTCCCTCAGAAAATCCCGGGATTACACCCTGAAGATTAAACTGTGCACCTTCGGGTGGTGATTGATCAAAAACGTATCCGTTTGTAAATGTTCCGGTATAATTTACCCGAACTAAACTATTTGCATCCGGGCTTGAACCGCTTCCCTGTTCGATGATTCTGTATTGCAATCCGCTCTCAGTCACTTGCACGTCCTCTCTTTCGGCATTATCCGTCAAGAACTCGTTGGGCCGCTGAAGAAAGGAGTCGAGTGTCATATCAAAAATCAATACGGACCCGGGACGAATAGGGCTTCCTTGTGGAGGATTATCTCCATAGCCCAGCTCTGGAGGGATCACAAATTCATATTCAGATCCGACTTCCATTAGTCGAACGCCTTCATATATACCGGTCAAAACGTCGCTGTTTAGAGGGAAATAGTCGCGCTCAGTTGTTCGAACAAAAACTTCATCATTGATAAGTCGCCCTTCATACTCCAGAAAAACAACGGCACCATCATAAGGAACTTCGCCATCACTCTCTTCTAAGACTCGATATTGAAGTCCGCTTTGAGTAACCGTAACACCCTCTTTTTGAGCATTCTCTTCAAGAAATTCAGTTTCGTCAACGGGCTCTCCAAAAGGATTACCCGGATCGCTCAAGCAACCGGTGGTTAAAAAAGAAACGAAAAGCAGAGGTAAAAATAGGTGATTAATCTTCATAGAACGTAAAATTGAAATGTATTAAATATGATCAAAGTGTTGCTGTTTCTGGCAGCTTTTGTATCATCGACTGAACACGCAGTACATCGGATGATACAGAGTGTTCAATGTCTGAACTTAGCTGAACACCATAAAATTGTTCATCCGTGTATCGGCTCCAAAACTGCCGCTGACGGTCAATAATCGGAATGATGCTTTCAATCAGTTCAGGTTCAAAAAAAAGAATTTTTCGATGTAACTCTTCAAGAGCATCATTGATCTGACTTGCCAATGTAACGACAAAAGGAGAGCGATGTTTCGTTTCATCCTCCAGTAAGTTTTGGAGTCCAAACAAGTCAAGTCTCATAGTGTGGCAAAGAACAAGCAGGTCAGATTTTTGAATGATTTCGGGCTGCCCGGCTTGCTGCTTATAGTAGTTGTAATTTCTGATGAATTTCCGGCTTGTGGTAAGCGTGGCTGCAGCAGTTGCAGCCGTTAATTCTATCAAATCTTCGGGGTTTAGTTTGGCCATTCTGCCGGATTTTCCCTCCAGGCATTCAGCATCTTCAGATCACTCTCAGCAATGTAATCCTCTTCGAGGGCTACATCGATTAGTGTGGTGTAATCTGTAAGGCAGTATACCGGAATATTCAAATTGGTGAATTGGTCGATAGCTGTTTGAAAACCATAAGTAAAAATGGATAGTACCCCGCGGACATCTGCACCGATAAATTGAAGCGCTTCAATAACGGAAACGGCCGAGCCGCCGGTTGAGATCAAGTCTTCTATCACAATGGTTGATTGACCTTTATCAACACCGCCCTCAATTTGATTTCCAAGACCGTAAGCTTTGGCTTTCGCTCGTACGTAAGCAAGTGGCTTATCGAGGTTTTCAGCGATCCAGGCGGCATGGGGGATACCGGCTGTTGCAGTACCGGTTATCACTTCAATGTTACTGAAGTCTTCATTGATAATGTCTATAAACGCTTTGGATATTTTCTTTCTGATTTTTGGATATCGCAGGGTTAAACGATTGTCGCAGTATATTGGTGAATTCCATCCGGACGACCAAGTGAATGGATCATTGGGTCGCAAAATAACGGCATCTATTTCAAGCAAGTGCTTGGCCAGTTCCCTGGCAAAGTCTTTGTCTACAATTCTATTGATTCTGTTTTTTTCTTCTAACATGATGTATTTATCTGTGCTCCTGTAATCTAAAAAGGCTGTAATTTTTTTATGCCTTAACTTATAAAACTTGTATTAACTGTCTGTTATTATTTGTGGGGATATTATCCGAGAATTGATCCCAATAGTACTTTTAGCAGCTCCAGGCATATGAGTGCATATACACCGGCCGCCAAATCATCAGCCAATATACCAAATTTTCCTGGCAATTTCTCCAATCGTACAATCCCTAAAGGCTTGAAGATGTCGAAGATACGGAAAAAGATAAAGCCGGCTAAAAGCAGCCCTGTGTTTGTCAGAGAGCTATAGTGAAGAGATGTAAAGAGAAAGACAACCGCTTGTCCTGCTGTTTCGTCGATAACAAATTGGCCGGGATCATCACCAAACTTCTCTACACATGCACCGGTACTCCAGAGTGAAATGAGAGAGGCGAGAACAGCTAAACCTGCTATACCGAATGAAGGATGAATCAAATAGGCCGAATATACCAACGGAAGCGTAAACAGGCTTCCCCAGGTTCCTGGAGCTTTAGGCAGCAAGCCGGCCCCAAAAAGAGTACCTAAAGTAATTTTCAGGATTTTCATGCCGGCTCAGAACTCTTAAAAAGAGATCGATTTACAAAAAGGTATTCAATGCCGGAATAGACGGTAATAAATACAACGATCATCATTCCCCAGAAAAAGATGTTTAGGCTGTAGAAATCAATCACGAATTGCCCTACAGCACCATCAAACAGCAGTAAAAACCCAAAAAGAAGCGCTACGTACAGATAACCCATTTGAATAGCTGTTTTGATTTTAGCGGTTTTTCTGGTTTGAAGAGTAATGTCTTTTCGTTTTGTATAGATTCGAAGCCCTGTTATGGAGAGATCTCTAAAAACGATTACAGCTACAGCCCACCATGGGAACTGAGACGGATCCAGAAATGGGAGACAGACAAATCCTGCAAATGTCAGGAATTTATCTGCTAATGGGTCCATAAATATGCCGAATTCACTCTCAACATCGTATCTTCGGGCATAGTATCCATCAAGCGCATCCGTAATGGCAGCAATCGCAAAAACGACCAGACTAATTCCTCTGAACAGAAGATCATCCTGGATAAAAAGAAACAAAAAAATGGGCGCCATGCCCATTCTAAGGGTGCTGAGTATGTTAGGTATTTTTTCCACACTGAAAGGTAAAGTTCTCAGTGAACAAATGATATATTAAATCCCTTAAAAGGATGTGCAAACAGAATACAAAATTTCATTGATCATCTGCAAAATCCTATTTTCAACCTCTTATGCGAAAGGCACATATTATATCTATCGGCAACGAGCTCCTCATCGGAGATACAATCAACACGAATGCCTCTTGGTTAGGTGGGCTACTTACCGAACAGGGCTTTTATGTTGAACAGGTATTTACAATCCCGGATGATTATGACATAATCTTCAGCAAAGTGAAAGATTCACTGTATCAGGCAGACGTAACGGTTGTGACCGGTGGACTCGGACCAACTCACGACGATATCACCAAAAAAGTGATGGTTGATCTTTTTGACTCGAAACTTATCGAAAACAGGGAAGTACTCGATTACATTAAGAAGATTTTTGAAAGAAGAGGATTTAATTTTAGCCGGGCTAATGCAGCTCAGGCTTTAGTTCCAAAAAACTGTGACGTCCTTTTTAACAATAAAGGAACCGCGCCCGGAATGTGGTTTGAAAAAGAGGGAAATGCTTTGATTGTTCTTCCGGGTGTACCCAATGAGATGAAGTTTTTGATGGAAAAACGTGCGTTACCCAGAATTCATGACTTATTTCCGGATCGAGAAGTGTGGGCAACACGGTACTTCAAAACTGCTGGCGTTCCGGAAAGTACCCTCAGTGAACGTGTAGGTGATTTGGATGAGTTTGTTAACAATGGGGTTGGGGTTGCCTATCTTCCGGGTCCGGCAGGCGTTACCATACGTATTAGTGCAAATGCAGACACATTGCAGCAAGCTGAAGGAAAACTCATAAAATTGAAAAACTTGCTTTATGAGAAGGCCGGAGATGTTATTTTCGGAGAAGGAAAAAATTTAAGGCTCGAAGAGGTGACCGGTAAAATACTGACAGACAATAAACTGACAATTGCCGCAGCAGAGAGCTGTACGGGCGGACTTCTTTCCAGTAAAATTACTGACATTCCCGGCAGCAGTGATTACATGAAAGGAGGAATCGTTGCGTATGGAAATGAAATCAAAATATCTGCACTGAACGTAAAAGAAAAAGATCTGGAAAAGGATGGCGCGGTGAGTAAAATTGTGGCACTGCAAATGGCCAAAGGCGTGGCAGAAAAAATGGGAGCGGATATTGGAGTATCAGCTACCGGTATAGCAGGTCCGGGCGGTGGTACAGACGAGAAACCCGTTGGTACAGTTTGGATGGGTTTTTGGATAGAGGGAGACCATTTTGCAATAAAAGCGGTTTTGAGTAACGATCGGCTGTTGAACAAGGAGCGCACGGTGATGATTATCCTGGAAACTGTACGACGACGGCTGCTGGGCGTAAATGAACTACCTTATCAACTGAAACCCCACTCAGCTTGATCTATCTTTTAACCATATGGACAGCATTCACTTTTTCGCTGCAGGATACAGTCCCGCAACCTGCGCTCCCTGACACGATTCCTCAGGCAGCACTTCCAGATACTCTTTTTCGTCCTTCACTCTCAAATTGGCCTCTTAAGCCGGTATCAGCTAATACAATACCAAAAACAGCTGAAGCAGACTCCTCGCAGATTGATGGTTTTGAAGCTGAATCGCAAAGACCGGATACAGTTTACGTCTGGGAGTACAATATGCGCAATACGATGGATGTTGCAGAGACCGACAGTACTCTTCGCTGGATTAATATGGTGAACCTTTTTGATAGATTTTACGATGCAAGAGGAGCAATAACCTATAGATTGGGGACGTCAGGCCGGCCGGACGGTCTTGAACTTCATACATATGAAACAAGACATCTGAATATGCGGATGGAAGGGTTGAGTCTCAATAATCCGCTTACCGGTGCCGTATACTGGAACCGAATACC
The DNA here is from genome assembly GCA_964401805.1 of uncultured Rhodohalobacter sp. Classification (GTDB taxonomy): domain Bacteria; phylum Bacteroidota; class Rhodothermia; order Balneolales; family Balneolaceae; genus Rhodohalobacter. Next base: position 44,502 of record CAYNZY010000017.1, read on the forward strand.
TATCCGAAAAATAAAGGAGTACAGGGAAGCCGATTATGGAGCAGCGTATCACGGGGAGATTAAGCTGATAGATCACTACTTAACGCAACCCCGAACATATCTGAATTTTGATGAGAGTAAGTACAACTATCGAAATCTTGATTTTGTATTCACACAAAATTTTAGAGCAGATACCAATCTAGAATTCTCATACTGGGACAGAAGGGATGGAGGCGGTTACAGCCGATCAGGAGTAGAGGGAAGGCAGGCTTCGGTAAAAATTTATCACCAGCTTACAGATCGATGGCTGTTGAAAACACTCTATCTCAATAATGCACTGGATCGCGAAGAGTCCTTTGGTTACGCAGTCAATGATCCGGAACTCTTCACATTTAATACTTTTACAGAAAGCCCTATCGAAAACAATGCCAATTCAAATCAAACCTCGAGTGATATTTATATCCAGGCCCATCACAGACCGGATACCCAGAGTGCCGTTCAAACTGAGTTTGGCCTACACTATCAAACCAACAAGTGGTCTCTGAACTACTCGGCCGATTCGATTGCTACCGAATTTAAACAGGCAGAGCTCTTTTCGAGGCATCGTCTGAATCTGGGAAGAACGGATGTGACACTACAGGGAAGTGTAAACTGGCTGAATGAATCTGTAAAGCAAAACTTAACGGAAGATAGCTGGCTTGGCGCTCGCGGCAGGGTAGATTTGAATATCAGGCCTTTATCCTGGATCGACTTTCAATCCTATTCAACCGTTGAATACTGGGACGACGAGCGTTTCAGTTCAGAAGCCTCAGGGAGGATAACATTTTTTCCGGGGAGTAAAATTACACTATCTGGTTTTGGCGGCTACCTCAATCGGTCTCCGGATCTACAGGCACTCTACTGGCAGTCGTCAATCTATACGGGTGATCCAACTCTTGAAAATGAGCAGGAAATTTCGATGGGAGGAATGATCGAATTTCAAATATTAAACTGGTTGAAAACGGGATTACGGGCTGATCTGAGGCTCAATGAAAATAGTGTGTTTATCAATGAGATTAACCAGTTTGAAAATATTGATTCTTTCACAAATATGAGCGGAACAGGCTGGATAGGGCTGGATAGCCGCATTTTTGAAGGTGAGTTGTCTGCCGTTTACAAGTCATTTTTAAGTGATTCTGATAATCCCGTTAACCGGCAGTTGGAGGAATCGGGCGATCGCATCTGGTTGAAAGGGAATTTTTATTGGAAAAACTACCTGTTTGATCGCGCCACATATGTGAAAGCGGGAATATCGGGAATGATGTCGCCGGGTGCTTTTAATACGGCGGAATATATTACGCCTTTAAATAGGTGGCAACACGGAACAAATTCGTTGGACAATCCTTCTTATTATAGAATGGATGTGGATGTCTCAGCTCGAATCCGCTGGTTTATGCTTTTATTAAAGTGGGAAAATGTACTTGACGGAGTGAATCAGCTGGGCTACTTTGAATCAACCGGATACCCCATGCCCGAGCGACGTTTTCGACTGGGCTTAAGAATATTATTTACAAATTAGGTAAGCAAAATATGAGCTTGGGATACGTTTTAAAAGAAGGAGTAGCGGGTTTGAACCGTGCTCGACTGGCAGCCTTCACGTCTGTATTTTCACTATTTGTTGCGGTGCTTTTGGTGGGTGTTCTCTCCAGGGTGGGGTATAATGCATATGAAGTTATGCAAATACTGAAACAGCAAGTTGAAGTTGAAGTATTTCTTCAAAATATCGATGACCGGACCTCACAAGAGATCCGTGAAAGACTTGAACGTGAAACGATTGTATCCGAGCTCTCCTATATTTCCAGAGACAGTGCATCCAAAATATTTCAACAGGATTTTGGAATTGGAAGTGATGCCCTGGCTGATCTTCAGTTTCTTCCCGCCTCATTCAAAGTGAAAATTGTCGATAATGCAGAAATCGCACAAATTGATTCTCTGGTACAGCAAGTTTCCGGTTTTAGGGGGGTAGATGAGGTGCGTTTCAACCAGGCACTGCTGCAGACGCTGGAATCCAGAACAGATACTCTGTTTATCATAGGCGGTGCAATAGGTGCATTTATACTTTTTGTGGCAATGGTTTTGGTTTTCAATACGATTCGTCTGACAATTTATGCCAAAAGAGACCTGATTCGTGCTATGAAATTAGTTGGAGCAACTAACAGCTTTATACGCAGACCTTTTCTGGTAGAGGGTATGATGCAGGGCGTAATAGCCGGAATTACAGCCTGTATAATCATATTCGGTTTATTCGAGTGGGTTGTACCTCAATTTGTTCCCCAGTTGGGTGTGCTCTCCTGGCCGTTTGGAAGATGGTATTTTCTTCTGGGAGCCATACTGCTTCTATCCATTTTAATGGGCTGGTGGGGAAGTCGGTGGGCGGCCCGAAAGTTTATCAGAGAGACCAAGGTTTATACAACAAATTAAGTAACGGTTGAAAATAAAGCTGATCGATGCTTCTATTTTCGATCAGGCTTTTTCCTTTTTCAAAGATTTAATTTTGTCACCGTCCTCTTTTCTTCTCATGCAGGCTTCTTCATCCCTGCACCGCCCGAACAGATGCAGCGAATGTCCTTCAACATTGAAATCATGTATCTCTTCCATGAGCCGCTGTATCTCAAGTATGCGAGGATCACAAAACTCGATTACAACCCCGCACTCTTTACAGATCATATGATCGTGCTGTTGATAGGCATATGATCGCTCATAGTAGTATTGGTTCTTTCCAAACTGCTGCCTTTGAACCAGGCCGCATTCAATAAGCAGATCGAGAGTGTTATAGACCGTTGCCCTGGAAACTCGTGTACCGGCATTTTTCATGTTGAAAAAAATGTCATCCGCATCAAAATGCCCTTCGGCCCGGTAGATCTCTTCCAAAACCATAAAGCGTTCAGGAGTTTGACGCTGATTTCTCTCTTTCAGGTACGTTCTGAAAATCTCTTTTACCAAAGTAATTGTTTCTTCCTGGGCCGGATGTGCCATAATGTTTAAATAATTAAAAATTCAATGAATGTAATTGAGGAGGTTTGAATTTAGCTATATACTAACTGAACCTTTAAAAACATCAGAAATTATGTGGTAAATTTAAATGCCTCGTAATATTTGGGTAATATGTTATCTTTTATCAAACTAGTTAACAAAATTTGAAGATATGCCAACGCTCGTCGCTTTTGAGACTATTACTGACCTCTACCAAAACTTAACTCAAAAATACGAAAATTCTCCTAAAACTGCTTTTGCATTTAAACCTTCTCCTAACGACGAGTATAAAACGGTAAACTGGGATAAGGTCAAAGAAGATGTGAATGCAATTGCAAGCTACTTAATCGATTTCGGGATTGAAAAAGATGATCGGGTTGCAATCTTAAGTGAGAACCGATACGAATGGGCTATTGTTGATCTTGCCATACAGACGGTAGGAGCTATAAATGTATCGCTTTACACTACACTTCCCCCAAAACAGTGCGAATTTATTCTAAAGGATTCAGAGGCTAAGCTGTTTTTTGTTTCAACAGGTATTCAGCTCAAAAAAGCTGTTGAAGTTTTTGATAACTGTCCGGATTTGAAGCATGTGGTTGCTTTTGATAAGCCGAAGGTTAAAAAATATATGGACCAGAAGTATGTGAGTCTGTTTGAATCCGTACGTAAAACAGGAGCAAAAACGTTTCCGGATAACGAAGAGAAAGTTAAAAAACGCTCCTTGGAAACTTCACCTGAGGATATTTCAACACTCATCTATACGTCCGGTACAACCGGAAATCCGAAAGGTGCCATGCTAACTCACAGGAATATTGTGAGTAATGTAAAATCTGCTCATGATGCAATAAGCATAGGCGAGACCGATCGCTGCCTTTCATTTTTACCTCTTTGCCACTCTTTTGAACGAACGGGAGGTTACTATGCAATGATGGCCGGCGGGGCAGAAATCTACTATGCTGAAAGTGTAGACACAGTAGCTAAAAATATGCTTGAGGTTCATCCGACCATTGTGATCAGTGTTCCGCGGCTGTTTGAAAAGATTTACAATTTGGTGATGAACAATGTGAAAGAAGGAAGTGCTATTCAGCAATCCATCTTTGATTGGGCACTGGACATTGGTAAACGTTACTGGCATGGTGAGCGTGGACTTGTAAGTGTGCAGAAAAAAATTGCTGACAAGCTGGTATTCGATAAGCTGAAACAGCGAACAGGTGGAAATATTCGGTTTTTTGTTTCCGGCGGAGCAGCGCTACCGGCTGATATTGGTGCATTTTTTATGTCGGCCGGGCTTAATATTCTGGAAGGATATGGGCTTACTGAAACCTCGCCGGTAATGTGCTGTAACCGTTATGGAGAGGAAAAAATGGGTACAGTCGGTAAAGTAATCAATGGCGTTACGGTTGGGATCCAGCGATTGGAAGACAGTAAAATCATTGCTCAGTTGAGTGGTGAGGACTATCCGTCTGATCTGACATCCGAAGAGGGAGAAATTTTGAATCGCGGACCTAATACCATGAAAGGATACTGGAAGAATGAGGAAGCGACGAAAGAGATGATTGACGATGACGGCTGGTTACACACCGGTGATGTCGGAAAATTTGAAAATGGCCGCCTGAAGATCACCGATCGAATTAAGCATATGATTGTGAATGCCGGTGGTAAAAATATTTATCCCGGACCCATCGAGGACATGTTTAAAACAAGTCAGTGGATAGATCAACTGGTGGTAGTGGGTGAGAAGAGAAGTTATATGGCCGCACTTATTGTCCCCAATTTTGAAGCGCTGGAAAAATATGCGAAGGATAATGACATCAATTACTCCGATATGGAGGAACTGCTGCAGCATGAGTCCATTCAAAACCTCTATAACAAGGAGGTCAGATCATTCTCCAAAGAGCTGGCATCACATGAAAAGCTGCGTGATTTCCGTCTTATAGCAAACGAATTCACCGTCGAAACCGGGGAATTGACACCTACACTGAAGGTGAAGCGAAGAATTATCGAAGAGAAGTATGGTCATCTGATTGAGGATATCTTCGAAGGTGACAGTGCTTAAAACCGATTTGTTAACCGCGGAGGCGCTGTGTTTTGCAATCTCCCCTGCCAGTTTTTTTCTGGCCCCGAGTGCATTTCTCGGGGAGGGGAGTACTCTCTGAAGCTTTAGCGAAGGAGAGGGAGGGGTGTTCGATTAACAAATAGAAGCTATTCCTAATCTGTTACTGGTAGCGTAATCCCGGCAGCCTGGTTCACTCTATTTGGTTGGAGTTCTCTTCTTCCGGGACAAAGCCGAATCACGTCTGTGAGATGCTTTGCAAAAAATCATCATTTAGCTTTGAACCTACTACTTATCATCCCCCATTCCCCCTTCGAAGGGGGACACTTTTTAACAAATTCTGAATCCGACGACCCCACGTTATTTAAGCCTTCTTTGCTTTTCGAGTGTCAATGAATGATTTAACTCCCAATATCACAAACAGGATACAAAGGACAGCCATCACAGCCTGACTCGCCGCAGCTGTAAACCGAACGGGCATATCGCCGCCAAATAGGACGGAGATTATCTGACGCAGACCGGTAAATGATCCGCCTAAGCCAAGAAGAGCGAGCAGTACCGCCGCATGCATCGAGTGTTTTTGAAGGTTGTCGGATTTTTTGGCCAGCAGACCGAGCCCGATGAAAACAAATCCAAACAGGGATGGAATCAGTGCTGTCAGGCTTACCATTTCTGTTGCGATGTAGGAGAAAAAACCGAGTATTACGAGCAATACTCCGATGTTGATAGATAGCTTAGGCATGAATTTATATGATTAGTCTAGTTATTAAGAACGATTATATAGCTTTCCAGTTTCCGGATAATTTTTTTGACTCTTCTGCGGTTTACACCTAAATCTGAGTATCCAACCCGGCTGGAACTTTTAATATGCACCACAGAGTTTGGCCCGTCTGGTTCAACTACTGCAAGCACATCATCTTTAAAACCGAAGAGTGGAATTTTGAAAACAGATTGTACTTTAAGCTCGGATGAGTCAACTTCACTCTCATGTGGATTGAGATCGGCAATTGCTTTTTCCAGGAATTCAAACAGTAGGCCTTGCTCAGTTTCAAACCTTTTTGAAACAATGATGCAGTTGGGTGAATCCGGACACTTTTCGATTTCAGAATGGGGCTGAGTATCGGAAGCTATGTCGGAAGTTCGTGAACCCTGTAGTGGAAAGTATACGGCCATGGCTGCTGTAATGAGTAGTACTATGAAAACTCCGAAGAGTAAAATTTTACGCTTGCTCACACAACTCCAAACACTCTTCCAGCGTTTCAGCAACCTGAACAATTTCACGGTTCTTAGGCTTGATGAATCCGGCTTCAACAGATTGATTAATCATCTCAATCAGGGAATTGTAATAGCCGTTTAGATTCATAATCGTGACCGGTTTGTTTAAAAGCCCGATTTGATTCCATGTGATGATTTCAAACAGTTCTTCCATAGTACCGAATCCACCCGGGAAAGCGACAAAAGCATCAGCCAGTTCCGCCATATGAGACTTACGCTGATGCATATCCTTTACTGTAATGAGACGTGTTATTCCGCGATGAGCCACCTCTTTACTGAATAGATTCTCGGGAATAACTCCAATGACTTCTCCACCGTTTATCATCACTGAATCGGCAATGGTCCCCATAATACCGAGTGACGATCCCCCATAGATGAGATTATGACCATCTTTTGCAAGAAGTTTCCCAAACTCTCCGGCTCTGTTGATGATATCGGGACTGTTTCCGGACGAGGAGCCACAGTAAACGCATATATTCATACTTACGAAGCTACTTTCATCATTCGGTCGAGCACGCTTTCAAGTTTGTCCAGAAAGAAGTCGATCTCTTTTTCACTGTTCTGTTTACCAAAGCTCACACGTATGCTGGAGTTCGTAATTCCGTCATCCGCGACAACTTCTTGCAGAACATGGGATGGTTCAGTAGCTCCTGAGGTGCAGGCTGATCCGTTAGAGACACACACTCCTTCGATATCCAGGTTCAAAAGAAGCATTTCGCCGTCCAGACCTTGATTGCTATTGGTTTTAAAACCAATATTAATGATGTGCGGTACACCGCCATCTTGCGGCCCGTTGATGGTAAATTTACCTTCAAATCTGCTTTCCAGGCCATCAATAAGTTTCTTGCGCAGGGCGACAAATTTTTGAGTATTGGCTTCCATATTTTTGTCACATAGCTCCAGTGCTTTTGTAAGTCCGACAATACCGGGGATATTTGAAGTTCCACCTCTTCGCCGTCGTTCCTGAGATCCACCTTGCAGCCAGGGAATCCATGGAGTTCCGTTTTTTATATATAGAACACCAATTCCTTTAGGGCCATAAATTTTATGTGCACTGATGCTCAGCATATTCAGCCCAATTTCTTTTACATCCACAGGTATTTTCCCCACACTTTGAACCGTATCCGAATGGAAGGGTACGCCCGCTTCATTACAAACGGCCGCAATCTCTTTAACCGGGTTGATGGAACCGATCTCATTGTTAACGTGCATCAGGGATACCACTGCAGTCTTATCGGTGATTGCCTCTTTAACCTGATCGGCCGTTATGATCCCGTCTGAATTTGGTTTGAGGTATACAATGTTTGCACCTTGTCTCTTCAAGGACTCTGCGGGGTGTATCACGGCGTGATGCTCAATGGGCGACGTGATAATTTCATTCTTTCCTGCAGGTGAGAGCGCGGAGAAAACACCTTTTATAGCAGCATTATCACTTTCCGTGCCACCACTTGTAAAAATGATCTCTGAGGGTTCAGCATTTAAAAGGCGAGCAATTTCTTCGCGGGCATCTTCTACAGCCACTTTGCAGTTTCGGCCAAACTGGTGAGCTGCATCTGCATTACCAAAATCTTGAGTAAAGTAAGGCAGCATTGTTTCAAGTACGTCCGGGTCGACCGGAGTGGTAGCCGCGTTATCAAAGTAGACAGGATCCATAATCAATTTGTCAGTTATAATTTTATCGAGCTGAATAAAAATATTCAAATTGATCGTGAAAAACAGTTTTGAATTTTTTCTTTTGTCATATGGCCTGAGAAGACTTTTAAGCGCATATTTATTTCGTGGATTTAAACAGATCGAATCCTGAACTTTTCTTACCTTAAGCGCACATCCAATTTCACACGTTACAGATTCAAAAATATGTCTAATACATCTCCCAAAGAACCTGAAGTAACTCTCGATTTGGCCATCGAACACGGCTTGAATGAGGAAGAGTACGAAATGATTAAGAACTTTCTCGGGCGCACCCCCACATTTACAGAATTGGGTGTATACTCTGTGATGTGGAGTGAGCACTGCTCATATAAAAATTCCATTTTGGAGATCAAAAAGCTGCCAAGAGAAGGCGATCAGCTTCTGGTTGATGCCGGTGAAGAAAACGCCGGGCTGGTGGATATTGGGGATGGCCTGGCTTGTGCATTCAAGATTGAAAGTCACAATCATCCATCGGCCGTAGAACCTTACCAGGGAGCGGCAACGGGCGTGGGTGGAATACATCGTGATATTTTTACCATGGGTGCCCGGCCGGTGGCATCACTAAACTCGCTACGGTTTGGATCGATGGAGAATCCTCGGGTTCGCTATTTGCTGGATGGAGTTGTGCGGGGGATATCTGATTACGGCAACTCGTTCGGTATTCCAACGGTAGGTGGTGAAATCTACTTTGATGAGGCGTATGAAGGAAATCCACTCGTAAATGCAATGAGTGTCGGAATTGTAAAACATGGCGAAACAGCCTCGGCTATTGCAGAGGGAATCGGAAATCCGGTTCTGATTGTGGGTGCCAGCACCGGCCGTGACGGAATCCACGGAGCCACCTTTGCGTCGGAGGAAATCAGTGAGGAGAGTGAAGCGAAACGGCCAAGTGTTCAGGTTGGTGACCCGTTTACGGAGAAGTTACTGCTTGAAGCGAGTCTGGAAGCGTTGAAGACCGGCGCGGTAGTTGGCCTGCAGGATATGGGGGCTGCCGGTATTACCAGTTCTTCTTCCGAAATGACGGCTCGCGGCGGACAGGGTATGCGACTCGATCTGGATAAAGTGCCGATGCGCGAAGAGGGGATGACGGCTTACGAACTCTTGCTGAGTGAAAGCCAGGAGCGGATGCTTGTGGTCGCCGAAAAAGGAAGAGAGCAAGAAATTATTGATGTATTTGAAAAGTGGGATCTGAATGCTGTTGTAATCGGTGAAGTAGTGGAAGGCGATAAGCTCACCTATATGAAAGACGGTGAGGTGAAAGCTGAAATCCCGGCTGATTCCCTGGTTCTGGGCGGTGGAGCTCCGCAATATGAGCGCGAAAGAAAGAAACCGGCCTATATTGATGAAGTTCAAAACTTCGACTTTTCCACAATTAAACATCCGGAAGATGTGAATGAATCTTTGCTCAAAGTGCTGGCTTCTCCAAATGTGGCCTCCAAGCGGTGGGTTCACGAGCAGTACGATACAACGGTTCGAACCAATACCGTCAATGCTCCGGGAGCTTCCGATTCCGGTGTTATCCGAATTAAAGGAACCAAAAAAGGACTGGCCGTAAAAACGGACTGTAATGGACGGTATGTATATTTGAACCCCCGTCGTGGCGGACAAATTGCGGTTGCTGAAGCTGCCCGAAATGTGGTGTGCAGTGGTGCGAAACCGATGGCTATTACCAACTGTCTCAATTTTGGAAATCCTTATAAGCCGGAAGTGTACTGGACATTCAGTGAGGCATTGGGAGGAATGGGCGATGCTTGCCGGGCACTCAATACACCGGTTACAGGCGGTAATGTGAGTCTGTATAACGAAAATCCAAAAGGTGCTATTTTCCCGACTCCTGTGATTGGAATGTTAGGTCTGATTGAAGACGTGGAGAATCACACTATGACGCCACAGTTTAAAAATGAAGGAGACGTAATATACTACCTGGGAGCCGACAGGAAAGGTTTGGGAGGTTCCGAATATATAAAGACTGTTCACGGACTAACCACAGGTGATGCTCCGCAGCTGGATCTCGAATTGGAAGTAAAGCTTCAGCAAGCTGTATTGAATCTGATTCACAACAAAACCGTAAACGCTGCACATGATGTATCTGATGGCGGTTTGAGCATAACACTGGCTGAAATGGCCATTCACTCCGGAATGGGGGCAGATGTTTCACTCGATAAACTATCCGGTGAACTCTATGAAATCCTCTTCAGTGAAGCACAATCCGGTATCGTAGTGACGGTTTCAAAAGAGAGAGTGGCAGATTTGGAGAAGACGATGAGCGAGAGCGGGATTCCGTTTCATGTGCTTGGGACAGTTTCAGGCGATTCACTAACCATCAATCAGTCGATAAACGTATCTGTAGCACAGCTCAGCCAAGTGTATGAATCCGTGATACCAAAAGCGATGGAACAGTAGTCATTTCTATACCGGGTCTTCTTAAAAACTGATTTAATTCTGAACGATTTAATTCTTATTGGGCTTTTGGAAGTGAAAATTTCAAACCCCAAAAAAGAATTATGGAAGACAAAATTGTACTTATTGTTGGAGGAACAGGCGGTATTGGAAAAGCCTCAGCCGACCTTTTTGCAAAAGCAGGAGCTAAAGTTGTACTTGCTGCAAGAGATAAATCAAAAGCTGAACAGAAAGCCAAAGAGATAAATGATAATGGCGGAGAAGCGTTTGCCATTGAGGTCAATGTGACCGATTTGGGTTCCGTATCCGATATGGCACGTGAAGTAACCGAAGAGCTGGGCGATATCGATGTGCTTGTCAACGCCTTTGGTTTGGGAATGATCCAGCCCCTACTTGATATCAAACCTGCTGAGGCGAAAGAAGTTTTTGATGTGAATGTCTACGGAACATTTTTAGTCACACAAACCGTGACCCGCTATATGGCTACAGCTAAAAAAGGGAGAGTGATCATGTTTCCCGGAATACTTGGAAAAGCGGTGATGAGAAATTCATCCGTCTATTCTGCTTCTAAATATGCCGTAACCGGTTTCACGAAAGCCCTCGTCGAGGAAAATAAACGATCCGGCGTGAAATTCTCGCTTCTCTATCTTGGTGGAGTAGCAACCGATTTCTGGGAAAATCCAAACATCGACATGCGGGTTCAAAAAGATAAAATGCTGACACCCGAGCAGGTTGCTAAAGCAGTTTATTACTCAGCCTCTCAGCCAGACGATTCTGTACTGAATGAGATTACCATTCAGCCCGAATCTCATCAGATGGTTTAAATATTATCTCCGTCAGACCGCTCTACGCGGTCAGACGGATGGATTAGGTGTAAGTAACCCATCTGACCCACTTTAGCGGTCTGATGGGTGTAATTTGCAATTACTCAACGAAGCATTCTAACTCGTGGCACGCCTCAATGTCGTACCATGAGTATTGGTAACTAATCAACAACCGGACATTTTTCGATAGCCGTTTTATAGCTCTTTCTGATGATATCAATTCCATCATCGATCTGAGCTTTTTCTACTGTCAGTGGTGGACGGAAGCGTACGGTCTTCGTGCCACATCCAAGAATCATAAGGTTGTTGTTCATGCACTCCTTCACCACTTCATCACGAGCATGGCCATTTGGGAGATCCATAGAACAGAAGAGACCTTTGCCTCGTGGGTTTGAAATATGCTCAAACTCGTTAGACAGGTTCGTAATTTGCTCCTGCAAATGTTCACCTACTACAGCCGCGTTTTCTACCAATTTGTCTTCCTCGATAATCTCGAGGATGCGATCGAACCGGACCATATCTACCAGGTTACCTCCCCATGTAGAATTGATACGGGATGACACGTGGAAGCAGTTCGTTTCAATGTCATCAATTCTGTCGCTTGCCAGAATACCGCAAACTTGGGCCTTTTTACCAAATGCGAGAATATCCGGTTTTACATAGTATTCGTGAGCCCAGAATTTCCCGGTTAAACCCACACCGGTTTGAACTTCATCGTAAATGAGTAATGCATCAAACTCATCACAGAGATCGCGCAGAGCCTGGTGAAACTCAACTCTAAAGTGGTTGTCGCCGCCTTCACCCTGTATGGGTTCAAGTAAAATACAGGCGATATCATCCTGGTAGGTTTCGAAATATTGACGCGCCTGCGCCAATGCCTGCTCCTCTTCCATCTCCACCTGTTTTTTATTCTCTGCATTCAGAGGAAATTTAACAGCCGGGTTATGAATCCTTGGCCAGTCAAATTTTGGGAAATACTTCACTTTTTTGGGATCGGTATTTGTCAGTGAAAGGGTATACCCACTGCGTCCGTGGAACGCTTTGTCTAAGTGAAGGGCCTTATGACCTTTTTCAATTCGATAGCCTTTCTTGAAATTTTTCTGAACCTTCCAATCGAAAGCTACTTTCAAGGCATTTTCTACGGCAAGAGCACCGCCGGATACAAAAAACGCGTACGGCATGTAATCCGGGATACCAACCCTGGAAAATGTTTCTACAAAATGGGCCATCTCTTCGGTATATACGTCCGAGTTAGATGGTTTGTTGATTGCTACCTGACCCAGTTTGGCAACAAAATCAGCATCGCCTGCTAATTTATCATGGTTCATCCCCAGCGGATTGGAAGCGAAAAACGTGAAAAAGTCCAGATAATCCTTACCTGAGGCAGAGTCGTGCAGATAAGCACCTTTACTTTTTTTAAGGTCGAGAACCATCTCATAACCATCTGCAAGAATATGTTTTTGTAGTGTTGAGCGTACGTTTTTTGGTTGTATCCCTTTCATGTAATGTGTCGTTTAAGATTTTATTTTTAGCTCCTGTTTGTTGATAAGTAGAGGCTTTTAAGCTTCAAATTCAAGGAAAGTTTTTCGGATAATTTGGATGCATTTTTGAAGCTGCTCCTCGCTCATGACCAAAGGCGGTGCAAACCGGATAATGTTGCCGTGTGTCGGTTTTGCAAGCAAGCCGTTGTCCTTCAGTTTAACGCACAGATCCCATGCTGTTGAGCTATCGGCGGAATCGTTAATTTCCACAGCATTCAGCAGTCCTTTTCCTCGAACCAGTGAAATCAGGTCACACTCCTCTTTCAATTTGTTCATCGCTTCCCGGAATACCACTCCAAGTTTTCGGGCGTTTTGTGCAAGTTTTTCATCGCGAACCACTTCAAGTGCGGCAATAGCTACACGTGCGGCCAATGGGTTACCGCCAAATGTAGAACCATGCTGTCCCGGTTTGATAACATCCATGATCTCATCATCAGCCAGAACTGCAGATACCGGATAGACGCCACCGGAGAGTGCTTTCCCCAGAATCAGAATATCAGGTTTGACGTAGTGCTCAGGCTGGCGTTCACAGCTTCCCTGGCAGGTACAGTTCCCGCACACAGCGAGCAGAGATCCGGTTCGGGCAATTCCGGTTTGAATCTCATCTGCAATGAAAAGGACATTATGTTTTTTACAGAGTGCAGCTGCTTTTTTCAGGTAATCTTCATCAGGAACCATTACTCCGGCTTCTCCCTGAATGGGTTCGATTAAAAATCCGGCAATGTTCTCTTCTTTGAGTGCTTTTTCCAAGTCATCAAGATCATTGTACTCAACCTTGATAAAACCCGGTGTGTATGGCCCAAAGTTTTTGCTGGCATCGGCGTCATTAGAGAAAGAGATGACGGTTGTTGTCCGCCCGTGAAAGTTGTTTTCGGCAACAATGATCTTCGCTTCATTTTCCGGTATTTCTTTCTTTTCATAGGCCCACTTCCGGCAGATCTTGATGGCTGTTTCAACACCTTCGGCTCCCGTATTCATGGGGAGGACTTTTTCAAAGCCGAACATATTGGTGATAAACTGCTCATATTCCCCCAATACATTGTTATAGAATGCCCGGGAAGTGAGTGTAAGTGTTTCCGCCTGCTTCTTGAGAGCTCCAATAATATGGGGATGGCAATGTCCCTGGTTTACAGCAGAGTAAGCCGAAAGAAAATCGAAATATCGTTTGCCTTCCGGATCCCAGACGTATACACCGTCGCCTTTAGCCAAAACAACCGGCAGCGGGTGATAGTTGTGGGCGCCGTATTTATCTTCAAGTGCAATGGCGTCTTTGGTGGAAAGCATATAATCAGAAAGTGTTTTAGAGTTATTCGTTGATGTAAAGATAGTAAATACCCCGATTCGGAGCGACAGGTGGCGATTTACTTTACAAATTAAGAGAGAACCATGCCTATAAGTTTTAAAGTTGGAAGTGAGGTGAGAATCAGGCAGATCAAGATAGAATTTACCTTGGATCAATATTATCTGAAGAGAAGATTTTGAGAGTGGAAAAGTAGAAAAGGCCGAGATTATTGAACCAGAATAAATAGGGAGAATAAAAAAAGCCCAACTGCGTGAGCAATTGAGCTTTTCTAAAAGTGGCGGGGGTAGGATTCGAACCTACG
>CAYNZY010000018.1:0-54511 GCA_964401805.1 uncultured Rhodohalobacter sp.
ACGCGTACGTAATCCCAAACTCGAATGCCGAGCGAATTGCTTTTGAACGGCAGTATATGTCGGGCAGCAGCGACAGAATTGACAGGGGTGGTATATTCAGGCAGGATTCAGATAGTACGGTCATCAATATTAACTTTTTCGATCCGGGCGCCAATATTGGCTACAATATTACATTTGTTGAATTTGAGGAAGACCGAATCAGCAGAATTATAGAGTCTAACCGTCTGAACTGGGTAGATTCAACAGCCACATGGGTAACAAACAGAGCTCAACACAGAGTTTTTAAAGAAACCGGTTTTGAGGAGTTCAATACCGAAGATGAGGAGATTGAGCTCAATATCTTACCCAGGGATTTAAGCCGCAGAACATCCGATATTTATCAGCTTACCTACCCTCAGGCCCTGGAGTACATTGAATCTATTCAGAGAATTGGCGCCGGTGGTATATCCCTCCCGCAGGTTCAGCTCTACAGCCGAATGGCCTACCCGATATCAATTATCGTAGTCTGTTTTATAGGCTTTGCCATAGCAACGGAACGGCGAAAAGGTGGCAAAGGATTTTACATTGCTGCAGGCCTTTCGTTCAGTTTTATCTACCTAACGGCAATGAAAGTAATCGAGCCATTTGGGGCTGCAGGCACTTTAACACCCGAATTCGCAGCATTCTTTCCCCATCTTTTCTTCTTTATACTCGGACTTTTTGCGCTAATTTTTGCAAAAAAATAGTTAATTGATCAAGCTTCGGGCTTGGGTCCCCGGTAATTAAAAGGCACATCAAACTTATCCTTGGAAGCCGTGGAGATGGTACCGTTTTCCGCTTCATATTTCCGGATATTTTCATTCAATGCATTAGCCAGTCTTTTTGCATGATCAGGAGTCATGATGATCCGCTTTACAACCTTAGCCTTTGGAACGGCAGGCATCATCGAAATGAAATCGAATACAAACTCCGATGGTGAGTGTGTGATCATCACCAGGTTCGAATAGGTTCCGGGTGCTTCATCTTCTTTCAGTTCAATCTCTATCGATTTACCTTTTTGTTGTTTTTTCTTTTGATCCATTGTGAAAATATTTCTTTTGTTCGCGTTAAACTCTAATACTCTGAATGAAGATGATCACATATTGTGAAAAAGTCCAAAGATCATTTCACCTGTTCGGCAGATCTTTATTCTATCCATCCAAAATAGCTTCTTCCAACTGATCTTTATCGATAGCAGAATGCGAAGCGTGCCAATACACGCTCCCATTTTTTAAAACCAATACCTGCGGAGATTCATGGCCTACACCGGTTTCGGCCGCGATCTTCCTGGAAAGATCTCTGTTTTTTACAACATCCACGAAGTGGAAATCTGCCCTTTCACTCTGTTTTTCCATTACCTCTTCTACTTTAATTTTGGAAAAGATACAGACTGCACAGTTATAACTATGTTTGTAAATCACCTGTGTGCCTGAATCCGGATTCAGGAGACTCTTCACGCTGTCAACTGCATCCGGGAGCTTCCATTTTTCCGACAGCTCCGGACGTCCGCCTATCATTCCACGAAGACCACTCAAAAAACTCATAGATCAATCACCTAAACAGATTCCTATTTCCCTTGCCGTCAGAATGGTATCTCCATTCAATGGAACAAGTTTTATCTTATCGGCCACATCGGATAGCGGTATCCTTCGAATCTCATTTTGCTGCATTACAATCATCTTGTTGAAGTCTTTATCTTCAATGGCGCGGATTGCAGCAGCACCAAATCGAAGTGATATTAGACGATCGCTTGTAGACGGCGTTCCGCCTCGCTGTAGATGTCCCAGGACGATGGAACGGGATTCTTTTCCGGTCATTTCCGATAGCTTTTTTTCCAGGTATTCGGCAACTCCTCCAAGCTGTTCAGACTGCCCCAGTACTTTGCCCTTAACAAAATGATCTCCGCCCACCTCTTTAGATCCTTCTGCGACGACTACAATTGTATAAAACTCCCCCTTCTCCTCTTTCTCCTTAACCTTCCGGGCAATGGAATCTATAGAAAATTCAATTTCCGGAATCAATATAACGTCCGCCGAGGAAGATAAGCCTGAATGGAGGGCAATCCAGCCGGCATACCGCCCCATCACCTCAACAACCATGATTCTTCGGTGCGACTCCGCCGTTGTCGTTATTTTATCAATAGCTTCCGTAGCCGTACTCACAGCCGTATCGAAACCAAGCGTTATTTCACAGCCCCAAATATCATTATCTATTGTTTTAGGCACTCCAACCACCGGTATACCTTTTTTAGAGAATTTGTTGGCAATTCTCATGGATCCGTCACCGCCAATGGCAACAAGAGCATCAATGTTGTTTGATTTAAAGACTTCAACAGCCTCGTCAGAGCGATCCTCCAAATCCCAGGAACCATCCTCTTTTTGATACGGTGTCTCGAAAGGGTTCCCACGGTTAGCCGCTCCAAGAATTGTACCTCCGTCCATGGTGATGCCGTGAACTTTTTCTCTGGTCAGTGGTACAAATGGATCAGGAGTGTACAGCGATCCATATCCGTTCCGGATACCAAACACTTCCCATCCGCGGCGAATCGCTGAAAGAGTAGCTGCACGTATAGCCGCATTAAGCCCGGGGGCATCACCACCCCCGGTATTTATTGCAATTCTCATGCGGACTCCTGGACCTTTAGGGAGAACCCTTCAAGAGCCAGTGCTTCGTTGAGGCGTTCCATACCTAAACCTTCACGTAAAAGTACCGGTTCATCGCTTGTCAAATCTATGATGCTTGTCTCTTCATTCGATAACGTATCCAGCTGGTCGTCTACAACCACATCCACAACTTTATCAAACCGGTTGAGATACATCTCTTTATTGCCATCTTCCGGGCTTCCAAACTCAACATTGGGCAGTTTTGCGGTAATCGCCATTACCGGATGGCCCAGCTCTTCTATCAGTTCAAGGCAAACGGAGTGATCCGGTACGCGTATTCCGACAGTTCGCTTTTTGGGATGAGTAAGCAGGCGGGGTACTTCGCGTGTAGCCGGCAAAATAAAAGTGTATGGACCCGGAATCAGACGTTTAATCAGCTTAAAGTTATCATCACTCAAATGTGCAAATATCGAAACATTCTCCAGACTATTGCACATCACTGTTAAATGATCATTTTTGTCGAGCTGCCGGATTTTACGAATTCTTTCAATGCCCTTCTTATTCTTGTAGTCACATATCAAAGCGTACTGACTATCCGTTGGCAGAATCATTACCGAACCATCAATGAGTTCGTCAGTAAGTTCAAAAATTTTCTTTTTATGCGGAGCGTCATGATGGAGTTTAACTCTTTGAGACATATTCGGCCCTATTTTTAGGTTAGGTTATTATTTTCTATTCATAAAAAGTCACGTTCAAGCACTGACGCAACACTATACTTTTATGGAATAAATTGAAATGCGTTCCTAGTCCTCCTTTTTTTAGTCTAAAGACTTGTTGTGCAATTTTCTGAATTAACAGAACTGCTTTTTATATTAATACCATTCCGTTTAACGATTGTCAACGATAGATTTGCAATTTTTGTTAATTCACTGAATACAAATTAGCTATTCAAATTAAAAATCAACTAAAGACTATTTATGGATACGAAAATAAAAGCATGGTGGCTGGGACATTCCGCGTTCAGGCTGGAATCACCTTCAGGTAAAGTTATTTACATAGATCCATTTCTTTCTCAGAATCCTAATACGCCCGAAGAGCATAAGAGTCCGGACGATATAGATTTTATATTACTAACACACGGGCATGAAGATCATGTAGGTGATACCTTAGAACTCGCCGAAAAAACAGGCTGTACCGTTGTCGCACAGGTTGAACTCTCTCATCTGCTAAAAAAGCATGGACTGAAAGAAGAACAGCGTGTTGAATTTAATAAAGGCGGCAGCGTACACTTTGATGATTTTTCTGTGACGCTTGTAAACGCCAATCACAGCTCCTCTTTCCAGGGAGACTATGCCGGAGAAGCGGGCGGAATTGTAATCTCTTTTGAAGACGATATCTGCTTCTACCACTTAGGCGATACCAATGTATTTGGTGATCTGGAGCTCTATGGTGAAATGTATCAACCCCATGTTGTTGCCGTACCCATTGGAGACTATTACACGATGGGACCACAGGAAGCGGCTATTTGCTGCGACATGCTTAATGCCAAGATAGCGGTTCCGATTCACTATGGAACATTCCCTGTACTTACCGGAGATCCAGAAGAGTTTAAAGAGTTCACCAAGGAGTACTGCGATACAAAAGTTGAAATTCCAAAACCCGGGGACCAATTTTTAGGAAGCTGACAATTTGTTCTGCTTCCGGTTAACAACCCTTCAGATTTAAGGCTTGACGATTTTTCGTCAAGCCTTTTCTTTTTAAAAAACCTTCCATCTACTCTTCTATTTTGATTGAGATCATTTCAAGGTTTTTTAGCTTTTTTTAAAGATCTAACTTGTTCATTCAAATTCCTCTCACCTTTCAAATTTTTGTAAAACTGATCCATTAAAAGACCAAAATCGTTTTACATCACCTTTAAAAAGTATATACAAACCGCTTTTTTTCACCCTAAAATGGACCTTTCTATCCAATTTAAAATCTATTGATTTAAAGCGTTTAAATGTACTTTCAGCCCTCAGAAAAGCGCTTTTATTTGAGCTTGTATATGTAATGTATATCTTGCTTACCCAATTCAGCTTTTTTAAAATGGGCCAAAGATTTGTTTACCAATCTATATCAGCGCATTCTTAACAGAATGTTAATAGTTAATTAATAAGGAATCTATGAAATCAAAAATCACCATAATCTGTCTCACCGTTTTGGGCTTCATATTTAGTTTTGCCACACCTGTTATGGCACAGTCTGATAATGTAGTTGTACAAGAGAGTGAAGATGGATGGAAGCTACTAGTCGATGATGAGCCGTTAATGGTTAACGGAATGAACTGGGATTACTTTCCCAGGGGAACCAATTTTAATTATAGCTTGTGGAATCAATCACCGGATTTTATAAAGCAGGCTCTTGATTATGAGATGGCCCTGCTGAAAAACATGGGAGTGAATGCCATTCGTGTCTACACTGGAATTCCAAAAAGATGGATTACCTATATATATGAGAACTACGGCATTTATACGATGCTCAATCACTCATTTGGCCGGTATGGATTAACTATTGATGGTGCCTGGATGGCAAATACTGAATATTCAGATGAGAGAGTTCGAGAATTACTGCTCGAGGAAGTGACTCAACTTGCAGAAGAATATAGAGGTACACCGGGGCTTCTGCTCTATCTACTGGGTAATGAGAATAACTACGGACTCTTCTGGGGTGGCGCTGAAACCGAAGACATCCCGATTGAAGACAGGCAGTCTACAATAAGGGCAAGAGCGATGTATGAACTCTTCAATGAAGCTGCCGTTGAAATGAAAGCCATCGATGATACACGGCCAATCGCTATCGCAAACGGTGACCTCCTGTTTATGGATTTAATTGCTGAATTAGTTCCTGATATAGACATTTTTGGCACCAATACTTACAGGGGAATGACCTTTACCGACTTGTATGATAGAGTGCAAAACGAATATGGAAAACCCGTTCTGCTTACCGAATTTGGCTCAGATCGATTTAATGCACGTACACTGCAGGAAGCACAAGGACCGCAGGCTGAATATTTACTCAGCAACTGGAAAGAGATCTACAGGAATGCAGCCGGTTTGGGCGGAGCAGATAACTCAATTGGCGGTTTTACCTTTCAGTTTAGTGATGGATGGTGGAAATTTGGTCAAACCGAGGGCCTTGATACTCACGATACAAATGCCTCCTGGGAAAATGGCGGATATACATTCGACCACGTTCCGGGCGAGAATAACATGAATGAAGAGTGGTTCGGAATTATGGCTAAAGGTCCAACCGACCTTTCAGGTTTTTATGAGCTTTACCCAAGAGCTGCATACTACGTTCTTAAAGAAGTTCATGAGTTTGAAGCTTATGATATGGGAGTTGGATCTGCGGATCTTGAAGAGCATTTTAATGATATCACGGTAATTGATGGAGTACTGCGAGCAAGCGCCGGAGGTGGCTCCGGAGGCGGAGGTTCCGATCTTATTAAGTTAAGTCAGTTCACTGCGATGTTTGAAACCTTCAATACCGGAGGAAACAAGATCACCACACCTGCTGATAACGATCCGGATGTAATACAGTATCCTGATGAACTGGGTTTTGATCACATGCAGTCCTACTTAATCGGAGTGGAAGCAAATCCATCTCCTAATATGAGAGCCGAAGTAGTTACAAATGTTTTGGGCAATGTTGCAGAAAACCCCATTAATGAAATTTTTTATGAGAACCGTGGCCGAGCGGTAGAACTGATGGGCCAGAACGGTAATGTAACAGCAGAATCACTGAACCGGGTTGATATTTACAGCGCCAGCTACTCCTGGAATGATGAATACTTCAATCTGGATGGATTTTACAGAACCGGTCACTATCACTGGGGATACGAAGGTGATTTCTTCGGACTATATCCTGAAGCGAATTACGGCGACCAGATCTTCACTTACAACGGCGAGGCACCATTTGGATTCGAAGCAGAAGGTAAAAAAATGTTCGATGGAGCAAAACTTGCCTTTGGTCCGCAACTATGGTGGGGTGCTAACCCGGCTGTTTTACTTAAATATTCAAAAGATGTAGGCCAAACATCTTTAACCGGTATTTTCCATGAAGATATTGAACGACAAGGTTTAACCGGAAGTTCGTTTGCTATTCCTGAACCCAAAACAAGACGTGTAACACTTCATGCCGCTCGCGATTTTGGCAACTTCGGCGTAGAGCTGGGTGGTATCTGGGCCGGACAACCTCTGAACGGCCGCGAATTTCAGCTCGCTCGGGAACAGTCTGATGGCAGCTACAATGTATATGTAGATGAAATCAAACCGGAAGATAACTGGGGTGGTAAACTGAAACTGACATATATGAGTGGTCGTTTCAACTGGTACGCTCAGTCGGCCATAATGGGCTTAGTCGCTCAAGGTGGAGCCGATCAAACCATGACCTTTACGGGATGGAGGCTTAAAGACAGCGGAAGCGGAAACCAGTATAACTTCCTCTCCGGATTCACCTACATGCTTGGAAACATTCAGGTAGCACCTAACTTCCTGTGGCAGAAACCAATCGAAGGGCCAGTTCCTTCCGGCGTTGATGCTCCTGCAAGACCACGTAATATTCTTGATGACCCTTTTGTGGTAAGAGCCAACAGAGAACAGGTAGCCGGTGAGCTTCTGTTAACATATGATCCTACTCCGGGCACCTACATGTATGAGTGGGATAATGATATGGCGGAAGATGCCAGGTTTGCGATGAGCCTTGGAATCGTATACAGATACCTGCCAACAACACAAGATGCTGCGATTGGTATTTTACCGGATGGAAGAACCTTCTTCCCATTTCCCGGAGCACCACCCGCACCCGATGAAAATCTTTTCGGATTAAATGGACTTTGGGAAGTAAATGCACGAATTGTCTCTAAAGTAAACAGGGATTTGGGTATCATTGCCAATCTTTACGGTGGTGAAGCTCAGGCAAACGGCAGCGATCCAAGACTTATTACTCGTTTTGGTGGTGACTTAAGGATGATCTACAAACAACTCAAGGTCAGCTCTCACGTAAAAGTGAACGATTGGGGACCTTACGATTACCATAGAGACTTCAACTTAACATTCCCTCTCCAGTTAATGGGAGACATCTCTACAGATATTGGGAGACCAGACTGGTTTAACCTGCCATCAACCAGAATTGGTGTAAGAGGCATATGGAGATCGCTGGATGATTTTTCACCCCGATATGCGCCAACCTATATGATGGATACAAGCGGGGAACTTGTCCCTGATCCTACAGCTCCCGGTTTTGACAACGGAAGTGAATGGGAGTTCAGAACATACATTCAAATTAATCTTACCAACTAATAAAGAGGCAGAAACATGAAATCATTGGAATTAAAAAGCACCCAACTTACGATACTGGCAGGCTTGCTGCTCATGTTCTTTGCTCAAGGCTGTGAGCGATCCGTTGACGGCCTGGAAGAACCGGATTTTCCGGCTAACCCGGAGGTTTTCATTGATGGCTTTAGTGCCGGACTTGAATACTATCCTTACGAAGATTCAAGACAAGATGCATTCAGCGTAGATAGTGATGAAGCCTATGATAACTCGGACGCATCCATGCGTTTCGACGTCCCTAACGTGGGCGACCCCGCAGGAGCTTATGCAGGTGCAATTTTCAGAGATGAAAATGGAGGAAGAAATTTAACTTCTTTCAATGCACTCACATTCTATGCAAAAGGAACAAAAGCCGGAACTATTAATGAGATCGGTTTCGGCCAGAATTTCCTGGGTAACGAATATGCGGTAACACGGAATAATCTTAAGCTAACCACCAATTGGGAAAAGTATATCGTACCTATCCCCGATCCTTCTGTTCTTACACAAGAACGTGGACTCTTCTGGTACGCAGAAGGGCCTGAAGACGGAGATGGTTACTCTTTCTGGGTGGATGAGCTCAAATACGAAAGCCTACCCGGATTAGCACAGGCACGACCTGCTATTTTTAATGGAAATGAAGTGACTCAAACCAGCTTTATCGGCTCAGGTACAGCGGTTACAGGACTTACGTTTACCATCAATCAAGCGAATGGAGTGGATGTAACCGTTGGCGCAGCACCGGCCTACTATACATTTAATTCATCCGATACAGGTGTGGCCACTGTAAATGAAAGCGGCCAGGTAACCGTAGTTGGCCAGGGTACCGCTGAAATTACCGCTACCTTGGGCAGCCTGAATGCAAGCGGAGCACTCATTATAGAATCAGTTGGCAATTTCACACCGGCCCCTACCCCAACAGAAGCCCCGTCTGATGTCATCTCTATTTTTAGTGATGCCTATGAAAACGTGCCTGTTGATTTCTATAACGGATTTTACGCACCGTTTCAAACCACCACGTCCAGTGACTTTACAGTGGATGGGAACAGCGTATTGGGTTACGAAAACTTCAACTTTGTAGGTATCGAGTTCAACCAGAACGTACCGACAATTGATGCGAGCGATATGGATTTCCTTAGTCTGGATGTTTTCTTCCCAGACGATGTTCCGGTCAATTCTCAACTAAATGTTAACTTGAGGGACTTTGGTGCTGATGATTCGTTCGATGGAGGAGACGATACTATCGTATCAACTTCCATTAGTACTCCTGCGTTAGAGTCCGGTGAGTGGATCAGAATTAATCTGGATATTTCAGGTATGGCTAATAAGTCGAACCTTGGCCAGATCGTATTGGATGCTGATCCAGCACAAACCAATCCGCTTGTAGGATCAACGTTCTATGTCGACAATATTTACCTGCGAAGATAGCAGGTAAATATTACCCGGCTGTACATTGTGAACTTTCACGAATAAGAATAAACTATATCGAAGTAAAGCATGAAAACATCACTTAAAATTCTTCTCTGCCTGGGTTTCTTGGTCCTCGCAATATCAGGTTGTGGAACCGAAACAGAACCTGAGGAAGTTGATAACCGAGAAATTGTTTGGCAGGATGAATTTGACGTGGACGGGCCCGTAGACCCCGACAATTGGATTTTCGACATCGGAACCGGTGAGGAGATCTTTGGTCAGCCCGGCTGGGGAAATAATGAGCAGCAGTATTACACCGACCGATCCGAAAATATTCGGGTTGAAGATGGAATGCTGCATATCACGGCAAGAGAAGAGTCGTTCGAGGGCTCTTCTTACACGTCAGCAAAGATATTGACAAGAGGTATTTTCGAAAGAACCTACGGCCGTTATGAAGCACGAATTCAGCTTCCGTTTGGTCAGGGTATCTGGCCTGCATTCTGGTTATTGGGTGATGACTCTAATGGCACAGTAATCTGGCCTCAAATCGGAGAGATCGATATCATGGAGTATCGCGGTCAGGAACCTACCGTTATTCACGGCAGCGTACATGGACCGGGCTATTCTGCTGGAAATGCTGTAACTTCAAGGTACACATTAACCAATGGAAGGTTTGATACAGAATTTCATGTCTTTGCCATAGAGTGGGGACCGGATTTCATAAGATATTATGTAGATGATACACTTTACAATGAGATCACACCTGATGATGTGAACGGAGAGTGGGTTTTCAATGACAATACATTCTATATCATACTGAATGTTGCGGTTGGCGGAACGTTTGTCGGTCCACCATCACCCCTAACCCCTTTCCCACAAACCATGATGGTAGATTACGTTCGAGTTTATGATCTTGAAAATTAACACACTTGTATCCATCTGATGGAACACTCAGATGGATTACTTTTATATTTTATTGACTAAATTTTAAAACAAATAGAAGAGCATTGGCAAAATCCATTTCAGTAGAAAATTTTGACGGTGAAAAATGGTTTAAAATCAGTAATCACGATCGGCTTCGCCCTTTTTTTATGAGCGTAGTAAGCGATTCAAACCATTGGATGTTTATCTCCAGTAACGGTGGGCTTTCCGCTGGACGGAAAAATTCAGAATACGCCCTCTTTCCCTACTACACCGACGATAAAATCACAGATTTAGCTGATACAACAGGAAGCAAGACCATTATTCAGATTAAAGGGAAAGAACAAACCCAGCTCTGGGAACCCTTTTCCGACCGTTTTGCTGACAACTACTCCATCACCCGGAATATTTATAAAAACCGGTTCGGCAATAAAATTCTTTTCGAAGAGATTAATCATACCCTGAATTTGTCTTTCAGATATCAGTGGAACTCAAGCAATCAATTTGGATTTGTACGGAAATCTGAACTCATCAATCACTCAGATCGAGATTACTCTCTCTCATTTGTAGATGGCATCCAGAACGTTCTGCCTTATGGAGTTGAGAGCGACATGCAACAGGCGTCCAGTAACCTTGCCGATGCTTATAAAAGAACGGAGTTAGTTCCGGAATCGGGATTGGCCATCTTTGCTCTGAGTGCCATCATTGTAGATAAGGCAGAACCGAGTGAAGCACTAAAGGCAAACATTGCCTGGTCTAAAGGCCTTAAAAATCCAAATTACCTTTTATCATCCCTTCAGCTTGATACATTCAGGAAACAAGAAGAGATCCGTGAAGAGAAAGATATAAAAGGTGAGAAAGGCGCGTATTTTCTTCATTCAGATATAGATTTGGCAGCGGGTGAAGCTAAAGAGTGGAACATTGTTGCGAATGTTAATCAGAATCAGTCTCAGGTCGTTGAACTGAGTAAGGCAATCCAAGAAGATCAATCGTTAGTCGAAAAACTTGAGCAGGATGTTGATAAGGGAACTGAACAACTTCTTCTGCTTACCGGGAGTGCGGATGGCCTGCAGAAAACATCGGATCATCTGAAAGATGCCCGGCACTATTCAAATGTGCTCTTTAACATTATGCGCGGCGGTATCTTTGATGATAACTATCAAATAGAGAAACATGATTTCATCTCGTATTTGAAGAGTGCCAATCAAGAGGTCTTTACCAGAAATAAAGATTTCCTGAACGGTCTGGATGAGGTATTTAAAAGCACGGAACTCTATAATCAGCTTGAAAATACAGACGATCAGGATTTGCTTCGCCTATCGAAAGAGTATCTGCCGCTGAAATTTAGCCGCAGACATGGAGACCCAAGCCGTCCCTGGAATCAGTTTTCCATCAACACGCACAGCGAACTGGATGGATCCAAGATTCTGGATTATGAAGGAAACTGGCGCGATATTTTTCAAAATTGGGAAGCATTGGTTCACTCCTACCCCGGTTTTATTGAAGGAATGATTTTCAAATTCCTGAACGCTACTACGTTCGACGGGTACAATCCATATAGAGTAACCAAAGGCGGATTTGATTGGGAGACGATCGATCCTGACGATGCTTGGTCATATATCGGCTATTGGGGCGATCACCAGATTATTTACCTGCTCAAGTTTTTAGAGTTTTACAAGACTCTTCAGCCGGACGCTCTCGAGCAGCTTTTCAACAAAGAGTGCTTTACCTATGCCAATGTACCTTATCGGATTAAATCGTATGAGCAGATCGCAAAAGATCCAAAAAACACAATCGATTTTGACGATGATTTGGATCAGGAAATTCGCAAGAAAGTAGATAAAATCGGTGCCGACGGTGCACTGCTTCAAAGTCAGCAAAGCGACATTCACCGGGTAAACTTTATTGAGAAGATACTGGCTACGGTTCTTGCCAAAATGTCTAACTTTATTCCTGAGGGCGGCATCTGGATGAACACCCAGCGTCCCGAGTGGAATGATGCCAATAACGCCCTTGTAGGAAACGGGGTTTCGATGGTAACACTTTACTATTTGAGACGCTTTTTAAAATTCTTTGAAGATACCCTATCTGGATCAGAAACTGAGGAGTTGGTAATCTCCGAAGAGCTGAATCTCTTTTTCAATCAAATATCAGACACCCTTCTGCAACATCAGGATTTGCTGGAGAAGCAATTTGATGACTCGCACAGAAAGTCGATTACGGATGCCTTGGGAATGGCGGGCAGTACTTATAGAAATCAGATCTATAACAACGGTTTTAGCGGTGAAAAAGAGTCGTTAAAAATTGCCGATATCTCTGAGTTTCTGAATACAGCCCTCTCCTATCTGGAACACTCCATTGAATCCAATAGAAGAGATGACAGGCTCTACCACGCTTATAATCTAATGAGCATGAATTCTGACGGTGTATCAATATCCCGACTGGATGAAATGCTTGAAGGTCAGGTTGCCGTTCTCAGCTCCGGGTATTTAAGTGCTAAAGAATCTGCTGATGTGATGGACGCACTGCGCAACAGTTCTCTTTACCGGAAGGATCAGAACAGCTACATCCTCTACCCTAACAAAGATCTGCCCGGATTCCTGGAAAAGAATAACGTACCTGAAAGCCTGGTTGAAAAATCTGAACTGCTCAAAAAAATGATGACAGACGGCAACCGGCAAATTATCAACAGAGATGTTGAAGGGAATTACCATTTTAACGGCAACTTTAGAAATGCCGGGGATCTGAGAAAAGCCCTAAACGGCTTGAAGTCAACACCGTATCAGAAACTGGTTGAGAACGAATTTGACCTGCTGCTTCAGATTTTTGAAGAGGTATTTAACCATAAAGCATTTACGGGAAGATCGGGTACCTTCTTTGCCTTTGAAGGATTGGGATCTATCTACTGGCACATGGTTTCTAAACTCTATCTGGCCGTGGAAGAAGTTACTCTGGATGCTTTCCAAAACAATGCGGACGCTTCTGTACTGAATCGACTGAAAAAACATTTTTATGAAGTAGGTGATGGCATTGGAATTCATAAATCACCTGAAAACTATGGGGCTTTCCCAACCGATCCGTACTCTCATACTCCGTACCACAGAGGAGCTCAGCAGCCGGGCATGACTGGCCAGGTGAAGGAAGACATACTGGTTCGAATCGGTGAACTGGGTGTGTTTATAAAAGATGGAATATTATCCTTTAACCCTCTTCTGCTCAAAAATGAAGAGCTGCTTAAAGAAGCGACTGAATTTCAGTATGTAGATGTACAAAAGCAGGATAGGAAGCTGAGTCTTCAGCCTGAGACACTCTCATTTACATTTTGCCAGGTTCCTGTTGTTTATCAAAAAGCAGATGAAGATAAAATCGATGTTAAACTCAGTGACGGGAAAACCCGAGAATTTAACAGTTTAAATCTGGATAAAAATACCAGTGAAAAAGTATTTAATCGCACCGGAGAAATTGAGCTGATCACTGTTTATTTAAAAAGTGAGCGACTCACATAGACTAACTGAAATAATCAAGGAAAAAGATGAAAAAATTACACTTACTGCTGTTCGCACTTATCATGCCTCTGCTTATG
The DNA here is from genome assembly GCA_964401805.1 of uncultured Rhodohalobacter sp. GTDB lineage: Bacteria > Bacteroidota > Rhodothermia > Balneolales > Balneolaceae > Rhodohalobacter. The sequence continues at coordinate 13,887 of CAYNZY010000018.1, forward strand.
AATTCCTGTACTGGTTCAACTAATCAAAATACTGCTCAGTCAGATGCGTCAGCCATTACGGCCGAAGAAATTCTCGGAAATCCGGACTACCCGGCTATTTCGTATAGCGGGTACAGGGGTATCTCCCGAGATATTCAACCCACAATTCCGGAACTGAAAGAGGATATGAGAATTCTTTCGGCAATGGGAATAAAAATAGTGCGAACCTACAATGTGTACCTCGATGCAGTTCCCAACCTGTTGCGGGCAATCAGCGAAATGAAAGAGGAAGATCCGGATTTTGAAATGTATGTAATGATGGGGGCATGGATTGATGCCAAAAATGCTTGGACCGACGAACCGGAACGTATTCGGGATGAAGATCACCCGCGTAACCCCGAAGAGATTGACAGAGCAGCTAACCTGGCAAGTCAATATCCCGACATTGTCAAAGTTATTGCGGTTGGCAACGAAGCTATGGTACACTGGCAGCAGGAATATTATGTAGAGCCCGGTATTATTTTGAAATGGGTAAAAGACCTTCAGGAGCGAAAAGCAAACGGTGAATTGCCCAGTGATTTATGGATAACCAGCTCAGATAACTTTGCCTCATGGGGCGGCGGAAGTGAGGAATATCATAAAGAAGACCTTAACGAACTTATCCGCACGGTAGACTACATCTCAATGCACACCTACCCCATGCACGATACGCACTACAATCCTGACTTCTGGGGTGTGCCTGAAAGTGAAGAAAACCTTTCAGACATGGAGAAGATTGACGCTGCTCTCGAACGATCGCTCGACTACGCCGTGTCGCAGTATCAAAGTGTTGTTGATTACATGGAAAGCCTGGGTGTGGACAAAGAAGTTCATATTGGCGAAACCGGGTGGGCAACCATATCGAACGAATATTATGGGCCTGAAGGAGCAAGAGCCACGGATGAGTATAAAATGGCGATGTATCACGATATGATTCGGGAATGGGGTGATGAGAATAATGTGTCGATATTTTACTTCGAGGCTTTCGATGAAAAATGGAAAGATGCAGAGAACCAGCTCGGCTCAGAAAATCACTTTGGGCTGATCAATCTGCAGTCGGAGGCGAAATATGTGCTCTGGGACGAGGTTGATGCAGGAGTATTTGACGGGTTAACACGCGATGGAATGCCCATCACAAAAACATACAACGGTGATTACGATGCTATGATGGAGGATGTAAAAGTTCCTCCAACGGAGCAGGAAATAGAACAAAGGTTAGAATCGCAAAGCACGGACTGATATGAAATCAACAGCCATAGCTACACTTTTAACGATACTAATATTTACCCTCATTAGCTGCGACATGAATAGTAATGAGATGAACATACAAATATTTGAAACTTCAGAAAGCGGAAATCAGCTCACCGAACTGCAAGAGTTTGAAGAGACTGAAAACCGAGTTGCCGTTACAATCAATCCTGAAGAAACATTTCAGGAGATTACCGGATTTGGCGGTTCATTCACTGAAGCATCCGCTTATCTGTTAAATGAGCTGAGTACCGAGAACAGAAACCAAATCCTGGAAGCCTACTTTGGTGATGAGGGAGCTCGATACTCGCTGACTCGAACCCATATGAATTCAAGTGATTTTTCACTGGGAAACTACTCCTACGCACCGGTCCCCGACGACCGTCAGCTCGAAAACTTCTCTATTGATGAAGATCGTGACGACCTTATACCTATGATCAAAGATGCAATGGAAATCTCAACAGATGGGTTTAAAATTATATCCTCACCCTGGACGGCACCGCCATGGATGAAGGACAACAACGATTGGAAAGGCGGCAAGCTGCTACCCGAATACTATGACACATGGGCACTTTTCTTTTCAAAATATCTGGATGCCTATCGGGAAGAGGGAATCGATATCTGGGCTTTTACCGTCGAAAACGAGCCTTTGGGGAACGACAGTAACTGGGAAAGCATGCACTTTACGCCTGAGGAGCAAAATGAATTTGTGAAAAATCACCTTGGCCCTCAACTGGAGCGGGACCAACAGAACGTGAAAATTTTCGGGTACGATCAAAATCGTGATGCAGAGCTGATTGAATGGGTGGACGTCATGTATGATGATCCGGAAGCTGCCAAATATTATGACGGAACAGCCGTACACTGGTATGGCAGCACGTACCACTACTTTCCGGAAGAACTTCAGTATGCACATAGTAAAGCTCCCGATAAGCATTTGATCCAAACAGAGGCTACGGTTGATGCCGAAGTTCCGGCATGGAAAGACGACGCATGGTACTGGTCTAAAGAGGCTACAGACTGGGGCTATGACTGGGCACCCGAAGAGAGAAGACACCTTCACCCTAAGTACGTACCCGTCTTCCGATATGCCCGCGACATCATTGGAACATTAAACAATTGGGTTGATGGCTGGGTGGACTGGAACATGGTTTTAAATCGTCAAGGCGGGCCAAACTGGGCCGAAAACTGGTGTGTGGCTCCCGTCATTGTGGATCCCGATTTAGATGAAGTTTACTTCACCCCTCTCTACTATACCATGGCTCATTTCAGTAAATACATCAGGCCCGGAGCCGTAAGGATCGGCCATCAGCACACAGATGAAGATTTGATGGTAACAGCCGCTCAAAATCCCGATGGCACCATAGCTGTTGTTCTGTTTAATCCTGAAGAGAATTCAAAAAGCATCACCTTAAATTTGAATGGTACATCGACTGAATTTTCAATCAGTGGAAAAGCTATTCAAACTGTTGTTATTTCCGATTTAGATACATAACCAATCATCCGAAAAAAACTCGCGAATGTCTGCCAAAAACATTGATATCAAGGATAAAGTACCCATCGGACAAAAAGCATCCTTTGGCGCCGGCCATTTGGTTTTAAACCTATTGCCGGGTGCATTGGGCGTTTTTATGTTCTTTCTGCTTACTGCATTTGGAATGAGTCCATTTCTGGCCGGCCTGCTTGGCGGCTTACCCAGGATCTTTGATGCCCTTACGGATCCGATCATGGGATTCATCACGGATAATACCAAATCACGATGGGGTCGAAGAAGGCCCTATATTTTCATAGGTGCTATCTTAAGTGGTTTGTTCTTCATTCTTCTCTGGCAGATGGACGAAAACAACTCACAAACCTATAACTTCTGGTATTTTCTAATTATGTCGATGGTGTTTCTTATTGGAAATACCATGTTTGCGACTCCCCTTATCGGTCTTGGTTATGAAATGACCACCGACTACAATGAGAGGACTCGCCTGATGGCATTTTCTCAGACGGTAGGTCAGGTTGCTTGGATGATTGTTCCTTGGTTCTGGGTATTAATTGCCGATCCGGATCTATTTGCAGACCAGGCGACCGGGGTTCGCCAGCTATCCGTCGTAGTAGGTGGTATCTGTATCGCATTGGGTCTACTTCCCGCCATTTTTTGCCAAGGGCTGGATGACTCAAAAATGGAAAATCGTAAGGAGATTACATTTAAAAAAGCTCTGGCTAATCTTAAAGAACTTTTCCACAGTATCATTCTTGTTTCCAAGAATAAGCCGTTTATGAAGCTATGTGCTGCAACCTTTTTGGTTTTTAACGGATTTCAGCTGGTGGCTTCTTTCAGCTATTTTATTATCGTCTTTTATATGTTTAACGGCGACTATGGAGCCGCGGGGAACTGGCCTGCCTGGTTTTCAACGATTACGGCTGTAGCCACTGCCTTTTTGGTTATACCTATCGTTTCAAAAATCGCTGATATTTTTGGAAAGCGAAAAGCCTTCATCATATCAACTGCTCTTTCTATAGTTGGCTACGTGCTGAAGTGGTGGGGATTCAGCCCTGAAAATCCCTGGCTGATGTTCATGCCAATACCCTTCATGGCGTTTGGTCTGGGTGGTCTGTTTACTCTCATGATGAGTATGACTGCTGACGTTTGTGATTTGGATGAACTTGAAAATGGAATGCCCAGAAGAGAAGGAACATTCGGTGCCATTTATTGGTGGATGGTAAAACTGGGACAAGCTATTGCCCTTGTTCTGGGCGGACTGGTGCTCGAATTGGTTGGTTTTGACCAGAATGCAGCTACTCAAACTGTAGAAACCATGACAAGGCTCAGAATAGCAGACATCTTAATTCCCGCCGCTACTGCTGGATTGGCAATCTGGGTGATGGTCAGCTATAACCTGACCGAGGAGCGCGCGAAAAAAATCCAGAACGAGCTGGTGGCACGAAGAGGAAAAATGTAGCCCGCTCTTAAAAAATAAATTTTTGATTAACTACTAAAGCGAAACATTATGTCTTTTAGAGAAGAGAAATATCTTAGTTTTAAAAAATCAGATGCAATTCCGCGGCTTGATTACCTGAAAAACATGTCAGGTAATGAACTTAAAGAGCTGTTTTTAGAAGTTCTTTATGATGGCATTCACGGATTCTGCTTCAGCCTGTACGAAGAGGGACAGAAGCCCGGAGATGTGGTAACACAAGAACAAATTGTAAGGAGAATCAATATTATCAGTAAGCACTCCGAATGGGTTCGCTCTTTCTCCTGTACAGAAGGAAATGAATTGATTCCAAAAGTGGCAAAAAATGCCGGGTTAAAAACATTGGTCGGTGCATGGCTCGGCAGTGATAAGGAAAAGAATCAAATTGAAATTGATAACCTGGTAAAACTCGCTAAAGAAGGCTTTGTTGATGTGGCTGCAGTTGGAAATGAAGTACTCTACCGCAACGATCTGAGTGAAGAAGAGCTTTTAGAGTATATTGAGCAGGTAAAGGAACAACTTCCTGATATTCCGGTTGGCTACGTGGACGCCTATTACGAATTTGTACAAAGACCAAAGATTACCGAAGCCTGTGAAATCATTCTGTGCAACTGCTACCCTTATTGGGAAGGAACCGATATTAATGACTCTTTTCAGCATATGCGACAGATGTACTATCAGGTTAAAAATGCAGCCAATGGTAAAAGAGTCATGATTTCTGAAACAGGCTGGCCTAATAAAGGAGACAGCTTAGGAAATGCAGAACCATCTCAACAAAATGCGATGATTTACTTCATCAATACTTTTCTTTGGGCCAATGACGAAGACATTGAAGTTTTTTACTTCTCTTCCTTTGATGAATCCTGGAAAATCAGTTCAGAAGGTGAAGTGGGTGCATATTGGGGTATCTGGGATAAAACAGGAAAACTTAAGTACTAAAATGGATACATATAAAAAGCTGGGGTTATTGCCCGAAAGAGCCATCTGCTATTCCGGATTCAGGGATGGTCAACAACCTGGGGGCAAATACCCCAACTACAATGAAGTGAAAGAAGATTTAATGCTTCTTCATCATCATTGGAAGTATCTTCGTCTATTTGATTGCGATCTTCACGCTGAGATTGTGCTTGATGTCATACGAAATGAAAATCTGGATTTTCAAGTGATGCTGGGCGCTTATATTGAAGCCGAGACAAATAATTTTAACTGTCCGTGGGGTGGCGGTATACACCCCCAACATATTCTTGAGCAGAACCGTGTTAAAAACAGCAAAAAAATGCTGCGACTGGCTGAATTTGCAAACCGGTACCCCGGCATCATTTTCTCCCTATCTGTAGGGAATGAAGCGTGTGTCGACTGGACAGATCACCTGGTCCCAACCGAGCGGGTCATTCATTACGTTAAGGAAGTAAAAAAACTCACAAAACAACCCGTTACTTTCTGCGAGAACTATGCCCCCTGGCTCTCAAAGCTTGAACCACTGGCACATGAATTGGATTTTATTTCTATTCATACCTACCCTGTTTGGGAGTATAAAAGCATTGACGAAGCATTAGATTATACAAAAGAGAACTACTATTCTGTTGCTCACAAGTACCCCGACAAACCTGTTGTTATTACCGAAGCAGGATGGGCTACAAAATCTAATGGAAAAGGAATCCTTCCGGAAAATGTAAATGAAGAATTTCAAAAAATATACTTCGAGAAATTAATGGACTGGGTTGAAGAAGAGCGAATCCTCACATTTTTCTTCGAAGCTTTTGATGAGACATGGAAAGGGTCGCCCGAAATTCTGGAGCCCGAAAAACATTGGGGACTTTTTAAAATCGACAGATCTCCTAAACTTGTCATGAAGACTGAAATCCTTCAGTAAACTTCTGTATCAACATTTTTGCGATGAACCTATTTGGTTCATCGCACCGGTTGGTTTTCTGGCCGACCACACTCTACCTCTCCCGATCAAATCATCTTACGAAGTCCTTCATTACGGCAACCTATTGCATAAATCGTATTATTCGATGCCGTAATTGAGATGGAAACTAATCAAAGGCCAAAATAATAGAGAGACATCTTTGCCTTGCCTTTATCCCAAACCCAACGGCTGCAGGTTGAATACTCGCCCAGTCTCTCAAAGCTCAGTATATAATTTGCTTTAAATTGGAATCCTTTCGACCCTTTTTTGGGTTAAATATCGAAAACTGTTAGGATATGTTTATAAAACACCATTATTTATGCCATCACTTGATGGCTAAATAAAATAACACGTTCGATTTTTCATCATTGAAAAGACTACTTACATACTCACTTTTTCTTTTTCTGTTGGTTTTCACCGCAGAAGCTCAACAGATTCCTGAAAAGGGTGTACCGCATTTAGAAAATTACACTCCCTTCCAATATAACAATCAGGGAAAAGTGTGGGATATCGACTCCGCACCAAACGGAATTGTTTATATGGCAGCCGACAGAGGCCTGCTTGAATTTGATGGTCAGAATTGGAAAAACTTCAGTGGCAGTGATGGCTTCACCCGTTCCGTACATGTTGTAAATGATTCCTTAATTTATACGGGTTCAGATTTGGACTTTGGCGTTTGGGAGAGGAATCGCTACCTGGAGTTTGAGTATCGGTCGCTCTACCCTTTTCGGGAAGATCTGTTAGATATCAGTGAAGAGTTCTGGGACATCCGGCAAATTGGTGAGGATATTCTCTTTATATCCGACTACAATATATATCTATTCCGAAATGGGAACTTAACCAAGATCTCCGCCCCCAACCAATTCAATGGCAGCTTTAAGGTGAACGGTGACCTTTACCTTTCCGATGAAGAGGCTGGTTTGTTGCTCTTTAGTGACCTTTCTTTTGATCCGATCATCGATTTTCCCGAAAACTCTGATATTGAAATCTCCGGGGTCTATCACCACAATGAGGATATTGTGATAGTTACCTACAATTCAGGCCTGTTTCGATATAACTCCGGCGAATTGATTCCTGTTGACTCTCCTGTATCCCAAACAATTAAGAATACGAATGTTTTCAGTTTTGAACAGATTGATGAAAACTATTTGGCTTTTGGAACAGTACAAAATGGGCTTTATATCAGTGATATCGATGGAAATATTATACACTACATCAACAGAAACAAGGGATTAACGAATAATACCATCTTAAGCCTGCACTACACTCAAAACAATCAACTTTGGTTGGGACTGGATTTTGGAGTTTCTTCCCTCGATTTAAGAAATCAGATGACCTTCTTTTATGATTACAGAGGAGATATTGGTACCGGATATACGGCTCACTTGAAAAACGATATCTTCTATCTGGGGACCAACAAGGGGCTTTACAGTTCATCATGGGAAGATCTGAATAACAGCGTGGAGTTCTACAGATTTGATCTTATCCCGGATAGTAAAGGGCAAGTTTGGATGTTAAAAGAAATTGGAGATGAACTGTTTGTGAGTCACGACCGTGGTCTATTTATTCTGAATGAAGACAGATTGGAGCGCGTGGGAAACCAAGAGGGCTTTTGGACCGTTGCGAGCTATAATGATTACCTCCTTGGAGGGACGTATGACGGTATCTCCATATTTCAAAAAGTAGATGATGAATGGACCTACTTAAAAACCATGGATTTAATTAGGGGATCGGCCAATCAAATTATTGTTGATAGTGATAACACACTTTGGGTGAATATTCCTAATTTTGGAATTATCCGATCCGAACTCGATGAGAATCTTGTACCGGTAAAAAGAGATATTTTTCCCAATGAGACTTTTGAAGGTTCAGACCCATTTATTGTAAACTTAATGGATTCGATCCGGGTACAAACCGATCAGTATCAGTATAGCTATTCAGTTGCTGACAGCAATTTCACTTCCGCTACAGAAATAGAGTCTCGTCTGATGCCGGAAGACATGATGCCGTGGATATACCGCTCAACGATGCTAAATGAAAGTATTCAGTTCTTGCCGCTTTACAACGGTTTTGCTTTCAACTATTTAGAAGACAATTATTTTGACAGTACCGGCAATACAAACTTGATATTCAGAAGAATTGAAGCTTACAACAACGATGATAATGTTCAGGCTTTTGCCGACAAGACTATTCCGCACCCCTTCAATAATGTTAGAGTGGAATTTTTAGTCCCAAACCGGCAAAATGTTCAGTATCAGCATCGTTTAAACGGCGATGATCAATGGAGTTCATGGACTTCCGAGAGTGGCATCGATTTAGTTAATTTATCAACCGGTGACTACCAGCTCTCGGTGAGGGCTAAAATTGATAACACGGTATATGAGACGTCCACTATTTCGTTTCAAATAGCCACACCATGGTATTTATCCTGGTATGCGTACTTCGCGTATATAATATTGATAGCTGCATTCGTGTATCTACTTTACCTGTGGCAAAAACAGATTTTCAAAAAACAAGAAAAACAGTTTTTAATCAGCAAACAACAGTCGCTCAGAGAGCAGGCCGAAAAGCACAGACAAAAGATACTCAGGATAGAACAAGAGCGGTTACAGGAAGATTTTAATCAGCTAAAAAAAGAACTTAAAGACAAAACGATTGAGCTGGCCAACAAAGCAAAAGAGAGTGAAGACAAAAATAAATTGATTGAAAAACTGAAAAAGAAATTCAAGAAAATTGAAGAGAGCTCAGACATCCCTAAATCTCGATGGAAAGAGATTCACAGTTTACTCAACTCCTATTCAACTGAAGAGGACAACACCTTCGAAATTCAGATGGACCAGCTTCACCAAGAGTTTTTCCAAAGACTGAAAAACAAATATTCCCAGCTTTCCAGTAACGATCTACGTCTCTGTGCCTATCTAAAACTCGGCTTCAACTCAAAGGAAATTGCTGATTTTATGAACATTCAGCCTTCCAGTGTTTACATTAACCGCTCCCGTCTTCGAAAAAAGCTGGACTTGGATACAGAACAGGACCTGCACGAATTTCTTAACTCCGTGTAGTACTATAGCACATTTTTGATCGAATACCCCTGCCGGATATTGGCCATTATCAATAAAATAAAAACAGTTCTAAACGTAGGCATTTAGTATAAAAAAGATCACCACGCCTGTTACAGACACATAAAGCCAAATTGGTAAAGTCCACTTCGAAACTTTTCTGTGCGTCGAGAATTTTCCTGAAAACGCAAAATAGTAACTCGTAAGTACCAGCGGTACAACAAAGGCAGAGAGTATGATGTGGCTTATCAGAATAAAGAAGTAGACGGGTCTGATAATTCCTTCGCCCGGAAATGGGGTATGCCCCACAAAATTATGATAGATTAAATAGCTGATTAAAAACAGGGATGATGTAATAAATGCTGTGAGCATAAATTTCATGTGAGTCACAAACTCTCTCCTCTTAATTGCCAAAAACCCTAAGATGATAAATACCGTACTTGCACTGTTTAGTAATGCATTCAATGCCGGAAGATTTGCCACCCATGCCGCTGTTTCTTCTGCGGTCTCTCTGAAATAGATCAACCAAATTAAAAACAGAAATGCCAAACCACTGATAAGAAGTATTACACCTACTGCTTTAAATACACTGATATTCTTTAAAAATTTTATGGTTAGTTCGTCACTGTTTGGTTTTTCCATTTCAAATAATTCGGATTATTTATTAATTCTTACGCTCAAAAATAGGCGATTTATCAATATATACTTCAATTAGTTTAAATCTTTTTCTACATCAATCTTTAAAAAGATCGTCCAACCTTAACCGAAAAGTGCGCCTTAAAAATTCCTAAACCTTGTGCCTTCAGAGATTTTTGATGAATTAAGTATTCTCACATTACGGCTTATTCGAACGCTCACAATCAGGTGAAAAAAATCATCAAATTATGAGCAATTAACAGATCTGTCCACTATCTTTATAATCAAAATTAGTAGATGTTTACCGAAGCATTTTTATTTAGAATGAGTTTAAATACTCAAATTCATCTCATTATAGGTATGCAGAATTTATAATTTTCGCTACCTTCTTGGCTGATTTGCTTCCTGTAAATTTTTCAATAAGGAATGGATAATATTCAATAATTCTTATGGCTCAGATTTTTCCTAAATGGGTTGATGAAGCACCCAAACGAATTCTTATAGGTTCTATCATACTTTTAAATGCCATTGTCTTTAGTATATGGTATTTCTTCTCACCTGAATTTACCGACGTTGGTTATATGCCTGAACAACCTGTGCCATTTTCGCACCAGGTGCACGTAGCCCAGCTGGGTATGGACTGTCAATACTGTCATACACAGGTTGAAGAATCACGGCACGCCAATATTCCGGCTACACAAACTTGTATGAACTGTCACAGTCAAATTCGTACAGACGCAGAAACCCTTCAACCCGTTCGCGAGAGTTGGGAAACCGGTGAGCCAATTGAGTGGGTTCGTGTTCATATGCTGCCCGATTACGCCTACTTTAACCACGCAGCCCATGTAAATGTTGGAGTTGGCTGCGAATCTTGTCATGGCCGTGTAGACCGGATGGAAGTTGTTTATCAGGCTGAGCCATTAAGTATGGGATGGTGTCTGGATTGTCACCGCGAACCTGAAAAACACGTTCGCCCGGTATCTGAAGTAACTACAATGGGTTATTCAGTAGAAAATCAGCTTGAAATTGGACGTGAATTGGTTGCTAAGCACAATATCAACGCTCCTACGTATTGCCAAAGTTGCCACTATTAATTGTTTGATCTAATTCAAACCCTGAGTTTCAATTTAATATTCTGTAAAGAATGAGTGATCAGTCAAATCAAACTACTTTCTGGAAAAGTTTAAACGAACTTGCCAAGAACAAAGAGTACGAAAAGTACGCTGAAAGAGAATTTCCTGAGAATGCTACCGAAATGACCGATCAGGTTTCTCGCCGAAGTTTTCTTCGGGTGATGGGAGCTTCTATTGCATTGGCCGGGTTTGCATCTTGCCGTAAGCCGGTCCAAAAAATTCTTCCATATACAAAACAACCTGAAGACCTGGTTCTTGGAGAGCCGAACTTCTATGCTACCAGTATGCCGTTTCAAGATACGGTAACGGGACTTTTGGTAGAAAATAATGAAGGACGCCCTACCAAGCTTGAGGGAAATAATCAACATCCTTCCAGCGGTGGACGTACGAACATTTATAATCAGGCCGGGATATTAAATTTATACGACCCCGATCGTTCAAGATCACCCCGCAGAAACGGTGAGTCTGTTTCTGCTTCTGACTTTGTAAATTTTGCTTCTGAGCATTTTGCCGACCGCAACCGTCGAATTCTCTTTATAAGTGAGGCTAACTCCTCTCCTACTTATAACAGAATCAAAGAGAATGCACTTCAAACTTTTTCAAATGCTGAGTGGGTAACATTCGAGCCCTTTAACGATGATAATGCACTCGAAGGAACCAATATTGCATTTGGGCAAAGACTCAGAACTGTAAATCATTATGACAAAGCTGATGTGGTTGTTGCACTAAATGATGACTTCATGAGTCCCTTTGGTCATAAAAACAGTGTCGAAAACGCATTTAAACTTACCGGGCGCCGTAAAGTAACCAGCACTGAGGACTCCATGTCCAGAATTTACTGTGTTGAAAACTCCTTTACATCAACCGGTTCTTATGCAGACCACCGCCTACGTTTGAAAACTTCTGAAATTGAGCCTTTTGCTTTTGCACTGGCTGCAAAACTCTCAGAAAGTGTAAGCGGACTCTCTGCATTCAATAGTGTTAACAACAATTTTGTAAATCACGACTGGGTTGAACGACTGGCTCAGGATCTTTTGGATAACAGAGGTTCTTCTGTTATCAGTATAGGATTTGATCACTCCGCTGCCGGACATGCCGCAGTAGCTGCAATAAACAGCGCGCTGAATAATGCAGGTGAAACGGTTACCTATCATGAACTGCCGTATGTAAATGACCGACATCAGACAGAAGCTTTTGTGGATGCCGTTGCAGAAATGAATGCCGGAAATTACGACACCGTTGTCTTGGTGGGAACGAATCCTGTCTTTACTGCTCCTTCCGATATTAATTTCAGTGATGCCCTGTCGAATGCAAATACGACTATTCATCTCGCAGATTACTATGATGAGACTTCCAGAGCTTGTGGCTGGCACGTAAACAGAGCCCATTTCCTTGAAGCTTGGGGAGACGGACACTCTTACACAGGATATCGATCCGTAATTCAGCCACAAATTCGTCCACTGTTTGACGGATTCAGTGAAATTGAATTTTTGAATACCGTTATAACCGGAGAAGAAAGCAGCGGTTATGATTTGGTTCAGGAGACATGGAGAGGATACCTATCATCTAATTTCAACAGTGATTGGGAAACTGTTCTGCACGATGGAATTGATGAAAACAGCTCTGCTTTTAATGCGGTCAATGTTTCTTTACGATCCGGACTTGCTTCCGATATACGACCACATCTCTCTGCAGAGCCAATAAATGGAATTGAAATCAGCATCAAACCGGATGCAACCCTTTTTGACGGCCGTTTTGCAAACAACGGCTGGCTGCAAGAGTTGCCTGAACCCATGACTAAAATTACATGGGATAATGTGGCACTGATGAGCCCGAGCACTGCAGAGTCGCTTGGTCTGCCACCGGAACAAAGTTTTAAGTCAAACGACGTACCTACTGTTCGAATTTCTACCGGAAATTCCACGATTGAAATTGCTGCCTGGGTGCTCCCCGGTCACGCTGACAACTCAATTACTTTAACCGCAGGTTACGGTAGAAATAATGTTGGCCGGGTTGCGGACGGTGTCGGAGTTGATGTTTATCCACTTCGAACCAGTGAAGCAATGTTCAATCAGCCGGCAAGCGTTGAACGAACAGGCTCGATGTATGAAATTGCCTGCGTTCAGGATCACAACAACATTGAGGGCCGGGATATGGTTCGGGAAGCGACACTCGAAGAGTATCGTGAAAATCCTGACTTTGCTACGTATAAAAGCATTCACGGTTATGAAGTACCCGGCAAAAAAGAAGCACTTGCCGAAGGTGATGAACGAGGTCCTATTTCACTTTTTGAAGAACAGTATGGTCCCGATCACCAGCCACAATGGGGTATGGCTATCGACCTGAATGCCTGTTTTGGCTGTGGGGTTTGTACAATTGCCTGTCAGGCCGAAAACAACATTCCTGTAATTGGTAAGCGTGAAGTTGGCAGACGCCGAATCATGCACTGGATCAGAACCGACCGCTATTTTGAAGGAGATCGGGATAATCCAAAAGTTTATCACCAGCCGGTGCCCTGTATGCATTGCGAATTGGCACCTTGCGAACAGGTTTGTCCGGTAGCAGCAACCACACACAGTGAAGACGGCATGAACCAGATGACGTATAACCGTTGCATCGGAACCCGATACTGTGCAAACAACTGCCCGTTCAAGGTTCGTCGATTTAACTTCTTTAACTATACAAAAGAGTATTTAACCACCGGAGACGATCCTGAGATCATCCAAATGGCGATGAATCCAGACGTAACCGTACGCTTCAGAGGAGTTATTGAAAAATGCTCTTATTGTGTGCAGCGAGTGAACAGTGCAAAAATAAAATCCAAAATTGCGACCGGCTCCAAGAAACCTGAAGATGGTGCTGTTCAAACAGCATGTCAGCAGGCTTGCCCGGCAAACGCCATTACTTTTGGTGATCTGACCGATCAAAACAGTGTTGTTTCTCAGCACAAACAGAATGACCGAAACTACGTGATGCTTGAAGAGATGAATGTTCGTCCAAGAACATCCTATCTCGCGAAGCTTCGAAATACTAACTCAGAATTGGCTTAATAACCAGGATATTTAATCGCAACTGATTTAACATGAGTAAAACGTACGAATACGTTCCTGAACCCGCTCTTGTAAAGGGGAATCACGATTTTAAAAGTCTTACAGCGTTGATTACCGATATCAACATGCGCCCCACGCCTAAAGGCTGGTACATCGCATTTGGTATTTCGAATATTCTGCTGTTTGTGCTTCTATTCTCCATTGGATACCTCATTTGGGAAGGAACCGGAATTTGGGGATTGAATGCCCCTGCTGGATGGGGATGGGCTATCATCAACTTTGTATGGTGGGTTGGTATCGGTCACGCCGGTACGCTTATATCTGCAATTCTTTTCCTTTTCCGTCAGGACTGGAGAACAGCCATTAACCGGTTTGCGGAAGCAATGACCATCTTTGCCGTAATGTGTGCGGGTATATTCCCTGCTATTCACGTTGGTCGTATCTGGGTGATCTACTGGGTTTTCCCACTGCCTAACCAGATGGCTATGTGGCCCAACTTTAACTCTCCCCTGCTATGGGATGTATTTGCAGTTTCTACCTACTTTACGGTATCGCTGCTCTTCTGGTATGTAGGCCTTGTTCCTGATTTAGCTACACTTAGAGATCGGGTAAAAAGCAAATTCGCAAAATTAGCCTACGGTACGTTTGCACTCGGTTGGAGAGGCAGTAACCGTCACTGGTGGAATTATGAAAAGTCCTACATGATTCTTGCAGGACTGGCCACTCCTCTTGTACTCTCCGTACACACGATTGTATCCTTTGACTTTGCCGTGTCTCTGATACCGGGATGGCACACAACTATTTTCCCTCCATACTTCGTTGCAGGCGCCGTATTTTCCGGATTTGCAATGGTGTTGACACTCATGATCATTGTGAGAAAAATTTACGGTTTGGAAGAGATTATGACCGTGGATCACATTGAGAAGATGAATATCATTATTATGGTTACCGGTTCAATGGTCGGATTCGCTTATTTAATGGAGTTCTTCGTTGCCTGGTACAGTGGTGTTGAGTATGAAAAAGCAATTTTCATACTACGTGCAACCGGTCCTTATGCCTGGGCCTACTGGATCATGATTACATGTAACGTGATCTCCCCTCAGGTTTTCTGGTCTAAGAAATTACGGCGTAATGTAGCATTTACATTTTTTATATCTATTGTTGTTAACATCGGTATGTGGTTTGAGCGATTTGTAATTGCTGTAACATCACTCTCAACCGACTTTCTTCCATCCTCTTGGGGATACTACTCTCCAACCTTCTGGGACGTAATTACTTATGTAGGAACATTTGGCCTGTTTTTCACATTCTTCCTGCTCTTCCTCAGATTCTTACCGATGGTTGCCGTTGCTGAGATTAAAGCGATATTGCCGCAGGCCGATCCACATAATTATGATGAGAAAGGAGAATTCAACCCTCCAAAAGTAGAAATTCCTGAACCCGTAAAAGATTCTGAACAAAAAGGATAAAGTGATGAGTAAGTCAACGGTAGAAAATAACATGTATGGTATACTCGCCGAGTTCAGAAATCCTAAAGAACTTGTCGACGCAGCCAAAAAAATCAACCAGAACGGTTTCAAGAAATACGATACGTTCAGTCCGTTCCCAATTCACGGTATTGATAAGGCTATGAATCTGCCCAAATCAAAATTGGGCTGGATTGTTGTTTCCCATGGATTGGTCGGCTTAATCGGCTCATTTACCATGATCTACTTTATGATGGTGGCCGATTATCCATTAAATATTAGTGGCAAAACACTTTTGAACATTCCGGCCTGGATTCCGGTCATCTTTGAGCTTACCGTACTTCTTTCTGCATTTGGTGCAGTATTCGGTATGTTTTTCTTAAACGGACTGCCTAAGTTTAATCATCCGCTTTTTAACTCTGAAAACTTTAAAAAGGCAACGGATGATGGATTTTTTGTATGCATCGAATCTGATGATCCACAGTTTGAACCTGAAAAAGTACAGACTCTTTTGAAAGATGCCGGTGGCACCAATATTGAAGAGATTTACGATAACTAAACAGCATAACACCATTTAAATTGAGACTTTTTAATTAAACCAAAATTTACAGCAGCATAAACGATAAAGATTCCATCACTATCGTGAAGCTGTTGCATCTGATTTAAATTTTAATTTGTTCATACAGATGAAATTAAACACAGCCAGAATATGTGCCCTACTATTGATTTCGATTATGATGATGTCATGTCGTGGTCAAAAATCTGAAAAACCACCGATTCATCCTCAGCAAAACATGGATTTTCAGGATAGATTTAATGCTCAGGAAGCAAACCCATTTTTTGCCGACGGACGCAGTATGCGCACTCCTGTAGAAGGAACCGTTGCCCGCGGACAACTGCGTGCCAATACCGCTCTGTATGAAGGAGTTGATGAAAATGGTAACTATATCAATGAAATTCCCTTTGACCTGACTGAGTCATTCCTTTACAGAGGAAAAGACAAATTTGAAGTCTATTGCCAAATGTGTCACGGTGGCACCGGAGATGGGCAAGGCATTATTATGACCGGCGGCTACGGATATGTTCCGGCTCCAAGCTTCCACAGAGAAGCAAGCTACAACATGCCTGATGGTGAAATCTATTCTGCCATCGCTAATGGTATCCGGAATATGCCCTCCTACGCATCACAAATTAAAGTTGAAGACAGATGGGCCATTGTGGCATACGTTAGAGCTCTTCAGCGTAGCCAGAACGTTCCTGAAATAGAAATGGAGCAGTATAATGTTGATTTAGCTCAACTCCGACAGGAAGATGAAGCACGCAGAGCCCGGGAAGCAGAACTTGAAGAACAGCGCGCTGCTGCAAGAGGTGAGGAAGAAGTATCAGCAAGCAGAGGTGAACAACTGATTACGGCGAACGCCTGTAATGCGTGTCACTCCGTAGACGGCTCCAGATTGGTGGGTCCCAGCTTCCAGGGGTTGTACGGAGCTGAAAGGAATTTTGCAGACGGTTCATCTACAACAGCAGATGAAGATTATATCAGACAATCTATTGTAGAACCGGATGCTAATATCGTTGAGGGGTATGATAATGTAATGGCTTCATACTCTTATCTTTCTGATGGTGAAATTCAATCCATTATTGAGTACTTAAAAACACTTTCTGATAATTAACACTGAGCGTTAAAAAGAAATAAATTCATGGCTTCAAACAGTCCAAAATTAACTGATTCTGTTCAATTTCCGGCTCAAAAAGATCATACAAAGATGTTTTATGGGGTTGGAATCGTAGGACTCATTGCCAGTGCAGTGGGTTACTTTTTGGATGACTATCAGTTTTTCTTCTCTTATCTGACAAGCTTTACGTTCTATACCAGTTTTGCTCTTGCTGCGTTGATATTGGTGATGATCCATCATATCACTAAATCATCGTGGGGTGCAGTCTTACGCAGAATTCCTGAATCACTATTTTCCAAGTTTTGGATCTGGGCACTCTTTTTTATTCCTGTTATTCTTGGGATGAGTAATCTGTATAGCTGGACGAATACCGAGTATGTAATGAACGATCCCATTCTTGCCGGCAAGACGCCCTATCTTAATGAACCGTTCTTCATTATCCGACAGTTTATCTATTTTGGCATCTGGAGCTTTTTAGGCTACAAATTACATAAAACATCCTTAGAAATGGATCGCACCCGCGATTGGGGATTAACGACCCTTCTCAGAAAATTTAGTGCCCCGGGTATTTTACTTTTTGCTCTGACTATTGCGTTTGCAAGCTTCGACTGGCTGATGTCTTTGGATGCGCACTGGTTCTCTACCATATTTGGTGTTTACTATTTTGCCATGAGTTTTCAAGCACTCTTTCCGTTCATTTTACTGATGGTTTTTTGGATGCATAGTAATGGGATGCTGACCAATATTATCAAGAAAGCACATATCTATGATCTGGGTGCCTGGTTCTTTGGTTTTACTGTATTTTACGCCTACATCGCATTCAGTCAGTTTTTGTTAATCTACTATGCAAACATCCCTGAGGAAACGCTTTGGTACTACCATAGATTGGAAGGGAGCTGGGAAACTATCACATATATGCTTCTTTTTGGACGTTTTGTCATTCCCTTTATTTTGTTACTGAACAGGGAGTCGAAGCATAATGAATTGCTTCTCAAAATTACGGCTGTGCTGGTTTTGGTAATGCATTTTATAGAAATTCACTGGATCGTGATGCCCACACTTCACCACCATGGATTGGCCATCAGCTGGCTTGATATTGCTACCTTGATTGGACTTGGCGGAATTTTTATGGGAATGTTCTTCCAGACATTTAAAAATAATAATATGGTGCCGGTTAACGATCCCAATCTTCCGGATTCACTACACAAAGAGTATCATCAATAATTTTTCTTTAACTGCATTTAGATATGAGTAAAAGCTCAAAAAATTTCACTGAAGAAGAAAAAGCAGCCATTGCTTTGAAAGCTGCATCCGGCCAAGAAAATAAGCTGCAGGAACTTGCAGAAAAACACGGTGTTTCTGTCGAAGAAATACAAAATTGGATGCGCGAAACCGGTGTTACTCCCGTTAAAGAGGATGATGATAGTGTGTCTATCGAAACGACCGATAATTACGCTACCTCTGTTGAATACGGTGTTTCTTTTGATACTCCGGATTATAGAAAAATTGTATTTTGGACTACGTTTGGCTCGGCTGTTGTGCTACTGATTATTGTATCTGTTTTTTATGTACACAGCTACACAACCTCAAATGTTGCCGACAGAACGTCTCAAGAAAGTCAGTTTTACAATATTCAGGAAATTCAGCGACAAGATTCTGAAACACTCAACAGTTACGGCGTTGTTGATCCTGAAGAAGGTATTTATCGTATCCCGATTGATAGTGCTATCACAGAAATAGTGAATGAAAGTAATTAGAGTAATTTTATGAAGTATACACTGAACATCGGAACATTGATTTCAGTGTTTTTCATTTTTGCTGCCGGTTCAGTATCTGCTCAGTTAAATCAGTCTAAACCGCAAATACTCGAAGAAATTGGTGTTGATGAAAAACTTGGGGATACCATTCCCCTCGACTTGATGTTTGCCAACTCTGAAGGCGATTCCGTTAGACTTGGTGACCTTTTCATTGATGACAAGCCAGTACTTTTAAATCCATTGTACTACGAGTGCCCTACTCTTTGTAGTTTGGTTCTCGATGCAGTTTATAAAGTTGTGGATCAATTGGTATGGTCTCCTGGCGAAGATTACACAATAATTTCTTTTAGTATTGATCCCGAAGAAGGTCCTGAGCTTGCTGCTCAAAATAAAAGATCTTATTTAGAGTCTCTCGACAGACCTAACGCTGAAGAAGGATGGCACTTTCTGACGGGTAATCAGCAGGAAATTGAAGCACTGACGGAATCAATCGGATTTCGGTACAAATATGATGAACGTAACGGTGAGTATATTCACCTTGCCAGCATCATGATGTTGAGTCCGGAAGGTAAAATAACACGTTATCTGTATGGAGCTACATTCAGGGAGCTTGATCTAAGAAATGCACTGCATGAGGCTGCCGATGGTAATATCGGTACAGCGATTGATCAGGTTATCCTGTACTGTTTTACATACGATCCATCATCGCAAAGTTATGTACCGGTTGCGATGAACATTATGAAACTCGGTGGCTTGGCTACCGTGATTATTCTGGGTATCTTCCTTGGAATTTTTTGGAGGCGAGAACGCCGATCTACACAATCCTCAAAAACAACTATTGAAAATGAATAGACTTATTGAATATATGCTTCCACCGGCTAAAAGTACCATTGCCGGTGAAACAGATGCATTGTTCTACTTCATCAATGTAACCAGCTTTATCCTTCTCTTTGGAATTACTGTTGCAATTATCTACTTCGCTTGGAAATACAGAAGAAAGTCGGAAGACGATGTTACTCCTGTCATCTCGCATAACAATAAGCTTGAGATTACCTGGTCTGTAATTCCGCTGATCCTGGTCATTATCGTATTTGGATGGGGTTATAGCACATATATGCAAAAAATCACCCCACCTTCTGACGCCTACGAAGTTCGTGTAGTGGGTAAAAGCTGGCTATGGGAGTTTCATTACGAAAACGGTACAGTCAGCGTAAACGAACTGCATGTGCCGGTTAACAGGCCTGTCAAATTGGTTATGAGTTCAGATGATGTTCTGCACTCATTTTATATCCCCGATTTTAGAGTTAAACACGATGTTTTACCGAACAGGTATACATCCCTTTGGTTTGAGGCAACAGAAGTTGGTGAATCCGTCATTTTCTGTACAGAGTATTGTGGAACTGCCCACTCCAATATGATGGCAACTACATTTGTACATACCCAGGAAGATTTTGAAACCTGGCTTCAGTCATCCGGTGGCAGCGGTGAAGATATGGAGCCTGCTGAACGTGGAGAAATGCTTACACAGAGAAATGCTTGTATGACATGTCACTCCACAGACGGCACACGATTGGTTGGCCCTACATTTCAAGGTTCATGGGGTTCAGAAGTACCATTGGAAAGTGGTGAAACCGTTGTTTTTGATGAAAATTATGTTCGTGAAAGTATTCTCGAACCAAATTCAAAAGTTCACGAAAGTTATCAGGCCGTTATGCCTTCCTATGCGGGTACTCTCGACGACCGACAGATTGATGCAATCATTGAGTATATAAAAACCTTACAATAGATCATGGCTACATCCGAAGCATCCAACACTACGTACAAAAAAATTCAGGTTCGGCGATACAAACCCGAGGAAAATCCTGAAAAACATTATCTCAACGAAGAAAAAGGACTTTGGGCCTGGTTAACTACTGTAGACCACAAGAAGATTGGTCTCATGTACCTGGGCGCAATTGCACTGTTTTTCCTTGTTGGAGGAATATTGGCATTGGTTCTTAGAACCGAACTCTGGACACCTGCCAGGAACTTCCTCGATGCCGATATGTATAATCAGGTGTTTACCCTGCACGGGGCCATTATGATCTTCTTTTTTCTGGTCCCCTCTGTGCCCACGGTTTTAGGTAACTTTGTGTTACCTCTACAGCTCGGGGCTAAAGATGTAGCCTTCCCGCGGTTGAACCTCGCAAGTTTCTACATTTACGTCATTGGTGCACTTTTTACGTTAACAGCCATCTTAACCGGTGGTGTGGATACAGGATGGACTTTTTATACTCCTTACAGTGCAACTACCGGCGGAAGCGTAATGATGATGACGATGGGTATTTTTATACTCGGTTTCTCATCCATCCTGACAGGCGTCAACTTTATTGTTACCATACATAAACTGCGTTCACCCGGTTTAACCTGGGCAAAATTACCACTTAATTTGTGGGCGCTTTATGCTACTTCCATTATCCAGATTTTAGCTACACCGGTACTGGCCATTACCCTATTGCTTCTAACCATGGAGCGTGCATTGGGTATCGGAATCTTTGATCCTAACTTAGGTGGTGACCCTGTACTGTACCAGCATTTCTTCTGGTTCTACTCCCACCCTGCCGTATACATCATGATTGTACCGGGCTTTGGTATTGTTTCAGAAATTATATCCACCTTTTCCAAGAAAATAATCTTTGGTTATTGGGCGATTGCTCTTTCATCATTGGCCATTGCATTTATCGGGTTCCTCGTTTGGGGACACCACATGTTTACAGCCGGTCAGTCTTCTTTGGCCAACATGGTATTCTCCTTTCTAACCTTTATGGTAGGTATACCAACCGGTATTAAGATCTTCAACTGGCTTGCCACGATGTACAAAGGCTCGATAGATTTAAAAGCACCCATGCTATACATCATGATATTTCTCTTCCTATTCACTATTGGAGGATTTACAGGAATCATGCTTGGTGCTCTTTCTGTGGATATTCACCTGCACGATACTTATTACGTGGTTGCGCACTTCCACTATGTGATGGTTGGAGGTATGGTGATGGCGTTTCTGGGAGGTATTCACTACTGGTGGCCTAAAATGTTCGGAAAAATGTACAGTGAAATCTGGGCTCGCATTGCAGCAGCATTTATTTTCATCGGTTTCAATATGACGTTCCTTCCACAGTTTATTATGGGCTCTCAGGGAATGCCTCGAAGATATTTCAACTATATTGAACAGTTCCAGCCATTCCACCAAACTTCAACTATTGGTGCTTACATCATGGGTGTAGGATTCCTGATCATAGCTTTCTATCTCGTCCACTCTCTGGTGAGAGGTAAGCGAGCCGGATCTAATCCATGGGGAAGCCGGGCATTGGAATGGCAAACAGCTTCTCCTCCACCCCTGCACAATTTTGAACATATACCGGTTATCATTAACGGACCGTACGACTATCACAAACCGATGTCAGAATTCCAGTTAGGAGTTGCATCATCACACAACGGTCACCATGCAGAAGATACGGTGAACGTACCCGACACAGCACATGAAAAAGCGTAATTTAAACGAATAAGAAAACAGAAATTATGTCATCAACTTCTGCTATTGAAGAAAAAAGACTGGATCACGTTCAACACCATTTTGTTAGCAGTGATCAACAGTTTGAGTCCGCAAAAATGGGAATGTGGGTCTTTATTGTGACTGAAATTCTTATGTTTGGGGGACTATTTGCCGCTTATATCGCCTATCGTGCCTGGTATCCTGAACTCTATCTGGAAGCTTCCACTCAACTCAATGCTTTCTGGGGAGGTGTGAATACTTTCGTACTAATCGGTAGTTCACTAACGGTTGCTATGGCTATTCGTTCTGCTCAGCTGAATCAGATCAAAGGGTTGATCATTAACCTCTACATCACCATCGGCTTAGCTTTGACTTTTATGGTAATTAAGTATTTTGAGTACTCTGAAAAGCTCGCTAAAGGAATTGCACCCGGTAATTATTACACATACGACGGGTTGGAGCACGAAAAAGCCAATATCTTCTTTAGTATTTACTACATGATGACCGGGCTTCACGGTGTTCACGTAACTGTAGGTATCGGTCTTATGATCTGGCTTGTTGTAAAAGCGAAAAAGAAAGTTTTTCACAGCGGGTACTATACACCGGTAGAAATTACCGGATTATACTGGCACCTCGTGGATATCATCTGGATATTCCTGTTTCCACTACTCTACCTGATCGACTAACTGAAAAAAATTACTATACACTATTATGAGTGGACATCATATTTCATCGGCTAAATTTCTCTGGGGAATTGGTATCGCCCTGTTTTTCTTAACATTCGTAACTGTTGGCGTAACGTGGATCGAAATTCCCGAACCATGGAATGTAGTAGTAGCTATTGCGATCGCTATTGTAAAGGCTTTGTTTGTACTACTCTTTTTCATGAATCTCTACTGGGATAGTAAATTCAACTCTCTGTTATTTATTTTTTCAATCATATTCTTCCTTTTACTGATTGGAATTACACTGCTCGATACAATGTATAGAGTTGATCCAATTCCTTCGTTCTAAAACAGAGACAAACTTTTATAAAGGCCGATTTCTTACGAGATCGGCCTTTTTTTATTTACATTTCAATCAGCCGTAAACCGAACTCAAAATACACAAGATGAATCGCTTAGAAATTGGAAATTTAGAACTATACCCTGTGGAAACCGGAAGATTCAGGTTGGATGGAGGTGCAATGTTTGGCGTTGTGCCAAAAACACTTTGGAGCAAAATGATTCCGGCTGATGATAAAAACCGTATTCCCATGGCTATGCGATGTATGGTGGTAAAATCAAAAGAGAGTAACCGTATCTATTTGATAGACAATGGGTGCGGAAATAAGTTTAATGAAAAGATGGAAAATATCTATTCGCTGGATTATAAACACAGCAACCTGATCGACTCTCTAAAGCAGTTAAACATAAAACCTGAGGATATCACCGACATGGTCTTTACTCACCTCCATTTTGATCACTCAGGCGGTACCTCTGATTATGATGGCGAAGGAAATCTTATTGAGGTATTTCCCAATGCAACCTATCACGTAAACAAGCGACACTGGGAAACGGCCACTCATCCCAATGACCGTGAAAGGGCGAGTTTCTTTCCGGAAAATATTAATCCGATTAAAAACAGCGGCCGACTCAATCTAACCGAAGACGGAGTAACCTTTGAAAAGGGTTTTGAAACAGTTGTCATGAATGGCCATACAGAAGGTCAGCAGCTACCGGTTTTCAAAGATGATAGTAAAACTATTGTCTACGCTGCCGATCTCTTTCCAACGTACGCTCACATACCCCTCCCCTGGATAATGGGTTACGATATGAAACCACTTCAGACTTTAAAAGAGAAGAAAGGGTTTTTAAAAAACGCTGTTAATCACTCTTGGTATTTATATCTGGAGCATGATGCGGAGCACGAAATAATTACGTTAAAAAAAGAGGATGGAAAATATTCTATGGATCAATCGATGAAGTTATCAGACATCGAATAATTGTCAAGTTATTCCGTTGATCTATATATCTCTGATTATTTTTAAGCTTTAAAGTCTGAATGTCTCAATCCCCACAAAACAAACCGGAGAACAAACTGGATGAATTTCTCAAGCTCCTGAGAAATGAACATGACCGTTTGGGGCAATTCAGAAGAAGAACAGTTCTTTTTTCGCTCTTCGCTATTTTTTTCAGTGGACTATCGCTATTCTTCATATTTGAGAACTATTTATACACTCAATCTGCTGTAAAAATAGTCTTCCTGATTACGTTGGCTTTAGTTGCACTATATGCGGCATGGAAAGTAAAGGAAAACTTTTCGTTTAGCACGTTTCAACAGTTTTATACTGATTTTCTCTCAGATACTGGAAAGAGTAACCTACTGAGTGCTGTTGATCTTCATCTCTTTCCCGATCAGAAAAACTCATTATTCTACAGCGCTGCAGTGTCTGAGAATCTTACCAAGAGTGACCCCATAAAAACTAAATCTGACTTAGATAAGTATATTCGGCAAAAAGCAGATTACAGCACTTATAAACGATCGATGTTGCTTTTTACCGGGTCAGTACTACTTTTTGGATCTCTATCTTTAGCTTTTACCGAATCTGCATCCAGAACGTTTCAGTTTTGGGAGACTTTTTCCAAACCCAATCCCTACCAGTACACAATTACACCGGGAGATGTAACACTGGAGCACGGGTCTGTTTTTGCTCCGGAAATAAATTTTCCTACTGGAAATCTGCCCGAACAGATCTTGCTATCATTCAAAACAGATGTTGAAGAGAACTATAGATCGAGGCAGGTTCAAAATCTTGGAGAAAATGCGTATAAACCCGCTGAGATTGAGCTTACAAATACGATTTCATATCGATTTGAAATGGATGGATTTGTGAGTGAGGAATATGAGGCGGAAATTCGTCTTCGGCCCAGATTCGAAGAACTAACCGCCGAGGTTGACCCACCGAACTATACTCAGCTATCAAATACCGAGTTCAATTATCCTTTCTCCGAAATTTCATTCTATCCCGGTTCTGAGATTATTTTTCGGGGTGTGACCAACAAAGAGCTTACTTCCATCTCGGTGAATGCAATAGAAAATTTTGAAAAACCTGAAATGGAGTCCGGCAGCGGTCAAACTGAAATAATCTTCTCCGTAAGACCCGAGAAAAATGATACGCTCTCTTTTGTAATGTCGGATGTAGACAATCTCCAAAACAGTAATCAATATCGAACGATTCTCAAAAGAGCGGATGATCGCCCTCCTGTTGTTTCAATACTTGAGCCTACAGGTTCATTTCAAAGTTCAAACCCCGATGTTCTGAACATCAGGTACAGAGCTACTGATGATTTCGGCTTGGTTCGTGCACAGTTGATGTGGGATCAACGACGCGCTTTTGTTGAAACTCCTATTCAGGGTAGTGAAACTTTATCGAGCCCCGGCAATGGTTATACAGAGAATTTTCAGTGGGATTTGAGCAGTTTAAATTTAAGACCTCGCGACGAACTTGAATTCAGAATTCGTGTATGGGATAATGATGAAGTTTCCGGTCCAAAATACAGCGACTCCAACATTGTAACTCTTATTGTTCCCTCTTTGGCTGACAGCTTTGAAGAGCTTGATAGAAGGGAACGAGATGTGCAAGGCGAAATGGACGAGATCTCTGAAAACTTCAGGAATATGGAAGAGGAGTACGATGATTTCCTGGAAAGGCTCAGACAAAATCCTGAAGGTGGTTTCGAGGAAGAGCAGATGCTTGAAGAGATCAGGGAGCAGCAATCAGATATTGACCAAGCTGTAGAGGAAATGAATGAGCGCTTCGAAGAGCTTCAGTCCGAAATTATGCAGAATGAGAATGTTTCGGAAGAGACTCAAAGAGCTTATCGTGAGCTTCAACAGTTGATGAAGGAGCTGGATGATCCTGCTCTGCGTGAAGCTATGGAAGAACTTCAGAGAGCACTTCAAAACATGTCACCCGATGAAATTGAAGAAGCTCTTGAAAACGTAAACTTTAACGAAAATCTATATAAAGAACGTCTTGAACGTACCGTTGAGCTGTTTAAACAGCTTAAAATGAACAGTGACCTCGACAAGCTTGCTCGGCAGTATGAAGACCTCTCCGAGCGAATCAAACCACAGGAAACCCAGTCACTGGAAAACCTGCAAAATGAGCTGGATAATAGTGAAGATGACATTGAGTCTATCTCTGAACAACTCGAAAACCTTGACCAAAATCCTCCGAAGAGATCTGAACAACAGATCAGGCAATTAAAAGAAGAGTCTCAATCTCAGCTGAATGACGTTTCTGAAGAATTAGAGCAGTTGAACCGGAAAACTGAGGATGAAAAAAACAGAGGTGAGGAACAGACAGGTGATGAAATCCAAAATGAACAGCAGGAAATCAGCAATCAGCTTCAGGAACAGGCAGAAAAGATAAGGTCGGCCAGAAGTGAAATGAGTGGACAACAAATTCAGGTAAATATTTTAGCCTTGCAGCAGTCGCTTTACACCCTGCTGGAGCTCTCTGACCTGCAGGAGTACATCACAAAAACAACCGCTGATACTCGTGGGAGAAGTCAGGGGTTTGTTGATTTGGCACGAAATCAGAAAAGCGTTGCTGACCAATTTTCTATCACCGCAGATACTCTATTCAAAGTATCGTCCGAACTGCCGGGTGTTCCCAATCAGATTAACAGAAAAAAAGCTGAAGTTGAACGCAGTTTAAGTCAGTCGCTTGAAGAAATGGTTGAACGAAATCAACGCAATGCGTCAATCTCGTCGAGAGAAGCATTTGCCGGAATCAATGATTTGGCATCCATGCTGGCGTCCCTGATTGACCAGCTCATGGATCAACAAAATGGAGGCGGTGGTGGTGGCATGAGCATGCAGCAGATGGTTGAACAGTTGCAGCAGATGTCAGGTGACCAACAGCAGCTTAACCAGCAGCTTCAGCAGATGATCAACGACATGCAGGGTGACCGTCTGAGCCAGGAGCAATCGGAAAGACTCGATCAGCTTGCCCGTCAACAGAATGAAATCAGAAAGCAGTTACGCGAACTGCAACAAAGAGGGGCTTTTGAATCCGGTGACCGAGTTTTAAGTGAGCTCCAGCGGATGATGGATGAAATGGAAGATTCTATTAATGATATGCGTGGCGGATTGACGGATCCCATCATGACGGAGAGACAGCAAAATATTCTATCCAGAATGTTAGACGCTGAACAGGCTTTACAGCAGAGAGGAGAAAAGGATGAGCGGGAAGGAACAGCCTCATCTGAATATGATCAAACCCTTCCGCCTGATATGACTTTAGAAGAACTTGAACAGGAAATTCGAACACGGCTGCAAGATCCGAACTACACACGTTTTTCTGAAACGTATCAGCGCTTAATAGAAAAATATTTCGAACAGCTGCGAAGGTTTGAAGAACAGCCCGTCAGAGAGTAATCGTTTAGGACCTCAAATGATTTCCTTGAACCATTGATATCTACAGAACTCTTGATCGATATCATTCACCATACAGGAATTTTTTTACCTAAAAGAGTAAACTCTTTGCCCCTCTCCAAACTCTTTTGCATTTTCTATTTCAATAAACTTTTTGAGCTTTTTCACGACACATTATCCCTGAACGCTACATGAGCAACTCCGATCCAATATCCGTTGATGACATCATCAACTATTTAAAAACCGAGCAGGAAATCTACGGCCCTTTTTCAATTTCAGAACATGCATCGGATGAATCTGATCAAAAAGAAGAGTTACAAACTATAAATGATCTCGATGAAGCCTATTCTTCATCAGAAGATATCACTACATCACTTTCACCTGCTGAAAAACTCGCTGCTTGTTCAACGTTGGAGGAGTTAAAAGAGATCTGTTCTACAGCAGAAGAGCTAAGAACCGATCTTGAAAATACCAATTTGGTTTTTGGGGTCGGGAATCCAAATGCAGATTTGATGCTGATTGGTGAGGCGCCGGGTGAGCAGGAGGATAAACAGGGAGAACCGTTTGTTGGTGCTGCCGGTCAGCTTTTGAATAAAATTCTGGGTGCCATCAATTTTAAACGTGATGATGTATACATCTCAAATATTTTAAAGCACCGTCCGCCGGGCAACCGTAACCCTAAACCGGAAGAAGCCGAACGGAGCCTCCCCTATTTGAAAAAGCAGATTGAGCTTATCAATCCAA
This sequence comes from uncultured Rhodohalobacter sp., assembly GCA_964401805.1. GTDB lineage: Bacteria > Bacteroidota > Rhodothermia > Balneolales > Balneolaceae > Rhodohalobacter. The sequence continues at coordinate 42,508 of CAYNZY010000018.1, forward strand.
AGATTCTTCTTTGTCTGGGTAAAGTTTCAGGACAAACGATGCTTAACAAAGATGATACTCTCAAAAAAATGAGAGGTGAATTTCATAAGTTCGGTAGTCGTGAACTCTTCGTAACCTATCACCCTGCTGCCCTATTGAGGAATCAACAGTGGAAACGGCCAACTTGGGAAGATGTACAAAAAGTTCGGAAACGGTATGATGAATTAAATGGTAAACCGTAAAACAAATTGAAGATTTTGACTGAGATGTTGGCTCACTTTTTTGTAGTTTATAAAGCCGGCCAAAAAGATACATTCCCTCACTTGCGGCCGCAATCATATCAGTAAAATTCATTGGTTTAGCAATCTATGGCCAATCAAAACGGCTCAAATTATCAGAACAATAAAAAGAATTCTTCAGCTCCGCACGATGGAGGCCGAGTTCCTCCGCAAGCTGTAGAAATTGAAGAAGCGGTTTTGGGTGCGATGCTTATCGAACACGAGGCAGCAACTATTGCACTTCAGCTTCTGAGTCCCAACGATTTTTACAAGCCGGCTCACAAACACATTTTTGAAACTCTTTTTGATCTTTATGAGCGAGACAATCCGCTTGATCTGATCACCGTCGAAAATGAGCTTCGGGATAAATCTCTTCTGGACAGTGTTGGCGGTGCCGGATATCTGGCAGATCTGACCCGATCGGTAAGTTCAGCCGCCAGTGTTGACTATCATGCGCAGATTATATCAGAGAAAGCAGTAAAACGAAATCTAATTCTAAACTGCAATGAGATCATTAAAGCCGCTTACGATTCCACTACGGACGCATACGATGTATTGGATCACGCCGAACAAAGCATTTTTGACATCGCGAACACGAAAAGCCGTGCCAATGCAACAAAAATTGGGGATGTTTTAAAAGACACTCTTGCTCACCTGGAAGATTTGAGAGGAAAACCGGCGGGCGTAACCGGTGTACCAACCGGACTGGATGTAGACAACTACACCTCGGGCTGGCAAAGAGGCGACCTCGTCATTATTGCAGCTCGCCCTTCGATGGGTAAAACAGCATTTACTCTGACATGTGCCCGAAACGCGGCTCTTCATCCTGATGAGAACTTACAAGCAAATGTAGCGCTTTTCAGTCTTGAGATGTCGGCTCAACAGCTTGTTCAGCGTTTTCTCACCATGGAAGCCCGAATTGATGCTCAAGCAGCGCGTACCGGCCGTTTAAAGGATGAAGATTTTAAGCGTCTGATTGATGCAGCCAGCCGGCTTTTTACGGCTAACATTTTTATTGATGATACACCCAGTTTGAGCGTAATGGAGATGCGAACCAAATGCCGGCGTTTAAAAAGTGAACACGATATTGGCTTAGTGGTGGTGGATTACCTTCAGTTGATGACTGCTTCCTCCAAAGATATTGGAAACCGGGAACAGGAAATTGCTACGATCTCCCGTGGATTAAAGGCATTAGCCAAGGAGTTAGATGTTCCAGTAATTGCCCTATCTCAGCTGAGTCGACAGGTTGAGCAGCGTGGTGGTGATAAGCGCCCACAGCTTTCCGACCTTCGTGAATCAGGTTCTATTGAGCAGGATGCCGATGTTGTCTGTTTCCTCTATCGACCGGAATATTATGGAATTACCACAACAGCCGAGGGAGAATCCACAAACGGACTGGCAGAATTGATTATCGGGAAACAACGTAATGGTCCTGTTGGATCTACACGAATGTTCTTTGTGAAAGAGTACGCACGATTTGAGAAATTGACTCGCGTGGATAGCAACCCATTTGGCGATTCGGATGATCAAGGTGCACTTCCTCCACCGGCTGATTCAGGTGGTGGGGATTCAGGCGGAGCTCCCCCTCCGTTTAGTCCGGGTGGAGATGATGAAGCTCCATTTTAGATGTTCATTACGACCCGGATATCCTAACCCTTTGGGGAAACGGTAATAAATTACCGTCTCGTCTCTATTACACATAAATGGGCAAATGTATAAATCTGATAATGAGCTGATTAAAAGATCCGGACCTTTTTGTGTCCAGCATTCCAATTCAACCAAGCTCCTGTAAAGGAGCGAGCAGATCTTAGCCCCAAGCGTAAGCTTGGGGTTTAGAAAATGCAGACAAATTTCCCGCCGAACAGAGAGCGTTTAAATCAGCAGTAAATAGTAATGAGGCGGTCCAGTACGATTATTTTTCAGAGAATACGGATTCATCCATTAGGCAATTGGTTGGAAATTCGCCAGACGAATTGCTGAGAAAATCTAAAACGAGGCAACACTTTCGGTTTGTGCAAGCTCGTCAAATAGAGCATCATACTTGCCGATCATTCGGCTCCAGTCCAGATGTTTATTAATATTTTGAAGAGACGTTTTAGGAAGTGGCTGAGTTTTGCCGGTTAACAAATCTTTGAGATACTTAAAAAGCTCATCTTCCGACTCATAGAGAACAGATGAGTGCAGTAACGGTTTATGCAAACTTTCCGGAATCAGCTCGGGATAGTGCAGTTGATTGGGAACCAGTGGGTGACATCCGCAATAGACAGCTTCCATAATCGCTACGCAGAAAAACTCATACGTAGCAGTAGATACTACAATATCCCCTGAATGTAATAATTGGCTGTATCGCTCCGGATCATCCACGTAGCCAAAGTGTGTAATCTGGTCACCAAACCGTTTCCAGGCCCGCTCAAACTCTTCCGGCTTATTGTGTTTGGTATCGCCGGCCAATATCAGGTCAAACTCCAGATCAATATCATTCAAGCGATTCAGTACTTTAAAAAACATGTTTGGATTTCTATCAAACTGCCACCTCTGGTTCCAAACAATTACCGGCCGTTTATTTTCACTTCTGGTATCCGGTTGATTATCAAAATATTTCAGATCAAGACCTGGATACATAACCATACTTTTATCCTTGATCTGCTGAACAGTATTGTATGTTTTGTCATCCGGAAAATGATTCAAAAAATCGGGAAGTGCTTCAAAAAGATCATGCATATGAAATTTGGACGAGAAAAGAAGCTTATCGGCCGATAGCATACTTAAATAGTTGATATGGCAGTAGGTCAAATCCCGCTCCTCTCCTTCCGGCATCGGCTGGGTAAGCTGATTTTCATGCATTACCATGATTTTAGGCGTGAGTGCAAATCTGGGGTTTGTCAGTGCTAAAAAAGCCGGCAGGTTGGTCATACTGCTCACAAGCAACAGATCGATGTCCTCCTCAACATGACTTGCCATCTCAGCCATCTTCACAGAATCTCCATGCATTCTCCATTTCCAGCCTTTGTAGTTTAGGTTCACAGAGTAGATGTTGTGACGTGAGTTCTCCTGTAAGCCTTTCAGAAATGCTTTATGTGATCCACTGTAAAATGGTTCAACCGCTAAAATGTTCAATGTCTCAACCGTTTAGATTTGACCTTTACCTTTGAGCTGAGAATATAAAATAAAAAGATGGGATTATTGAGAAGCCACAAAAAGAAAACCTGTCCGGTTACATTAATTGAACCGAACAGGTTTTTAATCATTTCGTATTTGTAATTATAACAGAATCAAATCTGTTATTTCACAAACAGCATTTCACGATAAATCGGAAGAGGCCAGTAGTCATCTGCAGTGTACCGTTCCAGATAATCTACAGAGTCACGAATCTTACCCATTGCAGGAATGATCTTTTCACGGTACTCTACACAAAGCTCAGTCAGACTATCATTTTTCAAATCATCCTGAACTTTTTTGAGTTCAATCATCGCTTCTCCCAGATTATTCAATGCACCGTTTACGGTGGTCAGCATCTCCTTGGAACCACTGTTCTCAAGGCCTAACTCCCCGGTTTCCTTCACAGCTTTAGTAAGCTCGTTGATGTAGCGTACAGCCGCCGGATAAACCATCGTTCTGGCAATTGCTTCTGTTGTATCAACTTCAATATTCAGGTTCGTAACATACTGCTCAGCCCAAATTTCGAGACGTGAATGGATTTCACGAGCCGTCATCACATCATACTTTTCAAACAGATTGATGTTCTTTTCACTGATTAAGTGTGGCAGTGCTTCAGCAGTCGATTTCAGATTTAACAACCCTCGCTTTTCAGCCTCTTTCTGCCAGTCGTCGGAATATCCGTCCCCGTTAAAAATAATATCCCTGGCTTCACTCATAGTCTCAACCAATACTTCTTTGAGAGAAAGTTCCAGATCTTTTTCTTCCATCTTCTTTTCCAGGCTTGTACACATGGTATCGATCGCCTCAGACACAGCCGTATTCAGAACCACAATCGGGAAAGACACAGACTGACTTGAACCAACCGCTCTGAATTCAAATTTGTTGCCTGTAAAAGCAAATGGAGAGGTTCTGTTTCTATCTCCCGCATGCTTCGGAATAGTAGGCAGTACGGGTGAACCTAATCCCATCAAACCGGACTTCATCGATTTCTTCAGGCCGCCGTTCAGCAACTGTTTAATAATATCTTCCAGCTGCTCACCGATATATGCCGAAATAATTGCCGGCGGAGCTTCATTTGCTCCAAGACGATGATCGTTGCTCGCACTGGCTATCGAAATTCTCAACAGATCCTGATGCTTATAAACTGCACTCAAAACTGCAGAGAAGAAAAACAGAAACTGCATGTTTTCATGTGGACTTTCACCCGGTTCCAATAGATTCATCCCCTCGGCTGTGCTAAGCGACCAGTTCAGGTGCTTACCGCTACCGTTCAGTCCATCAAACGGTTTTTCATGAAGCAGACACTCAAATCCATATTTTTTAGCAATCTTTTTAAGAACTATCATCATAAGCTGCTGATGATCCGCCGCAATATTGCAGTTTTCAAAAATCGGCGCTACCTCAAACTGACCCGGAGCAACCTCATTGTGTCGGGTTTTTACCGGAATACCCAACTTGTAAAGCTCACGTTCAGCTTCCAGCATAAACGAAAGGACTCTGTCCGGAATAGATCCAAAATAGTGGTCATCTAACTCTTGACCTCGTGGTGGTTTTGCTCCCACCAAAGTACGTCCGGACGTCATTAAATCCGGTCGCCGATAGAAAAACTCCTGATCGATCAAGAAATACTCCTGCTCACAACCCACTGTAGAAGTCACTCTTTTTGACTCAACGCCAAAGAGTGCAAGTGCGCGTTTGGTCTGCTCATCTAACGTTTCTATGGATCGCAGCAGCGGCGTTTTATGGTCCAAAGCTTCACCTGTCCACGATGCAAATGCAGTTGGTATACAAAGGTATTTTCCATTTTGGTTCTCAATCAGAAAAACCGGGGATGTCGGGTCCCAGGCAGTATAACCGCGCGCTTCGAATGTAGCCCTCAGTCCACCGCTTGGAAAACTGGATGCATCCGGCTCTCCCTGAATCAAATCTTTTCCGGAAAATTCTGATACTGCACCGCCACCCTGGTTCGGCGTAATAAAACTGTCATGTTTTTCAGCCGTTGCTCCTGTTAACGGTTGAAACCAGTGGGTAAAGTGTGTGGCACCCATTTCTGTAGCCCACTCCTTCATGGCTAAAGCTGCCGCATCAGCTACTGAAAGATCAAGCTGCTGACCTTCTTCAACAGTCTTTTTCAATTCTTGCCAAACTATTTTTGGAAGCCGTTCTCTTAGATCTTCAAGTGTAAGCGTGTACTCACCAAAAACCTCTGTAATATTCATATGCTGAAAATCACCATTGGCCTGTGGGTTCCAGTTTCTGGCAGCTGCAAGGGTATCGTAGCGACGTATTGTTTGAGTCATTATTTTTTTAAAATTTTGGTTCGTGGTTTGGAACAGCGGAAATATATCAGTGTTTGAAAATAATTAAAATTATTTCTTAGTAATTTTAAAATTCCTTACTAATTTACGTTTTATATCAAATTTAAATTATTATTTAACCTAAAAGCGCTTCCAGCTTGTCTCAAAACAAAACTTATTTACCCAAACCGCTTGTCGGGTGAATTTTTTAAGGCTCTCATTCATTCTGTATCTTTAGCAAACTATTTTAAAACGTGTAATTGATAACCTCTTTTGGAAAAATCTACATTTAAGGTGTGGCTTTCAGCGGCCCGTCCCCAAACCCTGGCAGCTGCATTTATCCCTGTACTCGTTGGTGCATCCATCGCGTTCAGGCAGGATTCTCTAATGTGGCCTGCAACCCTGGTTGCCATGTTTTGTGCTTTTGCCATTCAAATTGGCACAAATTTCGCCAACGACTATTTCGACTTTGTTAAAGGCGCAGATACAGATGATCGGATTGGATTTGAACGGGCAACTTCTTCCGGAGCCGTCACTCCACGTTCGATGCTCAGAGCTACAATAATCACCATGTTCATTGCTTTTTTAGCCGGGTTATACCTTGTCTGGATCGGGGGCTGGGTCATTTTATGGATTGGGTTGCTCTCTCTTTTATTCGGCGTTCTCTACACGGGCGGACCATTTCCTCTTGGCTACAATGGCCTCGGCGACATCTTCGTATTTATCTTTTTCGGCTTTGTTGCTGTAATGGGCACAACCTATGTAAACACCCTGGAGTGGGAAATGCACGCTTTTTGGGCATCTATTCCGGTTGGAGCTCTTTGCGTAAATATTTTAGTAGTTAATAATCTGAGAGATGTAGAACAGGATAAAGTTTCCGGGAAACGAACCTTGGGAGTACTGTTTGGAGAAAATGCACTTAAAATAGAATATGTAGTCATGATAGCACTGGCATACCTAACACCTGTGTTTTTCTACCATCTTTTAGATTACTCAATTTTCATCATGCTCCCCTACCTTTCCCTATTCATTGCCTGGAAATTAAACAAAGAAGTTTGGTACCATGAGGATAAGCGAACACTGAATAACACCCTCGAAAGAACCTCCAAATTGATGATTGTTTACGGATTTTTGTTTGCAGCCGGCCTGATTCTTTAAAACTTGATCGAAATCTTTACATACCGACTCCCTTTTTCAAAGCCTTTCGTTACGGGTTCCGGGGAGTTTTATCACCGCGAAGGAATTTTAATTCGTTATTCGGACAATACTACGGAAGTAATCACCGAAGCCGCACCTCTTCCGGGATTTTCCCACGAAAGCCTATATGATGTTCTTACCGCAGCCAAAGATCAAAAAGAATCCCTTCAAAAATTCTTGTCTGAACCGTTTTCGCTCAAAGAGCTGAAGTTTTATTTAAAACAAACTCCAAACCTTCCATCACTACAATTTGCCCTAAGTTTCTTGGGCTTACAACTCTTATCCAAAAGAACCAAACAGTCTCTGTTTGATCTTTTCGAAGTTACAAAACCGTCAAATGTCCTTGTAAATGATGTGTTGCCAATTCAGGAATTGGATAAGACGATCAGACATTTTAAAAAGAGCTACGATAAGGGATTCAGAACGTTCAAAATTAAATCCGGCTTTCCTGTAAACCACCTTGTCAAAACTCTGATGGCGCTCAATCAAACTGCAGAACACGATTGTACGTTTAGAATCGACGCGAACCGGTCGTGGCCGGCGGATCAAGCTTCAGGTATCCTAAAAAAGTTGGCCGGTTTTAATATCGAGTATATTGAAGAGCCAATTTCCAGTACAAATATTCAGACAGTTAAAAATCTGATTCAGAAATCTGCTATTCCAATTGCATTGGATGAATCCATACAGGACATTGACCATCTTAAAAATTTACTCAAAGAATTGCCTGAAACCGTAATTATAATAAAACCGACAATTCTGGGTAATATTTTCGAGTTATTTGAAACATTAGCTCGCCAAAGAACTCATTTTAATGGGATTGTTGTTACAACGGCACTTGAGTCGTCCATCGGCAGAAAGTCGGTTGCCTCTGTTGCGTCAATCATTGGAGCCCGTGACATGGCTCACGGACTCAACACAGGCCGTTTTTTTGAAACTGACCTTTCTCACGACAGCATTATTTCAGGTGGTAGCTTTAAAATTCCTACTTCCGGATTTTATTCTACAAATATTATTGATTTGAATGATGCATTTTATCAATCCGCAGATTGATTTAAGATTAAAATATTTACTCTTTTGAGTTATGGGTCCTGATTCATATAAAATTCCAACCTTCAGTATTCCTGATAAAGAGCTGACTTTCTTAACGTCGGAGCAGGGGGATTTTACCTATGGCAATCTTTACGGATTCACGAGTTGGCTCGCAGAAAAAACGAAAGGTTTTCATTTTTCGGAGGAAAAACCACTTCTTATCTGTGGACCATCGTCCGATGAGATCATTTTTCTTGTAGCAGGGTGTTTCCTATTAAAAATACCCTTTCTGTCTCTTCATGAAGAATTTTCAGATTCTGATGCCGGCGTATTAAAATCCCAGATCGATCCACCCTTCATCTTTTCTGATGAACCCGATAGATTTGGCTCTGTTTTCGATGCGAAACGAATCAAAATTGAAAAAAACCGTTTAAACCTTCAAAGCGAGTACAACGATTCTGTATTCTCGTTATCGGATACCGATCAAACAGCCGGACTGTTTTTAACATCCGGATCTACAGGAACTCCAAAGATCGTACCGATTAAAAGAAGGCAGGTGTTTTTTGCAACCGAAGCATCCGCAAATAATTTCAAACCGGGTAAGAATAAATACTGGCTTCTCTGTTTGCCCTTAAATCATGTTGGTGGCATTTCCATTATTCTCCGGACCATTCTTTATGGTTCGGCCATTTACAGGCTAGACTCTTTTGACACCGATACGATCCGGAATCTACTATCATCGAATCGGGATTTTGAAGTTGCATCCATGGTTCCTACAATGCTGATCAACCTGATGGATGACACACATTTTCAAACTCACCCAGGGTTTAAAGCAATTTTGCTAGGCGGAGGCCCCATTTCTGCTGAACTCATTGAGTGGGCTGTAACGAGAGGGATACCCATCGTAACCAGTTATGGAATGACCGAGACATTTGCTCAAATCGCAGCCAACCCGATCCTGAGTCCAAGCGGTGTTTACCTGCCTAAGAATAGTGTAGGACATCTCTTTTCACCGAATATGATTGAGATTCGAGACGATAAGAACAAGCCCCTCCCTAATCGTGAGTCGGGACAGATCTGGCTGAAGGGGCCGCAGGTATTTGACGGGTATCTGGCTAAGGAGCTAAATCATGATGTTTTTGATGAACATGGGTGGTTCAACACGGGTGATTATGGATATCTTAATTATCGAAAACAGCTTTATATTGAAACAAGGCGGATGGATCTCATCGTAACGGGTGGGGAAAACGTCAATCCTTCAGAGGTTGAACAAGCCATCGAAACATTTCCGGGTATCAGCCGTTCTGCAGTTGTTGGAGTTCAGGATAAAAAATGGGGCCAGCGTGTTGTTGCCTTCTACACTACAGAGAAGGAACAAATTGATGAACTGGAGTTAAAATCTTATCTCAAGGAAAAACTTCTTTCATTTCAGGTGCCAAAAGAGTTTATCCATAAAGGTGAGATGCCGGTTACGTCTCTCGATAAAATCAAAAAAAGAGAACTATTGCGCTCTTACAGATATTAAAACGCCGTTTTTAGATTCCCTTAATTAAAAAAGACTAACTCGCTATACCGTCTTTAAGTTGGGATCTTTGAAGTAGAAAAAATGATAGCATGATTTACAAAAAGCTTTTAGGACTTTTCATTACGGCTCTACTCCCCGTATTTGTTGTTGCTCAAAATCAACAAAGCGTTAGTATCTCTGTTTCAGCGACTGTATCTGGGACCGTTGAGATGATTACGATTAATACTGTCGATTTTGAGGATATCGAAGAAGAGGGATCCGTTATTCGTGTGGATCCGATTTTTGGCGAACGTGCCGGAAAGATGGTTGCCCGCGGTACACCAAACGCAGAATTTAGAGTTGATTACATTCGAGAACGAGAACTCCTGAATTTGGACGGAGACGGAGTGATCTTTTTCAACTATCTGGTAGCGGGTAATTTTATCGACGACCAGGAAACTGCGGAGTTGCTGGACCAAGACATTCGAAATCTTCAGTTTAATGAAGACGGTGAATATTACTTTTGGATTGGCGGTACCGTGGATCTGAACGATATAAACCCCGGCAGTTACCAGGGAGAGTTTACGATCGAAATTGAATATATCTGAACCGGTTGAATTTATTATCCAAACATATCATCACTGCTCTATCCATTGCCCTGTTTATAGGGCTCAACGCAGATATTGCCAGTTCACAGGATATTCGCTTTGGTCAGTATGGCACTTACACCATTGAGCTGGAAGATATTGGCCTGGAGGATCTGGTATTTCAAGGACCAATCACTTCAAATAGCGGTGTATATCAAGTTGAACTGATTGACTCTAAAGTTCTGGGGATTATTGGTGTAAAGTACCTGGATGTTGATGTAGATATCACCGCAGACGGTAAACTTTATCTTGACGGTGACCCGACTTACGATTCAGATCCCGCCAGATCTATTCCTTTTACTCTTGAAGCCGCATTTACCAATAACGGTGAAAATAACGTTTCATCCTCAAGACCTATCGGAATAGCAAATACTCCTTCAATAAGTTCAGGGTCTGCCAGATTTCCTATACTATCCAGGAGACAGCAACCTCCCGGACCTCCTCCACCGCCTCCCACAGGAGATTTTGATCAATCGCTGGTTAATGAAACCGCCTATCTCTATTTCTATGGACAGATAGATGTCGGTAACGTAGTAGCAGGACAGTACCGTGGTACAATCACGGTAACGGTGGAGTACAGATAGTGAAGAAATTGAAGATGACAGATCAAAACAAAAATACAAAGAGCTTGTTACTGCTCTCTACTGCTATTCTGTTTTTGATATTTCCTTTTTCCGGGTTAAGTCAATCACTGAATGTCCAGATTGATGTAGCCCCTGAAGTTCAAACAACGGTTGTAAAAGATCTGGATTTTGGCCAGGTCATTGCCGGACTTGGATCCCAGTCTATCCCGGCGGGATCTCCCAATATGGGAATCTTCAGAGTTCGGGCACTTCGCACTCAAAGTGTAATCTTACAAATGGATGCCGATGAAGAACTCATTCACGAGAATCCGGATATCTTAGACTCGATTCCTGTAGAGCTTCAGGCTGCGTACACAAATTTTGGCATGGAAGATTTTGAACTGAGTACACCAATGAACAATCTGGGAGAAAGCATTGTCCTTGAATCATCAAATAATAATCCATCGTCGGAATGGACCTCACTTTATATCTATATTTTCGGGAATGTTGATATTGGCAATGTACGGGAAGGCGTTTACACCGGAGAAGTGGTACTAACGGTGATTTATGAATAGTTTCCGGAAAAGAGTGGGTTAAGCCGTTCTAACGGTGTTAGGCGGGCGTTAAAGCCCTTTAATTAAAGCTCTCTAACTTGGGGTGTGAGTTGCAAGCTCTTATCTTGGTTACAGAATCAACAAAGAAAAATCACTCAACGACTTTTTAAACAACAATAAACCAACGAATAAAATGAAAAAATTAAGCTCTCTTATCATCGCTCTATTTGTTCTCTCAGCAGGGACTGTTTTTGGACAGGCAACAGCAACTATTGAAGCTCAAGCAGAAATTGTCACAAGTATCGAAGTCCAAAATGTAAATAACGTAGATTTTGGCCTTTTATCAGGTGATGTTAATGCATATTTAAACACTGGAGTTACTTCTGAAAGCGCAACAACTGGAATTATTTCAGGCCAAAGTCTAGGTTCTTTCGATTTAGTTGGTGGCGCAGACGTAACTTTGACTTGGGGCACTGCTACACTAGCAAAAACTGATGATGCAACTGAAACAATGACTTTTGCACCTTTTCTTTCATATGATGATGGAGGAACTCAAACAGAAATCACTGACGGTACAACTGAAATAACACTATCAGGTACTGCAACAACAGTTACTGTTGGTGGTGAATTGCAAGGTGTAAATGGAAAACCATCAGGCATTTATAACACCACTACAGCAGGTGGTAGTGATTTAGAGGTTACCATTACTTATACAACTATCTAAGTTGCAATTAATATTATTGAAAACCTCCACTATTTGGTGGGGGTTTTTTTATTTGTAAATTCAGTTAATTTGC